>NZ_DALYMP010000006.1:0-146785 GCF_031975715.1 Moraxella sp. CTOTU46711
TGTGGTTCGCCCATGTGAGAGTAGGTCATCGTCAGCTCCCTATTCCAAAACACCCCCCCTTACATCAGTAAGGGGGTGTTTTTTTGCTTTGTACTTTCTCAAGACGTTTTATATTTCGTATTGTCGGAAACCTAAAACGCTGAGACACTACCTTTATGAACACCAAACAACAAAACACAAGTGTCGTAAAATCCGGTATAAACGTAAGAAGGATGGCATGTCAAAGCTTATCCGCTGTACCTTTTGTTGTACCTTTTAAAGCTTAATAAAATAGAAAAAGAAAAAGTGTGGCAGTTGCCACACTTTTTAACGATAAATAAAATACAAGTTTTTTGGCGATTATTTTGATAAATCTATCGCATAATCTGCCAAGCCTTTATTTGAACCGTCGTCATTATTTACGACGCTAATATTGGTTAATCCTGCTTTTTGGGCAAAGTCAATTTTATTTGCACTCGATTTAAAGGTTACAGGACCCGCTGTTTTTACTTTGACAAACCGCCAGCTACGACTGCTACCATTATTGGTTAATGATAAATTCTTAGCCGCTTTGATGTAGTTAATCAGCACATCACGATTGGCATCAGGGGATTCGACTACATTGGTACTATTGATGCTGTAGTATTCCTTTAGACCTGATGCACGATAGTTATTGGTTGCGATGATAAATGGTGCGTTGTCTTCAATCGGCTTGCCTTTGTAGGTTAAGTTTTGGATACGGCTACCGATAGGTTTAGTCACATCAATCTCATATTGCACATCGGCTGAGGTAAACATATCAAAGTTATACCCAGGAAAAGTGCTGATTAACGCTTGGGGCGTAGTAAGGCTTGGGTTTATTTGATTAAAGCGTTTGGCAGAATTCTCTAGCCATTTTTTGATATCACTGCCTTTTATTTTTACTGCAAACACGGTATTTGGATACAGGTATAAATCAGCCGCATTGTTAATGGCGATATTGCCTTGAGCAACATCCGTATAATCTGAACCCCCTGCAAATCCGCTTTTAAATGGGGCACTCACCGATAAGACAGGGATATCTTTATATTGTGGCAAATTGGCGTTAATATAATCGCTGATATAATTGGCTTGTGCTTGGTTGACCACTTGAATCGCTGATACATCACCCACATCAGCAAAGTAAGAAGTCATTGAGAAATCGGATGTACCGATTGGGGTTTTGACATAATTAATAGTGGCATTATGTTCTGCTTGAATTAATTGAGCCACTCGCGCGTTAGCTGCGACAAAAGTTTTATCAGCATTTTGGATAGTACGCACTTCCACTTTGGTATTGTTTTTATTGACGACCCATTTTTGACCATCAAAGGTTAGATTCAATTTGATGACGCCTAACCCTTTACCCCAAAAGCTTGGCATGACTGCAGGGACGTTGTTTAACAAGCCATTAACTTTATCAATACCTGCTTGGTCTAGGCGGGTGTCTTTGCTACTAGCATCAGGAAATACTTGATGTGTGTGTCCCATCAAAATCGCATCAATACCTGCCACTTGCGATAGATGCCAACTGGCGTTTTCCATCGTTGGGCTGTATGGTGAGGTATCAATACCACCATGTGACAAGGCGACAATGACATCTGCACCTTCATTTTTCATTTGTGGCACATACTTTTCTGCCATTTCTTTTGCACCGGCGGTAGTGACTTTGCCGTCTAGCCATTTTTTGTCCCATTGCATAATACCGGGTGTGGTAAATCCAATGATACCAATTTTTAGCGGTACGGTAACTGTTTTACCATCTGGTGTGGTTGCCGTAAAGGTTTTGGTAATGATTTTATAAGGCTTAAACAGTGGCTGATTATTGCGAGCGCTAATGACATTGGATAAAACTAAGGGGAAGTTAGGTCCTTTACAAGCACTGGCACTTGCGGTTATGCCATCAACATTAAACTGACTGCCTGTAATTTGATTAAGATAGTTCAATCCATAGTTAAATTCATGGTTACCAATCGTACCTGCATCATATTTTAGGTCATTCATAACTTTATAAATGCCCAGTGTTTCGTCGCATTTGACAGGGTTCACCGTTGCTTGATAGTCACCTAAAGCACTACCTTGAATGGTATCACCGTTATCTAGCAAGATATTATTGGCAGATTCACTACGAGCGTTATCGATAAGCGTTGCAGTTCGCTCAAGCCCCAAACTTTTATCTTCTGTCAATTTGTAATAATCATAACTCATGACATTATTATGCAAATCTGACGTTTCAAGAATAGTAAAGTTAAGGTTCGTATTGGTAGCGATTTGCTGGGGTTTAGGGTCATTACTATCATTATCATTGTTATTACAAGCAACAAGTGACATGCTTGCTACAATCATGGATGTGGTGAGGCAAATGCGCTTGATTTGCATATTCTTAGAATGATGGGTTTTATAATGATGGGTCTTATAGTTCATGATCGCTCACTAAATTAGGCTCAAATAAGAGCGTTGATAAATTTGTGAAATATCATAGAAAGGTTGCGTGACAAAATGATGAATAAATAGGGGCTAATAAAATTCGCTGCCCGCTGCCTACCGTCAAGTGACCCTGCAAACAACCAATTGTTACGACCAAACACCCAAAGACGCATCTGATTGTCTGCCCAATTCCGAGATAGCCGTTAGCTTGCTCGCCAATACACTTTTAGTACGCTATTATCCCGACTTAACTGTAATAACTCATCCAATAGCGAACGCAGTTTTTTCGTTGTTGTCGCTTCAAGACCACCCCAGATGTGGTCAATTTTGTGAGGATGTTGTTGTAAAAAATCTTGTAGGGTCGTAAAAATCTGCGTATGGGGCAGTTGGTTATCATCCGCGACAATTGGCAACACCGTTGCAGGATACTGGGCTAAAACGTCTTCTAAATAAGCCAAATCTTGCTGGCTTTGCAAAAAGGTCAGTACAATCGGCGGTGTTGTCTGCTCGCTCATTGGCGACTGCTCTAACAGTCTGGCTACGGTCGGCAGTGAGGTTTCATCAGCGACTAATAGACTTTGTCCCTGTGGCTGATTAACATCGAGATGGTCGATTTTTTCGGGGAATTCTCGCTCACTGGTAAAAACATCGCCTGTTTTTAACGATTTTACCCAAGTTTCGCCAAGACTGATTTCGCCGTTTTTTTCTCCATGACAATAAATATCTATCCAAGCAAGATTTTGCGTTTCGCCGTTTTCATTGACGGTTTGCCATGCCTTGCGAAGCGTATAATAGCGGTATGGGCGGGGGTGTTTTTTTAGGTCGGTGGCGGGCAGTTTGACATCAAATAAAAACGCATAACCTGCCGGTAAATCGGATAAATCGCTATCGGTTTGCACTGTCAAACGATACATATGGTGACTAACCGCTTCCACGCTTTGCAGGCAAAATTGACGCTGCTTGATGTCAATGGTCTTTTTACCTCGTTTGCGGTCACTACGCTGCAATAAGGCGACATATTGGTCGTTAAATTTTTCAAGGGTTTGGGTCGGCTCACTAAATGCCAAAAGTTGATTGTCTAAGTGCGGCTCGTTTTGCGCAAATTGCAAATCCAAGAGCAAGCCTTGTTGATAGATTTGGCGTAAGGTCACATTTTGCAAGGTTTTTTGCTGAACCTTGGTTAAGTTTAGCAAGCCTAACGCCATGTGCTTCATATCATCGCTGTGGTCTTCGTTGATGTGATCGATGATGTCGGCAATTTCGGGGTCATCAAATAAAGTCAGATTTTCTGGGTGCATAGAATGTAATTTTTGTTAAAGGGCGATAAGGAAAGGACTTGGGGTAACAAGTCCTCTGTTTAGATTTATGAACATGATTAAAACTTCGCTGTTAAGCTAACACTGGCTTGTCGCTCAGCGCCCATCCAGCAATTATTGCGGTCATAACAACTACCCACGTAGGTTTTGTCAAACAAGTTACTGACAGTCAAGCCCACATCGAACGTGGGGTTAATTTGATAATTGCCAGCCAAATCCACCAAGGTGACGCTTGGTAAGGTATCTGAGTTTTCTCTATCAATCTGCATCCCAGCGATGTGGCGCACACCCACTTGCACCGCGGTTTTGGCGTTGGGTTTCATACTTGCCCACAGTGTGGCATTGTGCTTGGCAATTTGTTGCGGGGTATTTCCGACCAGTTGGGGATTAAACTCATCCTTGGTGATTTCAGCATCGACATAACCATAGCCGACACCCACATTCAGCCAATCGTTGAAACGATGATCGGCAGAAATTTCAAAACCTTTTGATTTAGTTTCACCTGTTTGGGTTTGTTTGGTCCAGTCGATGGCAGTGACCTTGTCATTTTTGCGCGTGATATCGTAGGCAGATAGCGTGGCTTTGGTGGCTTTATCCGCTGAGCTGTATTTTATGCCGACTTCAACTTGGTTGGCGGTGGTGGGTTTAAAGGCTTCACCTGTAATATAGTTGACGCCCAATAATGGTTGAAATGACTGAGCGTAGCTGACATAGGGAGCAAACCCATTGTCAAGTTGATACAGGGCTGACAATCGCCCGGATGTTTGGTTGGCTTCGTTGACGGTGGTTTTTGCATTACTACCTGTGGCAGTGGTTTTGGTGGTGCTTTTATAGTCATCATGGCGTAACCCTGCGACCACAGTAAGCTTGTTCCATTGCATTTCATCTTGTAGATAAACGCCGAATTGACTTTGCTCAATATCATCGGTTTGTTGATAGCCTGTCAAACTAAGGGCAGTTTTGCTAAATAAATCATAATCAGGATCGCTTAAATCGATGATGGGTATGTCATTGTACATGGCATCTGCGTACTTAGCGGTGCTGTCAGTTTTTTGATAGTCCACACCCAATAATAAATTGTGTGAGGCATTATCGGTAATCAGACTATAAGCCAGTTGGTTATCGGTTGCCCAGTTGGTCATTTTTTCATCGGTCGTGTAGGCCGTGCGTATAAGCTGGCTGTCTGAGCCCTCGCTAAAGCCTTGATGGTAGGTGTTTTTTTGTTGGGCATCGGCATCGGTGTAACGCAAGGTATGTTTAAAGGTTAACAAATCATTGATTTTCCAGTTGATGGTCTCGCTTGGCATAAAGACTTTTTTACTAAAATCATTCCATTTATCGCCTGCGTAGGCATCCGCGTCTAGCTTACCATAACTGGCTTTATACACTGTGCCAACACTTGGTAGTGGGGTAGAAGGGACTTGATGAGGGTCATCTTGATAATACAAATTGGCAAGCACCGAGATATTGTTGCTCGGTTTGTATTCGATAGAGGGATTAAGTAGCACCCGTTTTTCTTCGGTCGTTTGCATTTGTCCGTCTTTTTCACGGGCTAATGCCACCATGCGATAATTGGTGGTATCGTTAATAGGACCTGTGCTGTCAATGGCGATTTCTTTAAGATTATTGGTGCCTGCGCGTAGTCTGATTTCGTTTTCGGGGGTGTTTTTTGGGGTCTTGGCGATTTGATTGACCATACCACCCGGCTCATTATAGCCGTACAGTGACGAAGCAGGTCCCTTGAGTACTTCCACGGCTTCGGTGGCATAAGCATCGACTTGGGGCATTAAATTCCAAGTTCCATCATACGGCAGCCGCATGCCGTCATAAAAGTTGGAATAATTCTTAAAACCACGCAGGGTATATTCATCAAAAATTCCAACTGTCCCACGACTTTCGCTACTGACACCTGGCTCATAACGCAGCGCACTCGCGACACTGTCTGCTTGGCGTTGCTGCAATGTCTCTTGCTCAATACGAGAATAACTCATGGGGGTTTTTTCGGGGTCAAGGGCGGTCTTGGTAGCGGTGGTGCGGTAAGCATCACTACGAATGACCAAGGTATCTAATGTGGTTTCAGGTGCATCTTCGCTATTGGCTGCAACGTCTGCCAGCACTTGACTGGTAAAAACATGGCTGATACCCACCGCTAAACTAGCACGTATTGCTACTGATAAAAAAGATAAACGCATAAGTGACTCCGCCACAATAAATAATTACAGAAATTTACAGTATGGTAAAATTAATGAAAATAATAACAATAATTATTCTCATTTGCAATTACATTTAATCCGCTTTTACGAGGTTTTAGAGCAGTCCATGTCGACTGTTTAATGCCCGCCAATCACTGTAATGGCATCTAGACTGGCTTTTTCGCGTTGCAAACCGGTCAGCTCGCTGAGTTCGCCATTTTTCATCATCAACAATCTATTAGCCTTTTCAAAATAGCTGTCATCATGACTAATAATAAAAAGCGTTTTGCCCATTTTTTGCAACATGGGAATAATAGTGTGATAAAACACACGGCGATAGGCAGGGTCTTGGTCGGCAGCCCATTCATCAAGCAGTAAAATAGACTTTTCTTCGGCGACAGCAAGCAGCATGGCAAGGCGTTTGCGCTGCCCCTGCGAAAGTTCGGTGGCGCTAAGTTGGTTATCGGTGACGCTGACTTTTTCTTTGATGGCTAAGATATCAAGCCAATTGTCGATTAACTCGGCGTTGGGCGCATTTTGCGCGCTTCCCATCACAGTTTTAAACAGATAAAAATCGCTATAAATCGCTGAAAATAACTGGCGATAATGGGGGTAATGTTCTGAGGCGACAGGCTGATTATCGATAAAAATACCGGTGTTTTCCGCAAATTTAGGCTGATATAACCCTGTGATGAGCTTGGCAAGTGTAGATTTTCCGCTACCATTGGCGCCAATTAAGAACACCACTTCGCCCCGTTTTAAAGTAAAGTTGATATGTTTTAAGCCAAAATTTGCGCTATTGTCATAGTGATAATTTATATTTTTAAAAGTAATGACTTGCCAATTTGGGGTTAAAATTTGGGTATCAAAATCGGGGCTATAGTCGGCAAGCTGTAATGATTGTATTTTTTCCAAGGCAACTTTAGCCGTTTGCACGGTGGGAAATGCCCCAATCGCCATCAGTAGAGGCGACTGGATAAATAATACGGTGAGGGCAAACGTAGTCGCGGTGGCCGCATCCACCCAGTGATAAATATTGGCTAGGGCATAAATCACCCCAATTACGGCAAACATCATAATATTTGACCAGCTTACAGCTGATAAATGAAAAGTATCGGCTTTGACAATATGGCTGAAATAGTCGCTTGCGTGGCGTTGATAATCATGGGTAAATAGACGGTTGGCACGTTCACGATTTAAGGCAAGTTCTTTTCGTCCATCAATCACCGCTTGATAATCTTGATACAGTGCATCATTGATATTTCGTAATGTGGCTAAATGGGCATACACATGACCCACAAGTTTACTGCTGATAAAAATGGTCAGCGTAATACACCCCATGACCACAAGCAGCATTGGCAGAGATAAAAACCCCAAATAAACCGCAGTCGCTGTGCAGATAATCACCCCTTGTACCAGCTCAGGCAAGCGTACAAACGCCACGGTAATCGACTGCACATCGGTAGTTAAGCTGGCTAACAGCTTGGCACTACCGATTTTTTCGACTTGGGCGATTGAAGTGTCTAAGATACGTTTTATCAGTTGCGAACGCAATTCAAACACAAAGCGATGCCCTAACTTAGTCAAGGCAAGCTGTGACATAAACGTTGTCGCTAATAAACCCATAATCGCTACCAAAAATACCGCTAATATCTGCCAACTGCCTAAGAGGTTATTATCAGTGCCGACTGCTACGATTAAAAAACGGTTAATAAAGGCGATAATAGCGACATTCACCAAGGCATTAAGCAGATTGAGCAAGATGACTTTGATAAAGGCAAAGCGGTGCTGTTGCCAGATGAGGGTCATAAGGGGCATGATAGTGGGGAACATGTATTTCCTGTTTAGCTTTTATTTTTTAGGCAGTCTCAAATAAAAATCGGACAAAGCAAGCTTCATCCGATGGCAAACGTTAACGATGTGTCAAATTAAAAATCAAAGGTCGCTGACAGCTTCAATGTGCGTGGCTCACCTAAGGTAAGATAGCCTGCACCGTTGTCACCTGCCGTATTTTCATAACCGCCTACCGATGACCAGTAGTCTTTATCGGTGACGTTAGCAATCACCCCTTTGAGCGTGACTGCTTTACCCGCAAGTTGGGTTTTATATCTCGCGCCCAAATCCACAGTGGTATAGCCATCGACTGTTAGGGTGTTGGCATCATTGGCGTAACGTTTGCCGGTATGGATGACATCGCCTGTTAAGGTTAAGCCATCTACTTGGGGTAAGTCATATTCTAGCCCTAGATTTAACAGGTTTTTCGCTGCACCGATAACTTGCTTCCCTTCAGTGGCATCGCTACCGGTGTCTTTTTGTTGGGTATCAAGGAAGGTCACGCCGCCTAGCACTCGCATATTGGCGGTGGGTTGTCCATATACATTGAGCTCAATGCCTTTATGTTGGTTTTTGCCATGCGCTTCAAAGGTGGTATCAACGGTAGTATAACGCGGCTTGTTGGTTTGAAAAACGGTGAGACCTGCACCGATAACGCCACGGTCGTATTTCACGCCGATTTCGCTTTGTTTGGTGACGTACGGTGACATGGCTTGACCTGCATTGGTCAGCTCAGTTGCTACGCCATCAATGGTGGTGGTGAGAGGGGCAGTTTCGCCTTTGCTGAGGCTTTGCATATAGTTAGCAAAGACTGACCATTCATCGCTTGGGCGATATAATAGGGCAAACGCAGGCGTGGTTTTACTTTCTTTATATTTACCATTGCTGGCTTGGGTGGTGGGGTCAAAACTTTCGTCTTCAATGGTTTGGTGTCTTGCCCCCAAAGTCACTTGAAGTTTATCATCCATGAAGGCTAGGGTGTCTGCCAATGCCACACTGGTGAGCGTGGTTTCGCCTGTCTTGGTAGGATGGTCGATATCGCCACCTGCCAACGCCGCCGCTGACCAGCTGGGTTTGGCGTACGAGGTTGGGTGATATAAATTGGTCGTCAGCGTGTTTTGCCAATCAAATTGATAAGGCGCTTTTGTCTGTGCTTTATAGATATTGCCAGACACTACCCAGTTATGGTTGATTTTGCCTGAGGTCAGTTTACCACGGATACCGATTTCGCCTGTGTTGATGTCGTCCTCACGAGCATTGTCAAAGCGGTAGGTGGTGCCATCACCATTTAGATTGGTGACCGTCAAATTAGCAAGCGAGTTTTCTTCCTCGCCATGACGAAAGCCATATGCGCCATACGCAGTCAAATTTGGGCTAAGGTCATATTCAGCCCGTAATGTGCCAAACACATCTTTTTCATTTGAATAACTCCACGGTTGCGACCAGTTGCTTTTGGCATCAGCGGCATTGGGTACACGGGTCAAACCTGACAAGGTGACATTGGTGCGTGTTTTTTGCAGCTCGTTATTTTGATAGCCCAAATCTGCCGATAACCGCATGTTATCTTGGCGATAATCTAAACCCAAACCGACCAAACCCAATTTGGATTTTTCATTATCGATTGCTGTACCGCCGTCTTGATAGGCGACATTGGCACGCACACCATACGCTTGATTTGCGCCAAACCGTTGTCCCACGTCTATGGCAATTTTACCATTTTCGGCATTTTCGCTGCTGATAGTGACTTTACGAATCGGCGTTTGAGTGGCACGCTTTGGCAGCAAATTGACTGTGCCCCCTTTATTACTACCCCCGGGTGCCATGCCAGTTAGGAAGGTACTAGCGCCACGTTGTACTTCGACCCGCTCAAATAGCTCGCTTGCGATAGATTGACGGGGCATAATGCCGTATAAGCCGTTCATCATGGTATCGTCAGAGTTGGTGACAAATCCGCGAATGAGATAAGCTTCTTGAAAGTTACCAAAGCCACGAGCCACACGCACCGTTGAATCTTTTTTTAGGATATCGCCAACAGAATCCGCTTGTTTATTTAAAATAAAGTCATTGGTATAGGCTGTGGTCGAAAAAGGCGTTTCCATGGTCGATTTATTACCCAAAATACCGATACGGCTACCTGTGGCGACTTGCCCACCTTGATAGGCGGGCGGCAAACCAGTTTTTGACGCATCTGCACTTGCAGTAACCACGATTTCATCGAGTAGGGTTTCTGTGGCAGCATCCGTGGTATTTGCTTCTTCTGCCATCGCCGCGGTTGATAATAAGCCAATCGTACTTGCTGCCAAAGACGAACGCACGGCTAAAGATAATAGGGATAAACGCATATTCAATCACTCAAAAGACAATGGATAAAACATTGTTGCGAATGATAACAATTATTATTTCTATTTACAATAAATAATGATAGCGTAACCAAAGAAGTTATCTGTTTAATTTTTCATACCTTTCATCAACCATAAAAAATATAAACCGCCTACGATGGAAGCGATTGTGCCAGCAGGTATTTCATAGGGAAAAATCGCGTAACGTCCCACCCAATCAGCAATCAACATCAATCCTGCGCCCAGTAGCGCTGATAAGGCTAATTGATGAGGCAACTGCACCGCCCCGAGTGTCTTGGCTAAATGCGGCGTCATCAATCCAATAAAACTTAGCGGTCCAACCGCCAGTGTCGAAACAGTGCTTAACACTGCTACAAGAATAAAAATCAGTATTTCGCTACGTTTTACTGATACGCCCAAACTGCGAGCCATCGTTTCATCTAGGCTAATCACCCTAAGCGGCTTTAGTAGCAAAAAACTGAGCAAAAATAACACTGCACCAATGACCATTAATGCCCACGCCGTCACACGATAAGCATGATATGTGGTACCCGATAGCCAATTAAGCATCGCTTGTAAGCGAGGATCGCCTGACAGTTTGATTAAAGTTAAAATACCGCCCATCAATGCAGAAATCGCCACACCCACGAGTAACAAATAGCTTGAGGATAGCCGACGAGCAAGCCACAAAACCAACAGTAACACCAAACCCGCACCTAACAGCCCGCCCAATAAAGGCAATCCCAATGCCCAAAAAGAATCGGTTGCCAGTCCCAGTGTGCCTAGTATCACTGGACTGAGCACGAACACCAATACTACTCCCAATGCTGCACCTGAACTGATGCCCATCACTTCAGGACTTGCCATCGGATTTCGAGTCAAGTTTTGTAATAGCACCCCTGCCGTAGCCAGCATCAGACCTGTTGCCATTGCCGATAAGGTACGCGGCAGGCGAAAACTCTCGATAAAACTTGCCTCGGTATGCCACCCAAAACTGCCCATCGCATCAGGGGAAACACCTAATACGCCTACCGTCACAAGCAGCAACAACCCGACCGCAACCACCCAAAAACCGCCACCAAAATATCGGCGTTTGCCGACCAGCAGGCTAGGGCTTTGTTCGACAATCATGGGCTGTTTACTTTGTCGAATGACCAACCAAATAATCAACCCGGCACCTAATATTCCTGTGACCGACCCCACAGGCAGCGTTATATTAAGTAATGGTTTGAACCAGGGCGACAGCAGCATCACAACGTTATTAGTGAGCCACAACAGCATCGCCCCAAACGTAAATCCTGCCATTAAGCGTTGCCCAATCGGGCGAATCGCTACTACATTAACGACACTTGCCGCAGCCAAGCCGACAAAACTTAAAACGCCCACGCGGCTTACCACGCTTGCAGTGACTACCGCAACAAGGGTTACTACCATCATACGCACAGCAGCCACAGGCACGCCCAAGGCTTTGGCTTGGCGTTCATCAAGGCTCATGATGGTTAAAGGTTTGACCAAAAATAACAAGATAACGGGCAGGACTAGGCTTATTAGCACAAAAAACTGGCTATTTTGCCAACTGGTTTGGGTTAAGTTACCGCTTTCCCATGCCATGACGCCCATAACCCTTTCTGAGAAAAAAATCATCAACAGTGAGGATATAGCAGAAAACAAAATATTGACCACCAAACCACCCAAAATGAGCACCACAGGATTCATACGACTGTTGGCAGCAATCGCAAACACCAAGCCCATACTCAGCAATGCGCCAACAAATGCCACCCAAAAGCTACCATACAAGCCAAAACTGGGAAAAAACAGCGTCACAATTAATAAAGCCAATTGTGCACCTGTCCCTACCGCAAGCGTACTATCTGAAGCAAGGGTATTTTTGACCAATTGCTGTAGCAAGACACTGACTACGCCTAGCAATCCCCCGGCAAATATCGCCACTAACATAGTCGGCAAAATTTGTAACTGCGCCACCATTTGCGCTAAGCTTAGCGACTGTGAACGGGCAAATAATAACCCCAATGAATCATGCCAAGTGGTTTTAAGAACTAAAGCTGTGGTTATTAAAACCAGCGACATTAAGCCACTAAAAAGCACACAGGCAGGGGCATTAAAGGGCTTGGTAATTCGCTGGTTATCTCGCTGATTATGTTGAAGCCTAGTTTTATTACCCATGCGCCTTGCCTCCTAACCAATGAGCCTGATTTAATCGCTCGCCAAATACCACCATAGAAGACACACCGCCATACAGCCAAATCGGCGGTAATACTGCCATACAGCGACTATTTTTAGCCCTTGCGCCATAGCCTAGCCGCTGCCACAGCAAATTTTTGGCTAATTCTTGACGTAGCATGGGGCTAAACGGCTCAACCACTACCAAACAGGTATCATCATCAAGTTTTGCCAAATCACTCAATGCCAGCGAATTAAATCCCCAAAGATTGCCTTTGCCCATCTGATCCTCAAGGGTAATCAAATTTAACCCCATCACCTCAAATGTCGGTCGAAACAAGCTATTGTTGGTATAAATCCGCAAATTATTGCTATCGGCAAACTGCACCACCGCAATTTTTTTGATGTGGGGATACTTCTGGCGAAATGTCGCACCAAGCTCGCCAAGCTGTTTTTTTGACTGGGTTAAAAATTGCTGGGCGCGTTGCGGCTGATGAATAATTTCACCTAGCTGAAGTGTCGGTTCAGCATAGTCCTGCCAAGTCGCTATCGCGTTTTTTGACATAAAACTCACCGACTTATGGGGCGTCTTGCCGTAAGCAGGTCTTAGGTGGGCATAAAAATCATTATCAATAATCACGATATTGTTAGAAGGTGAGATGAGTTGGGCAAGCCGTTCAAAGTTTGGGGTGAATCGCTCCCCAATATCGATGATATCGCTTGGTAGCGAGGGCGTGCCCACCCATTCACGGTAACTTTTGGTATCGCCTGTGGCAATCGGTGGATAGCCTAGGGCAGTGAGTGTCGAAGCCACCGCCCAATCAGGGGTGATGACTTTGACGCTGTGAGCATCTGCGGGCGGTGCTTCAAACTTTAAAGCCCCCTGAGGCTGGCAAGCTGTCAAAAAAAACAAAACAATCAACAAGCAAAAAGCTCTCATCACACCACCGCCACTTTATTACCGGTGACTGGGTGACTTAATAAATGCAAATTGATACCAAAAATCTGGTCAAGCACTTGCGGTTGCATGGTACTGGCGATATCACCAACATGACAAAGCTTGCCGTTTTTTAACGCAATAAACTCATCACAAAACTGTGCCGCAAGATTAATATCGTGAATAATAATCACAATCGCCTTGTTTTTCTGCCTTGCCAAATCACGAATGAGACGCAGTATTTCAACTTGATAGACGATATCGAGCGGGGCAAGTGGCTCATCAAGTAGCAGATAGGGCGTATCTTGGGCGATACACATGGCAAGCCACGCCCTGGCGCGCTCTCCCCCAGATAGCGTCGCCACTGATTGCTCGGCAAACGGCGTGACTTGGGTCAGCGCCATTGCTTCGCGCACCTTAGTATGGTCTTGTGGCGTAGGCTTTTGTAGCCATTTTTGATAAGGGTATCGCCCTAACATCACCAGTTCGGCAACCGTAAATTGACTAGCATCAGGCAATTTTTGCGGTAAATAGGCGACTTGTTGGGCGAAGGTTTTTGGCGGTAAATCAAAGATTGATTTGTCAGCAAAATCCTGTAATAAAATCTGTCCGCTAGTGGGGGTGGTTTCCCCTGCCAAAGCTTTAATTAAGGTCGATTTGCCCGAGCCGTTATGCCCAATTAAGGCGTAGATTTTTCCCTTATCAATGGTGACATTGATGTTGTGTAAAAGGGTTTTTTGTTGGCGCATGACGGTAAGCGATTGGGTGGTTAACATGATTTGCCCAAGGTAAAAGTTTTAAAATAGCAAATCATAGCATTGATGATAATAATTATCATTAATTTTTATAAATAAGAATTAATATCATTTAAGATATTGATAACGATTCTCATTCACACTATAATACAGCGATTTCAAGACTTTCCTTAATCATACAGCCCTATAACTATGCCTATCCAACCTCACGCTAACTTTAGTCAAGCCCATTTCTCAAACGATATTAGCGCCATATTCGATAAAAAGTCGGGCACGTTGGCACTGATTGGCGTATTGAGCTTACACGGTATCGTAGCGATTAGCTTGGCAAATATGGCAACGCCTAATATCAAACCGCCCAATGTCACGCCACCGTTAGAAATTAGCTTTATCGCGCCACCACCTGCGGCAGACAAGCCTAAAGAGATGGCGGTAACAGCCGAGCCAAAACCGATAAAACAACTACCTAAGCCCGTCGAAAAGCCAACAGAAAAGCCCATAGAAAAAGTGGAAGAAAAACCAGAAGAAAAGCCGATAGAAAAACCCATCAGCAAGCCTATTGAGAAAACAGTCGAAAAACCGATTGCTAAAAAACCTGTAGAACAACCGATTAAACCGTTACCCGAACTGTCGAAACCAGCAGACAATCCGATCGTTAAGCCGCCACAAGTTGACCAAGACATTGTCATGGCAAGGCAACTAGCCCTCGCCAATGAGCGAGCCGAACAACCGCAAAAACAACAATTTGAGCGCCAACAAGCACTTGCCAGACAGCAAGACTTAAAACAACAACAAGAATTGGAACGGCAACAAGAATTGGAGCGCAAACAAGCAGAAATAGATCGTCAAAAAGCGCTAGCTGATGCCAAAGCCAGACAAGCAGATGAAGCTAGGGCGAAAGCTGAAAAGGCAAGACAAGAACAAGCCGACAAGGATAAAGAAGCCGAGCAAGCTCAAAATAATTCACCTGTGAGCTTTTCGGCAGGGCAAGCAAGTTGGCGACGGCAACCTAGCTTTAGCTGTCATAGTGAAGACCTGGAAAACGGCGCATTGACGGCTATTATTCGCTACACAGTGGACAAACAAGGCAATCCAACCAGCGTCACTTTAGCCAAATCGACCGGCAATGTCAGAGTCGATAGACAACTGTCTATGCAAGCTAAAAGCGGCAAATTTAACCCCTTTACCAAAAATGGCGTACCTGTGGTGGGTATTGTCAACCTACCGGTTCGCTGTCAATAAAGATGATTATTAAAAAAATCCGTTTATCATGAAATTTATCCCCGTACAAATTGCTTTAACCAACATCACTTGCCCGGTGTAGATATAAAAAACCCTCTAAATAAGCTATTTAGAGGGTTTTTCTTAGAGGTTTTTGCTAGCTGATGAATTAATTGTATTCAATAACAAAATCTTCAGTAGCTACGCGTACTTTTGCCATAGGCGCAATCCAATCACGTGCTGGATCTGAAACACCCACGTACATGATTACGATACTTTTTAGCCCCAATTTCTCTAAACCTAATACCTCGTCAATCAGCTTAGGATCAAAGCCTTCGGCAGGGCAACTGTCTACTTTAAGCTCTGCTGCTTGTGCCAACGCAAGTCCCAAGCCAATGTAAGCTTGGCGAGCGATATGTTCAAAGTTTTCGTCTGCGCTTTTTTTAGCCACACTTGCTTTGAGCATGGAAGTATAACTATCAAAACGTCCTCTAGGCAAGCCACGCTCATCTGTGGTCATGTCATACACGGTATCAATTTTTTCGGCGCTATAATCCTGCCAACCTGCAAAAACAAGCACGTGAGAACATTCTTTCATACAGTCAGGATTGAGCGCACCGGCCACTAGCTGCGCCTTGATGGCTTGGTTTTTGACCACGATAACTTTAAAGGGCTGCAATCCCGATGAGGTGGGCGCCAGTCGGGCGGCTTCGATGATTTTGTCGATATTTTCTTGACTCACGCTTTGGTTTGGATCAAAGGCTTTGACGGCATGGCGCCATTGTAAATTCTCAATCAGTGACATGAAATGTTCCTAATATAGTAGTGATAAAGTAATATAGTGATAAAGATTATTGCCCAAGTTTTTCAAGCTCGATTTTGCCAATTTTAGCATTGGCTTTTAGATAGCTTGGGTGGCTTTCAACTTGCTCAACAAAACGGTGAATGTGTGGGAACTGGTCTTTTGGCAGATCAGCGAGCGCAGCTTGTAGCGGAAAGCTCATCAAAATATCTGCCCCTGTCAATGTATTACCAACAAACCAAGCGTTGCCACTTTTGGCTTGCTCAGCCAAATGCTGCTCGACATAACCTAGCTGTAAACCCACTTGGCTTTGACAAAATTCAGAAAACTTATCCCCTGCGTACATGTTGGCAATTAAGGCAAAAGCTAAAGAGCCTTCAGCATAGTGTATCCATTGTAGGTAATCAGTATAATCTGCGGTATTGATGGCAGGTTTTAATTTGCCTTGCCCATACCTGTCAATCAGGTATTCAACAATCGCGCCACTTTCAGCGATGGTTGTCAATTCGCCAGTGTCGTCGTCCGTAATGATGGGGGCTTTACCAAGCGGATGGATTTGCTTTAGGTCTTCAGGGGCTAGCTTGGTTTGGCT
Organism: Moraxella sp. CTOTU46711; assembly: GCF_031975715.1. Lineage (NCBI taxonomy): Bacteria > Pseudomonadati > Pseudomonadota > Gammaproteobacteria > Moraxellales > Moraxellaceae > Moraxella > Moraxella sp. CTOTU46711. The sequence continues at coordinate 16,593 of NZ_DALYMP010000006.1, forward strand.
GTCGCGCTCAAAAATCACTGCTTTGTAAGCCACCCCCAATTCTTCAAGCAGCCAAGCGATGCGCTGCGAGCGAGACTGGTTTAGGGTATATAGGGTAATCATGCCACGACCTTGGTATGAAGGCGTACGTCAACATTGCCACGCACGGCATTGGAATACGGGCAGACTTTGTCCGTCGTTTCAACCAAGTCTTTCGCTTGTTCTTCGCTGACGCCGCTAAGTTCAATATACAAATCGATGTCAAGCGCATAACCACCTTGGCTATTCATGCCCAGTCCCACAACCGCTGAGGTTTTTGAGCTGACGCCTTCTAGCTTCATCCGCTGTGCCACATGAGTCAAGGCATTGTCAAAACAAGCGGCATAACCCATGGCAAATAATTTTTCTGGGTTGACGCCTGTACTATTTTGCTCAGGGGTTTGTAAATCAAAGCCCAGTGAACCATCTTCTAGTGCAACATGACCTGAGCGGCCACCGGTTGAAATCGCGGTTGGGGTTTTATAAAAAATTTTCATAAGAGTACCTTATTTTGAATTGTTAAATTGCATGAATGAATGAAAAAATCGGCGATAAACGTTACAACATTCGCCACAGTATTTAGGTTTTAATATTTAAGTTTTAAAAAATTATATTTTACACAATATAATTTTCAGTGCCTAGACACTGTAATCAAATTCTCACACGCTGCATACAAACTAATAACAAATCACTAAAAATGCTAAATCTAACGATACCCTAACAAGACGCATGATAATAGATAAGACATAGGCAGATAGCACTTAACGCTAAAAATTTGTTTAATGGTTTTTGGGTGATATATTGTGGGTACACACCTCTGTATGAGTCGGGCAGAGTTTTTGCGCCACTTGCTGTAGCAGATCTATAGCTTCGTCATCTAACTGCATGGCAGCCAACATAGCCCCAGGAATGGACGCAGCTTGAACTTTTAAGGCATCCCCTTTGGCAGTGAGCGATATTTGTACCACCCGTTCGTCTTGGGTGGCACGCTCACGGTGCACAAAGCCTTTGCTTTCAAGACGCTTTAATAAAGGAGTAAGTGTGCCGGTATCAAGGTCTAAAAAATCGCCCAATGAGCCGACGGTTTGTGGACTTTTTTCCCATAGCACCAGCATGACAAGGTACTGTGGATAGGTCAAATCCAAGGCTTTTAGCAGGGGACGATAGTGGTTAGTGATACTTTTTGACAGTGAATAAATGGGAAAACATAACTGGTTACTAAGTTTGAGGGCATCAAGGCTCATCGTATTTTTTGGGACTCTAGAGATGAAAGGGTCATTGACCACTATAGGAAAAAAGGCATCTTTGTGCAATCATTAACCACAATTAGCGGTCTGTACGGTCAAGCAGTTGATAGCCGATGATGGTGCATAATGTGACAAAGATGGCGGGTTAAATGACGGCATTTGTTTTTAAATTCATAATCTTGCATAATGGGTTTGGTATAGTAAAAATCAAGGTGGGGATATGCTAATTGAGCCTTGGCACTGGCTGATTTTGGGGTTAGTGCTGATTATTCTTGAACTATTCTTGACCAGTTTTGTGAGTTTATCGATTGGCGTGGCGGCGATTGTGGTGGCCGCTTTGTCATGGATATTACCGTTTAGCTGGTTTTTTTGGCTGATGGTATGGCTGATACTATCGGTGATTTTTACTATCATTGGTTTTAAATTTATCAAGCCGTATATGCAAAATCGTACCACAGCAGGATTGGGTTCGGGGGTTATCATCGGGGAAACAGGCATGATTATTCAAAGTCCGCAAGCAGATAAATTGGGCAAGATTCGTTTTAGTGTACCAATTTTTGGGGCGGATGAGTGGGTGTGTCGTAGCTATCAAAGCGCACCGCTGGCAGTTGGCGATAGAGCCATTGTGGTGGATGTCATTGGAAATGAGTTGCTTGTAGAGTCCACCAAGCATCAATAGGCATTAATAGGCATCAATAAAGGAATTGTTATGGAAGCGTTGAGCGGTATTGGTATTTTTTTGGTCGCCTTTGTGCTATTTACCCTTTATAAAGGGGTGAAAATCGTACCACAAGGGTTTAAATGGATTGTACAGCGTTTGGGAAAATACCATCAGACCTTAGAGCCTGGGTTGAATTTTATCATTCCTTATGTTGATAACGTGGCGTATAAAGTGACTACCAAAGACATAGTGCTAGATATTCCATCGCAAGAGGTAATCACCCGTGATAACGTCGTGATTATCGCCAATGCGGTGGCTTATATCAATATCGTGCATCCAGAGCGCGCCGTATATGGTATTGAGAATTACGAGCAAGGCATTCGTAATTTGGTACAAACCTCACTGCGTTCTATCATTGGTGATATGGATTTTGACAGTGCGTTATCATCGCGTGACCAAATTAAAGCCGCGCTAAAAATGTCAATTTCTGACGATATTGCCGATTGGGGCATTACCCTAAAAACCGTGGAAATTCAAGATATTAGCCCATCATCCACCATGCAAATGGCGATGGAAGAACAGGCGGCTGCGGAGCGTCAACGCCGTGCTACAGTGACCAAAGCGGATGGGCAACGCCAAGCGGCGATTGCAGAAGCCGATGGACGTCTTGAGGCGTCACGGCGTGATGCCGAAGCGCAAGTGGTACTGGCGCGAGGCAGTGAACAATCAATTCGCTTGATCAGTGAAGCGGTGGGCGAGCGCGAGATTCCGCTGCTATATCTACTAGGTGAGCAGTACATCAAAGCCATGACTGATATGTCAAAATCACCGAATGCCAAAACCGTGGTACTGCCTGCCGATATCTTAAATACAGTACGCGGTATGATGGGGGAAGTGGGCGATAAAATTCACCGTCCTTGATATTTGGCGTGACTCACCTGCGGATTAAACCGCTGACTGAAACCGCATCACCTTGCGGTTTTTTATTCGCCAAAATTGGGTAATCATGAAATTTTAGGATATACAATATGCGTGAAATGAAAAATTTACTATTGGTATTACATACCCCATCAGATAATACCCAGCGATTAGCAGAAGTTGCAAAATCCGCCACACAGCTAGCGGATATTGATAACGTCACTGTGATTGTTAAAACACCCTTACAAACCCAAGTGGAAGATGTGTTAAAAGCGGATGCCATTATCATTGGCACGACCGAAAATTTTGGTTATATGGCGGGACTGACCAAGGATTTTTTTGAGCGAATTTATTACCCGGTGCTTGAGCAAAAACAAGGACTGCCTGTGGCGTGTTATATCCGTGCTGGGCTTGACGGTACAGGTAGCAAGCGCGCGGTAGAGAGTATCATTACGGGATTGCGTTGGCGCTGGATACAACCGCCCTTGATATTAAAAGGTGAATGGTCAAGTGCATTTGATGAGCAAGTCGCTGAGCTGACCATGGCAGTCTGTGCGGGTTTATCGTTGAATATTTTATAACCGCTTTAGCATGATTTCCGAGTAAATTACTCAAGTTTTTTTCCGCGTGATTATCAAATTTGTTATAATATCAACAATTTCACATTGTATGACACGCTGTAAGGATAGTTATGACCCGTAAGCCTGAACTTTTATGCCCTGCTGGCACTTTTCGTAATATGCAATATGCGTTTGCCTATGGCGCAGATGCCGTCTATGCGGGACAAGCACGCTATAGCTTGCGGGTGCGCAATAATGATTTTGATGAGGAAAATCTTGCCAAAGGGATTGCCTACGCCCATTCACTGGGCAAGCAATTTTATGTCGTGGTCAATATCCAAGCGCATAATGCCAAGCTTAAAACCTTTATCGAAGACATCCGCCCTGTGATTGAAATGAAACCCGATGCGCTGATTATGTCAGATGCTGGGATGATTATGATGGTGCGTGAAGCCTTTCCAGAGCAGGTAATTCACCTATCGGTGCAGGCGAACGCGGTGAACTGGGCAACGGTCAAGTTTTGGAAACAAATGGGCGTCAGCCGCGTGATTTTGTCCCGAGAATTATCACTCAAAGAAATCGAGCAAATCATCGCTGAAGTGCCCGATATGGAAATTGAGGTATTTGTGCATGGGGCACTTTGTATGGCCTATTCGGGTCGTTGCTTGCTCTCTGGCTATATCAATAAACGTGATGCTAACCAAGGCACTTGTACCAATGCCTGTCGCTGGTCATACAACACCTATAAAGCAGAAGAAAACGAAACGGGCGATATCGTGCCCACGCAGCCTATCAGCCAACCTATCAATAGCCCCGAAGTTTTTGTTCCTACTCAAGCCACGCAAGAAGATGCCATTCAAACTATCAATCTAAATGGTGATGTGGTGATGGGCGATGACTATGTACAGCAGCCATCGGATGAAGTGGTACTGATTGAAGAACAAGGTCGCCCAGGCGAATTGATGGCGATGTTTGAAGATGAACATGGCACCTATATTATGAATTCTAAAGACTTACGTGCCGTTGAGCTAGTGCCTGAGCTAACCCAGATGGGGGTGCACTCACTCAAAATCGAAGGCCGTACCAAGTCGCATTATTACGTGGCGCGCACCGCGCAAGTGTACCGCCAAGCGATTGATGATGCCGCCGCTGGTAAGCCATTTGATACAGGCTTAATCACCGCACTCGATGGGCTCGCCAATCGCGGCTATACCGAAGGCTTTTTACGTCGCCACGTACATAGTGATTACCAAAACTATGAATATGGGTCATCAAAAACCGATCATCAGCAGTTTGTTGCCGAGATTAGCGACATTACTCCAACGCGCTTAACCTTGGTAATTAAGAATAAATTGATGGTGGGTGATACCATCGAAATCATGACGCCGCAAGGTAATTTGAGCTACCCACTCAAAGAAATGTGGAATAAACAAGGTGAGCCGATTGATGGCGCTTTAGGCTCTGGCTGGGTGTGTCAAATTGCCAATCCGTTTAAAGAGATGCAAGATGATGTGTTGCAATTTGCGCTAATCATGAAAAGTGTCAGTGAGCCAATTTTTACCTAAGTTGGTCTTGTTGTCGCGGTATCAGGCATTAGGTTAAGGAATTTTTGTGGTTCACTCATACCGGCAAAATAAATCAGACACCATTTCAACGATTGTTGAAGCGGTGAATGTTGAAGCATTGCAGGATGCCCTAGCACTTCGCCGTAATGTGTTTATCCAAGGATATTTATCACAGGATTTTAAAACCATTGAGACGACTTTGGCGGACAACTTTCGGTTCGTTAACGGTAAAGCAATCCACACTCGCGACAGCTGGCATGAGATTTTACACAGCTTATGGCAATCTCGAGACTGGCAGTCTCAACCGCTATTGCCTGACCGTGTTCGCTATCACTTTTTCTCACTCACCGAATGTATGATCACTTTGTATTATAAGCATGAACCGACGGCAAATGTCATGCAGGAATTGTGGATGCAAGATGACAATGTATGGCGCCTAAGTGCGGTGTCAATCGTTAATCGCTAAAGGTGTTAATCGCTAAAGGTAAAACAGACTACAAGACATGGCACTAAAAATCACTTCCGACTGTATCAATTGCGACATTTGTGAGCCCGAATGCCCAAATGAAGCCATTAGCTACGACAATAAAGTACAAAAAACTTACGTCATCAATCCTGACTTGTGCACCGAATGCATCGGGTTCTATGATGAGCCAACCTGTGACAAAGTCTGTCCGATTGATTGCATCATCAAAGACGATGAGCGCCCTGAATCACCCGAACAGCTGCTTGCAAAATATAAGCAAATTTGGCAAAAATAATACTAACAAAAAGTTGCGGTAAATGTTGCCAAAACATTTTACTATAAGTTAATCAATTTTTTTTGAAGTGATTACTGGCATTTTTTATCAAACAACAACTTTCAAAGTGACATTTAAAGTGACATTCATGGTTAAAAAAAATAACAAAGCGACTGAGCCTCAAGCACAACAATCGAAGCGCTCAGCACAGCCTCGCAAACAAAAAAATACAGCTAAAAAGCGTCACGTTGTCGCGAAACTCATTGGCGTCGGTGTGACAGCCACAGCGGCAACGGGCGTAACTGCTGTCCTAGGCAGTTATGGCGCATGGCAATATGCCAAGCAGCAATATAGGGCGCGCCGTTTATATACCCCTGCATTTAGCGGGGTTGTCACCAATCAGCATTTTAAAGGTAAGGTGCACAAGGTCGGTGAGTATTTGACCTTTGTCACCGATGGTGCTACCTATGCGCTCAATGACCCATTACTGCGTATCCAATCACTGTATCAGTCCAATAAAACACCTACTGACAATCAAGCCAGTCATCAAACCAAGCTTATGGATCAGGTGCATTGTGATGACGTCACTATTGTTGCGGAACTCAGTGAAAAAGGACATTATGGCTATTTAGGGCATTTAGACTATCAGTTAACTGTGGTCGACACCGCAGATGATGCCATGAATTTTTAATGGCGTTGTTTAATAGAGTATAGTATAGCATTCGTGACATACGAATGATTGTAACCACCCAAGTTGAACCATCATCAAAGGAGCTGAAGATGACAACAAAATTTATCCCAAAACCCTATCGTATCGAGCGCAATGACTGCCAAGCCATGCTGATTGATATACAAGAAAAACTTGCGCCCCATATTGCCGAACATCGAAAATTACTCAAAAAAACAGCGATTTTGATTCAAGGTCTACAAGCGCTCAATATTCCCATTATGGTTAATGAGCAATATCCCAAAGGACTAGGGCATACTTTGCCAGAGTTGACGCAGTTACTATCTGAAAAAAATACGCCAGTGTTTGAAAAAACAACCTTTAGCGCCTGTGATACGCCAACTTCTTGGCATCATATCGCCCAGCAAAATCGCAACAATGTGATTTTATTTGGCACAGAAACTCATGTCTGTGTCATGCAGACGGCGTTAGACTTACTCGATAACGGTATGCAGCCCATCATTATCACCGATGCGGTGGGCTCGCGAGACCTGTATGACCGTAAAATTGCGATTCGTCGTATGCGCCGTGCCGGTGCGGTCGTCACCACCACTGAAGCAATTTTATTTGAGCTGTGTCGTAGCTCAGAAGACCCAGCGTTTAAAACGATTTCAGCGCTAGTCAAGTGAATACGACTCAGACCATGCAGGATTAAGAGGTATTTGATGCAACCACTTATTGATTATCTGTTGGCATTGGATGCCTTAAAATCAGTCAACCGCCGCAACTATACCACCCAACTGTCTAAAGAAACGCCACGACGTCTTGAAAATTCAGCTGAGCATTCATGGCATTTGGCGATGGCGTGTTGGGCAGTTGCGCAGCATTTCAAACTGGATGTCAATCATGAAAAACTGCTCAAACTGGCACTGGTCCATGACTTGGGCGAAATTGAGGCGGGTGACACATTCTTATATGCTGATAAACGCTCACAGGCGCATGTTGATGAGCGTATCGGCGTTGAAAAACTGGCAGCGATGATGGGCAACCCCGTTTCAGAATTGTTAACGCTGTGGGATGAGCAAGAAACAGGTCATAGTGCTGAAAGCAAACTACTTAAAGTAGTGGATAGGCTATTGCCCTTTATGCTCAATATGGTGACAGATGGCGGTGCATGGACAGACCATCAAGTCAAACGCTCCCAAGTCAAAGCCGCCCAAGCATTTATCAGACAGGATTTTCCCATCATTCACGACTGGATAACCGAGCAAATTGCCATTGCGGTACAACAGGGTTGGTTGATTGAAGATTAAATGCTGCAGGTGGTCATATGATTAAAAAATTAGCGATTGCTTTAGGATTGGTTTTAGGTCTTATGGGTATTACCCATGCAGAAGTTTACAAGCTAGACCCAAAATCAATCCAATGCTATCTTTTTAGCCACGATAAATTACAGCAAATACTCGCTTGCAATATGACAGCCACCGCTGCCACGGGCAAAGTTTGGTGGACGAAGCGAAATTTTAAGCTAGCCAATGGCAAAACTATCAAAACATTTGCCAAAGACACCCAGCGTAAATACCTATCCAAAACGGATAAAATTTTGATGCCTTTTACTTCAGAGATAAACAGGGGTGATGACCAAATTAGCATCGCCACCATTAACGATCAACCTGCAATTCGTCAAAACCGCTGGCTAAAAGATTACCGTGTGATGAATTGGGAAGAATTTTGGGGAAATCATACTGAATTATTGCCTAATCAAATGACAGACAGGTTGGCGTGTTTACAATTAGAGAATAAGTCCTTCGAGATTTGCACGCCATACAACCACAATGATTTTCGTACCGATTAAGCCAAATAAAAAACTAAGCCAAATAAAAAAACGTGCTGCTGTGGCACGTTTTTTTAACTCGCTATTTTTAAAATCACTAACAGTTAAACAATCTCTGGCGATTGGTTATTATCAATCACTGCCTCATTGACTGTCACGGTTTTGCCGGGTGTCATTGAAGGCAGTTCATACATGGTATCGAGCAGGGCGTTTTCAACAATGGAGCGTAGACCACGAGCACCGGTACGACGCTTTAGCGCTTGTTTGGCAATCGCCACCAGCGCATCATCGGTAAACGATAACTTCGCATTTTCCATCTCAAACAAGTATTCGTATTGTTTGACCAGCGCATTTTTTGGCTCGGTTAGGATTTGTACCAATGCTTCTTCATCCAGTTCTTCCAGTGTCGCCACCACAGGCAGACGACCAATTAACTCCGGAATTAGACCAAATTTAATCAAATCTTCTGGCTCGACTTGCTTGAACAATTCACCGGTTTTTTTGCCGCTGTCTTTGGCTTTTACCTCAGCGTTAAAACCGATACCGGTTTTTTCGGTACGCTGTTGAATGACATTATCGAGACCGGCAAACGCACCGCCACAAATCACCAAGATATTACTGGTATCGACCTGAATCATCTCTTGGTTTGGGTGCTTACGACCGCCTTGCGGTGGAATATTGGCAACCGTACCTTCAATCAGTTTCAACAGCGCTTGCTGTACGCCTTCACCTGACACATCACGGGTAATCGAAGGGTTTTCGCTTTTACGGCTGATTTTATCAATTTCATCGATATAGATAATGCCTTTTTGCGCTCTCTCGACATCAAATTCTGCCGCTTGCAACAGTTTTTGTACGATGTTTTCCACGTCTTCACCGACATACCCCGCTTCGGTCAAGGTAGTCGCATCGGCGAGCGCAAACGGGACATCAAGTAGGCGAGCAAGGGTCTGCGCCAGTAAGGTTTTGCCAGAGCCCGTTGGACCAATCAGCAAAATATTACTTTTTGATAGCTCAACCATCGCATCATCGGCACCAAGTGTCGTCAACGCTTTATCTTCACTCAGCTTTTCACTCACCTTTAAGCGTTTATAGTGATTATAAACCGCTACCGCCAAAGTTTTTTTGGCTTTATCTTGACCGATGACATACTCATCTAAGTGGCTGCGAATTTCTTTGGGCGTTGGCAATTTGCGCGCTGCCCAGTTTTCACGCTCATTGGTATCACTACCGTCGCTGCCCGATGACTTTGATTCGGCGATTAAATCATCGCACAGTTCAATACACTCATTACAGATATTGGCGTCCTGACCTGCAATTAGCTTTTTGACTTCATGTTTGGCTTTACCACAAAACGAGCAATGTGGCTCAATGTCATTTTTTGACATAAAAAAACGCTCCTAAAATTATGCTTGTCTTAATTGCTTTGTGATTGTGTAACCTATTAAGCAATGCTTGGACGTTTTTCTAATACTTCATCAATCAGACCGTATTCTTTGGCTTCTTGGGCATCTAGCCAATAGTCACGCTCGACATCACGGGCGATTTTCTCAAGTGGCTGACCGGTACGTTCTGCCAAGATTTTATTCAAGCGTTCACGGATTTTTAGGATTTCACGCGCATTGATTTCAATATCGGTCGCTTGACCTTGTGCCCCACCTGACGGTTGGTGAATCATCACACGCGCATTGGCTAAGGCATAGCGTTTGCCTTTTTCACCTGCTGCCAGTAAGAATGAACCCATGCTATAAGCACCGCCCATACAAATCGTTGACACTTGTGGCTGGATAAAGTTCATGGTGTCAAACACGGCAAGACCTGCACTCACAGAGCCACCTGGTGAATTGATGTATAAGTGAATGTCTTTTTCTGGATTTTCCGCTTCTAGGAACAACAACTGGGCGACAATTAAATTCGCCATGTGGTCTTCAACTTGACCGGCTAAGAACACCACACGCTCACGTAATAGGCGTGAATAGATGTCAAATGAGCGCTCACCGCGAGCCGATTGCTCGACCACCATAGGTACTAAAGCACTTTGCGGTGACAACACGTCACGGGTTACGGTATTTTGGATTTGACTCGTCGCGAAAGGAGAGTCCAAGAATTTTTCTAACATGTTATTGTCCTTTTTAAATATGCAAAAGCCCTTATCGTTTATAAGGGCAATTGGCATAAAAACAAGTTACTAAGCTGACTAAAAATACATTCTCAGATCCTTAAGCTTAAATGCCTAAGAATGGATTAAGCCAATTATTACATCATCGCTTGTTGTTGTTGGCTAGCCAGTAAATCTTGGTAAGATACTTCAGTGTCAGTCACTTTACCTTGAGACAAGATATGATCGACCACTTGATCTTCTAACACCACCGCTTCAATGTTGGCACGTTCTTGCGCATTGTTGGTGTAATAGTCGATAACTTCGTTTGGATCTTCGTAGTTTTCTGCCATTTCGTTAATGTATTTGGTCACACGTTCTTGGTCAACTTCAAGTTTGTTTGACTCAATTAGGCTAGAAACGATGATGCCAAGACGGGCAGCGCGCAGGGCTTGCTCTTCAAATAATTCGTTTGGTAGCATATCTTTGTTAAAAGTTTTAGGATCTGCACCAAATTGTTGGGCAAAACGGTTTAACATCATGCTGCGTTGGCGATCGATTTCTTGCTCAAGCATCGATGCAGGTACGTCGATTTCATTTTTTTCAAGTAGGGCGTTAAATGCCGCTTCTTTTACTTGGTTACGGGCAGCGCTTTTTACTTCGCGCTCCATGTTTTTACGCACGTCTGCTTTAAGTTTGTCTAAACCGCCTTCTGTTACCCCAAATGCTTCAAGGAACTCATCGTTTAATTCTGGTAATTGTGATTGCTCAACTGATTTGACGTTGATTTTGAACTGTGCTTGTTTGCCTTGTAGGTTTTCGGCTTGGTAATCTTCTGGGAACGTCACGTCGATGGTTTTTTCTTCGCCCGCTTTCATGCCTTTGATACCATCTTCAAAACCTGGAATCATACGACCACTACCTAACACTAGGCTAAAGTCTTCGGCACTACCACCTTCAAATTTTTCGCCATCGATTGAGCCTTCAAAGTCGAACTTGACTTGGTCACCGTTGGCCGCTGCGTCTTCGGTCGCGACAAAAGTTTGACGTTGTTTTTGTAGGTTTTCAATCATAGTATCAACATCGGCATCGCCCACAGTGGCTACTTGACGCTCAACTTCAATGTCGCTTAAACCTTGAACTTCAACTTCTGGGAATACTTCAACCGTGGCTTGATACACCAAAAAGTCGTTTTCAAGTTTGACGTCATCAATGTTTGGCATACCCACAGCGCGGATGTTTTCTTGGCGAATCGCATCAAATACGGTATCGCGAATCACGTCATTGATGACTTCTTGCTGGATACCTGCGCCATATTGAGCGCGAATGTGTGATACGGGCACTTTACCTTTACGGAAACCGTCAATTTTAGCGGTTTTTGCCACTTGGTTGATGCGTTTTTCCACGCGACCTTGAATGGTTGACACAGGTACTTTAACCGTGATTTGGGTTTCAAGATTTGATTTTTTGTTGGTAGTTACTTCTAAGTTAGTAACTGTTGAATCTGACACAATTGAATTTGACATAACAAAACCTTCCATAAAATATCAAAAAAGAGCAGCGTGGGTGCCACTCATAAGGGTAAATAGCGATAAGTTATCAGGCTTTTAAGGGGATTGAAAAAAGCCTATAAAATACGCAATCCAAAATCTGTGGGTTAACGCATGCTAAAAGGCAAAAATTAACCGAAAGTGGTATAGTATAAATTAATCGCCACATAAAGTAAAAAAATTGTTGCTGTAAAATCTCTGTATCGATTGCCTTAGCAGTCACACCCTGTCTATATGCAAGTGATAGACGTGAATTGCAAACCTTTACGTCATTAATTGCACTCTTATCTTACTTCATCAATTGCATTAGCAGTTGCTGCATCGCTTGCCCACGATGACTAATGCGGTTTTTATCGGTCTTTTGCATCTCGGCAGCGCTTTTTTGTACGCTAGGTACCCAAAATAGCGGGTCATAACCAAAACCCAGCTCACCTAGCGGGGCGGACAAGATTTCACCTTGCCAAATCCCTTGTGCAATGATGGGTAGCGGGTCATCAGCATGGCGCACGAGTGCCAAAACGCAAACAAACTGCCCGATAATCGGCTCATTCGTGTGTCTGTGGGGTTCAAGCAGCCGCAATAATTTTTGGTTATTGGCTAAGTCTTTATGCTGGCTAAAGCTGGCTTCATCTTGGGCAAAACGCGCAGAATAAATCCCAGGTTGACCGCCCAGTATGGGTACAAATAAACCGGAATCATCAGCAATCGCAGGCAGCCCGCTAATACGGCTGGCATGACGGGCTTTAATCAGCGCGTTTTCAATAAAACTAAGTCCATCTTCGATCGCATCCTCAATGCCCAATTGCCCTTGTGGGGTGACTGTTATCTCAAGATTGGCTTGTTCAAATAATTGCTTAAATTCTGCGAGTTTGCCTTGGTTATTACTGGCGAGGACTAACTGGCGGGTAGGAAGTATTTGCTTGGGGATAGAAACTGACATACAGACCCACTGTGTATTTTGCATAAAAAACTTAACCTTATCATAGCATAGTTAACAGTGGCTCGCGCTGCAAATACTCACATTGCAGAAGCCTTATACCAAACCACTACAGTTTTTTTTGAGTAATTTGCTATCATCAAATAGGGAGTAACGGGTTAAAAATCAGCTTATTAGCATTCACTCATTGATTTTTACCCCACAAGATAATAAATCCCCACTATAGAAACGGTTAAATTCTGCCAATTTTTATGGCAAAATAACCCATGTGTTATGAGGATATTATCAAGGCTAATGATAGCAAGGTTAACAAACAAAGCTAACGATAGTAAAATTGGTGAGCGTTTTTAACCCTTGATAAAGCTTGATGAAGCATAGATAAATAACATAAACTAAATAACATAAACCCAGCCAACTTGCCATTTTGGATATGGTTTTGATATATGCGCTTTTAATACAAAGCTTTTATCACACAAATGGCATGTGGTTACTTTTATCATAGAGTCATCACAACAATAGCGAAGGAAAAAGGAAAATAACATGTCACACATTACATTACCAGATTTACCATACGCCAAAAATGCGCTTGAGCCACATATCAGTGCAGAAACCCTAGAATTCCACCATGACAAACACCATGCAGCGTATGTCAACAAACTAAATGAGCTACTACCAGGTTCAGGGCTTGAAGGTAAAGAGCTAGATGAAATCATCAAAGCCACCGCAGGTGATAGCAGCAAAGCAACAATTTTTAACCAAGCGGCACAAGTTTGGAACCATACTTTCTACTGGAACTGCCTAACTGCCAATGGTGGCGGTGAACCAACAGGCGATTTAAAAGCCAAAATCGAAGAAGCTTTTGGTTCGTATGCAAAATTCCGTGAAGAATTCAAAAACGCGGCTGTAAGCCAATTTGGTTCAGGTTGGGCATGGTTAGTGGCTGATAGCATTGGTGGTCAATTATCAATCACCAAAACTGCAAACGCAGATACCCCATTAGCGCATAACCAAGTTGCGGTATTGACGTGTGACGTGTGGGAACATGCTTATTACATCGATTATCGTAATCGTCGTCCAGACTACGTCGACACTTTCCTAGACAAACTGGTCAACTGGGATTACGCAAACGCCAAATATAAAGGTCAAGAAGCTGGCGTAGAAAAATAATCGCCTATCTTGCCTTCTTTAAGCCCTTTAATTTTTTAAAAAAGCCGAATCAATTTCGGCTTTTTTTATTAACAGACACTAAAAGTAAACGTTATTAATTGTAGAGTGAGCCTTTCGTTATCTGCCACATTGGTGCTAATTAACCTATCGCAAGCAGATTGCCAACGTGCAATTTAGGCTTGACCCACCCATCAACCAAACGTATTGCCTAAATAAAAAATGCATACAACAAAAAGGCGAGTATTCAATGACTCGCCTAATTTACTTGCGCATTCGTGGTAATGATAAAGCTGTATTAAGAAACCTGTACAGGAATCACGTTGGCAGTGTCTTTAACAATATTACCTTCGTCAAGGTAAACCAAGCGTGGATGATGGTTGTCGGCTTCTTTCTCATCCATTTGCGCGTAAGCAGCGATAATTACCACATCGCCCAAATCTGCCATGTGAGCGGCTGCCCCGTTGAGCGAAATCATTTTTGAGCCCGCCTCTGCACGAATCGCATAGGTACGAAAACGTTTACCATTGTTGACATTGTAAATGTCGATTGATTCGTTCTCACGGATGCCCGCCAAGTCGAGTAACTCGCTATCAATGCCACATGAACCTTCGTAGTGAAGCTCACAATGGGTCACACGCGCGCGGTGAAGTTTGGCTTTTAATAGGGTTAATAACATGATCGTTCCTTACCTTGTCAGGTTAACGCGATGCGCGTCATTGTGGTAAAAGTGAGCAGGCTAGTCATGAGAGGCTATTAACCAACTCGATAAAATTTAAACATGATTGAAATCTAAGGTGAGAAATTCATCCATCTTGCAATCAATATATGGAAGGAAAATAAAAGTTCAAGGATAGACCCTAAGATTTATCAATCTTGTCCTTTGGTTAACGTTAGGCATTAGGTAGTTTAAAACTATTGATGGCTTGCTGGGCTTTGGCTAAGTCACCTGTTACCAAATCGGGCAGGGTACGCATGGCAGCATCTAGCATACTGTCAAATGCGATTTGCTCGTCAGCGGTCGGTTTGCCAAGCACATAACCCGATACTTTGGACTTATGTCCTGGATGACCAATCCCCAAACGTAAACGGTGAAAATCTGCACCGATATGCGGCACGATATCACGCAGTCCATTATGACCGCCATGACCACCGCCTGTTTTTAAGCGCATACGACCCACATCAAGGTCAAGCTCATCATGAACAATCAGCAGTTCGTCATTGTGGATGCCATAAAAATTCACCATCGGCACCACCGCTTCCCCTGATTTATTCATAAAAGTATGCGGTAACAATAAGCGTATATCCATGCCATACACTAAGCCACGCCCAACCAAACCATGAAATTTTTTATCCAACGTCATGGTGATGTTAAACGTCTCGCTTATACGCTCCACAAACCAAAAGCCAGCATTATGCCGTGTTTGGGCATACTGCTGACCTGGGTTGCCAAGTCCGACAATCAGTTTAAGTTTTGACACGCTGATTATTCCAACTTAAGCGGCAAATGACAAATGATTATTCATCATCAGATTTTGGGGCATCATGGGTGTCATCTTGTGCTTGAAGCTTACGTGCTTCTTCGTCACCTTCAGGATCACGAGTACCGGCAGCTTCTTCATTTGCTTCTGGCTCGATTGGCTCTTCAACTTCCACCGTCGGTGCTTGCATAGTAGCCACGGTACGGTTAAACGGTTCAGTCACTTCAAGCTCACGAATGGCAACGCCTTCAGGTAACTGGATATCTAATAAGTGAATCGAATCACCGACGTTCATGCCAGATACATCGACTGTCAAGTATTCTGGGATTTTTGAAGGAATGGCAGTGATTTCAAGTTCAGTGGCATTCGATACAAAGATACCGCCTGCTTTATGACCCGGTGCATCTTCAGCGCCTACATAGTGTACAGGAACAGTGATGTGCATTGCTTGACCACGGACGATACGTTGGAAGTCAGCGTGCATTGGGGTATTTTTGGCTGGATGACGTTGTAGTGCTTTAATCACCACTTCTTCCGTACCTTGACCTTCTACGTTGATGGTCAAAATGTGAGAGAAGAAACTTTCTGTTTCAAGTGATTTAATCAATTCATTATAACGGATAGCAATAGAGGCTGGCTCTTTGTCTGCACCGTATACGATTGCTGGTACTAGGTTTTGTTTACGAAGGCGGCGGCTCGCACCTTTACCTTGTAACTCGTCGCCACGTACGACAGCGTTTAATTCAAAAGTTTGGTTACTCATGGGAGTTTCCTTGGGTTAGGCTAGTCAGGGATACCTTGTCAGTATGACTTGGCTTTTTGCCTTTACTTACAAAGCTTTACTTATAAAGATTGACAAGTGACTAGCGAGTGAAAAAAAGCATAAATTTGCGACCAATTTATGCGTTAATTGCCACTTTTTTAAAAAATGGCAAAACTTTAACAATTATTTTGCAAATGGCAAGTTAACAATAGCAACATGGACGGAACCACTAAGCCTGCATTCCACATGTTGACTAACACTGCTTAATATCACCTACATAATGTCAAACATCGCACTCAATGATTCTTCATTGTTGATACGACGTAGCGCTTCAGCCAGCATAGGCGCAATGGTCACTTGGCGAATTTTGCCCGTGTTTTTTGCGGCATCTGACAGTGGAATAGTATCGGTTACGACAAGTTCATCAAGCACTGACGCTGCAATTGTTTGGATTGCTTTACCTGACAATACTGGGTGAGTGATGTAACCCACCACTCGGCGCGCGCCACGTTCTTTTAATGCGGCAGCGGCTTTGCACAGGGTACCTGCGGTATCCACCATATCATCGATAATCACGCAATCACGGTCTTTAACATCACCGATGATATGCATGACTTCTGATTCGTTGGCTTTGGCGCGGCGTTTATCGATAATTGCCATGTCGGCATCGCCTAACTGTTTTGCCATCGCACGGGCACGCACCACACCGCCCACGTCAGGGGATACTACCATTAAGTTATCGTATTTTTGCTCACGTAAATCTTTAAATAAAACCGGCGTACCGTAAATATTGTCTACAGGAATATCAAAGAAACCTTGAATCTGGTCTGAGTGCAAATCCACGGTAACAACACGGTCAATGCTCACGATATTGAGCATATCAGCGACCACTTTTGCTGAGATAGGGACACGCGCTGAGCGAGGACGACGGTCTTGACGCGCATAACCAAAATATGGCATCACTGCAGTAATACGACCTGCACTGGCACGGCGCAAGGCATCTGCCATTACCATGATTTCCATCAAATTGTCATTGGTCGGTGAGCAAGTTGATTGTAGGATAAAGACGTCTTTACCACGTACATTCTCTTGGATTTCAACCGCGACTTCACCATCCGAAAAACGCGTCACATCGGCACGTCCTAGCGGAATATGTAAGTGATTGGTGACATTTTTTGCCAATTCTGGATGGGCATTTCCGGTAAAAATCGCCAAATAAGGCATATGCGAGTCCTATTTTTCTAGACCAACGACGGTTTCATCAAACAAAAAAAACTCATCAACTAACTTTTACAATTAGGATGAGAAAAACGTCATTACGTCAACTACTAAAAATGGGTTAGTAAAGAAAATGGCAGGGGTAGCTGGACTCGAACCAACGAATGCCAGGATCAAAACCTGGTGCCTTACCAACTTGGCGATACCCCTGTGACGGTGCGAACTATACCGATTTTAGGCGATTTTGTCAATGTAAAATGTCTTGAACAGCGCAGATTTTATGACAAAATTTTTACTACGTGATGCACAAGAAAATCTGTACATCTTTGAATATGGCAGGGGTAGCTGGACTCGAACCAACGGATGCCAGGATCAAAACCTGGTGCCTTACCAACTTGGCGATACCCCTATATTGGAAGCGATATTTTAACCAAAAAACATAAAATTGCAAGCTTTTTTTGGGCATAAACATCAAAATTTTTGCAATTGTTGATTTCTCAAAATTTTGTTACAGCGTATGCACCCAATACGCGTGAAAAGGTAAGGATTGTAGCCAGTGTTTAATGCTATTTTTATCAAAATCGCTAGGTACTGGTAAAAACACACAGCTTCCTGAGCCCGTCATGCGCGGTGTGGTGTGGGTGTTGGCGGCAAGCGTCATTAAAACATTCATCGCGGCGTTGACGTCCGCAGATAAGGCACATACCACAGGTTCAAAAACATTGGTAAAGCCATCAGTTAACTGATTGGTAAAGGCATGGCAATGGCTTTGCAAATAGTGATGAGACAGGCTTGCACAGTCCCGTTTTAGCAGCGGATGGGCGAACAGTTCAGCCGTGCTGATATGGGCATCGGGTTTTAACAATAAAAATTGCTGCGCAGGCAAGTCAATCGGCGTTAAAATCTCGCCAATGCCTTCAGCAATGGCATCTTTGCCAAAAATAAATATCGGTACATCCGCGCCTAGTTTTGCGCCAATGAGGCGTAGCTGCTCATTGCTCAATCCTATTTTCCATAAGGTATTGAGCGTCATCAGGGCTGTCGCACAATTAGACGAACCCCCGCCCAAGCCTGCCCCCATCGGAATGCGTTTATCGAGGTGAATATCAACAATCGGTAATTGGGCGATTTGCGAGTCACTCAAGATTTGATGATTTTTGGCAAAGGCTAATAAGGCAATGGCCGCTTTAACAATCAGATTGTCGGCAGGGTTGTCGGTGACGTGCTCGGCATTGGTAAGGGTGACGGGCAAGTTGTCGCCAATGGTTGTATCCGTATGACTAAAAGTGAGCGTATCGTATAAATCTATCAGCCGAAATACAGTTTGTAGATTGTGATAGCCGTCGGGGCGTTTACCGGTAATATGTAAAAATAGATTGATTTTGGCAGGGGATTGTTGGGTAAGGGTCGGCATAAATTTTAGTCAAAATAGTAATGAACATTAGGCAGATGGCTTTGAATGACATTTAGAATATTGTTTTGGATAAACGCTTCATCCATGCCATTATGAAAAATCTCAACATAGTCACTATGCTTGATTCTATCAAATTGAAACAAATAAGAAATTTCTACGTCGCTTTTTTCGTTTGTTTTTTTTCATTCAGCTGCTGTATAAACTGCCATTGTTGTTGGTCAAAGTCGATATAACTGGCATAAAAATTTTCAAATTCACATTGGACAATCTTTTTAAAATCAGTTGTATGTATCAATAGTGTCATTGCTTTTTCTCAAATTTTAATATGGTATTTTGCGATAGTTGCCGTTGCCCAGAAATTCGATAATATGTTTGTCTCTTAAAATTTGTAATTGCTGGCGAATTTTAGCATGAATATGTTGATTGCTTGGAAATTGTTTGGCAAGTATTGGCGTGTAGGCATAAATATCTTTGAGTGTAAAATTGGGATTAGGCAGTTTTTCAACACATTGCATGATTGCCAACAGCCAACCTTTTTGCTTGGCAGTGGTTTGACGTAAAAATAAATGTTGTTGCCATTGCTCAATGACTGTGTCTTTGGCAACGATATTGCCATTGGTCACTAAAGAAATCTTACCACTTGTAGGCAGTTGGCTGATATCCATTGAGCACATGATGTAGTTGGGTCGAGTGGGCAAGCCTTTGGCACGTGGCATAATAATGTTTGGTGTAAAAAAATGCTTAGGGATAACTATGAGATGCTGTACCGCCAAATCCGTTTTACGATAGCACAAAAAGAAAAAACTGGGATTGTTCTTAGCAGCAATTCGCTCAAGCATCGTATGATATGCGCCATCAGCCACTTTATTGCCTATACTTGTGCCTTGTTTGCTTTTTAATTCATATTCTTCATGGCATTGTGAGCAGAAGAAATCGGCAACAGGTTGATTATTTTGAAATGATTCAATAGCTTCATTGCCGCAACTGGGGCAATAAATATTCTGTTGTAGCCAACTTTCGGTTAGCACTCTTGCCACTTGTGAAGGACTTTGATAATTTGCCGCAAGATTTTTATCCAAGAATAGATGCATAATTTATTTAAAAAATTTTTAATTTAATTTTAGGAAGTGCTATGCAAACTTTTTATATTGAAGTCAAAGAGACGTTAAGTCAATTGGTAGAAGTTACCGCAAATAGCGAAGATGAGGCATTGTTGAGTGTCAAACAACGTTATCAAAATGAAGAAATCATCTTAGATGCTGACAGCCATATCGCAACTGATTTTAGCGTATGGCATCACTCATAGCATTAAGCATTGGCTTTCATCATTTTTGGCTCTTGAATCGGCAGATTGAGCACAGCAGCCAAGGCAGACAGCGCCATATCGGCATACCACATATACTGATAATTACCGAATTTATCGACCACAATTCCCCCCAAATAAGCGCCCAAAAACCCACCAACTTGGTGACTAAACAACACCAAACCAAACAAGGTTGCCAAATATTTGACCCCATACAACTTGCCCACGGTTGCAGCAGTCGGGGGTACCGTGGCAAGCCAAGTTAGACCTAAGCTAACCGCAAATATAAAAAAAGTCGTTGCCGTCTTAGGTGCCATCAGGAAAATCGCAATCAAGATAGTACGGCTCAAATACATCCAAAACAAAATATATTTACTGCGAAATTGCCCCACACACCAACCGACAAACAAACTACCAACCACATTTGATAAGCCAATCAACGCGAGCGACCAAGAGGCAACATTGCTACCAAGACCCGCCAACGTCACTTCCATCGGTAAATGAGTGACCAAAAACGCAATATGAAAACCACAGGTAAAAAAGCCAATATGCAGCAGCCAGTAGTTACGATCGCTAAGCGCGCGTCGGATGACTTGTGATAGCGTTTCGTGGGCTTGGTTATTGGCAACCGCCGACGAAGCGGCAGGCGCATGTTTACCTACATTGTTACCCTGCGTGAGATAATAAGCCAGCGGCAAACACAGCAAACTTGTCCCTGCCATAAAATACATTGCCCCTGTCCACCCAACCACTGGCAGAGCAATTAACCCTTGTAAAATCGGCGCAAATAAAAATTGTCCAAACGAGCTGCCCGCATTGATAATACCCGACGCAGTGCCGCGCATATGGGGTGGGGTTTGATTCGCCACTTGCCCCATCAGCACTGAAAAACTACCCGCACCTGTGCCAAATGCGACCAAAATCCCAAGCGTGACCACCAAACCACCGGCGCTGACAAAATAGGGTACACTAAAACAGCCAATCGCCAGTAGCAAAGTACCGAACAACAGTACCCGCCATGCGCCAAACTTATCCGCCAGTGCCCCTGTCACAGGCTGTGACACGCCCCACATCAGCTGTGTCACCGCTAAGGCAAAACTGATTTGCACAATGCCAATATGCGCGCTAGCATCAATCGGTTTGATAAATAACCCAAGCGATAGACGAATCCCCGACGTAATCAATAAAATAGCCGCAGCGGCGGCAACTAATAGCCAAAGCTGATTTTTTGACGGTAGGGCAGGGCTTGACATAGGGCATATCCAAAAAAAGGTAACAAAAACTGGGGTGGCAACTACTTGGCTAACGCGCTAGTGCCTGACGCATAAAACTGTACAAAAAAATCCATGAATGCGCGATTTCATACAATCAATGTGCGCCGAGCAATCTTGATTAATTTAACCCATAAAAACAAAAAACCCTAGTAAATACTAGGGTTTCATAAACTTTAATGGGTAGGTTAACAGTTAACCCAAAATTCTTTGTATTAAACTTACTTGCTTTGGAACCAAGAATCCGCACGGCTACGTGCAGTGGCGATGTCTTGTGATGACAAGTTTAATGCCAATTGACCGATTTTGCTTTGCGCGCGGGTACGTACTTGGTCTGATAGCATGCCGTCACGGGCCGCTAGGTCATACCATTTGTAGGCATCGACCAATTTCTTTTCTTTTTCATCTAGCATGGCTAGGGTATAGCTGGCACGGTTATCACCAAGTTTTGCCGCTTTTTCTAACCAATAACGCGCTTGCCCAGCATTAGGCTGCACGCCTTCGCCACGAATATACATCATGGCAAGATTTAATTGTGCAGGTGCAATGTCTTGTTTGGCGGCGGTGGTGTACCACTGGATGGCTTGTTGGAAGTTTTGCTGAATGCCAAGACCTTTTTGGTAGCGTTTGGCTAGGAAGAATTGGGCTTGTTGGTTGCCAGTTTTAGCTTGGCTAAGTAATTCCATTGGTTCCATGCTGTCATAGCGTGAGCCATTGAGTGGAATATTGGCAACCAGTTCAGCGCTTGCAACGCCCGATAAGCCTAAAAATGCAGTTAATACGGTGACTTTTAATAATTTCATAACCAACTCCGAGTATCAAGCTGCAGCCATCGCAAGCTTGCCTAGGTTTAGATAAAATAAACTTAATAAATAGGTAAACGAATTAACAGAAAATCTTAATTTTTACAATGATTTAGCCATTCGTTATGTTTTAATAATATAACGCAATCTTTTGATTGTTTTAGGTTAACACTGTTTGCTTTGCGTTTCAAATATTTAAGTGAAAATGTAAACAGTTGTTACAATATTTCACAGAGGAAACAAAGAATTGCGACAATTGGTGTCGTGTAGGGTTTTACTTTTGTGACATACTGTTAGATTAGACGGTAATTTATCCGATTACTAAATCTTCATAGGCATAGAATCAGCGATAAAAAAACTTAATTTTTGGTAACCCGATAGATTGCCACATCGGCAAGTAAGTTGGGGTTTTTGCGGATGATTTGCGCCAGTGCCCAAGGGTAGGGCTTTTCACTTTCTTGTACCGCAAAACGATTAATGATACGGATGTCATTGTCATGACACAGCTTTTCAAAGTCTTTAAAGGTACACAAGTGAATATTGGGCGTGTTGTACCAAGCAAACGGCAGCGCTTCAGACATTGGCATCATGCCTTTGATACCCAAGTGAATACGGTTTTGCCAATGTGCAAAATTAGGGAAAGTCACAATCACTTCTTTGCCAACACGTACCATGTCGAGGAGTAGTTGGTCGGGCTCTTTAACGGCTTGTAGGGCGCGCGCCATCACCACGGTATCAAAGCTTGCGTCGGCAAACCGCGCCAACCCATCATTTAAGTCTTGCTCAATGACGTTGACGCCTTTGGTAACACAGTCATTGATTTTAGTTTGGTCGATTTCGATACCATAGCCAAACACGCCCAATTTGTTTTGCAAATGCGCGAGTAAATCACCGTTTCCACAGCCTAAATCCAAGACTTTGGCATTGGGTTTGATCCAGCGTTCAGCAAGTTGATGATCTATTTTCATTCAATTCTCGTTAAATCCAAAGTTAAATCCAAAATTAAATCTAAGTTAGGCGGTTAAAAAATTAAATACCGAGTGACGATAGGTTGGAATATCAAACAAAAACGAATCATGCCCATAGGCGGCATCGATATTGATATAGCTTACGGGCTTACCATTGGCAATTAACGCATCCACAATTTCTTGCGAGCGCTCTGGGCTAAACCGCCAATCGGTGGTAAACGATATAATTAAAAACTTACATTGGGTGTTAGCCAATGCCAACCGTAGCGCATCGGTATCACTCAAGCTATCATTGATACTGTCATCCTCAATCGTGCCACGCGCCGGGTCAAAATAATCTAAGGCTTTGGTCATCAGCAAATAGGTATTGGCATCAAAACGTTCACTAAACTGCTCACCTTGGTAGCGTAAATAACTTTCCACTTGAAATTCTACATCGTAGTTGAACATCAGCTTGCCAGCTTTCAAATCGCGTCCAAATTTTACCCGCATCGCTTCATCGGTGAGATAAGTGATATGACCGACCATACGCGCCAAAATCAAGCCGCGTTTGGGGATTTTGCCTTGCTCGATGTAGCGTCCTTCACAAAAATCAGGATCGGATAAAATCGATTGGCGTGCCACTTCGTTAAAGGCAATATTTTGCGCAGACAGCTTCGGCGTGCTGGCAATGACCACACATTTTTTTAGCCGGCTCGGATAGTCAATTGACCACTGCATGGCTTGCATGCCGCCCATTGAGCCACCAACAATCGCATGCCAGATGTCAATGCCCAGATAGTCAGAGAGCATGACTTGGGTTTTTACCCAGTCTTTGATGGTGACCAAGGGAAAATCAGGACCATAGGGCTTGCCCGTTTCTGGGTTGGTACTGGTTGGACCCGTCGAGCCGTAGCAGCTGCCAATGTTGTTAAGACATACCACAAAAAAACGCGTGGTATCAATCGCTTTGCCAGGACCAATGAATGTATCCCACCAGCCTGCTTTTTTATCATCGCTGCTATGATAGCCAGCCGCATGATGACTGCCCGATAGCGCATGACAAATCAATATCGCATTAGATTTATCGGCGTTGAGCTCGCCATAAGTTTCCACCATTAAATCAAAAAATGGCAGCGTGCGATTGCATTCTAACGTCAGTGGGCTATCAAAATGAATTTTTTGCGGTGTGACGATACCCACAGATTTGCCACCAGATTTGGCAAAACTAATAGGATGATCGTCGTCAAAATTTTTGGGGACAGTCAATTCAGCTTCAGGTAAAATCTTGGTATGTGGTTTGTGTTGCTGTGTACTCACCCGCTTTCTCACTAATTTTTGATTGATAACGCATTAAAAGTATAGCTATTGTAAGGGTTTATATGGGTTATCACAACTTGGAATTCAAATGCTAAATTTAGCATCATCACCCCACCATACACTCCTATCGCTCACAGGATTGGCGCTCACGGGGTTTTTGGCATTGACGTATTTGGCGTTTCATCAGCCAACATCGGTTTTGGCTGCCAATGCTAGTAAAGCCACAAGCGAAACGACGATTATCCATCATCAAAGCCACCATCCCCTCAGCCATATAAACGGTTACCAAAGCCAACAGCACCACCAACAGCCCAAGCAGTATAGCCACCAAGTAGACGGTGATTCGGCTAGCAGCCCCTCACAAAACGGAATCTTTAAAAGTAAAAGTCCTGTATCATCTGAGCAAAATTCTCGCCTAGTGGATGCCCTACTGGTGATGGGTGGGCTAGGTTGTCATTGATTCAAATACAGCTTAAAAAATGCAATGATTGAGCAATTTTAGGTGATTATCCAGTACGCGCACCCTAGTAAATATGCTAATCTTAACCCCACTTTTTTTATGATTTTTTGGATTAAAGACAAATTATGAAACCAAGCAATCCACCTGAAATTGCCGTTGTCCTTGTGAATTTGGGAACACCCGATGCACCAACTGAAGCAGCGGTGCGTCGCTATCTCAAACAATTTTTGTCCGATCCGCGCGTGATTGAGATTCCGCAGTTTATTTGGCAAATCATCTTAAACTTGTTTGTGCTACGCAGTCGCCCCAAACGGGTTGCCCACGCCTATGCTAGCGTGTGGGACGGTGATTCCCCACTGCGTAAAATCACGCTTGCCCAAGTGGACTTGTTGCAGCAGCGATTTGACCAACATCAACTGCCTTGCAAAGTAAGCGTCCATGCTGCCATGACCTATGGCAAACCTGCGTTAACAGATGTGCTATCGGCATTAACTGCCAAAAAAGTAGAACAAATCGTGATATTGCCAGCTTATCCGCAGTTTTCCGGTTCAACCACTGGCGCGGTGTTTGATGTCGTCGCCAAATGGGGACTTAAGCAGCGTAATTTACCTAGCATTAGCTTTGTTAAAGATTATTTTGCCAATCCGCAATACATCCAAGCCTTGGCTGAGAGCGTCAAACGCTTCCAAGCTGAACATGGCAAACCTGAAAAATTGCTATTGAGTTTTCACGGGATTCCAGAGCCATATGAGCAAAAAGGCGATCCGTATGCCAGACGTTGTCGCTGTACGGCAGCGCATTTGGCGCAAGTGCTGGGGCTTGAGCGTCATGAGTGGGAATGTAGTTTTCAATCGCGCTTTGGTAAGCAAGAATGGGTCAAACCTTATACGGATGTTACCTTAACCGAGTGGGGTAAGCAGGGCGTCAAGTCAGTGCAAGTGCTGAGCCCAGCATTTTCGGCAGATTGCTTAGAGACGCTAGAGGAGTTGGCAGTCGAAAATCGACAGACATTCCAGTCCAATGGCGGTGGGGACTATCATTATATCCCTGCACTCAATGTGGATGCTGCGCATATTGATTTATTTGAATCACTGGCATTGCCACACGTGCAAGCGTGGCAACAAAATCTGCAAGGTTGGTATTAATACTTATTATTAAGACTTATTGTTAAAGCTTGGGCTTAAAGCGGATTATGACTAGCATTAATAGAGAGCCTTATTAACTGCAAACCAACAAAAAAGGTTGGTAACTTACCAACCTTTTTGATGTTTATTTTTGACCTTTAAATACAAAAAATTTCAGTACAGAAAATCAGTCTTTATAACTTTCATCTGCGGCATCAGGGTCAGCGATATCACCAATAGTCGGATAGTGCTCTTCGTTAAAGCTATCTTCAACCAGTAATTCATCAATACGCTGCTCATCAATATTTTGGCGATGAATCTCGGTCAGACCACTTTCACCCGCTTCAATATGGCTTGATGACAAGGATTCATCATCCAATTGCACAGTAAAACTATCCGAATCAATATCGGTCAAATTGCTAGATGTTGGCTTGGCTTTCATTTTTGTTCCTTAATTTTCATTTATTGTTTATTATCAGTGTTATGGCGTTATCATAGCCAGTAATCAGCATGACATCTATGTTGCCAATGTGATATTTGTGTTATGTTATCGAAAACAGTTTTTCGCACAAACAGCGTTTTTAACAATTTTTATGGATAAAACAGGAAGTGATTATGTTTAAAAATCTTGCCTCAGATGCATTGGGTTTGAGTGACATCGGTAAAATCATCTCACCGAGTCAGTTTAACCAAACCGATATTGATGACTATATTTTTCATGAAGATAACGAGCGGATTTATTTTGTGATTAAGTCAAAAATGGACGAATATTGCTTTACCAATGTCGCCTTTATCCACCTTGATGGGCAGTCGGCGACCAGTAAAAAACGCCTACTAAAACGCTATCCATACCGCAATTTTCAGCCCGCCAATATCATGATTGAGACGGCAGGCACGATGGATATGGATGCTGAGCTAAAATTTAGCTTGGGCGGTATGGCGTTTTCGATTGATATCGACAAAAATCAAATCGAGCAAATCCGCGACATCTATAAGGCGCTGACTGCGATTAGCGAGCAATGCAAACGCATTGCCCATGAAGAAACGGTGCTAGAAAAATCCTTTAATACCGTCACCAATATGTTTAGCTTACGCGAACTGTCAGAAAATGTGGTGCTTAACTTGCCGGATGTCATTAACCAAACTGTCGCACAAGTAGAAAATGCCTATGGCGAGCGTTTAAAGACCATTCGTAATTATGACTTTGGGGCGATTTTTGAGCATTATTTGCGTCAATAATTGCTAAAACTTATGCAAACTGTACTCACCGCCTACGCTGAGCAAGGTATCAAACTTGCGATTGAAAGCAAACGGGTCAAACATATCAACTTTCGTATCAAATCGATTGATGAAGCACCGTTTACTAGCTTGCTCAGCGTGTCTTATCCCATGCGTATGCCACAACACCTGCTGATGCAATCGCTTGAATATCGCCTTGCATGGGCAATCGACTGTCAGCAAAAACAACGAAAACTTAAAGAACTTAAACCCAAAAAACCTGCCTATATCAATGATGTTAAAGACTTGGCAAATTTGACCCTTGAAAGCAATATTTACTTTGAAGGGCAACAGGTTGTGCTTAAAGACTTATTGATAAAGCACCACATAAAACCAAGCGAGCTGGCGCAATTGGATATTGCCAAAACCTTACGCCATATTTATAAATTTTGGCTCACTCAATTTATCCAAAACCGCCAAGCGTTTTGGCAAGACAAAGTAGGCAAATCCGCCAGCAGAATCACGCCCTACACCATGAAAACCCGATGGGGCAGTTGTAGCACGCAAGCCAAAACCATTCGCTTGTCCGTTTGGCTGGCGCAATTCCCACCAGACTGCGCGGATTACGTGTTAGTACATGAGCTTTGTCATCTGATTGAGCCCAATCATTCGGCACGATTTTGGGCGCAGGTGGCACGAGTCATGCCAGATTATCAACTGTGGCATCAGCAATTAAAATTTGGCGAGCTGTAATTATTCAAGCGGTAACGATTCGAGCTGTAATTATCAAAAACACAAAAAAAGCCATCTCGCTGTGAGATAGCTTTTTGGTAGCCGTAAAAGTTGCAAATTCCTAAAATCAATCTGCTAAAATGTAACCCTATTTCAATATTTAAATATAATCACTAAAAAGCTGATAAAAAATGTCCCAAATTCATTACCAATTCGATTTTAAAAAATTTCGTGAACACCTTGTCGATGTCACGCTTACGTTTACTGCGGACAACGACAACCCAATCGTTTGGCTACCTGCTTGGATTGCGGGTAGTTATATGATTCGAGAATTTAGCAAACACATTACGGCAGTCACTGCCACCATCCATGATTCAGATGCCAAGAACAATCAACGGCTTAAAAAAATCGATAAAAACCACTGGCAAATCCACGCCAAACCAGGCGACCGCATTAGCGTCACTTATGAAGTCTATGCTTATGACTTATCGGTGCGTGGGGCGTATGTCGATGAAACTCGCCTGTACGGCAACTTCACCTCCCTAGCATTAGCAGTACAAGGGCAAGAAAACCAAGCGATTAAAGCCGAACTCATTTGCCCGCAAGACTTTTATGAGGTAAACGGTGTGGAAGTCAGCCTAGCCACCGCCTTACCCGAAAAAATGCACCAACAAGCCAAACAAACCATCTATCAGCTAACTGCCAACAACTACGAGCAACTTACTGACAGCCCGTTTGAAATTGCTGAGCAAGATGAATTTTGGTTCGATGTAAAAAGTGGCGAAAACACCATTGCCCACCGATTTGTGATTTCTGGTGTACAGCACAGCGACCTTGAACGGCTAGAAACTGACCTTAGCAAAATTTGTCAAAGCTATGTCGATTGGCTCGGTAATACGCCGTTTGATGATTATCTGTTTATGACCATGGCGACTTCAAGCGACTATGGCGGACTTGAGCACCTTGCCAGTACCAGTTTGATTACCCCACGAGATGACCTACCCACATTTTTTGAACAAACTGATCCAAGCGAAAGTTATCAACGCTTTTTGGGTTTGTGTAGCCATGAATATTTTCATGCCTGGTGGGTTAAAACCGTGCGTCCCGAAGTTTTTTTAACCACCAACTTTAACCAAGAGACTTACACCACCTTGCTATGGGTGTTTGAAGGCTTTACCAGTTATGTGGATGATTTTATGCTACAAAAAAGCGGGGTTATTTCGCAAGATAGCTATCTTAAACTGCTTGCTGAACAAATCAATCGCTACTATCAAACCCACGGACGCGCCTTGCAAAGCGTGGCAGAGTCAAGCTTTGATGCGTGGATAAAGCTATATCGTAGCGATGAGAACACCGCCAATGCCGGGATTAGCTACTACAACAAAGGCGCGCTGGTGGCGTTATGTTTAGATTTGACTTTGATAAACCATGGCAAACGTATTTTTGATGTGATAAAAGTTTTTTATGACAAAGCCAGAGCCCAAGATAATCGCCGTTTTGGTATGACGGACGCCAATCTAGATGACGTCATGAATGAATGTTTACCCAAAGACGTTTGGCAAGATTTTAGAGCCAATTATATCGACGGCACGACAGAATTACCGCTATTTGAACTGTTGTCAGAACAGGGTGTGAGTATTGAACAAAAAGACGATGATATTACTTGGGGCATGAAATATATGAGCGAGCCTACTGGGTTAAAAGTGCAACGTGTTGTGCGAAATAGCCAAGCCGCTGCTGCAGGGATTTCTGCTAATGACGTCATCGTGGCAATTGATGGGTTAAAGGCGAGCGAAAAATGGCTCAAAGCCACTGCCAAAACCCAAACAATTAGTGAAGACCCTGCCGTGTGTCATGTCTTTCGTCGTGATGAGTTGTTGGTACTTGAAGTGCCACCCGTGAGCGACGCGCATGTTAAACAACCGCAAAAATGGATGCTGTTAGCGGGTGAAAATACAAGCTTCACAAAATGGCTGCAGTGGAAATAACTTGCAAAAATAAAGCAAATCTAGTAAAATTCGGCTTCCAATTTTATCAATCCATCCTGTGTTGGCTTTAATCGGTTGGGTGTTTGGGTGAATTTTTAGCAAAATAAAGGTTCATGCCACGCATACTAACTGCAGACCAAAGGGCAGGATAATGACTAGAGACCTAACCATGCGCGCAGATATCCATCCAGCTTATCAAGAAGTTTTATTCCACGACACCAACGCTGACGTTTACTTTTTAACTCGCTCGACTATCAAATCGAAAGTAACTCGCGAATACGAAGGTAAAGAATACCCATACGTCGCACTCGATATTTCAAGTGCCTCACACCCATTCTATACCGGCGAACAACGTAAAACCCAAAACGAAGGTCGTGTGGCAAGCTTCAACAAACGTTTCGGCGCATTTGCAGGTCGTAACAAAAAATAAGTTTAATCGCTTATTGTCAAAAACCCTTTGCAACTGCAAAGGGTTTTTTATTGGATGGAATGGGGCAATACTGGATAACCTCTAACGATAAGCCAAAAAAAGCTCACTAAAGTGAGCTTTTTTTGGGTTTATTTGTTTAGGTTTAATAGGAATGAATTTTTACATTTTTAGGTAGTAACAATTCTTTTTTGAGTGGCAACTGCGGTGATAACTCAAACAAGGCGCGGCGATATACATTACGTTTAAATGCCACCACTTGGTTAAGTGGATACCAATAACTGACCCATTCCCAGCGGTCAAATTCAGGTTTTGCCGTATCAAAACGGATATGTTCTACATTGTTCTCATCTAGCTGGAGCAAAAACCATTTTTGTTTTTGTCCAATACACAAAGGATATTGTCCTTGTCGTACAAAACGTTTTGGCAACCGATAACGAAGCCAATTTTGGGTTTGTGACAACACTTTGACATGCTGAGGATACAGTCCGACTTCTTCCCACAATTCCCGGTACATTGCATCAAGCGGCGTTTCACCAAAATCAATGCCACCTTGTGGAAATTGCCAAGCATCGTGACCCACGCGTTTTGCCCACAGTACTTGTCCGTGTGTATTTGCCAAGATGATACCTACGTTCGCTCGAAAGCCATCTGCATCAATCATGACGATTACCTTCAATTTAATGGTTAAAATCAGCAGGTAATCACATTATCAAGTTTTTTGGGTCGCAAGGTTTACACACATCCTTGCAGACCATTATTAAAGTTTTGGTCAATCAAATCATCGGGAATAAACCCATCTCATACCAACAGACGCTTATTTTATTATTATTGCTAAAAAACATGGACAATGTAATCACTGCCTTTATTACCCACTATTAAACCAGTTTTTATGTCAAAAGTGTAATGTTTATTTGCTATAAATTGTTTCACGGACATAAAAAGCGCATAATATCGCTTGATTTTATACAAAATATTTTTTCAAAAATTAAAACATCTGGGGATAGTATGAAAGCAACGGTAAATTGGTTAAAAAACGAAAACATTAATTTTGAAGCCGTGACTGAAAATGGCAATAAAATTATCATGGATTCAACGGAAAAATTGGGTGCAAAACCCATGGAAATGGTTTTGATGGGGCTTGGCGGCTGTGCCAGTTATGATGTGGTCAGTATCCTGCAAAAAGCCCGTCAAGCGGTGAGCGACGTTGAGTGTCAGCTATCGGCTAAGCGTGCCGACACGATTCCTGCGGTATTTACTGATATTCATTTGCATTTTGTGGTTAAAGGCAGCGCCATCAAAGAAGCGCAGGTTAAAAAAGCCATCGAATTATCGGCAGAAAAATACTGCTCAGCCAGTCGTATGCTAGAAAATGGCGGTGTCAAAATCACCCATGACTATGAAATCATTGATGAAACCTCTGATGAAATCACTAATGAAACGGTTAAAGGGTAGGGAATAACGGCATGTTTTCCTACTTAAGTGCTGTCCCTGCCACCAATAGCAGTGTGGTGCTGGCAATGATGGTTGCCAGTTTATTGCCCTTGGTGTTCGCGATATTGGCAAAGGTCTTTGGCGGATTTAAAAGCAAAGACAATGCCAATCCGCGAGAGTTTTTGGGTAAACAAACGGGCGCGGCAGCGCGTGCCAATGCCGCGCAGCAAAATAGCTATGAAACCTTGCCGGTATTCTTGGCAGCGGTGATTGTGGCGTTGCTATTTTTTGTACCGCTGTCAGTGGTGACCCAGTTGGCGTGGTTGTATGTGATATTACGGATTATTTATGGGTTGGCGTATATTGCCAATTGGGCAACTTTTCGCTCAATTATTTGGTCGCTTAGCCTAGCTTGTCCGCTAATGTTATTTTATTTAGCGATACGATTGAGCTAATTTGCTACTAGCAATCGCCAGCTTGGGATTGTGCTTGCAACATCGCAACAATGGTCTCAAGCTGTTTTTGTTTTTTGACTGTTTGCCAAAGCTCGCTGGCTTCTTCATAGCCTTGGGTCAACATGCCAAGCCACTGTTTGTAACGTCCCACCAGCATATTATCGCTACGGGCATGTCCTTGCAAAAACGCAATTTGTAGCTTGAGTAGCGCTTGCCAAGCCATGTTTTTTACCCTGTCACCTTTATCCATTGCTTTGATTTGATTGACCAAGTCAGGTCGAGTGACCGCACCACGTCCGAGCATGATATGTGGGGTGTTGGCTTGATTACGGCAACGCATGGCTTGTTCAGCCTGCCAAATTTCGCCATTAGCAATAATCGGTAATCTTAACCGCTGTGTTAGGGGCGCGATTAACTCCCAATAGGCAGGGGGTTTATAGCCTTGGGTTTTGGTACGGGCATGGATAGTCAGCCAACTGGCATTAGCTGATTGCACCGCATCGCCGATTTCTTGGGTTAGTGAGGTATCTTCATAGCCGAGTCGGATTTTTGCTGATACAGGCGTATCCGATGGCACGGCTTGGCGTACTGCATGGATGATTTGATACAAGGTTTCAGGTTCGGTGAGCAACACCGAGCCACCGCGGTGACTATTGACAGTTTTAGCGGGGCAACCAAAGTTAATATCAATGGCTAACGCACCAAGCTCAACCGCTTTGACAGCATTACCTGCCATCAAGTCGGGCTCACTGCCCAATAACTGCACATGTACTGGCGTGCCGTGAATGGTTTTGCCTTTTATACTATCCTCATGCAAAAGTTCGGGTACAAATTTGTAAAACACATGCGCGGGTAGGACGTGCTGGGTGACGCGAATAAACTCACTCACCGCCCAGTCGTAATGTCCGATACTGGTTAAAATATCCCGCATCAATGGGTCGGTTAGTCCTTCCATCGGCGCAAGGACGATTTGCGGCTGGGTAAAATCTGGGCTAAACTGCGATAAGTGACTAGCCATAAATCACCTTTTTATCTTTGAGTCCGTGAATCAAATCTTGAATATTAAAAATATCCAAATTTACCTTGGCGCGCGTACAGGCAACATACAGCAGTCGCAACTCTTCGGGGGAGATTTTTACCGCCTGAGAAGTCACATCATAATAAAAATCATTGTCAATTTGCACCCGTGACCATTCCAACCCTTTGGCTTTATGCGCGGTAGAGATGATATAGTCGGCTTTATCCAGTGTGGTCAAGCTGTTGATTGCTTGGTTTAGCGTTTCGGTGCCATGTTCATCGACCAGTTTGACGAGAGTTTTTAAATCGCTGCCTTCGCTCGTCTCGCTATAATCCTGCACGTCGCGCCAATTATTAAAGTAGGCAAGCTCAGGTACACCATATGCCGCTTGTCCTTTTTTTAGTCGTTCGGCAGATTGGCTAAATTTGAGCAAACGCTCTGTATCGGCTTGTAGCGCAACTTTATGTCCCATTTTAAGCCCAGATAACAGATTGACCATCGCACTGGCGTTGGTACGGCAAAGAATGGCATCTTTTTGACCATGCACCATACTTTTGCCTAAGGTAGACGCCATCGCAGGATTGCCGCGCAGTGGCACCTCTTCTTGTAGCGCTTTTAAGAACCCATTCGCCACATCGGCAATTTGGTCACCAAATCGAAACGATTGGGTAAGCAAGGTTTGTGGTAGCGGCAGGCGCTTCATGGCATTGACAGCGCCGCGCCATTCATAAATTTGCTGATGCGCGTCACCCACATAGATAACTTGGTTGGGCTGATTGGACAAAATCCCCATCATCAAGGGGTCAGCGTCTTGCGCTTCATCAAATAAGATAAAATCCGCAGGAATCACCGGTTTGGATAGCGCCCAGAGTTTAAGATAAATATCATGCCCAATCCCCGCAGGGTGGCGCGGGTCAATCGACTGTTGCCAGCGCCGCTCTACATACGGGTATAAGGTATCGCGCAGCTGCTCAGCTTCACTGGCAACCAACCAATCAGGAAACTGCAAATGGCGCGGCGCGGGGTAACTGGCATGGGTACTACAAAACGTGCTCACCGCATCAGACACAAATCGTGCTTGTCGCTCTGGCGTTAAGGTCACAAACTGGCTTTTGCCTTCAATTTGGCGTTTGACTTGCACAGGTGTCAACCCCAAATCTGAGGCAAGGCGACTGGGTGAAAAACGCGGTAGTTGCAGCTTTGCGGTGATATCGCGAGCGGTATGACGAAATGCCAATGAGTGAAAAGTGCGACAGTCGACATGGTGGGGGAATTTACGCTGCGCTTCTGCAGCAATCGCTTTGTTAAATGCCAAATAAATCCCGCGACCACGTAGCTGATTGCCAATCAGGTTAAGCGTGGTGGTTTTGCCTGCGCCTGCATACGCTACCACCTTAAACGACTGGCGTGTGAGTGCCATATCGACAGCCTGCTGCTGCTCCCCCGTTGGGCGTTGGGTCGGGCTGTGGACAGGGGGTGGGTTAAGGATAACGCTGGGGTTTGACATAAGGCCATTGCTAACAGAAAAGTGAGCTATTTTAGCAAAATTTGGCAAGTTTTGCTCAGTTTCCTTTATTTACTCAACCTGTATTTACTAAACCTTTATTTACTAGCCTTTATTTACTAAGTGGGGATGAATGAGAGGTTGACTAGGCTTTAGCTTTATCCAGCCAGATTAGCGGTCTTTCTGTAATAACGCTTTTTCTTTAACCAATACCCGTGCCATAATTAGACCCAGTTCAAACAATAACCACATCGGGATAGCTAGCATCACCATCGACAAGCCATCTGGCGGTGTCACCAATGCGGCAATACCAAAACAACCCACGATGATGTAACGGCGTTTTTGCGCCAAGCTATCCACCGTCACTACCCCAGCCAACACCAGTAGCAGCGTCAACACAGGAATCTCAAAGGTTGCCCCAAACACTAAAAACAGCTTGAGCACAAAATTTAGATAGCTTTCGATATCGGTCATCGGTAGCACGTTGTCGGGGGAGAATTTGATAAAAAAAGCCAGCACGCTTTTGAGCACGACATAATAGGCAAACGCAATCCCCAGATAAAACAATATCACCGATGACAACAGCACGGGTAGGGCGATACGTTTTTCATGCTTATATAGCCCTGGAGCGATAAACGACCAAATCTGGTATAAAATATACGGCATCGCCAAGATAACAGCCAGATACAGCGTCAATTTAATCGGTGCCAAAAATGACGAGGTGATATCGGTTGCAATCATAGAAGAATTGACTGGCAACAACGCCGTTAACGGGGCGGAAAAAATATCGTAGATTTCCCGCGAAAAGCCCGCCAATGCCAAAAAAATCACCAAAACCGCCGCAAAACCGTGAATCAAATGACGGCGCAGTTCAATCAAATGTTCAGTAATGGGCATATCTACCAAAGTGTTGTCTTGCGATGGTTTATTATCTTTAGCTTGTTCAATGGCTAATTGTTCGGGCGTTTTTTTGGTTTTGATAAGCTTGGTCACTGGGCAACTCCACCCAAACTTGGCAATTGGTGCAGTAGAGGATCGGCTTGATAATTGGGTAAAAACGGCGGATTGGGAAGACGTCTAACACGGTCATAATCACTGAGCAAAAACCAACGATAATACATTGGCTCAGTGGCAGCGAATAGGGCTTTATGTAAGTCTTTAGCCACTGCATCGGCTTCGGCATCAGCCTCTAGACTCAGCAAATAATCGTCTGCTTTGGTTTCTACCAGATAAGACTCGTCAGATGGCTTGTCTAGTGAATTATCTAGTGGCTTGTCTGGTAAAAGCGCGGTGGTATCTGTTGTTGGCTCAGCTAAATGATTGGTTGGTTCATGACTGGGTGATTCATGACTGAGTGGTTCAGTGGGTAGTCTAACTGCGTTAGTATCATGACCAAGATTAGGGGTTGTATCAGCCGATTGGGTATTGTGAGCTTGCATCGAAGGCACTTTGCCATGTTGCTGTAATTCGCTCACACTGCTGCGAAGCGCTTCCATCTCGCGCTTCATATCAACTTCAGCTTGGCGGATTTTTTCCAGCTCAAGCTGCATTTGCTTGCGCGTTTCGGCAAGGTCAAGCTCAGCTTCAATTTCTGACTGCAGCGTTGCAACCGTACGGCGGAATTTGGCATACCACTGACCTGCAGTGCGCGCCGCTTGGGGGAGTTTTTCAGGGCCTAGCACAATCAGTGCAATCGCCCCAAATAACAGTAGTTCAGAGAAACCTATATCAAACATAACAACCGTGGTAGTTAGGGATTAAAAAACCAAAGAAAAAGTAACGACTAGGGTTTAAACGTTATGTTTATCTTGTTGGGTCTGCGTGGTATTGAGCTCAGCTTTTTCGTGTTCAAGGACACGGTTTTTGTTCAGATGCTGTTCGTTTTCATCTTTGACCGCATCTTTAAAGCCTTTAACGGCACCACCCAAATCTTTACCGGCATTTTTCAGTTTTGAAGTGCCAAAAATGACCACAACAACAACCAGTAAAATTAACCAATGTGTGATTGAGAAACTACCCATGAGAATATCCTTTGATTAACCTTGACAATAGGGGTGAGGACAATATGAAATTGCAGTGTAACACATAACCATTGCGTTGACATAACTGTGCAAAAAACTGTGTGAAACACGGCGAATTTTTCGCAATTTTAGCCAGCAATACTCAGGAATTATCGACTGTTTAGTGGCGTTTACTTAAGGGCGCTCACTTAAGGGCTATTACTTAAGAGATTTGACGTGCGGCTT
This sequence comes from Moraxella sp. CTOTU46711, assembly GCF_031975715.1. NCBI lineage: Bacteria > Pseudomonadati > Pseudomonadota > Gammaproteobacteria > Moraxellales > Moraxellaceae > Moraxella > Moraxella sp. CTOTU46711. Next base: position 53,678 of record NZ_DALYMP010000006.1, read on the forward strand.
TTTCGTCGATACCCGATAAGCCAAAACGTCTTGCCAATTCATTGGTGACAGCCCAAGACGGTATATTAAACCATGCCAATGTGACCATTGTATGAAACCAAACATCAGCAATTTCATACACCAAATCTTTCACTGCGGTGTCATCGGCGACGGCCTCATAGGGAGTATCGTTGGCAATGTTGATATCTTTGGCAGCGATAATGGCTTCGGTGGCTTCTTCACCGACTTTTTCTAAGATTTTATTGATACCTTTATGGTATAAGCTTGCCACGTATGAGCTATCAGGATTGGCATCTTTACGCCCAATCAATACTTCATCTAACGCGGTTAAAATATCCGCTGACGTCGTAGCGGTTTGTGTCGCATTGCTTGCAAGCAGCGAGTGTTCATGAGTCGGTTTAGCGTTGTCACCATAAATCGCATCAGGGTCTTTGATGACCGCATCAGTGATTTGCCATTGTAGCTGTCCGTGGTCATCGGCAAGCAGACGATAAAAACAAGACTGCCGACCCGTGTGGCAAGCAATCCCCCCCACTTGGGTGACTGACAACACAATCACATCAGCATCGCAATCTAGACGGATTTCATGGACTTGCTGAAAATGCCCCGAGCTTTCGCCTTTATGCCATAATTTACCGCGAGAGCGTGACCAATACACTGCTTGCATTTTTTCAGCAGTCAGGCGTAATGACTCGCGATTCATCCATGCCATCATCAAAATGCGCCCTGTATGAAAATCTTGAGCGACTGCAGGAATAAGCCCATTGTCATCAAATTTTAGTGTATCTAGCCAATCCATATTCACGCCCTGTATCATACTATGCAAGCCTTAGCCAAAAAAAAGCACCCATCAAACGATGCGGGCATTTATCATAATTCATCAAGCCCTAAATCTCAAAGGGTTTCACATCTAAGGCTTCTTTGATGGTAGCTGATAACGCGATTTCTTGGCTTTGACGATAGTCATACGCCGCAAAGCCCATTTTGGCATACGCCACCAATGACCCATCAAACATCCGCGAGACTTTAAACACAAAATCACCACCCAAATCGGTTAAATGCTGCACGCCGACTTCAAATAACAGTTCTTCACGCGCCCGTGCCCGATCAAGGATTTGGGTCTCGATATGATTAATGACCAAGCCTTGGTACTCAGCATTAACCTCTTTAATGCCTTTTGAATATAAAAAACGAAAACGGGCTTCGGTAAGCAATGCCACCAAATTTTCAACCGTTAAATGTTGTGCTAATCCAATTTCGGTATTGCGCACGCGCATGACGGTCTCAAACACGAAATGGGCAACTTCAATATTTTTGTTTAAAGCTGACAAGAATTCTAACCTCATGATGTTGATAAAGATGAAAGAGTATTACACATTAAACTTTTCAGAAACTTAAGAGCCCGATAAATACCTTAAGGTCAAACAAACTAACGCAAATTGTGTCCAAAATAGGGCTTGCTTATCACTTTTAGCTAATTTATCCTCAGTTTTTATAAATTAAGTTGTTAACTTAATTAATGTAATCTCGTGATAGATTTACCAAGTCTTTATGCTAAGTAATTGATATAATTTATTTTTTAAAAATTCTACAAACAGCCCTTAATAATAATTTATCTATTATAGTAGAGAAATATTAAAGTAGCATCAATAAAATGGATGTCAAAGAAAAATTAGTGATAACAATAGCGTGCATTCACCAATGGTTTTTGATAAAATACCGCCTCCCACCTCAAGGCAAAAAATCCAGTGTGATGAGGATTTTTTGACAAACAGGTTAACTTCACTTGATAAAGATGTTTAATCCTTGTCAAAAACGAACAAGAGGCTATCATGAAATTAAAAACTCGCCGTGGTGCTGCCAAGCGTTTCAAAAAAACTGGTAACGGTATCAAACGCAAACAAGCATTCAAACGCCACATTTTGACCAAAAAATCTCCTAAGCGTATCCGTCAATTACGTGGATGCAAATTGGTACACGTGTCTGATGAGAAACGTGTTTACCGTATGTGTCCTTACCTATAATTTATAGGCACCCAATCAACTGATATTACAAAACTTTAGGAGTAAATTATGGCTCGTGTAAAACGTGGTGTACAGGCAAATCGCCGTCATAAAAAAGTATTGGCTCGTGCAAAAGGTTATTACGGTGCGCGTTCTCGTGTTTTCCGTGTTGCTGTACAAGCAGTTACCAAAGCAGGTCAATATGCGTATCGTGACCGTCGTAACAAAAAACGTTCATTCCGTCGTTTATGGATTGCACGTATCAACGCGGGTGCGCGCTTAAATGGCTTAAGCTACAGCCGTATGATTAACGGTCTGAAAAAAGCTAGCATCGAAATCGACCGCCGTGTATTAGCAGACATCGCTATGCATGATGCGCAAGGTTTTACGGCATTGGCAGAAAAAGCAAAACAAGCACTGGCTGCTTAATTTGTTTTAAAGCGATTTTTCAAAAAGCCATTAAGTGCAAGCTTAATGGCTTTTTTTATCGCCATATTTTAGTTAAAATGCCTATCACTATTGATAACCAAGATTGCAACGCTCATGACAGAAATAACGACTGACAAACTTATCCAATATTCTGAAAATTTAACCGATATCACCCAAGACCAATTTTCCCAATTTTTTCAAGATGCCAAAGCCTTAATTAGCACCGCACAAAACCCCCAAGACCTACAAAACATTCGCGTGACTTTAACGGGCAAAAAAAGCCATTTGACCACTTGGTCGAAACAGCTAGGCGGACTCGATGCCGACGGCAAAAAGACCATCGGCGGTATGCTGCATCAAGTACGTACCCAAATCAATGACAGCCTACAACAAGCGCAAAGCGATTTAGAAGCTAAAGCTTTGGCTGCCAAGCTTGCCAGCGAATCCATTGACATCACACTGCCAGCACGTGGACAACAAGCGGGTAATTTGCACCCTGTCACCATGACCGCTGAGCGTATGCAAGGGTTTTTCCGTCAAGCAGGTTTTGAAGTCGCAACAGGTCCTGAAGTTGAGAGCGACTACTACAACTTTGAAGCGCTAAATATTCCAAGCCATCACCCAGCGCGCGCCATGCACGATACATTTTATTTTAATGCCAATTATGTGCTACGTACCCATACCAGTTCGGTGCAGATTCGCACGATGGAAAAAGGCAACCTGCCGATTCGTATCATCTGTCCAGGACGTGTGTATCGCAACGATAGCGACCAAACTCACTCACCGATGTTTCATCAGCTTGAGGGTTTGTATGTCAGCGAATCCACCAATTTTGCTGAGCTAAAAGGCTTGATTCATGAGTTTTTGCAGGCGTTTTTTGGTCGCAAACTCACGGTGCGTTTTCGTCCATCGTATTTTCCATTTACTGAGCCGTCTGCAGAAGTGGATATCCTTGCCGAAAATGGCAAGTGGCTAGAAGTGATGGGCTGCGGTATGGTGCATCCAAAGGTATTGTCCGATAGCGGTATTGACCCGACCAAGTACCAAGGCTTTGCATTTGGGATGGGGATTGAGCGCTTTGCCATGTTGTACTACGGCTTGAATGATTTACGCTTGTTCTATCAAAATGATGTCAGATTTTTAAAGCAGTTTGCTTAGGGGAAAACAATGAAAATTAGCGAAAACTGGTTACGCCAATGGGCAAACCCAAACTTAAGCGCTGAGCAAATTGGCGAACAACTGACGATGGCAGGCTTAGAGCTTGATAGCTTGGATAAAGTCGCCAAAGACTTTAGTGGTGTGGTGGTCGGTGAAGTGATTGACGTCACCCAACACCCCGATGCTGATAAACTGCGCGTTGCCAAAGTGAATGTCGGTGAGCATAGCGAAGCACCGCTACAAATCGTTTGCGGTGCGCCCAATGTGGCCGCTGGCGTGCGTGTACCTGTGGCACTGGTAGGCGCCAAACTGCCACCTGCACAAGGGGATGAACCCTTTAACATTAAAAAAGGCAAACTGCGCGGCGTAGAATCGCATGGTATGCTGTGCGGTGGTAGTGAGATTGACTGTGACGATGGTGTTGATGGCTTGTTAATTTTGCCAAATGATGCACCTATTGGCATGGATATCCGAGCGTATCTTGGCTTAGACAATCATGTGCTAGATATTTCAATTACCCCAAATCGGGGGGATTGTTTTAGTGTGCGCGGTATCGCGCGTGAGCTTGCCGTGCTCAATGATTTAACATTTCAACTACCCTTTGATAATATCACCGCAGCTGTGACCGACAACGACAGCCAAGCGGTTAGCGTAGAGACCACAGACTGCCCGCGTTATTACGCGCAAGTGGTCAGTGGACTGACAGGCACCACGCCATCACCTGATTGGATGAAACAAGCCCTGAATGCCTCAGGCGTCAAGCCACGTAATTTACTGGTGGATGTCACCAATTACGTCTTACTTGAGCTCGGTCAGCCGCTGCATGCGTTTGATGCCGATAAGTTGGTGGGCGCAATCATTGTGCGCCATGCGCAACAAGGCGAAACCCTTGAGCTATTAAATGAGCAAACCATTACCTTACAAGGTGATGAACTGGTGATTGCCGATGAACAAGGTGTCATTGCTTTAGCAGGGATTATGGGTGGACTTCGCACCGCAGTGACCGATAGCACGACCCGAGTGGTAATCGAAAGTGCATTTTTTAAACAATTGGCGATTGCAGGTAAAGCACGCCGTTTTGGCTTGCATACCGATGCGTCACAGCGTTTTGAGCGGGGTGTCGATTTTGAATTGCCAAAATTGGCACTCGACCGCGCGGTCAATCTATTAGCGACATTTGGCAATGGCTCAAGTGAGGTTAGGGTCGGTCAAATCACGCTAGCTGAAAACACCGCTGAACTGCCAAAACGTATGCCAGTGACGCTACCGATTGTCAGTATCAATAAATTGTTAGGCGCGGATATCGCCACCGACAAAGCCATTGAGATTTTAGAGAGTCTACAAATCAGCACCGAGTTACAGGGCGAAAATCTGGTTGCCACGCCGCCGAGCCATCGTTTTGATATCGCCTTACCCGAAGATTTGATTGAAGAAATCGCCCGCATTTATGGCTATAACAATATTGCCAACAAACTGCCTGCGTTTACCAGTAACTTGTTTGACAATAAACGCCAAAATGATCTGCATAACTTAAAAATGAGCTTGGTCAATCAAGGTTATTTTGAAGCGGTGAGTTTTAGTTTTAGTGATGCCAAAGTCGAAGCTTTGTTTGATGGGGCGCATTTTGCTGCACCACTCGCCCTTGCCAATCCAATCTCAAGTGACTTAGCGGTCATGCGTCGTACCCTGCTGTCTAGTCTGTTGCCTTGTGTGCAATATAACTTAAACCGTCAACAAAACCGCGTGCGTCTGTTTGAGACGGGTCTGCGTTTTGATGGCAGTGATATCGCAAGCTTAAACCAAGTTGAGACCTTGGCGATGGTGGCAGTTGGCAGCACTCATCCAGAGCAGCATCATGACAGCCGTGTGATGGATTTTTACGACCTAAAAAATGACGTCGAATCGGTTTTTCCACGGTTTGCCCAGTCTGCTATCAGTTATCAACGTAGCAAGCAGCCGTTTTTACACCCCGGTCAGAGTGCCGATGTACACTATCAAGGCAAGGTGATTGGCTGGTTGGGTCAGTTGCACCCACAGATTGCCAAAGCCTTGGATTTGCCGACCACTTGGGTGGCGCAGCTGAATTTACAGGCAGTGATTGACATGCACCAGCAGGCATTGACCATCATGACGCCAAGTAAATTCCCTCAAGTACGCCGTGATATCGCCGTGGTGGTAGACAAGTCGATTGCGGTGCAATCAATGCGAGACACTATCAAACAAGTCGGGGGCGAGCTATTAAAAGAGGTGTGGTTGTTTGATGTATATGCCGGCAGTAACTTGCCTGAAAACCAACAATCGCTTGCTTTTGCACTGGTGTGGCAAGACATCGAAGCCACGCTTTCTGACGAGCGTATCAATGCGCAAATGGAAGCTGTTATCGCTGCGCTACATGAGCAGTATCACGCAACGCTACGGGTGTAATCTTGTACTAGCAAATTATGACAGTCGATACAATGTTTTTCTTTGATTTTAAAGTAAAAATAACTATCGACTGTATTTGCTAGAATCGCTAGAATAGGAACATTTAGTAGGGTGGGTATGATAATGAATATGCAAGTTGAAGGCAAAACCTTAACCAAATTAGAAATGATCAATCATTTGATGGAAAATTTGGGCATGACGCGCCAAGACAGCCGCGCATTTGTGGAGAATTTTTTTTCAGAGTTGTCAGAGACGTTGACCAAAGGTCACCAAGTCAAGCTATCGGGTTTTGGTAACTTTGAAATCAAAGATAAAAGCCAACGTCCAGGTCGCAACCCAAAGACTGGCGAGATGGTTCATGTCACAGCGCGCCGCGTTGTTACCTTTAAAGCAGGGCAAAAAATGCGTCGCAGTATTGAAGATAAACTATTCACAGAATAACGCGCTTTATTATTTTTAGATTATTTCTAGTTAATTTAGGCGTTTTAAAGTCAATTAACGCATTTTGACCATAAAACATTCTGTTGATAAAATTTGACCATAAAAAAAGAAGCTTAATGCTTCTTTTTTTATGCTAGTAATTACCCATTATTTGGCAGCAGAGGCGGTTGCACTGGCAGCTGCCGGTGTCGCAGGGTTTTCACCCCAGATAGCAGGGTATTTATAACCTGGGAAAGTTTTGTGGGCGTATTGTTTAAATTCTTCTGAATTATACGCATTGGTCACGTCTTTTACCCATTGTGTGTCTTTGTCTTTGGTGCGAATCGCTGACCAGTTGACATACGCATAGCTGGGTTCTTGAAACAGCGCTTCAGTCAATTTGATACCTGAGCTGGTCGCATAGTTACCGTTGATGACTGCAAAGTCAACATCTGAACGCGCACGTGGTAATTGTGCGGCTTCTAGCTCTACCAATTTGATATTTTTTGGGTTTTCTGCGATATCATTTTTTGATGCGGTCAGTGGGTTGATATTGGCTTTAAGTTTTACCCAGCCCAGTTCGTTAAGCATCACCAGCGCGCGTGCAAAGTTGCTTGGGTCGTTTGGTGCAGCCACGGTGGTACCGTCTTTGACTTGTTTTAGGTCATTTAATTTCCCTGGGTAGATGCCAAGCGGTGCAGTAGGCACTTGGAAGGCTTCAACGATATCTAGGTTGTTGTCTTTTTTGAAGGTGTCGAGATAAGGTTTGTGTTGGAACACGTTGATATCAATATCGCCATCGGCTAAGGCTTTATTTGGGCGCACATAGTCAGAGAATTCAACCAATCTGACTTTATAACCTTGTTTTTCTAACTGCGGTTTGACAGAGTTTTTGACCATGTCACCAAAGTCGCCCACGGTAGTACCAATCACAATTTCAGATTTGTTCGGGTCGATACCTGTGCTTGCCGCTGTTGTGGTAGTCGTTGAGCTTGCGGTAGTCGTGGTTGTAGTTGTGGTAGTGCTGGCTTGTGCTGTGGTTTCGGTTTTGCTTTCAGGTTTGCTACAACCGACTAGGGCAATCCCTGCAACCCCTACAGTTGCTAGCAGCTGCGCGATGTGGCTTGATAAATGCGTTAATTTCATACCTTCCTCCAAAAATGAAAAAATAAACGGATAAAACAATCAGCTTACCTTAACATACTCATAAAAAAAATGTTATTGAGAGTTAACCTATGGATATGAAATTTTTTCATAATTCCTAGAAAAACCATCAATAACAATTTTTTAAACAGCCATCAGCTAAAATTAACGTTTATCCAGACGGTGGGCCAAAATATTACCGACTGATTGGATGATAATCACCATCACCACCAATAAAATCACCATAAAAATCATCACGTCATTTTGGTAGCGGTTATAACCATAGCGAATCGCCAAATCACCGAGACCGCCACCCCCAATCATACCCGCTGCCGCACTGTAAGAGAGTAAACTAATCATCAAGGTAGTAATACTTAAAATCAAACTTGAGCGTGACTCGACCAATAACACGTTACGAATAATCGTCCCTGTACTTGCACCCATTGATAACGCCGCTTCGATGATACCTTTTGGCACATCACGCAGATTTTGCTCAACGAGCCTAGCAAAGTAGAAGATACCGGCGACACTCAAGGCAAGCGATGCCGCGATTGGACCAATGGTGGTACCGACAATGAGGCGAGTGACAGGAATAATCACAATCATCAAAATCACAAACGGAAAAGCACGCATAATATTGGTAAAGTTGCCAAGTCCTGCATACAGCGATTTGTTGTCGGCGAGCTGATTTTTACTGGTCAAAAATAGCGCAACGCCGAGCAATGTACCAAAGATGACTGACGCAACCGTTGAGATACCCACCATAATCAGTGTTTCCCAAAACGCTTGCCAAATTTCTGCCTTCATCCCCAAAAGATTATCAACCGCGCTTTGCCAAGTTAATGTGTTTGCCATGAAATTACCCAACGATTCAATTTAAAACTTAAAAGATTATCCAGTCATTAACGATGTTTGTGCGCCGTTAATCATCACTAATCAGCAGTTGCCCAATCGGTGTGGTGGCATGAATTTGCCCCGAATGTACGTCAGCGACCTCAAGCAATTTTCCCTTATCAAGCAGGGCAACGCGGTTACACAGCTTGCGAATCACGGACATTTCATGGGTCACAATCACGATAGTGACGTTAAACTTGTCATTAATATCCTTGAGACAGGCTAACACCGATTTGGTCGTTGCAGGGTCGAGCGCAGAGGTAGGCTCATCGGCAAGCATTACATGCGGTTTGGGTGCTAACGCCCGTGCGATACCTGCCCGCTGTTTTTGACCACCAGAGAGCTGGGCAGGATAGTGGTTGGCGCGATTGACCAAATCGACAATTTCAAGACATTCCATCACCCGAGGCATGATGGTCGCTTTTTCCCAACCGGCAATTTCTAGGGCAAAGGCAATATTTTGTGCCACCGTGCGATTTGCCATCAGATTAAACTGCTGAAAAATCATCCCGATATTTTGGCGGGCATGGCGCAAATCGTGGGTGGATAGCGAGGTCAACTCCTTGCCATCAATGGTGACCGTGCCGCTATCTGGGCGTTCAAGTAAATTAATCAAGCGTAGCAAGGTGGATTTGCCTGCACCCGAATAACCCATCAAGCCAAAAATCTCGCCTTGTTGGATTGTGAGCGATGTCGGTTCTACCGCAGTAAACCAGTTGCCATCTTGGGTTTGGAAGCGTTTGGTAACGTTATCAATGGTAATCATGATAATAAAAAATTTTGCAGTGGCTAAAAGAGGGTAATTTTAGCACAGCTCGTCGTCAGCGTTTAGTCGCTTTAACGAATAAATAAATGCCGAATGGTGGGTTTAATTAAATAATAGAGGAGAAAACCGAAAAAATTGTGACAAAACTATAGGCAGATATAAAAGCGGTTACGATTGGGTGATAGGTAATGTGACCAAAAAGCGGGTATGACCGTGCACTGTGTCGGTGATAATACTACCGCCATGGGCTTTGACAATCTGCGCGACCAAAGATAGCCCGAGCCCTGAGCCTTTTTTCTCTTGTTGTAACCGTACAAATGGACTGAAGATATCGGTGCGTTTGTCTTCAGGAATGCCTGTACCTTGGTCGATAACCGCAATACACACCTGATGAAATTCTGGCAGATGCACAATGTCAGATTTTTTACGGGAAAAAATAGACGATTTATTTTTTGGTTTGTTAGCCAGTTTGCTCGAAGTTGCCTCGCTATCTGCTGTGTCCGTTGCGGCGGGACTATTTGTCGATGACATTTCAGGGTCAACAGTGATGTCATCGCCGTTTGTGGGGTCACTGGTGGTATTTTTTATAGGGGCGGGCAAAGCCACTTTATCTTTTTGAGTATCGGTATCTTTTGTACTCTCTTGCATCGCTGTTGGGGCATCACTTGCCAGTTGATTACCCGCATCATCAATGGCATACAGCTGTACGCTCACAGGTGGGACGCCATGAAGATGGGCATTGTCGAGCAAATTACGCACGAGGTGGGTAAGAAGTTTGGCTTGTCCTTGGATGATAATATGACCACCTGCAAAGGTAGCTTGTGGGTAGTGCTGAATCTCGTTTTTAATTAACTCATATAAATCGACGTCTTCTACTTTTTCTATCGCATGACCGGCATCCATACGACTGACCAGCAAAATACTTTCCACCAAATCATTAAGACCCGTCAAATCACGGTTGATGGCATCGGCACGCTTTTGCACTTTATCTTGTATTGTTTTGTCAAACTGGCTTGCCAGCATCGTCATCATTTCAACTTGTAGACGAATACGGGTAATCGGTGTGCGAATCTCATGTGAAGCATGGGCTAACAGCAGTTTATTGGCATTCATCAAGGTTTCGATACGCTCGGCGGTTTGGTTAAAACCGCGTGCCAAAATGGTAATTTCATCGTTGCCCACAGGCGTGACACGGGCAGAGAAATCGCCATCACCCAGTTGGGTGATTTGCCGACTCAGCTGATTGATACGCCATGTCATGGTACGCGCAATCATCCATAACATGCCCGACATAATGAGCAGCAGTAGCAAGGTGCCTGTCAATAAATTAATCGCGGGCGAAATCGCACGGCGGTTACTAAGTTTTGATTGGTATAACAGCACATAACCCGATTGGCTATTGACTTGAATTTCGGTCGGATGTTTTGGATCATCTCTAGGAAATAGAGAGGAAAAAAATGGCGGGTTTGGCGGTAAGGTGGCAGGCAGCCCACGCATGATCATAATTGCCTCGCCACTTTTGCCATCGTATAGACCAAATTTGGCGTTGAGTGAATCGCTATAGATATTAAAACTACGCCGTACTAGGGCAAGTAGATAGCGGGTTTCGAGATTTTTTTGTTGGTCTTGAGCAGTGCGCAGCTCAACTAGTAACGGGTCTAGCTGTTGGGTGACTTGGCTGGCAATGACTTGGTGGCGGGTATTGGCAGAAGTATCGTGTACCAAGTGGCTTAAAACTACCATTGCCCCAGCAAAAATGACCAATGCCAGCATAACGCTGGCAAATAACTTGCTAAATACACTGTTAAATTTTATGCCGTTCAATCGCACACAGAATCCAAAAATCGTGGGTCATCACAGGTTATTATAATAGCTTTGGTATAATAAATAACCAAGGATGATGACCTTTTGCGTGTTAAATTTGTCAAGCAATCTTACACTCTTACACTTGGTCAGTGGCAAACTGATAGCCGACACCGCGCACCGTGATAATGCGTTTTGGCTGACGAGGATTGTCTTCGATCAGCGCGCGCAGACGCGAAATATGTACATCAATGGCACGGTCGATGTTATCACTGCTGTCATCGTTTGGCATCGCATGCCACAGCTGTTCACGGCTCAGTACTTTACCTGAGTGGGTAGCAAAGTAATGTAATAATTGAAACTGGTGGGTGGTCAAACGCACCGGCTCATCATCAATTGTCACTTCATGGCTGTCTGGATAAACCTTTAAACGACCAAATACTAAGTTATCTTCTTTTTGTTGGTGGAGCGGCAGGTCGTGACGGCGCATGACTGCACGGATACGCGCCAATAGTTCACGCGGTTCAAATGGTTTTGAGACATAATCATCCGCGCCCATCTCAAGACCCAGCACACGGTCAGTGGTGTCACCTTTGGCAGTGAGCATAATAATCGCCGTTTGCGCCAGACGGCTATCTTTGTGCTGTCGAATACGTTGACACACTTGCATACCATCCATATCCGGCAACATCAAATCTAAAATCACCAAATCAATGGATTTTGCAGGATTAAATAGCGTCTCTAGCCCTTCTGTAGCGGTAGGCGCATGCTGAACCTCATAATAGTTCATGCCCAAATATTCGCTAATCAACTCGGCTAAATCTGGATCATCCTCAATCAATAGTACGGTTTTAGTACCACTATTATTATCTTCCATCACCAACTCCAAAAAATTTCTAAAATAAATCAGTTGTTATTATTGCTTTTGCTTATCAAAGCTAGACTTCTATCATCAATCAAGAGCCTATTATCATAAAGCAAGAGATTATTATCATAAAGCAAGACACTATCAATATGATAGTGTCTTACACAGATTTATAAAACTTCTTAGCTGCCAATCATACAGCTATCAATCACGCAGCCTAATTAATCCAATTAATGCATAGCCCAATTTAAAATTGTACTGGGCTACTCATTCTTAAGTTTCTTTACACTGTATAAAATTGTAATGAATTATTGCTTAAAGTGAGTCGTGGCGCTCTATCGCAGGGGTTGCTGCTTTCTTTTTAGCAAATAACCGAAAAAACCGCTGTTTGCCATCATCTAAGTAGGTATAAATCACAGGCACCACAATCAAGGTCAATAACGTTGAAGTAATCACCCCGCCAATAATGGCGTGTGCCATCGGTGCTTGCTGCTCCGACCCTTCACCGATGCCTAGCGCCAGCGGTATCATCCCCATCACCATGGCAGCGGTAGTCATCAAAATAGGGCGCAGGCGCGTTTGCCCGGCCAGCATAATAGATTCAGTACGGCTCAAACCGTTTGATAAGGATTCTTTAATAAAATCAATGAGCAAAATCGCATTTTTACACACCAATCCCATTAGCATGATAATGCCGATGATAGAAAACATATTAAGACTAGAACCGAATAAAAATAACGCAAAGAACACCCCAATTAGCGATAACGGCAGCGATGCCATAATCGCCACAGGGTATAAAAAGCTATTAAACTGTGACCCTAACAACATATAAATAAACACGATTGCCAGTCCAAGTGCGGTTGTCGCGTAACCGATGGATTCTGCCATGTCCTTGTTAGAGCCTTGTACCGCAAAGCTGTAACCGGGTGGCAGTTTCATTTCGTTTTGGATTTTGGTGATATCCGCGCCGATATCACCTGCCGGTCTGCCGTCGGTGTTGGCTTGGACTACCACCTCACGAAACAGCGAACGGCGGTTGATTTGCGGTGCACCTAATGTTTCACTAAAATTCGCCACTTGCGATAGCGGCACTAGTATCGGCTGACCATTTTGATCCATACGGCTTGATGACAAGTACATAGATTGTAGTTGCGAGATAGTCTGGCGGTTGTCGTCATTTAAGCGCACGTTGACATCGATATTGTTGCCGTTGTCATCTTTAAAAGTGCTCACATTGTCACCGGCAAGCAGCGGTCGTAATGCTTGTCCGATTTGCCCAATCGAAAGACCGGCATCATTTGCTGCTTCCCGGTTAATGGTGACATTGACCATTGATTTGGGCTGTTTAAGGGTGCTTTCCAAATCTACCAAGCCATTGACGTTTGAGAGTTTTTGCATAAACTCATTGGATAAGCGTTGCAGTTCATTCAAATCATTGCCTTTGATGGATATCATAATCGGCTTAAGACCACCGCTGACTGCCATGGCAGCGGCTGCCACTGAGGTGACTTTAATACCGCCTACCTGCTGCAATTGCTCACGCATGGCACGGTTTAAGGCATCTAATCCGCGCGTGCGCTCATCTTTAGGTACTAACGACACATTCACTTGTACCCGATTGTTACCGCTATATGACATGGCATTAACCGTGGCATAAGTATTGGTAACTTCAGGAAAACTTTGTAATACCGCGTTGACTTGTGCTGCTTTTTGTTGGGTGTAGTCAAGATTGGCATTGACAGGCGTTTCAAATTTGACTTTGATTTCATTCATATCCGCTTGCGGGACAAACTCTTTACCCACCAACCCCACGGCAAAAAACGCGGCAACCAGTGAGCCAATTGCAATAAGCACAGTTATCAAACGATGGCGTAAACTCCACGCAAGAATATGGCTGTATAGATTGGTCAACCGATCTAACAGGCCCTGAAAGCCCGCTAATAGCCAAGCAATCGGTCGCTTGCGAAACGATACAGACCCATTGAGTCGGTCATGTTGGTGCGCGGCATCTGGGTCTGGCCAAATCGAAGACAACATCGGGTCAAGCGTGAAGCTAACAAATAACGACAGCAACACAGCGGTGGAAACGGTCACACCAAACTGATAAAAAAAGCGTCCGATAATCCCGCCCATAAAAGCCACGGGTAAAAATACCGCCACAATCACCAGCGTCGTCGCTAGCACGGCAAGCCCGATTTCTTGGGTGCCATCAAGCGCCGCTTGGCGGTGATGTTTGCCCATACCCACATGGCGCACAATATTTTCCCGCACCACAATCGCATCATCAATCAGCAGTCCGATACATAATGCCAGCGCCAGTAGGGTCATCATGTTGATGGAAAAACCAAACGTCCAAATCGCCGCTAAAGTACCAAGTAGCGAAATGGGCAGCGTCAATCCTGTGATAATGGTCGAGCGCCACGACCCTAAGAACAACCAAACAATAAACACCGCCAATATCGCCCCTTCAATCAAGGTGCGCACCACATTATTTAACGAGCCACGAATACTTTTTGAGCTATCAGCGACCACCGTCATGGTAACACCTGGGGGTAGGGTCGCTTGGATTTCTGCCAGACGCTGTTGGGTTTTATCAACCACATCAATCAAATTGGCATCCGACATTTTGATAATATCCATTGCCACCGCAGGTTGACCATTTTGTAGCGACGCTGACTCAGCCTCGGCTTGTCCATCAACGACTTGGGCAACTTGCGATAAATACACAGGCACGGTAGCACCCGTGCTTGAACGATTTTGGGCGACAATGATTTGATTAAACTCATTGGGTGTTTTGACCAACCCGTTAACTTGAATCACCATCTCTTGATTTTGATTATTGATAGTACCCACAGGTAATTCGACGTTTTCTGAGCGTAGCGCATTGCTAATTTGATTGACTGAGACTTTATAGGCATTCATTTGGGTAGGATTGAGCAGCACACGGATTTGACGCTGCCGACCCCCCAATATATCGACACGACCCACCCCTGTGACTGTTTGCAGTTGTTTTTTGACCGTGTTGTCTAAATAAGTGGATAATTCCCGAAGCGACATTTTGTCAGAGCGAAATGTGACAGACACCACAGGCGCATCGGCAGGATTATACTGCGCAACGATAGGCGTGGTGACTTCATCACGAAAGGTGGGGGTCACCAGTGCCAATTTATCACGCACGCTTTGCGCGGCAACATCGGAAGGAATATTTAAATCAAACTGCACGATGACTTGTGACAAGCCTTGTTGGGTGACGGAGGTCACTTCTTTGACACCGGCGATGGTATTGACTTGGTCTTCAATTTTTTTGGTAATGTCGGTCTCGATGACTTCAGGTGAAGCACCACTATAAACGGTATTGACCACCACAAAAGGGAATTCAATATTAGGAAATTCCTCAACTTTCATGCGAAATGTTGCCAGCAATCCAATGACCATCAGCGCGAGCATGATCATGGCGGCAAACACAGGATTGTTGATACTGACGCGGGTAAGCCACATAGCAAATTCCTAATACCAAAATTTTTGACAATAAAATTTTTAACAATATAGAATGATTGAATGAAACACTATCAGTAAGCTATTTGAGCACGACTTTTTTACCCACATCATTGGCATTGAGATTTGCCACAATCACCGTAGTGTTAGCCTCGATGCCAGCAATTAAATACTGACTGGTATCGTCAAGGTGTTTGAGTACTTTAATAGGCTGTTTGGTAATCACATTGTCTTTACTGACTACCAAAATCGTGCCAGCTTCTAAGGTTGGACTTGTGGCGGATTGGTCGCTGGATTTATTGGCTGCACCTTTTGCTCCAGATTCGAGGGCTGTAGATTCGAGCGCTTTAGACTCCAGCATTACCGCTGACATCGGCACCAATACCCCAACTTGTGCAACCCCATAATTAAGCTTGCCTGTGGCATACATGCCTGGGCGAAGTCCGCGATTACGCTGAGAAGGTTTAACCGCGATATAAATCGTCAGCTGGCGAGTGGTGGCATCGACTTGGGGCGAAATGCGGCTAATTTGTCCAATGTACTGATTGGTTTGATTACTAATAGTAAAAGGCACTTGTTGACCGAGTTGTAGCTGTGTTTGTGCTTCGCTAGGGACATTGGCGGCAAACTCAAGTTTATTGGGGTCAATGATTTCCATCAAGGCTTGGTTTTGCGTGACTACCTGTCCGACATTGACGCTGCGACTGCTGACAATCCCCGTGGTAGGCGCATAAATCGTGGTGTCGCCAAACATTTTTTGTGCACTACTTAATTGGGCTTGTTTGGCTTTGATGGATTCACGCTGCGCAATGCTGTCTGCCACACTACGCTCATACTCTATTTGTGAGACAAAACCTTGCTCGAGCAAAATTTTGTTGCGCTCAGCAAGTTTATTGGCGACGATGGCTTGTGCTTGGGCGGCGGCAACATCGGCTTGCGCTTGAGCGAGTTGGTTTTTACTATCACTGATATCAAGTCGCACCAATGGTTCACCTTTTGCCACTGTTTTACCTACATCAGCCAGCACTTGTTGCACTTGCGCATTCACGGTTGATTGCACCACTGTGTGGTCTGAAGGCTGCAGTGCCCCTGTCACAGTGACACTCGGTTCAAAACGGTCTGCTTTGGCGGTGATGACATCAGCAGCTAATAGCTGAATCTCGTTATTGGCGATTTGCGGGGTGGCTGAAGCGGTGGTGACTTGAGTCTTTTGGGTTGACAGCGGGCTTTTGCTGTCGTTTTGCTGTTTTTGGCAGCCACTCAAACCCATAACAGTGCTAGCCACAGCTAGGCTTAATGGTACAACTTTGGTGATAAACTTTGGTGTTATCATGAACGAGACGTCCTCAGCACAAACAATCAACTTAAAAAAATATAAAATGATGTAGAAATAACCAGTACAATGCGTTTTTCTAAGCTTATTTCAACATGTTTTTATCATCAGGTAATACCTGTATATTACCATGGCTCTATGGGCAATCTACCCAAGCAGTCACCAGATCAAACTCGAATGGTCATCAGGATGTTAAAAATGAACGATAAGTGCATCGATTTAAGCATACTTTACAGCAAAAAAGTATGGTAGTATTTTAGCAATAATCACCATACAGTTGGTTTTTAACTATCCGTCTGAAATATTTGTTATATCTTATAAAAATTATTTACAATAGCTTAGTTTTATTGTCAAAAATTGTACTAGTGACTTTTGAGCGTTGATGGGATCATGTGATAACTGCCCTAACGCCTATGACTTAAAGTTTTGAGCAATCGCTATAGGACAGTGGATAGCAAAATCATAGCGAAACAACCATTAGGAAAATATTATGGATGCAAATTTTGAAGGCCTAAAAGTCATGATTATTGACGATTCAAAAACCATTCGTCGTACCGCAGAGACGTTACTTGCCAAAGCAGGCTGTGAGGTGATTACTGCTGTTGATGGCTTTGATGCATTGGCAAAAATTGCTGATACTAACCCAGATTTGATTTTTGTCGATATTATGATGCCACGCCTTGATGGTTATCAAACTTGTTCACTGATCAAAAACAACGCAGATTTTGCTGCCAAGCCCGTAATTATGCTGTCATCAAAAGATGGCTTGTTTGATAAAGCGCGCGGTCGTATTGTCGGCTCAGATGAGTACTTGACCAAACCATTTAGTAAAGAAGAGCTATTTGACGCCATTGAACGTCATCGTCCTGCGTCTTAATACGCTGTGCTCGAGATTAACAACATGCCAGTACCACTGTTGTTAATACTTAAAGTTTACAATCACTAGCTACGATCAGACTAGAGATAACTAACATAAAAGCGCAGATTGCAACCTAAACGGGCATAGATTTGGGATACGTGTTTAAAGTTGTGCTGTCATGAGTACAGACACACAAAACAGCAAAATATAAAGCGATTAATATAATCAATCAGCAGGTAAAAGGGTAAGTCTATGGCCAAAATCTTAGTAGTTGATGATTCACCATCAGAAATGGCAAAATTTCGGGATATTTTGACCCGTCATCAGTATGAAGTCATTGAAGCGCATACAGGCGATGATGGGATTCAAAAAGCCAATGAGTTTTTCCCAGACGTGATTTTGATGGATGTGGTCATGCCCGAGATGAACGGCTTTCAAGCAACCCGCAAACTTACCCGTGACCCAAAAACCAGTCATATCCCTGTTGTCATCATCAGTACTAAAAATCAAGAAACTGACCGTGTATGGGGCAAGCGTCAAGGCGCACGAGATTATCTAAGTAAGCCGATTACAGAAGAAGCGTTAATCACTGTAATCCGTTCCGTGATGGAGTAGGTTTCGTGTCCTCAAATGGCTTTATTGAGCTTTTACGACTCGCTGACCGCGGTATCAAACGACAAAAAGGTGCTCACTTTGACCAAAAAACCCAGTGGTTAGGGGTTGCGTTTTCGCTCGGTGGTTACCACTTGGTAGCCCCACTCGGCGATGTGGCTGAGGTGCTATCTTTGCCTGCTTATACCTCAGTGCCTTTGTCAAAACCTTGGCTATTAGGGATTGCCAATGTGCGGGGACGGTTACTACCGATTACCAATTTGTCGAACTTTTTAGGTTTACCTCCATCAAGCTCAAACTACCAATCAGCCAATCAAAAGATTTTGGTGATTGATCAACCCAAGCTCTTTAGTGGCTTACAAGTCGATGAGATATTGGGTATCCAAACCTTTAGTCAAGGGCAATATCAGCCTATCGAAATGCCGAATGATTCACCGCTCGCTCAGTATACGCATGGTCGGTTTAAACAAAATGAGCAGATTTGGTATGTGTTTATGCCAAGCTTATTGGCGCAAGACACGCGTTATTTAGAAGCAGCGTTATAACCTAATTTTCTAACTCATTAAAATAATTGAGGGATTACCGTATCATGGATACTAAAACTTCGACCCTAAGTACCAATACCAATTCCCCCGTCGCGGTCGGGCCTGGCAACAGTAATTATCGTATGGATAGGGGGCGCTCAACCAACTGGATTTTTTGGGCAAGTATCTGTGGTGGCGTGGCTGCCTTGGCGTTTATTTATCGACTTTACCAATTGCTAATTTTGGTACGTCAAGATAATAGTGTTGCCAATAGTTTTTTGACGATTTGGTTGCCCTCTATTTTGATTGTATTAGGCGTCATTGGGGCGATTTACTTTTTGACTCGCCAGATTAATGCTAAAACCTATCGAGAGAAGGCAGAAGGTGAGCGTGAAACGCTGCGTCAACGTCATGAGATGGAAGTTGAATCTGAGCGTGCTCGCAAAATCCAAGAAGAAAACGAACGTAACCAAATGGCGATTTTGCGTTTGCTTGATGAGTTAGGCGATTTAGCGGAAGGTGACTTAACCGTGAACGCGACAGTATCAGAAGACTTTACAGGGGCGATTGCAGACTCGGTCAACTTTGCAATTGACCAATTGCGTCAACTGGTTTCTGCGATTAACGTCACTGCAGAGCGGGTCGCGCGCGCATCTGACCAAACACAGGCAACGGCAGTTGAACTGGCTGAAGCCTCTGAAAGCCAAGCGCAAGAGATTGCAGGAGCTTCTGCAGCGATTAATGAGATGGCGGTGTCGATTGACCAAGTATCGTCAAATGCCGCTGAATCTGCTGCGGTTGCGGACCGTTCGGTTGCGATTGCCTATAACGGGGCAGAAGTGGTACAACGTACTATTGATGGTATGAATACCATTCGTGACCAGATTCAAGAAACCTCAAAACGTATTAAGCGCCTCGGTGAATCATCGCAAGAGATTGGCGATATCGTTGGACTGATTAATGATATTGCTGACCAAACCAACATCCTTGCGTTGAATGCGGCGATTCAGGCATCGATGGCGGGTGAAGCAGGGCGTGGTTTTGCGGTGGTCGCTGACGAGGTTCAGCGCCTAGCAGAACGTTCAGCCACAGCGACCAAACAGATTGAAACACTGGTTAAAACCATTCAGGCAGATACGAACGAAGCCGTGATGTCGATGGAATTAACCACCGCAGAAGTTGTACGCGGTGCAAAACTTGCAAAAGACGCGGGTGAGGCGCTTGAAGAAGTACAAACTGTATCTAACAACTTGGCATCATTGATTCAGAGTATTTCGAATGCAGCGCGTCAGCAGGCAGCCTCAGCGGGTCATATTTCAAATACGATGAACGTCATTCAAGACATTACCTCGCAAACCACTTCAGGTACCATGGCAGCCGCTCGTTCAATCGGTCAGCTTAATGAAATGGCGGCGGCGCTTCAAGAATCAGTATCAGGCTTTAAATTGCCAGATGATGCTTTAGCAAGCGCTTAATGGCTAATGCTTAATGGCCAATTAGATTTAGTAATTAACAGTTGGGTAAAAGTAAAGGGTGGTTTTAACCACCTTTCTTTTTATGACTGTTAGATAAAGTTATAAGTAGCAGACAAGGGTATAAGTGTTAGATGAGAGATTGAAAGGGGTTGTTTTAATTATTGATTAAGGTTTTTTAATGCCAAGTCATGCACGGATAATAAGTTATTCACCGATAACAACTAGGGTAGAGGTAAGACTAAATAACGTTTATGCAACAGTACCATCTATCCGAGCAAGCATTGTCACTGTGGCTCAACTATGTTGAACACCAAGTGGGTTTTATCCTACCAAAATCTCAGAACAACTGGATAAAAGGTATCATTGAGCGGCATATGCGGCGCAATGCGCTTGACAGTACGGCGCTATTACAGACAATTGTGCAGAATGCTACTATCTATCATCAGCTAATCGATGATATATTAATTCCTAGAACCCAGTTTTTTCGGCATTTACCTACTTTTTCATTTGCTGAAACAGTTGCCAAAGCATGGCATGTGCAGCCACAAAACCAACAACATAGTTTTACAGCGTGGAGTGTGGGGTGTTCGACAGGGCAGGAGGCAGTCACGATTGCACTATGTCTAGAAAATGCCTTGGATGGGATGCAATTTTATCAGGTGTTTGGCTCAGATTTTCACCAGCAATCATTGATTGATGCAACCCTTGGCAACTATGACAACGCGCAAAAACCGTTTATTCCTGCTCTGTATCATCACTACCTTAAAGACGTTGGCAGGGATAAATTTGCGCTAATCCCTACAATAAAATCGCAATTGCAGTTTTTTAGCAAAAATTTAGTCGATGCTGAGCAATCGATTCCTCTAGAGGCAGGGCAATGCCAACTGATTGTCTGCAATAATGTGCTAATTTATTTTCGGCAATTTGAGCAGCGTGACATCGTGCGTTATTTAGCCCGTTATTTGGCGGATGACGGTGTTTTGTTGTTAGGCTCAGGTGAAAATCTGGGGTTTAGTGATCCAGATTTACAGCAAATTGCCGTACCGACAATCAATGGCTATTGCAAAACGGTTGCCCCAGATTGGCTCAAAGCAGTGGCAAATATTGAGCGCTAATCAGTGAAGTCAATATTGAAGGGTATAAAAGCTATCAACCTGAGTTGACGCCAGACAGCTGGTAAGTTATTTTAAGTGATATAAGAAATTAATAAACGACTGCGTTACAACTAACTTAAAATCGAGAAAAATCGTCATCTTTTTTGACAGTCGTTGTCCTAGGAATTATGGTATGAGTAAACAACGTAATTTGATCGCCTTAGACTGGTTGATGCCTGTTTTAAAAGACGTATTTGGTGAACTTAACCAGTTGCTACAACGACATGACGCGCAGCCAGCGTGGCAGTTAATCGGTCAACATTTGCACCAAATCACCGGTGCACTCGCGCTTGCCAACCAGCCAGCCTTATCAAAACTGGCAAAAACGCTTGATAAAACCACTATCGCCATTCAGCAAGAAACTTTATCTCCGCAGTATTTTAGTCAAATCAGCCATGCGGTGAGGTTGCTGCAATTTGACATTGAACAAGTACAAGCTAAACAGCAGATTCATACTGACTGGGTCAATGACCGAATCGCTTATTTTGAGCAATTGCTTGGCATAACGTCATCTTATGAGCCCATCCAACCTGCCACAGACAATACTTTATTATTTTTAAGCCAATTAGCCACGCCAGACATCAAACATTCATGGGACAGTGCCCAAGCCGATGAATTACTCAAAGTCTGGCGTTATAACAGTTTGCAACTACTACAAAACGCGACCAACGACAGCAAACATTTAGATGCGCTGACCAATGTTGCTGGCTATTTATCCCAGGCTTCTATCAATCCTGCTTGGCGTCAATTTTGGCAGTTGGTCGCAGTGTGGTGCAATAACCTAACCATCAATGAGCAGCCTGCGCCAACCGCTTATGCTTCGCTATTAAACAGTCTGTCTTTGGTGCTGACGCATGATTTGACTCTCACCCCTGATATTACCGTGTCTCGTTTGGGGGTTGATGTATTATTATCGCTCAATGCGTTAACCCACAAATCGCATGACGCTAAAGCCCTGTTATCAAGCTTGGATATCAATAGTAGTGACACGCTTGATAATTTATTTAGTCAAGCATTGGAAAAACTTGAAAAAATTATTTATCAAGTGCATGAGCCCCTCACCATTTTGCCGCTGCTTGAATCGGTCAAAAATAGTTTGGCAAATCGCGGTTGGGTGTTTTATGAAAACCAAATGGCGCAAATTATCGATGACGTGCGCTTGATGACCCAAGATACCTTTATGGCGTCATCTCTGAGTTGGCAGGTAGAACGTCAGCTGCAAGATTTTTATAGCCAGTTGTTGTCAACGGTTGAAACCCTTGATAGCCAAATTGGCTTACAGCATTTTGCCTATGCTAGCAATCCGCAAAATGAAGCGGTGCGCCAGACGCGCGTGCATGTTGAAAATATCAAGCGGTCGTTTAATCAATATATCCAAACCCGTGATTTGAATAAGTTAACAGTCAACGATGAATTGATTGCCAGCATTCAAGTTCTTGGGGCATTAGGCTTAACACGTCCCAAAGAATTGGTCGAACAAATTCGCTTATTATTTAGTCGTATCCATAAAAATTCGGTACACGTCTTAAGCTGGGAAGCCAGTGATGCCATCGCCGACATGATTGCCCGCTTTGAGCTATTTTTGGATTATTTATCCAATCAGTCTGTCAACGAAGAATTTTTGGATCAAACCCAAACTCAGCTTAACCGTGCCAATTTACTGCTTAATCGCTTAATCGAAACACCATTAACCGCCGCTGAAGTGGTAGCACCCACCAAGCACTTTAGCAAAGATACGGTGATTTACGATGATGAAGGCGAACGTATTGCCAGTGATATTGAATCACCAACGCAACCGCTAGCTAATGCTGCAGAAGCGCCTAACACGCAAAAGGCTGTCACGCAAACGCCTATGATGCAAACGATTGGCGTACAAGAATCGCAAGCGCTGGCGGCTGCAAGGCAAGCCCTCAAAGATGATGACTATAGTATGGATGAAGATATCCGAGATATTTTCATTGAAGAGGCGCAAGAAGTCCTTGCTGAGTTGGGTGAGCAAATTCCCGTATGGGAAGTGGATACCCATGAATTAGTCGCGCTCAAAGATATCCGCCGAGGTTTTCATACTTTAAAAGGCTCAGGTCGTATGGTGGGTGCTCACCAAATTGGTGAGATGTGTTGGGCGGTAGAAAACATGCTCAACCGTGTGCTAGATGGCACTTTAGCGGTTAGTGATGCGTTAGTGGGCTTTATCAAAGATACTCATCGTAAACTGCCGACACTGGTTGAAGATTTTCAGCGGCAGCGGGCGCCAAGTATTGACCCTGCGGTTACGGTATTGCAAGCGACTAATCTATTAAAGCAGCAGCCGATTAACACAGGTCTGCCAGAAACGAATGGCTTGGATAACTTTGTATCAGTCAGTGCTAGTGTGGCTGAAGACAGTGATAACATGGCTCAAGGCAATGAAGTTGCGAGCGACACTGCGCCATCAACCACAGGGGATATTCATGCCTTACCTGAAGTGGTCGCTCGCGAATATGAGCAGCTAACGACGGTCACAGATGCGTTCAGCGATCCCGATATTCAAGAAATTTATATCGAAGAAGCCAATGAAGTTATTGAGACAATTGCACCGCTTAACCAAGCTTGGCAAGCCAAGCCCGATGATTTTGATACCTTAAAAGAAATCCGCCGAGGGTTTCATACCTTAAAAGGCTCAGGTCGCATGGTTGGTGCCAATCAGCTAGGGGAGCTTGCTTGGTCGATTGAAAACATGCTCAATCGCGTACTCGATCATACTATAACAGTAGACGAGGGGGTTTTACACCTGGTTGGTGATGTCATTGAAGCATTTGGTGGGCTCATCACGATTTTTGCAGAAAATCGTAAAGATTATCCCGCAATGATTCAATTATGGCAAGCCGTTGCTAATAGCTATGCCAAAAAACATGGCGACAACTTTAGCTACCATCAAGCTTTATCCGCTTTTGCGGGGCAGGCAGCAGCTTCGCCAAGTGCACCACGCACAGATGCGGCGCTTTCGTCTGGTCACGCCAACGCCCAAACTCAAGTGCTAGAGAATGTCAGTGACATCAGTGAAATGGATGTCGCTGATGACGTATTTATTGAAGAAGCAGACGAGTTATTGATCGATATTGATAACTTTATCACTCACCATTTGGGTGAGCCTGCAACGCATGTGCCTGATGCCATATTACGTGCATTCCATACCTTGCGTGGTGGCGCAGCGCTGATTGAACTCAACAATGTCTATCGCTTGAGCGCCGCGGTAGAAGAAGCACTGGGCGACTTATTACATAATGAAATGCCGCTCACGGCTAGCCAGTTATTGACCTTGCAAGAGGCTAAAGATCTGCTACAGACCTACATTGATGAGCATAAAATCCATCATGATGTGACGGTGGTAGAAGATAACGCTGACATTGTTGCCGACTTGATTGAGCGTCTAACAGATGCCAATACCGAATCGTATGAAAGCACAAAACTGACGGTCAAAGATTTGATAGCGCTTGATATTGATGACTTACTCGATGCCGATCAGCAAGCACAGGCTAGGTTTGCTAGTGAGAGTGAACAAGTTATTGCTTATGCCGAGCAGCTTGAACAACAAGCGTCAAGGCTTGCGCAAGCGACTGAGGGTTTGAGCTATTTTATCATTCCAAGCACCTTACAGTTTGCCTATAAAAAACTCGCTGATTATCCGCAATTTGCCGAAAACGCAGACATTTATGATGGCTTAATGAGCTTACACAATCAGCTCATCAATATGTTTGACGCCATTGCAGCAGGACTGCGCGTCAATATCAATGAAGAGGCGATTGAAAACTTAAGAAAATTATTGGCAAAAAGTCAGTACCAAGCTGAGATGGATGCTATCCAGTACCAAACAGTTGCTACCGACGATGAACTGTTGCAGATTTTCTTGGATGAAGTGCAAACCATTCAGCCCGATATGCAAAATTACTACAACCAATGGCTCAATAACCTTAGCAATTTAGAAGTAGTCAAAGAACTAGGTAATTATATGCACATCTTAAAAGGGGGTGCAGAGCTAATCGGGATATCGAGTATCGTCGAGATGGCGCTACGTGGTGAGCAAGTCTATGATGCCATTGACAAAGGTATTTTACCTAGTGATACCGATACTGCTTCATTGCTGCAAAAGCTGCATGAAACAATTGCCTCACAGCTCAAGCAAGTTCGACAATTTAGTCGCTCTTTTGAAGCCACAGATTTTGCTCACCAAATCGATGAGGTCATCGCCGGCACAGTACAAAGTCGAGACTTGGTATTTGCGGTGCCACTGATTGTTGAAGCCAATCCTGAAGAATTGATAGAGCAAAAACAATCTGCCAAAGAGGGTGATAGCGCGCTTGCGAAAAATGATCCACTCTACATCGAAGAAATTATTAACAACTTTGAAGAGCGTCGTTTAGAGACTTGGAAAGGTCAAGAGCCTGACGAAGATATCTTAAAAGTGTATCTTGAAGAAGCCAAAGAGCTGATCGATAGCAGCAGCCAGCATTTACAAGAGTTCCGTAGTAATAACAGTGATCTTGCAGCTTTACAAGCCTTGCAACGTGAATTGCACACCATCAAAGGTGGCGCAAGAATGGTCGGTGCAGAAGGGATTGCTACATTAGCGCACGAAATGGAAACCATCTACGAAGAGCTAGGCAGCCGCCGCAAACCTGCGACTCGGATGATTGGTAACTTATTGGCGGTGTGTCATGACTGGTTAGCAAGTGCGATTTATGTATTAGAAAATAAATTTAACCCACAAACGCCGGTGGCGTTGGTTGCAGCACTGCAACAATTCTCGCGAAAACCTGATAGCTTAAAAGAAATCCCCAATGCTAACTTAGCTAGCCAAATTGAACAAATTGATATCTATCGCAGTAGTCTGGGACAAGACACGTTAGAAGTCAAACAGCGCGACCTAAGCGTCATGCCGCTGATGACCAGTAACTTTGAATCTGAGCAAGATCAATCCAGCCTTAATGCTGAGACGCTTAGGATTTCTGCAAGTACCATGGAGCGCATGATTAACCTATCAGGTGAGTCCGCGATCAACCGCTCACGAATCGAGATGGGTATATCGAGTCTATCTAACAATATCGAAGAGATGGGCGCAACCGTACAGCGTCTAGCAGATCAGCTACGCCGTATGGAAACTGAGCTTGAGATTCAAATTTTGTCACAAATTGGTGATGAACATGCGTTAGAAAATGACTTTGACCCGTTAGAGATGGACCAATATTCAGCGCTTAACCAACTGTCAAAATCGCTCTCGGAATCGGCATCGGACTTGTTAGACATCAAAACGACCATGCTCGATAAAACCCGTGAAACCGAAAACTTGCTACTGCAATTATCACGTACCCAGTCCGATTTGCAAGAAGGGTTGATGGACTCACGTACTGTGCCATTCTCGCGTATCACGCCACGTCTGCAGCGGGTCGTCCGCCAAACAGCCACTGAGCTGGGCAAATCTGTTGAACTGCGAATCCTAAACGATGAAGGTGAAATTGACCGTAATATCCTTGAGCGTATTACCTCACCGCTTGAGCATATGCTACGTAACGCCGTTGACCATGGTATCGAAAAATCGCAAGAACGTATTGAAAGTGGTAAATCAAGAACAGGCTTAATCACGCTTGAAGTGCTGCGTGAAGGTGGTGAAATCGTTATCAACTTAATCGATGATGGGCGCGGTATTAATGTGAACGCGGTACGCCAAAAAGCGATTGAGCAAGGCTTGATTTCTGCCAAAGATACCAGTCTAAAAACACTTGATATCATGCAATATATCTTTAACGCAGGTCTGTCCACTGCCAAATCCGTATCACAAATCTCAGGCCGTGGTGTCGGTATGGATGTGGTACAAAGTGAGGTCAAACAGCTCGGTGGTGTAGTCACCGTCGACTCTGAAAGTGGCAGAGGATCACGCTTTACCATGCGTTTACCATTGACGGTTGCGGTCTCTGATGCCTTAATGGTTAGGGCAGGGGATAAATACTTTGCTGTACCATTGGTGCAAATTGAACGTGTGATGCGGGTCAATATCGATGCGATTGCTAATTTTTATACCACGAATGCCGATACTATCAATATTGATGGACAAGCCTATCGTCTGCGCTATCTCAATCAGATTTTGTACGGCAGTGACCCGGTGGATGCACTAGCGCACCAGTCAAGCAGTGTACCAGTGATTATTATTCGTACTGATTTAGGTCAGCGCATGGCGCTGCAAGTGGATATGATTGCAGGCTCTCGTATTGAAGTGGTTGTCAAACCGCTCGGTCGTCAGCTCTCACATATCGATGGAATTTCGGCTGCTACCATCATGGGGGATGGTTCAGTCATGCTTATTCTTGACTTGGTGGCATTGATGCGTAATGTCAGCAATATCGCCAAAGTCGAGCAGCAAAAAGCCAATAAGTCGGTCAAACAAGCGCACAAACCCGTGGTACTGATTGTAGATGACTCAGTAACCGTGCGTAAAGTCACCTCGCGCCTACTGGAGCGTAACGGCTATGAGGCCCAAGTGGCAACGGATGGTATTGATGCGCTAGAAAAACTGCAAGAAATGCTACCGGAAGTTATTGTATTGGATATTGAGATGCCACGAATGGACGGCTTTGAAGTCGCCAACCATATTCGCCATAACACACGACTCCAGCATATCCCTATCGTTATGATTACATCGCGTACTGGTGAAAAACACCGTGAACGGGCGTTTGGTATCGGGGTAAACGAGTACATGGGTAAACCATTCCAAGAACAAATGCTGTTAGACACCTTAGCGCGCTTTACCCAACAAGCAAAAACTGACTAAGCCGACTATGTAAAGGATACAATCATTCATGCTGTCAAAGCACTCACCGCCGCTGCGATTTTTTATCGTTGCTGAGGAAAATCAGCAACGGCTCGCCTTTAGCGATACTATTCGTTCATGGGGATTTGAAATCGTGGAATGCTTGGCAGCGTCACAGCTGACCGAAAAACATTTTCAGCAAAAAGTGGATGTGTGGCTAGTCGATACCCAAGACGATTACGCAGTCATTCAAAATGTTGAAAAACAACTGAATGTCAATTTGACTAAGATCGTGTTACTGGGCTTTGTCACGGCACCTTATATCAATGAAAGTCTGTTATATGCCAAATGGCAACGCCAACTCAAGCGAAAAATCGCCATAATGCTAGAACGTAGCGATTTGCTAGAGCACTATGAGGCTGCCAAGAGTGAAATCAAACCGTGGAAATATGTGGTATTGCTCGCAGCATCGATGGGCGGACCGCTCGCCATTAAGGAATTTTTAGATAATTTGCCCGAAGATTTGCCAGTATCACTGTTACTAGCGCAGCACTTCAACCAAAATATGCTAAACACGTTGCCAAGAATTTTAAATCGTCACAACGAGTGGCGCTGTGACATAGTGACCAATACCCAAAAATTATTGTCAGGGCGTTGTTTGATTTTACCGATTGACCACAGCGTGGTGTGTGATTCCAATGGACGGGTAATTTTGCAGCGCAAACCTTGGCAAGGCAGTTACAAACCCCCAATCAGTGAGGTCATGCGTAATTGCAGCGAAGCGTTTGGCAACAATTTAATCACTATCGTGTTCTCTGGTATGGGCAATGATGGCAGTGATGCGGCAGCGACGGTCAAAAAAAATGGCAGTATTATTTGGGCACAAACCCCTGATAGCAGCACTTGCGCCAGCCAGCCACAAAGCATGATTGAAAGCAATCAAGTTACTTTCGTTGGCACCCCTAAGCAGTTAGCTGAGCAGCTAATCGCCTTGTGTGGCTAATGCTATAGGCTGGCAGCGACCGCTAAATTTCTTATTAATCACTAAAATGAGTAAGCCATGGCAAACGAGTTAAACCGTTACTTTAAGCAAGATGAAGATGTAGGCGTCCTAAGTATCACCACAGGTCAATTAACCATTGCCCGAATTCCTTCTAGCAGTTCGCCTGACTGGATTGTGCCGCAAGCCTTGATTTTGAGCATTGATAACTATGATGAGCGCATTTGGAATTATATTTGGCGCGGTCAAGAAGTGTCAGTGTATCACTTGTTGCCAAAAGATGATAAGCCCACCCACTTAGTGGTGTTAGAAAGCGTCACCGATATCCATCGTATTGCCTTACAAATTCACGGGGAAGTGACTTTCCATTCTGTGCGTATTGCTGATCTCAAAGACGCTGATGACGCCACTTACCAAGCTGAATTAGCGACTAACTACCCTGAGTTATTAACCGCCTTAAACGCGCCAAATGATGAGCTCGTCGAGAGTTCACGTGCACCGAATTTGGCAGATTACAGCTTACAGCACGCCTATATTTTTCAGCCAGTCATGTTGGCAGGTGAGCTATGTGTGGTACCAGATTTGGACAAGCTCTCGCATTTCTTGGTGGATTTAGATAGTTAGACGCTGTCCGCCTTTGTGCTATTTTGCCAACAGTCTGTTACTTTTATTTTGCCCAAAGATTGCTAGAATAACCCAAAACAAATCATGATAAGGTAAAATCCATTATGGCATTATTTCCTGCAAATGAAGCGCCACAGCCGATTGCCCCACACGGTATCAACAAATGGTCGCTATCGTCACGTATTTTCCATTGGATTAGCGTGGTATTGTTGATTGCGACTTGGGCAATGATTGAGCTTAATGAAGATGCGACTGACTTTACCTATTTTGATTTGCATAAAGCGTTTGGACTCAGTGTGTTATTTTGGACAGTAGGTCGTATTATCAACCGTTTTGTCACCAAAGCCCCCGCCGATGTACCGATGCCAAAATGGCAAAATAAACTATCGCATTTAACCCATTTGGCACTGTACTTGATTTTACTTGCCATGCCTTTAGCGGGCTGGTTTTCTGTCATGTTCGATGGGGAAGGGGTGAGTATGTTTGGGCTATTTGATATCCCAGCCTTTGTCAGTGAAAACAGTGATTGGTCAGGCACGTTAGAAAAAATTCATAAGAATCTGTTGTGGACGTTGCTGCTGGTGTTCACGGCCTTGCATGTCATCGGCGCGCTGTATCACCAATTTATCCAAAAAGACCATTTGATTCGCCGTATGCGCTAAGTCAGCCCATAGTACTAAAAAGCCCATGTCATCATGGGCTTTTTAGTCACAATTTTTTAAATGCAACCTAGATTAAAAACAATCTAGATTAAGCGCAATATGAATTATTGGCGTGTACTATCAGGCAAGCTGATATTCATCTCCAACACTTCCATGTTCGCTTCATTGTGATGTTGAATATTGACGTCATCAATGTTAACACCTGACACGTAGGTATTGACCACTGCCAAAATCTCACGTTTCATTTTTTCGATACGCTCTGGGGTTAACCGATTGTGCAAGCGGTTTTCGCTGGCAACGATGACCTTTAGACGCTCTGCGGCAGTATTGGCACTGTTTGACTTTTGCTCGCCGCCAAATAAATTACTCCAAAATCCCATAGCCTAACCTCCAAACCAGCGTTGTAGGAAACTTTTCTTCTTCACTTCGATATGGCGATAGGGACGTTCTTCCCCCAAGAAACGAGCGACCATGTCGTCATAAGTTTGACCGGCTTTTGAATTTTGATCTAGCACCACAGGCACACCTTGGTTTGATGCCTCAAGTACGCTATTGCTTTCAGGAATCACGCCAAGTAGTGGCACTTTTAGGATGTCATTAGAGATGCTATTAATATCCATCATCTCACCGCGCTCCGCACGCTCAGCGTTGTAGCGGTTGATGACCAAGTGCTCACGTACCACGCCTGTACCTTCTTCAACTTTTTTGGTACGGCTTTGCAAAATACCGATGATACGGTCTGAGTCACGCACCGATGAGATTTCTGGGTTGGTCACGATGATGGCTTCATCAGCATGGTACATAGCAAGCTGGGCACCGCGCTCGATACCGGCGGGCGAGTCACACACGATGTAGTCAAATTGTTTGGCTAACTCATTAATGACTTCCGCGACTCCTTCATCTGTCAAGGCGTCTTTGTCGCGCGTTTGGCTGGCAGGTAAGATAAACAAATTATTGAGTTGTTTGTCTTTTACCAACGCTTGTGACAGGCGCGCGTTCCCTGAGATAACATCAACAAAGTCATACACGATGCGGTTTTCACAGCCCATAATGAGGTCAAGGTTTCTAAGACCCACGTCAAAGTCAATCACTACAGTTTTAAAGCCGCGGACGGCGAGACCCGTAGCGAAAGAGGCGCTGGTGGTGGTTTTACCTACCCCGCCTTTTCCTGAAGTTACAACAACGATTTTTGCCACTTTGGCATACTCCTATTCATAGCACGGTGTCAGTGAGGCAGTATTGAATCATTCAAGCCATACACACATTCACGCTAAACTGGTTTGAAAAATATGGATATAAATTAACGTAAATCGTTAAAAATTAAGACTTAAATTTTAGTTAGCCTAAATTTGGTTAATTGGACTAGTTTAGCATAAAAAACTTTTCGAAGTTAATCGAGAGATTGACGATTTTTGCATGGATTGTGGTATAAGTGGTTGTTTAAGTGATTGTTATTCCATCAACTCAAACACCAAGCCTTGTCCATCCAAGTAGCTGACTTGTACCGCTTTATCCAAATACTCAGTAGGAATATTTTCTTTTAGGCAATAAGTCCCTGCAACTGACACCAGTGACGGGTTAAAACGCAAACAGAATATTTTGGCATTGGTGTCGCCCGTCGCCCCTGCGACCAATCGCCCTTCGGCTTTGCCATACACGTGTAGGCTATAATCGGTAATCGCTTCCGCACCGGCATTGATGCCTTTGGTCAAAATCACGTCACCCCCAACATGGTTGATACTTTGACCTGAGCGCAAAATTTGACTATGCACCAAATCGCCTTCAAGCTGCGATTGGTGATGCGGTGAGGCGACAAATTTTTCAGGTGCAGCTCCAGTATCATTATTTGTGGTCTCATTGCTTGCGGTATTATTGGTTACCATATCACTGGCGGTTTGATTTTGTCGTTTGGTCGCTTGACTGTCGGATGCGGGTGATTGAATAGGGGACTGCGCAACGTTTTGAGAGGATGGCGTATTGGCTGTGCTGTTTGATTTTTGCTCACTACCCGTCGCCACATTTTTTGGTGATTTGCCATCAATGCGCTGCCCATCCGCTGGAAAAATGGCAATGCGAAGCTCATTGGCTTGGGTGTCATTGGCGCCTGTGACTAACCCAATCGGCTGTAACCCTAGCACCCATAAGCCGCCCCAAAGCTGGGCTAAATTTAATGGCTGTTGACAACTGACAATCACCGGTAAGTTGGACTGGCGTTGACGACCTAGCTTTTGTGCAATCTTTGTCAAAATTACTTTGATATCATTGCCTTCAATATTTAGGCGGGTAAAGTTCAGTAGTCTGCCCGTAAGTTTCACGCTAGTGACTACATGGTCGGTGAGTAATGGGTTGGCTGGCTGCTGACTTTGCGGTGAACCCTGCTCTGATAGGTTAGGTAGACTTTGTAAGTTTTGTGATGAACTATCTTGGGTCAAGTCAAGGGCAGCGGGCTGTGTCATGAAAAACCTTTTTATAATAACTTTTATACATCAAAATCGATTCATAACGCATATTAGCAAGTATTATTTAAAACAACAACCATTCACCGCGCTATTTGTTGTTTGGCAACCAAAGCCGTTATAGAGCGATAAAAAAAGCGCTGAATAGCGGCTATCGGCGCCAGATGGGTGGATTCAATCAGCGTATTTGGTGCTTCCATTGTTGAATGCGAACTTGGTTGGCAAGTGACGTCAAACTATCATCAATAATATCGCTAACTAATTTTTCTAGCGCAGGGCTAGTGACGTCAATTTGCACCAAGCTTTTGGCGATTTCTTCATACATCAGCGTAAGCGTTTGCGGTTTGGTAAGGTTGGTGGTCAAGCTTAATGTCAGATTTTCCCCAATGTGTTGCCCGATGCTGTGCATTTGGTTTTCTATCAGACTACCTGCAATCGGTATCAATCGTAATATGCGATGCAGCTCGGGCGTATCGGTTAACGCTTGCTGAATGGCGATGCCCACTTGTTCTGCCAAAGGTTTGGCAAAGATGGCAGGATGGGCGGGCGTGGATTGTAATAACGGTGTGGCTTCTTGCTGCAGCGCTTCGACAATGACCTTTTGTATGTCATCTCGGTGCTTGTCGATGATGTTTTTGACCAAATGCCCATCGGTGTTGCTTATTTCGGTGCGGATATTGTCAATCGCAGTTAAAATCACCCGATCAGAAATCTCTTCCATAATCATTTGGTAATAAAATTTGATCGTGGCAAGCCAACTGGCGGGCAAAACTTTGTAGCCCAGTTCATGCAGACGATAAGCAATCACGCCAACGCGCAGCAGTCGTAAGGCGCGCAGCTGCGGTGCACAGCCCAACACTTCATACCAATGCACGAATGGAAAGAAAAACCAGCGGTAATAGCGTTTTTGGGCGATGGCAATCAACCAGCGAACCACAAGCTCTGCTACCAAAAAGATGGTAAACAGACCCCCTGCTACCTTGAGCGGCTCGTGCCATCCTTGCTGATAACTGACAATACTGTCAAAAAACCCCAGCCAACTTGCTATTTTTGCCATAAAGCTACTTAGCATCAAAGCGTCAAACCCCATAAGCAGCAAGTCCAACACAATGGCAACCATCATGATGGTATCGTAGGCTAACTGCCAACGACTGGGTTTGGCAGGGTGAGCAGCGAGAGGTTGGCTAATATTCGAGCTTGGCGTTGGGCTGGATTTTGGGTCTAAATTAGCAGTTGGCATAAAAAAGTGCTCAAAATGGGGTCAATACCGCAAAAAATGTGAGTGAGGACAAGGCAGGTAAGTCATACCTTGCATGACTCACCTGAGATTTTAACTAGTAGTGTAACTAATGATATGTCACTAGTGATGACGGGTAAAATCATCGAGCATGGCTTGGATACGTTGGTCCTTTTGCTGCCACAAGTCATCAAGCCAACGGTACATATCTATTTTGGTTTGTTCATCCTGTTGGTATTTGCCATCCATGAGCCGCTGTAGCAAGTCATCTGGCAATGCAATTTTTTGAATATCCACTCCGATGCGTTTGATATTACCTTGCCACAAATCCTGATAGGTAGGAATACCGTCAGGATATACAATCGTCATATCAAGCACCGCGTCTAAATCGTCACCCAACGCACCCAATGCAAGTGCAATGCCGCCCGCTTTGGGTTTTAGCAAATGTTGATACGGCGATTGTTGCAAGTCACGTTTTTTTTGGGTAAACCGCGTGCCTTCGATAAAGTTAAGTAAGGTAAAAGGCTTGTCGAGTAAGTTTTGACAAGCGCGTTTGGCTTCGATGATATCGCGGTCTTCTAGCGCTGGATTTTTAGCAATTGCTGTTTTTGAGTAGCGTTTCATCATAGGAAAGTCTAAAAAATAAAAGGCTTGCCCGACAATTGGGATATACAATAGCTCGTATTTGGCAAAAAACCGCGTTAATGGTAGTCGGTTTTCACTGATATATTGAATGACAGTGGTATCGACCCACGATTGGTGATTGCTCAGCAAAATATATTTGCCATTGACCGACAAGTCATCAGGCAGGTTGACGCGAAAATCAATATCCGGCAGGATATTTTCAATCAAACGATTGTTGGTATTGATCCAGTGATTGGCTATTTTTAACACGGATTTATCTGCCAATGTATGACCCGTTAATGTTTTTACTGCGCCCATCGCCCAAAGCGGTAGACTAAACAGCACTGAGTTGCCGGTAATGGTGCCTGCCGCCATCGCTAAGCTAGCGTTTTGCGCCAAAGGTAATGATGTTTTACGCAGTTTATTTAACGTGTTTTTGAGCAATGATGGTTTATTGTTATTTGTCATATTTGGCTCCCACAAAGCTTAGTCAAAAAAGCTTATTTGAATGAGACATAAGAAAGAATACTTGGCTTCGTTAATTGTAAAAATAAGTGTTAGTTTAGCAAACGTCAAAAATGTTCACTAATAAATTTTTCCACACTGGCAAGCACAAATCTTGCGAGCTTATTGGTGCTAAGCTATACATCCCAGTAAAGTTAATTTTCAAAAAATTTTTTTTAAAATTAATAAGTTATTGACTGCGCTATCAGTGATAGGTTGATTATCTAGCACGATTTTCAACAAAATAATAAGATAGTTAATATATAAAAATAAATAATATAGATAATGAATACTTGAAAATATTTTGTAACAAATTATGCTATCCTACAACATCCTTAAGACAAATTATTACATATAAAGAAAAAGTTTATTGCATAATGGGCTCAATCACAAAGCAACTGAGTGTTGTCAGGTTTATCTGGCAAATGAGATAAAAACAACAAGTTGGTGCGTGGCAATTATAACTAAGCCATTATAACTAGAGGAATTCAAAGGAGATTACTCATGCGTACTAAATTACTAGCAGCTACTTTAGCATCAGGTGTTATCTTAACAGGTTGTGCGACAACGCCAACTGGTACGACAACAACCGGCATTACGAACAATAAAGCGCTTATTGGTGGTTTATTAGGGGCAGCCGCAGGCGCGGGTGTTTCAAAAGCAACAGGTGGTGAAAGAACCGGTCGTGATGCGGCAATCGGTGGTGTACTAGGTGCAGGCGTGGGTTACTACATGCAGCAACAAGAAGCTAAACTTCGTGCGCAAACCGCAGGTTCTGGCGTAACGGTAACACGTGACCCAGTGACTAATAACATTAACTTGTCTATCCCTGAAGCGGTAACTTTCCGTGTCGGTGATTCTACCATTTTACCTAACTTCTATACGACATTAGACAAAGTTGCTACCACATTACGTGACTATAACCAAACTAATATTCAAGTAAATGGTTACGCCTCAGTGGAAGGTGATGCAAATAGAAACCAACAATTATCACAGCGCCGTGCATCAGCAGTTGCTAATTACTTAGTCAATCGTGGTATCTCTGGTAACCGTATCAGCGCTATTGGTCGCGGTGAAACAACACAATTTGGCTCAAGCTATGAACCAAACCGCCGTGTAGAGATGACTATCCTTGCACCCCAGTCAGTTAACTAATCAGTCGGTTAACTAATCAAGTCAAGCTAGATGATGTTTTCATCCGTGCATTGATAAAAAAAAGCACCTTTTATAAGGTGCTTTTTGTTTAAGGGGCTTTTTGGTTCAAAAAATGAAAAAAGGACCATATCGACGTTATAAAATACTCACCACAATATTATTGCCATGGTCTAAGGCTTCATTATAAAACGCCAATAACTCATTATATGAAGCCAGCAATTCTTTATCCAAGTTTTCCTTTTTGTCTTGCCAAATATTGGGTGGAAAAATAGCTTGCTCACGTAGTGACTTCATCGAGACTTTTTCTAAGCGTTTTTTAAAGTTAATTTTTTCTAAGGCATCAACGATTTCGACAATATGTGCCCACGGGGTAAAAGCAATGAAATCGGCCTCTTCACTGTCACTAAAAGTTTCTACACCCACCACAAACTCACTAACAGGCTCATCAGGTACAGGTTGGGTGGCGCTATGTTTGGTTAACACAAAATGGATAATGTCCCACAGTTTGCCCAAATCTACCAATTGCGCTTGAGGCTGCTCACTCATGCTTTCAAGTAACGCGGTTCGCGCTGTATCAGTGGCATTTTGCAATTGATCGAGCAGGGCGTTATCGACCATCAAATATTGTGCGATCATACAATTTCCTAGTTATAAAGTAGCGGGATATTAAAGTAGTGGGATATGACAGTCCTATCACTTTATGTTAAGACGAGGACGACAAGCGAATATAGTATACCTCATACAGCAAGCGATTTTGACGATGTATTCACTTGAATTGAACCGACTTATTTAGCTGACTTATTTAACTTTAACCGATTAGACCCGCTGACATATTGATTAACGAGGCTAAAATTGCGGTATTAAAGAAAAATGATAACACACAATGAATGGTACCGATGATCCGACTTTGCTGGGTGTTGAAGGTGACATCCGCTGTTTGACCTGATGTGCCAATGATGTAGGAAAAATATAAAAAATCCCAGTAAGCGGGGTCGTCATCATTAGGAAAATCTAGCATTTCTGTGTTTTTTTCTTCTTTAAGCAAGAAATACTCATGGGTGTAATGAATAGCAAACATGGTATGAATAAACAGCCAAGCCGTCAAAATCGTCATGGCGGTGAGCGCGATATTAAACAGCATCAAAGCGCCTTTGGCGTCCTTGCTTGCGCCCAACTCTACGACAATCGCCAGCATACTGACAATGGCTGTGACAAAAACCAAAATCAGCATTAACACCGTGCCTTCGTCTTCAGCATGGGCTTTATCCAAAATTGCATTTTGATCGGCTTTATACATCATCCGAAAAATAGCCAGTAAATATACCCAAAGTCCGATATTCCAAGCCAGCAAAAATTGCGTCACAAACTTCAATTTATCGTAGACTACCGCAAACGTCCAATCTTTGGGCAATAAACCAACCAGTGCCGATAACCCAAAATACACCACCACCATCGTGGCAAACCCTAACAGTAGACGAGGGCGGCTTTTAAAAAAACGATAGATGTAACCAATCATGGCTGTTTTCTCATAGCGGTTTCCTTATAGCTGTCTACTCCCGGCTGTCTAATCATGGCTGCCTGCGTCGTCGGCTTGTTAGGTGCTTTGATTGTGGCGATTTAGGCATTAAAACGCGAGGTTTTTTGCGCAATTGTGGCGTTGTCGTTGCCGCGGATAAAGGTTGGACACCCAGTCGCTTTAAATCGGCAGGTGATAGCGGTATTTGTGTGGATGCGCCAACCTCTAAATTTCCCAAGCTAAAGCCACTCGATGCCATGCGAATCAGCCGCAAACAGGGCAGTCCCACATGGGCAGCCATGCGACGTACTTGACGATTTTTACCTTCAAAAATAGTGATGGCGAGCCACGTGGTGACTTTGCGTTTGGCAATCTTGTCAGGCGCTTGCCAAATATGCTCAGCAATTTGTGCTTCGCTTAGCCGTACGACTTCGGCAGGTAAGGTGATACCGTCTTTGAGTGGCACCCCTGTTTGTAGTTGTTGTAACTGGGCATCGCTTGCATCACCTTCCACCTGTATCCAGTAGGTTTTACCTTGTTGTTTGCCTGCATTGGCTTTGGGTGGATGGGTCAAGGCTTTATTGACTTGTCCATCAGCGGTTAACAGTAGCAATCCTTCGGAAGTGGCATCTAATCGCCCCGCCACGCGTAGGCTTTTATCGCTAAAATAATCGCTGAGCGTCGCAAAGTTGTTATTATCGTCGCTGCGAAATTGGCTAAGTACGCCATAAGGTTTGTTAAATAAAATCAGTGTCGGCATGGTAGAGGATGACAAGTGAGTGAAAAAAAGCTTAAAGCGCATCTAGCAGATAAGTGACTCAGTGTAAACGCTAATTTTGGCTATTGCAATTTGGTTATTGCAACAAAGTCACCGTTATAAACCACTCCGCCCAACGCCATACATATTTTGCAAAATTGTGCCAAATTGTGCAAAAGGATAAGCCCGTATTTTTGGGTAAAAACAAGGTATAATAATCCGTTCATAAAACTACAATAATACTGACCTATGTCCTATCACTATCAATTTACTAGCGAGTTTGATTGGCGCTCACAGACGCAGTGGCAGACGCCTGATACGCCCTTTATGCACTTTGATTTTTGGCAAGCGCTCATAGATGCAAAGCTGATTGGCGGGCGCAGCGATTGGTGGGTGCAGTATGTGCAGATTGTCGATGACAGTGCTCAACTGATTGCCGTGATGCCTGTGTTTATCAAAAAGCATCACCAAGGCGAATATGTGTTTGATTTTAGCTGGGCAGAAGCCTTTGAGCGCTATGGTAGAAATTATTATCCAAGATTGGTGACAAGCGTGCCCTTTACCCCCGTCACGGGCGAGCGGATTTGGGTGACACAAGGCAAGTCATTAACCGCGCCACTGTATCAGACCTTACTACAAGCGATGGATGAATTGGCAAGTCGCTATCAAGCATCCACTTGGCACGGACTGTTTTTCTCCCCAAAAGATGTCCAAGCGTTGCAAGCTATGCCCAATCTTTGTGAGCGGCTAAGCTGTCAGTTTTTATGGCAAAATCGCAATCTACAGGATAAAAAATTCGCCAATTTTGATGAGTTTTTGGCAACATTAACTGCCAAAAAACGCAAATCAATTAAAGTGGAACGCCAAAAGGTGCTTAAACAAAATCTAAGTTGTCAAGTTAAGCTCGGTGACGATATCACCGAGGCGGATTGGGCAGTTTTTTATCAATGCTATGCCATGACCTATCTGGTCAGAGGGCGGCAGCCGTATTTGAATTTAGCATTTTTTAAGCAGCTTGGGCAGACTATGGCAGACAAGCTGATGCTCGCTCAAGCGCATAACGCGCACGGTGATATCGTGGCTTGTAGTTTGTTTTTTTTCGATGACGATGCCGCTATCAGCACGTTATATGGTCGCTATTGGGGCTGCCTAGAAGAATATGATTGCTTACATTTTGAGCTGTGTTATTACCAAGGCATTGAGTTTGCTATCAAGCAAGGCTTGCGCTACTTTGATCCTGGTACCCAAGGGGAGCACAAGTTGATTCGCGGCTTTTATCCGGTGTTAACCCATTCGCTACACCGTGTCTACGACAAGGTGTTTGCCCCTGCGATTGCCCAGTTTTGCCAAGACGAACAGCACGCTATATTGGCTTACCAAGCCGATGCGATGACCGCGCTACCTTTTAATGACACCTATAAAAGCCAATTTTTTGGTGACGTTGCCGCGCAAGGCACAATACCCGATAATGAGTTTTTGAAAAAATAATGATAAATGTTGGTCTAAACCTAAACCTGGATGGCGCGCATTTGAGCGCGGCACACAAACAGCAGATACCGCCGAAACTCATCCCTTGGCTGACGTCAACAGGGTCGCTCACCGCCAAATTTGAAGCCTTATCTCAGCATAAACTCATCGTACAGCCGACGTTTGAAGGGCGGCAAACCTTGTCCCTGAGCGAAAAGCGCCAACTGCAGTTACCGCTTGGGGTGAGCCAATCGGCATGGGTGCGCGAAGCCTTATTATTTGGCAAGCCTAATCAAGATGCGTGGGTGGTGGCGCGGTCAGTATTTCCGTTTGCTAGCCTCATTGGTAATGCGCGGAAACTGGCAAATCTGGGCACAACACCGATTGGCTATATACTGTTTCGTCGGCATGGCGCCACGATGACAAACCGCTGGATTGATGTGACAGCCCAAGGTTGGCGACGCACCACCCTTTACCAGTGGCAGGGCAGGCATTTTTTGATTAGTGAGACTTTTTTACCGGCATTTGAAAATAGCCTTATGAGGGAAGAAGAAAACGGTATGATTCATGTCAGCACTGACAAACGGGAAGGATAAGTACAAAAACCACTGGTTGCTGTGCGCTAACTTTACCCAACCAAAAAACATAACCAAATAAACATCGCTAAAAAGCATAGTCGAATAAATACAGCCAAGCAAAAATCGACAGTCGCAATGGCTGTCTTTTTTTAGGGTAGTTTTTTAATATCGTGTTAATCGCAGTATCGAGTGATTTTTTGAGCGCCTTTGGCTAGCCCAACGCTTGATAAATAACGTCAAAAATAGTAAGTGAATAATGAGACAAATTCAGCCAAACCTGTGGATTATGCTAACCCAAACAATCAAACCATGCTAAACTAAGCCATATTTTCGGTTTTATCCGCCCATTTTTTGACTCACTTAAAAGGAAATTGCCATGTTTAAAAATGTGACTATTCACCAGTTTGACGCTGAACTTGCCCAAGCGATGGACAATGAAGCCAAACGTCAAGAAGACCATATTGAACTGATTGCTTCAGAAAACTACTGTTCACCAGCGGTAATGGAAGCGCAAGGTAGCCAATTGACCAATAAATACGCGGAAGGTTATCCAGGCAAACGTTATTACGGTGGCTGTGAATATGTTGACGTGGTTGAGCAATTAGCGATTGACCGTGCCAAAGAATTGTTTGGCGCAGACTATGCCAACGTACAGCCACACGCGGGTAGCCAAGCCAACAGCGCGGTATTTTTAGCCTTATTAAAAGCAGGTGACACGGTACTTGGCATGAGCCTTGCTGATGGCGGTCACTTGACGCATGGCGCGCATGTAAACTTTTCTGGTATCAACTATAAAGCCGTACAATATGGCTTAAACAAAGAAACGGGCATCATCGACTATGATGAAGTAGAACGCCTAGCCAAAGAGCACCAACCCAAAATGATTATCGCGGGTTTTTCTGCTTATAGCCAAGTGGTTGATTGGCAAAAATTCCGTGACATCGCAGACAGCGTTGGCGCATACTTGATGGTCGATATGGCACACGTAGCCGGATTGGTTGCCGCAGGTGTTTATCCAAGCCCTGTGCAAATCGCTGACGTTACTACTACCACTACCCACAAAACCCTACGCGGTCCGCGTTCAGGCTTAATCTTGGCAAAAGCCAACCCAGAGATTGAGAAAAAACTCAACTCTGCGGTGTTCCCTGGCAACCAAGGCGGTCCATTGATGCACGCGATTGCAGGTAAAGCTGTGTGTTTTAAAGAAGCGTTAAGCGAAGATTTCAAAACTTACCAACAACAAGTGGTTAAAAATGCCAAAGCCATGGCAGACGTCATCATGTCACGTGGTTATGACATCGTCTCGGGCGGCACAGAAAATCACTTAATGCTGATCAGCTTAATCAAACAAGAAATCACCGGTAAAGAAGCGGATAAATGGTTGGGCGATGCGCATATCACCGTCAACAAAAACGCGGTACCAAATGACCCTAAATCACCGTTTGTAACGTCAGGGGTGCGTATTGGTACGCCCGCAGTCACTACCCGTGGATTTGGTGAAGCGGAAGTAAAAGAATTGGCTGGCTGGATTTGTGATGTGCTCGACAGCCGCGGTGATGAAAAAGTTATCGGCGAAGTGCGTGAAAAAGTCCAAGCAATTTGCGCCAAACACCCAGTGTACGAGCAAACAGCTTAATCATCGGCTATTAAAAACCGCTCAAAAAACCGCCTAAGTCGTGACTTTGGGCGGTTTTTTATGGCTAACATTCATTGAATTAGACGGCTCAAATGCGACGCTTTGACCCTCATATATTAGACACTAGATTTTAAGCTAGGCAAATCGCGGTGTGCGAATACCAAAGCGTGATAAGAATTTTTTAACTTTATTACCAAAACTGCGTGTTTCAACTTCGGTTACTGCATCAACAACGTGTCGCGCTTGTAATTTTGGTTGATTGACTAACGTTTGGTGATAATCATAAGCGCGCTGAATACTGATTTCGAGTAACGACAAATTACTGGGACGCGGCAGGTAGCGATACACTTGCCCTTTATTAATCAAGTCAATTAAGGTGTGGCTATCGTTGAGTGAGGTGAGTACCAATACCGCTAAATCAGGGAAACTTTGTTTTAATGCATAGATTACGGGTGAAATGTTCTCGCCACCCAAGGACACATCGGTGATTGCCACGCCAAAACGGTCATTTTCAAGTAATTCAATCGCTTTTTCTAATGAATTTGCCCAGTGAGTTTCAAACTGGGTGAATTTTTGCTGCATCTGTAAATATACCATCTCACTGTCATCGATAACCAACACTTTGCGTTTGGCGATGGTTGGCTGAGCGACCTGCAGATTTTCTTTGAATACATCTTTGGTTTGCATGGCGATTTGGGTAGCTTGGTTGACGATATTTTTAAGCTCATCCGTCTGCCAGGGTTTGGTGATATAGCGAAAAATCTCCCCTTCGTTGATGGAATCAATTACCGCAGTTAAGTCTGCATAGCCGGTCAATAAGATGCGGATAGTATGGGGTGATACGTCTTTGATATCTTTTAGTACTTCGACACCCAGTTTTTTTGGCATGCGTTGGTCGCTAATCACCACTTGGACCTCGTTATTTTGTACATAGCTTAGTAGCTCATCGGGCTCAGTGGTAGTAAACACATCATGGGTAGCGCGAAAATGCATTTTTAGGCTGCGTAGAATGCGGTCTTCATCATCGATAAAGGCGATTTTGGGTTTGGTTACGGTCGTTATCATGGTCATGTCACTTAGGTATGTTGACTACAATCAAGTGTGGCTCTTGTATGGCTGAGCAGATTGCCTGTCAGCCATCGGTTATCTAACATTAGCATTAACTTTCTTCTGCGATTAAAAGCTTGGGTGATTGATGGTTGCTAATGGCTGTTTTGGGCAATCTAATGGTAAATGTCGTGCCTTCGCCAAGTTGTGATTGCACATGAATATCGCCGTTATGCTGCTCCATGATTTGGGTCGAAATAGCAAGACCCAGTCCCGTACCTTCGCCTGCCGCTTTGGTGGTAAAGAATGGTTCAAAAATCTTGGCTTGGGTCTCAGCGCTCATCCCAGTACCGTTGTCCGCCACGCTGATATACATATTGGCGCCGTCTTCTGTGCTAGTAATGTTTAATGTAGGATGCTGAGTTTGCCCCATCGCTTGTGCCGCGTTATTAAATAGGTTTAGCAGCACTTGGTTAATTTGGGATGGGTTACAACTAACCGGTTCGATAGCATTTAACTCAGTTATCACCTCTAAATGCTTGATATTGTTACGGGCAATGACTAGAGAGTTTTTGATACAGTCGTTGATATCGACGGCTTTGATTTTGGCTTGGTCGATGCGAGAAAAATCACGTAAATTGACGACCAATTCTGAGATTTGGCTAACCCCAAATTTGGCGTCATCCACCAATCCATGCAAATCATCACTCACCGCATCGGCGACCAATTCATCACTGCAAGCAATGGTTTGTTCAATCGTTTGATTGATAGTTGCCGTATCAGCCGGCGACGCTTGCATCAGCTGTTTGAGCTGCTGGGTATGGTCAATCAATTCGTCATAACGTACGATATTTTCATCAATCAACTCTAAGTTACTACCCACATAGCCCAATG
Source organism: Moraxella sp. CTOTU46711 (assembly GCF_031975715.1). Classification (NCBI taxonomy): domain Bacteria; kingdom Pseudomonadati; phylum Pseudomonadota; class Gammaproteobacteria; order Moraxellales; family Moraxellaceae; genus Moraxella; species Moraxella sp. CTOTU46711. The sequence continues at coordinate 97,973 of NZ_DALYMP010000006.1, forward strand.
GCGTGTTCACTTCATGGGCAACACCTGCGACCATTTGACCGATGGTTGCCATTTTCTCTGATTGTACTAACTGCACTTGAGAGGCTTTTAAATCTTTTAATGCTTGGTGCAAGTTTTCGGTACGCTCTGCCACTTGCTGTTCTAAGCGTTCATTGACTTGTGCCAAGGCGCCTTCGTTTTCGACCACCCGATCAACCAGCTGGTTCATCGAGTCAGTAATCACGCCAATTTCTTGAATGTTTGCCGGTGGCAGTTTGTGCTCACGCAGTGATAGATATTTTTTTTGTGCAATCAACTGACCGATTTCACGGACGTTACGAGCGACTTGGTGCAGTGGTACCGCCAAAATACGGTGGAAAATATAACCACTTAATAGCAGTACCGGTAAGAAACCCAATAGCATATACCATTGCAACTGTTTACCTAGCTGATTGGCAAATAACATCAGCTCTTGATTGGGTTTGACGATGACCATTTTCCAATTGGTCATTGGCATGGCAAAAATAAACGCGGTTGAAGGGGTTTTGAGCAATAAATCGTTGTCTAAGCTGACTTGTTCGACAAAATGGGTGGCGTTGAGATTTTCGTTTTGTCCGCTTTGGGTCATTAGCATGGCTGAAATGATGCGTGCTTCTGAGGCGGAGATTTTTTGTAGATTGGTACTACTCACTAGCGTATTGGACGTAAAATCAAATTTACCGCCGTCTAGTTTTTGTGCTTGTTTGATGATGTTGTCATTGATGTTGTCTAAGCTTTTGGCAATGGGGGCAAAATCAGGGTTCTGCTTGGCAAAACTACTGACATCCATCATTTCGCCTTGCGGGTTAGTACCAGTCACTTGTTTGACTTGTGCTTCATTGGGGAAGGTCAAAAAATTGTTGTTCATGTCGACCAAAAACACATAACCGCCTGTTTTGCGCTGCCATTCTTTGACCATCGACTGCATACGCCCGAGCAGTACATCAAAACTCACCACCCCTTCAAAGCCATTGTTTTGCGCATTAAAAATCGCCTTGGCACAGGTCATGACGGGCTGTTTGGTCGCCGGGTGAATATAAGCACGGCTCCACACACAGTGGTCGTGATTGGCATACACAGCAGGCACATACCACCAATCACGGTAATAGGGCATAGCAAGCTGTGGTTGTGTTATCTGGCTATCCAACCGATTTGCGGTAAGTTTGCTTGGTGCTTGATAGCCAGGATTGATGGCTTGATAGTGGCTGGCAGACTGCATGACACCTTGCATATCCCGTTGCCAAACAAACGCGGCTTCATCGACGTTAGGTTTGTACATCAAAGGGTCATACCACACACCGCCGCCGACAATGCCTTTATCCATATTTGCCATTAAATTACCAACACTGGTGTTGATGATATCGGCATTCTTGGGCAAACTGCCAGTCATACGGCTCGCTGTCACTGCCATGCCATCAATTTGACTCACACGCGACAAAATGCCATTCACCGCCTCATTGCCAGTTTCAATGATAGTCTGAGAGGTCAGTTTGGCGACTTCAGGCTTGGCTTGCTGGTCAATAATCCAATACACCATCGCCAAAAACACCAAAAAAACCAGCAATAATACGCATAACAAGCGTGTGGTAAGGTTGGAAAAATTCATCATTGTCACTTATCTGTTGGCAAATTGATTGGCTAATTAAATGACCCGTTGCATCGCTTAGCCGCAAGTAAAAGAGCTTATAAACTCTTAAAGCCGCCGTTAACGCAAAATAAAAACGATGGTTTATCTCAATTTCCCAAATTGCGTCATCCTGTTGAGAAAATCGATTGAACCATCGTCGGTGGCGGTAGTTTAGTGACGTTATATGACAAAATGATGAATTATATCGATGGAAGGTAATGAGGCAATCTATAGCAAATTTTGACTAGCATATTTTTAAGTTATTGAACTTAAGTTGTATAAAAATTCGGATGAACTGTAGAAAATATCAAGAATTGATTGTTTGACAGGTTGGATATGAGGGATATGAAAAAAGCCGTCAATGCTATTGAGGGCTTTACAGTAGGTATGATATAAATTAACTGTATATTAATGAAACTCTTTATCGAGCTCTATCAAACGGTTAATCGCTTTATTCATACCGTGCATGATTTGACCGAGCAAGACTTGTTGTTTGGTCACCACAATTACAATCATCGGCTGGAACTGACTAGGCACCGCGCTAATCATAATTTTACCGTTTTCGGCATCTAGGATGACTGAGCGACAGCCAGTAAGCTGCGCTTCGGCGGTCAATGCCTGTACCAATGCCAAGATTGAGCTGCCAACCGCGGATAATTTGCCGCCATCATAGGTTTTTTGAAAAATTGAATTGACTTCAAAGCCATCGGTTGATGACAACAACACCCCTTCAATGCCACTCGTGGTATGAATGAGTTCGTGCAATACTTCATTAGATAGGGTAATAAATTGCTCACTGGGCTTAATGCGGCTTTCCATTTGAAACAATTGGTCATTCATATTGGTATCCAAATATTTACTAGAGTAACGGTTTTAAAATTGCTGTCGAGTTTGTCAGTCGCTGCGCTCAATCACTGCGCTGTCAATTCAAGTGATGCAATAATGGTATCAACCAGTAACAGCACATCTTCTCTTTTTCGCATATCGACTGGAAAAATAGGTAGATTCTTGTTATTGGCAGTCAACCAGTCATGATAAATGCCAAAGTCGCGCTCAGGCATTTTATCAACTTGACTGATACCCACGACGATGCGACCCGTGTAAATTTTAGTAAACGTCTGTAAATAATTTGCCAAATCTGCCACAGGGTCTTGGGCGGCATGGTCAATCAAAATAATAACCCCCATTGCCCCTTGCGACAAAATCGGCCAAATAAAGTTAAAGCGTTCCTGCCCAGGTGTGCCATATAGACCGATATTGATGCCACCTTCTAGCACCAATTCACCGTAGTCCATACCCACCGTAGTCAATGCCTTGGTATTGACATGAAGGTCGGTATTTTTTACCTCAGTCGACACCACAGGGATGTCCGATAAGCTTGCGATGGCTTGGGTTTTTCCCGCACCCATAGGTCCGCTAAAAACGATTTTGAGACGTTGCATGTAGAAAGCCTTACACTCATTGCATTAATATAAATACAATATTAAGAAAAAAGTTGCGTTAGTATCATACACGAAACCACGCTGTTAACTAAAAAAAATTAATAAATCCCTGATAGTATAATCAAGTTATCAATCATCTCAATGAAATATTTACAATCCCAAGCGTCGACGTAGACGCCCTAAAAAACCCATCATGCTGTTGTTGCCAGTTTCTTGTGTGGGCGGGGTTGAACCTTGTGACGATGTAGCACTCGCTGAGATAGGTTCAGGCTCTGTGGTACTATTATTCCAAGTGCTATTGTAGGTAGTTGAAGTACTGGGCAAGGTATTGGCTGATGATTCTGCCATAGCACGGCGGCTAAGGATTTCATCAAGTTTTGATTGAGGTTTGGTAGGCGCGGGTGGCTGATGTTGTGTTTGGGCTGACTCAGATTGATCCACAGGCGCCGTGGACGGTACCGTAGCAGATGCAGCAGGTTGTTCAACAAAAGCAGGTTGCGCACTGGGCGTAATTGGCTGCGGCTCATTCTGGGTGCTTTCAGCGAGTGTCATTTCAGCTACTGTCATTTGAGCGGGTGACATTTTTGGCAGTGATATTTCTGCTGGCGACATGGATGAAGTCACTGGCTGGCTAATCGTTTTACTATTGAGCTGAGCGATAGTTTGCTGATAGACCGAAGCAGGCAATGCACCTGCGACAAATAAGCCAATCAGTGTTTTTTTGACTTGGGGTAGCGAACATTGACTGCGTGCTACCAATTCATCAATCGTTAACGAACGGGCTTCTAGTACACATTGGATTTTAAGATGGTCATGTTGGTCGGCATCATGGATGGGTTTTACCCACCTGTCTATATGGTAGTTGATGTGCGAATCTAGCAATCCTTCAAATCTTTGACCATGTGTGCTAGCCAAGTCCCATAGCCATTGCACCAAGTTTTTAGCAGTTTTGACATCTAGCTGATTGGCAGCCACATCATCAGCAAGTGAGATAATCCAAGGCTGATTGCACGAGATGTACTCAGACACCTCCCAAACCCGTTGCTGTTTTGGATTGATATAGGTAAATAAGGTGCCAGCAGGGCTTTTGATACTCAGCACTTCATTATGGCGCTGGGCAATCTGACTAAAAATTTTGGCAAATCCGATTAAATACTCATCATTGACAGTGCCGTTAGTGGTGGTTGATGACGCCATCGACTGGCTAGATTCGGCAAGTTGATTAGGCGCATTGTGAGTATGACTAGTTGTAACAGCTGAAGCTTGCGCAGACTGTGCAACACCAGATGATGGATTGGCAACTTGAGCAGGCGGATTTGAAGCTACGCGCTGGTTGGCTATAGTGTCAGTCGCTGATTGATAAGCGTCAACGGCATCAGCGGTGAGCTTAGCGGCAGTAGATGCCTTATTGCTAACAGGTACGCCAGATAAAAACGGCAATTGTGAAAACAACCACTCGCTCAATGGCGCTAAATCTTTGAGCGGCAACACCAATAAATCCTGCGATAAATAGCCGTTTTCCGTTTCACTACGAGCGGTATAAATAGTGGCTGTATTGGGTTTGCTACTAATTAACTTTTGAACGCTTTCAGCATGACGAAAATCATGATTGACCATAAATAAATCAATTTGCTGATTGTTCGCTGATACCCATTCAAGGTCTGCTTCGAGTCTAAGCAAGATGCGTAGATAGCCTTTTAGCATCACTTGGTCGCTAGGCTTGATGCCAACCAAAGCAATCCGCATCACTTTCTTTAGACGATCTGAGGCAGACGTGACATTCATTCAGTAAACTCTCCAACAGCTAGCGAATTGATCTTTTACACAACTAAAACGCCATCAAGCATCCTTGCAATCAATTAACGTAACCCTTGGTGAAATGGATACGTTAAGTGGCTATTATTATTACAATTTTTGATGAGAGTAGCAAATAAATGTCGTCTAAAACTAGCGGACTATCTAGCGGGTTATAAAGTTGAGATTTTAGCAACATTCTAATGATTAAGGTAGGTTACATATCCATTATTTATGCCTTTCATACCAATTCTGACAGCGCACAAAAATAACATAAAACAAAAAAACGCTTTTATCCTTGGATTGGTTTTATTGATAGGCAAACAATCGGTTTAACGACAATTTTTAGCAGGGACGGTAACTTTCACAGTGACTTGTACATTTGCCAGTGCAAATAGCGATTGCACTTGCTTTTGGGCATTATCATTGGCAGTTTGTAGAATGCCAGAGCGGCAAGCGGATGTCAGCACTTGGTCTTTGCCAGCCACTTGGGCTTGGTTAAATATTTGCGGGTCGGCTTGCACCATGCCAAATACCCCTGTTTGAATATCATACACTTCAATGTTATCTAAATAACTATCCAAAATCTGCGCAGCGGGCAAGGTGATACTAACATGGCTACCATCTGGAGTCACTTGTACATCAGTGGGTTTTAGTTGATTTAAGTCAATGCCCGCGGTCACCCGTCCATGAGCGACAAACAGCCCCTTTTGTTGATCTTGCCACAGGGCGTACCAATTGCCTTGTTTTTGGCTGGTGATAACGGTATCGACATTATAGGCCACGGTTTGTAGTCGATTGAGGCTTTGAATCTTAGTGACCACCCCTTCGCGGGTTAATACCTCAACTTTTTTAGGCGTATTTGCTTGTTGCCATTGCAAAAATAGCCAACCCGCCACCGCAATCACCGCCAGTAAAAATAAACTCACCCAAAAAGAAACCGGCTTTTTGTTGCCCGATGCGGGCGGTTCTGGCAAGTTTGTAGTCGGTTTTGCCTCAGGTGATGGCGTGGAAGACGAAGTGGGGAGTTGGGTCATGTATCCATTCCTAATCGTTTATTTAATAGTGGATACTATTTTGTATGGTTATGACTTGCCATAATTTCAATGTAGGTAGTTTAAATAGCCAATGGGTAGGACCAAATTGTCATAATTATTGTCCTAATTTATAAAAATGCTAAAACCAAAAACGCTAAGCGCAAAAAAGCTAAGTCCAAAAATACGGCATCGATTTGGCAAAAATTAAAAAAACTATTGCACCACCCAGTGGCATAAAATAAGATAATCGGTTTACCAAATAGTCTATCCATTCTCGTTTTTCTTATTTCAAGCCGTACAAACAAGGTGTGCCATGCGAGCCAGTCAATTTACTTTTGCAACGTTAAAAGAAACCCCAAGTGATGCCGATATCATCTCCAGCCAATTAATGCTGCGGGCAGGGATGATTCGTAAGTCTGCGTCGGGTCTCTACACGTGGCTACCGATGGGTCTAAAAACCTTACAAAAAGTCAAAAAAATTATCCGTGAAGAGATGGATGCCATCAACTGCCAAGAGCTGCTAATGCCTGTGGTGCAATCGGCCGAGCTTTGGCAAGAATCAGGTCGTTGGGAAGACTATGGTCCTGAGCTGCTGCGATTTAAAGACCGTCACCAACGTGACTTTGTGTTAGGCCCAACGCATGAAGAAGTGATAACCGATATTGCGCGTAACTTGCTAAAAAGCTATAAACAGCTCCCTGTGAGCTACTACCAAGTACAAACCAAATTTCGTGACGAAATTCGCCCACGCTTTGGGGTGATGCGTTCACGTGAATTTATCATGAAAGATGCTTATTCATTTCATATCGACCAGCCCTCATTACAGCGCACCTATGATGATATGTACCGCGCTTATCATAATATCTTTACCCGTCTTGGGTTAGATTTTCGTGCGGTGCAAGCCGATACCGGCTCGATTGGTGGATTTGCGTCGCATGAGTTTCAAGTCCTAGCTGGCAGTGGTGAAGACGATATTGTGTTTTCAGACAGCTCAGCTTATGCGGCCAATATTGAGCTTGCTGAGGCAGTCACTGTGGGCGAACGCGCCGCCGCAAAGCAGGACAAAGCCGATGTCAGTACGCCCAATATGCCAACCTGTGAGCAAGTGGCTCAGCATTTAGGCTTGCCATTGTCACAGACGGTCAAAACTTTAATCGTCGAAGGCGCACCTACCGAAGAAGGTAAAGCCACCTTAGTCGCGTTAGTGTTACGGGGCGATCACACCCTAAATGAAATCAAAGCCGAAAAATTGGCGCAAGTCAAAGCCCCACTCACCATGGCGAGTGAAGAAGCGATGCAAGCAGCGGGGCTGCACAAAGGGTTTATCGGGGTGTTTGATTTGAATATGCCAGTGATTGTAGATCGTGCTGCTGCGGTGTTATCAGATTTTGTTAGCGGTGCCAACAAGCCAGATTTTCATACCACGGGCGTCAACTGGGAGCGTGATGCGACCATCACCGAAATTGCCGATATTCGCAACGTGGTAGAAGGCGACCCAAGCCCAGATGGACAAGGTACTTTACAAATCCGCCGCGGTATCGAAGTTGGTCATATCTTCCAATTGGGTGACAAATACGCCAAAGCGTTAAACTGTGCGGTGATGGGCGAGCAGGGCAAACCTGTCATTACTATGATGGGCTGTTATGGTATCGGCGTGACTCGTATCGTCGCTGCGGCAATTGAACAAAATCACGATGACAATGGTATCATTTGGAAAACCAGTAGCACAGGTGAGAGCCTTGCGCCATTCACTGTGGCGATTGTACCGATGATTAAAGGCAAAATGAAAGATGCTCTAGACCCAGCGAAAGGGGACAAAGCAATGCAGCTTGCCGAAGCGCTTTACACTGAGCTAAAAGCCCAAGGTGTTGATGTGCTACTTGATGACCGAGACGAGCGTGCGGGGGTAAAATTCGCCGATTTAGAGCTCGTTGGCATTCCCCATCGTATCGTTATCTCAGAGAAAAATATCAGTGAAACAGGCGAGGTGAAATACGAATATGTCAATCGCCAAGACGGTGAAAAACAATTGCTCACTGCCGCACAATTAAACCAACTGTTTAAAGACAATCAATTGATTGGCTAACACAACAACTTGCTGCTACAAACGGTGAAGTTTGATAGATGATTTGAGTCGAACATTTACACGTTTTGTATGGTGTGGAAAAACTGACAGTGCTAAGATGGGCTGTCAGTTTTTTCTGTTTATCGCTTCATTAAATAGAGTAAGGAAAGTCATGCAATACAAACAACTTACCGCCAGTGTATTTGCCCTGTTGATGGGTGGGGCGATACTGGGACAAAGTTACCAAACCGCCATTGCAGCATCGACGAGCGTCGGACAGATCAATAACGAGCAGCGGCAGGTGACTCGGCAAGTCGCAGCGTTGTTGGATCGTAGCCATTATCTAGATAAAAGAATGGATGCGGCAACGGGCAGGCAAATTTTAGGCGACTATTTTGATGCGCTTGACCCCAATCATAGCGTGTTTTTGCAGTCGGATATTGATGAATTTACCCAAAAATATGGCAATAGTTTTGCCGATTATCTCAAACGCGGTGATTTAAAAGCGGGTTTTGAAATCTATCAGCGTTTTATTGAGCGCTCAAAAGCGTATTACAGCTTTGCCGATAGCTTGTTAAAATCCCCTGTGAACTTACAGAGCAATGAAACGGTCATTATGAACCGTGAAAAATTGCCACGTTTTAAAACCGTTGCCGAGCAACGCGATTTTTGGCGCAAACAGCTGACCTACCAGCTGATTGGTATGACCATCAACCAAGATGAAGACAAAAACAAAGACAAATTTTTGCAAGAAAATGCCGATAAATACAACGCCAGTGATTTAGTCAAAAACGAAACGCGGTCACCAAGCCAAGTGCTAGACCAGCGTTTAAAGCGCCAATATGCCCAGCTACAGCGTATCGATAGCGACCAAATCGTTGAAACCCTGTTAAATGTAGCGATGGCAGCCTATGACCCGCACAGTAATTATTTTGCCCCCGTGCAAGCCAATGAGATGCAAATCCAATCGACGCTTGAATTGGTCGGTATCGGCGTCTCGATTCAGCCCGATCGCAAGAATCCTGACTACACCCGTATCATCAGCCTAGTTGATGGCGGGCCTGCCGCTCGTTCGGGTCAAATCAAACCCAATGACTTAATCATCGGCGTATCCACTGAAGATAAAGGCATGGTCGATACCGTGGGTTATTCGACACGTGAAGTGGTGAACCTCATTCGCGGTAAAAAAGGTTCATCCGTCACTGTGCGCGTCAAAGCGCCTAACACCCCAGACAGTAGCGCGCGTAATGTCACTCTCATACGTGACGTGATTCAGCAAGAAGAATCGGGCGTCACTCATCGGGTGATTAGTGTCAAAGATAAAAACGGACAAGCCAAAAAAATCGGTGTGCTAGAAATCCCAAGCTTTTATCTCAACTATAAAGCCCGCCGTGCGGGAGAAGATTATCGTAGTGTCAGTATTGACACGGAAAACGCGTTAAAAGCCTTAAACCAGCAAAATATCGATGGCTTAGTGGTAGACCTGCGTGATGACCCCGGTGGCTCACTTGATGAAGTCGCCAAAATGATTGGCTTGTTCGTCAAGTCAGGTCCGCTGGTACAAATTCGTGATAACCGCGGCAATATCCAAGTGTATGAAGACGAAGACAAAGGTAAGCAGCTATATACAGGCCCGATGAGCGTACTCATTAACCAAGGCTCGGCGTCAGCCAGCGAGATTTTTGCGGCAGCGATTCAAGATTATGGTCGCGGTCTGATTGTCGGTAGCACGACCACAGGTAAAGGCTCAGCACAAATTCAGCTTGATAACCTTGCCTTAGGGTCAGCAACCTTAACCCAGCGCAAGTTCTACCGTATCACTGGCGGCAGTACCCAAAATAAAGGCGTTGTACCCGATGTGCGCTTAGTCAATATTTATGAAGGCATGGAATTTGGTGAACGTAGCATGAAAAACCCACTGGCGTGGGATACGATTCGTGCCGCGCCGTACCAACCTGCGGGCAACTATTCCCGTGAGACCTTGCAATCGCTCAATGCCTTGTCACAGCAGCGTCAAGCAGCCAATGCCCAGTTTGCTTATCTCAGCCAACTCAACAGAATCCGTAATGAGGAAGATGATAAGAAGCCTGTCAAATTAGACATCAATGACCGCCGTACTTTCCGCAAAAATATTGAGGCAAAAATGTTGGCGGCAGAAAATGCAAGACGCCAAGCCAATGGGGAAAGCCCCTATAGCACGTGGACAGCTTACCAAGCTGCGCAAGATGCAGAGTTAGAAGTCCGTAGCCGTCTAAAACAAGCCGAACGTCCAAAGCTTCCTGAAAGTGAAGCATTTGTGATTGAAGCGGCTAATGTGATGCTTGATGCACAGACAGCAAACAACCAGCGCCCCTAATGGCAAAATGCGTGTAAGCAAAAGCTTACATACATTGACGTTTGTACGACTGTTACCGAATGGTAAATTTTGTAATAATACATTCAACGGCACAGGGATGGTTCTCAAGGATTGAGATAGGGACAGAATTGCCAATAAAGGAATGGTTTATCGTAGTATTAAGGAATGATGCTTGATAAACACGTGGAGTGAGACTTAGGATGAGTCAAGAAATTCACTACCAGTTAGTAAGGACCTTAAGGATGAGGTCAGTGATGCTAGGATAGCAGGTAAAAAAGCCATATCATCTGATATGGCTTTTTTACTTTGGAGGAGGGGTTAATCTATTCTAGAAACGATAGTTGTGACGGGTTGACCAGTCATCGATTTCTTTTTCTACCACATCTTCGGCGCGACCATAACGCTCTTGGATTTTACCTGATAGTTTTTGGCGATTACCTTCCAATTGGGTAATTTCATCATCAGTTAAGTCACCCCAAGTTTCTTTTACAGCGCCTTTAACTTGTTCCCATTGACCTTTAATTGTATTCTCGTTCATGAGTAGTATCCTTTTTTGTAATTAGTTTAATGTTATATAAATAACTAAAAATATATACCCAATCATGCGTCTTTATTATTGCTTGGATTGTTTGTTGGGTATAAAACTATTATGCCAAAATCTAGCGCACAGTGTGTAGTATAAACTGTAGCAAAGCATCAAAAAACGTAACTAAATCAATGATTTTGTAAATAACATCAAGCGTTTCTTACACCCCGTAAAATTATTTCATAGGGTAAAATTTTACACAAAAAAAGAAGGCTATAATCATAGCCTTCAATTTAATCTTTCTAAGCTTTAATGATAACTTAGTGGTGATGACCGCCTGCACCGTGTACGTGACCGTGTTGTAACTCTTCATCTGATGCGTCACGAATGTTTGCTACTTCTACATCAAAATGAAGTTTTTTGCCTGCTAAGGGATGGTTAGCATCAACAATCACTTTGTCATCTTGTACGTCTTTCACAGTGACTAACATCACATGACCGTCTTCAGTTTGCGATTGAAACTGCATACCTGGTTGGATATCTTCGACACCCTGGAAGTTTTCGCGCGGGACTTCTTGTACTGCTGCATCATCAAATTCGCCATAAGCATCTGCAGGTTCAATGCTTGCAGTAAATTTATCACCCACTGATTTGCCCGCTAATTGTGACTCAAGACCTGGAATAATGTTTTGGTAGCCATGTAAATACGCTAAAGGTTGACCTTCTGGTGATTGGTCAATGACGTTACCTTCGTCGTCTTTTAAGGTGTAATGAAAATGTACAACGTTGTTATTATTGATAGTAGACATCGCTAAAATTCCTTATGAATCAATAAATGGATTGGCAAATCGCTTTTTTGGAACAATAAATTAAAAATTTTTAGAAATTAAAAATTGCTAGGATTTTTCACTACAATATCCGTGAAAATCTTTCAATTTTTGGTTAAACCTCAAAATACGCCAAAAAATATTAATGTAAATTGTAACATCAATCATTAAAATTTTGGCAGTTGATAGACTTTAAAACACATTTTTAATTATTCAACCACAGAACAGTGTAACAATAAAGCCGTGTTCTGTTATTAATGGCGATAAGATTTAAAAATTCAATTTATTGGGCAAAATATTTGTGAATGGGCTATCTAACACTAAGGGAAGTTTTATATAACCCAGCCTCTATCTGCCAAAATGCGTTTGATTTGGGCATAAATCACTGGCGCACTGATGAGTCCCGCCAACCCAAACGTGGCTTCAAGAACCAAAATAAATAACAACAACTCCCAAGCAGACGCTCGGATTTTGTGACCAATGATTTGCGCATTTAAAAAGTATTCAAGTTTATGAATGCTCACCAACCACACCAGCGATAAAATGCTGATGCCAAGCCCGTGAGTCAGGCTAAGCAAGACGATGACAATGTTTGAGACCAAATTACCAACGACAGGGAACAGCCCTGCGCAAAAGGTGATAAGCACAACGGTCCAAGCCATCGGTAGCGGATGGCCAAGTATAGGTAATATGCCTAGCAAAAACACCGAAGTTAAGATGGTATTGATACTAGAGATTTTGACTTGCGCAAAAAACACATCATTAAACCCCATGATAAGTTCATCAAATTTTTGGCGCAAATGCTGGGTAAATGGGGTTTTATGCGCTGCGCTATTCACAGGTACTTGCAACGCGACAATACAACCAATCACCACACCCGCTAGCACATAACCAAGCCCGCGCAACGTATGAATACCCACTAACTGTAGTTGTGGCGCATGACTTTTGATAGTACTCATGAGCATAGCTTGAAATGAACTAACTGAAATAGGTAGATGCTGAGAAATACTTGCGGGTAGTAGGGTATGAAGCTGGTCAAATATGTCCAATATCTGTCGGATAAGCTTATTGAAGACATCAACACTGGCTTTATCAGCAATCCAATCGCCAAATACATACACAGTAAGTGAAATCAAAGTCGCCAAAATGGCAATAGCAAACCATTCTGCGACTTTACCCATACGCTGCTGACGCGAGGCGCTATGCATATAGGCAATGACATGCCGATGAATCCAGCCGGCAATGCCGCGAATCAGTGCATAAGTAATTAAGGTGGCAAAAAGCACTAAAGTCAGGTGGAGCAATAGCACAGGCAGCCAGACAACAATCACACTGCTAATCGCTAACAAAAAACTTTTCATATCTGACCACTGTAGTCGATCGTTGGTCAAAAAAGGATCGCCCAAATGAGCACTGGTCGAAGCGTTGTTTTTATTATTGAGTGGGGGTTCAGGATTGTTGCCAAGTGGTTCAGCGGTCATAAATAACATCTTAACAAGATAAAAAAAGATGAGATAAAACTAACACAATTTTAGTGATTAAAGTATTAGATTTATGACAAAATTATGTCAAAATCACCCGCGCGATGCGCAATAATCACCGGTGAAAATCGCAATCAAACGTAAAATCGGCTACAATATGCCATCTTTTTTATTCTTTCTTTTATCGGTTACCAAGCCTCGCTACTTTTAAGTCAAACACTATGTCACTACATTCTGAAATCGCCAAACGCCGCACTTTTGCTATTATCTCGCACCCCGATGCCGGTAAAACCACCATGACCGAAAAATTACTGCTGTGGGGGCAAGCAATTCAGCGCGCAGGTGAAGTCAAATCACGCAAAACCGACAAACACGCAACATCTGACTGGATGAGCATGGAGCAGGAGCGTGGTATCTCAATTACCACCTCGGTAATGCAGTTTCCCTATGCCGACAACATGGTCAATCTGCTAGACACCCCAGGTCACGCCGACTTTTCAGAAGATACCTATCGTACCTTAACCGCGGTGGACAGCGCACTGATGGTAATTGATGGGGCAAAAGGTGTGGAAGAACGAACTATCAAGCTGATGGAAGTATGTCGGATGCGTGACACGCCGATTATCTCGTTTGTCAACAAGCTTGACCGCGAAATCCGTGACCCGCTATCACTGCTTGATGAAATTGAAAACGTCCTAAAAATCCAATGTGTGCCGATGACGTGGCCGATTGGTACGGGTCAGCATTTTGTGGGGGTGTACAACATCAGCGAGGATAAAACCTACTTTTATCAAAAAGGTCATGGTACTGAGATTGTCGAGATTGAGAGCCGTGACGGCTATGACTATCCAGATGTCCGCGAGAGAATCGGTGAAATTGCCTTCCGTGAATTTGAAGAAAGCCTAGAGCTTGCAAAAATGGCACATGAAGATTGGGATGTCGATGAATTTTTGACGGGTAAACAAACGCCTGTGCTGTTTGGTACGGCGTTGGGTAACTTTGGGATTAACATGGTGCTTGATGTGCTGACCCAATACGCCCCAGCGCCTAAAGACCATGACACCGTTGAACGCACCGTCAAAGCCGATGAAGAAAAATTCTCCGGCTTTGTCTTTAAAATCCAAGCCAACATGGACCCAAAACACCGTGACCGTATTGCCTTTATGCGGGTGTGTTCAGGCAAGTACGAAAAAGGCATGAAAATGAAACATGTGCGCTTGGGCAAAGAAGTACGTATCTCAGATGCCTTGACGTTTTTGGCAGGTGACCGCGAAGCGCTGGAAGAAGCGTATTCGGGCGATATCATCGGCTTACATAATCACGGCACTATCCAAATTGGCGATAGCTTTACCGAAGGCGAAACTTTAAACTTCACAGGCATTCCCCACTTTGCGCCAGAATTGTTTCGCCGTGTGGTACTTAAAGACCCACTTAAGTCAAAACAACTGCAAAAAGGTCTACAGCAGCTATCAGAAGAAGGCGCAACCCAAGTATTTATGCCGCAAATCAACAATGATTTGATTTTGGGCGCGGTAGGGGTGCTACAATTTGAAGTGGTCGCGCATCGCCTGCTTGAAGAATATAAAGTGCAATGTACCTTTGAGCCTGTGTCGATTGCGACAGTGCGCTGGGTGCATTGTGATGACAAAGTGGCGTTTGAGAAGTTTAAGAAAAAAGCCCACGACCAGTTATCTGTCGATGGTGGTGGTTATTTGACCTATCTTGCCCCAAGCCGGGTTAATCTTAAATTGATGGAAGAACGTTATCCAGAAATTACCTTTAGCGCCACCCGTGAGCACTGATAAATTGATACAGTCATCACCATAACCGCAAATAAGCTGACAAACCCTGTCAGCTTTTTTTAACCTTAAAAGGATTTTACCCAATTTACCAAACGATAACCCAATGAGGGCAAACAATAAATATTGGTAACCTAATTACTTTAGTAAAAAGCTTAAATTTTGGCTACAATTAACCCATTAGCGATAACTACTAATTTAAATAATTTAAAATTTTAACAACTACAACAAAAGTGAGGATACTATGCAATTCCCAAATGGTGTAACCAAATCAAATCTTATTAAACTTGGCGTACTTGGTGCCGCTTACTATATGTTAAAAGGTCGTAACAAAACCCAGCCAACCATTGAAAACAAAGCAAATAATACGGCACCGATTGACAATGAGCCTGCTGACAATGCTGCGGCAAATTCAAATGGCACGAAATCTGCCAAGACTACCGCATTTACCATGGGGAAAGAGCTAGCTGCTAAAGTGTTGGGTAAAAAATTCTAATAATTATCGAACACTTATCAAATTACGTTATTATATAACAGCTATATCCATAACGGCATTTGAAAACAGCCCATTAGTCCACCATTAAACGGGTATCGACTGATGGGTTTTTTTATGGCAATACTGTTAAAGGCTAAGGTTTAAAAACTAAGGCAGGGAAAGGAAAGGAAAGGAAAGGAAAGGTATGAGCATATCGAGGGTGATTAAACTAGGGGTTGCTGCCACAGCTTTATTGTTGATACCTAGACGTAGTAGTCCACGGGCTGATAAAGTAGTTACCAAGTCGCCTAAAAATCTATCCGCTAAAAATACACTTAAGCAGCCTATCAATAAAAATACTGAGCAGGATAACCATAACTAAAACAATGGCTAAAATTTTTATATTATAGGCAGATAACAAATAAAGGATAAATAGATGACATTCATGAAACCTCAAAGTCTCAGTGGAATTTGCCTGACAGCCCTGATGACGCTCATGGCAGCACAAGCTCATGCCCAAGATTTGTATATGGCAAAGCATTATCCTAAAGTCAATGAAAAACTCTTTGATAGCTGTGGACAAATTTGCCCAGAGATTGACTATTATTTTGTACAGACAGGACAAGATTGGCTCGATGCCATTATCAATAAAGATGTCACCGCAGCCATCGCAATGGCTGATGATAACCAAGATAAAACACAAGCAAAAAAATGGCAAGATTTTACCCGTAGTGCGACGCCCAGTGATAGCCAATACACGCAGCTTCTTAATACGGGGATTAGCCGATTAATTGCAGAAAATAAAACCATGGTGGCAGCACGCGGTAAAGATTTTGACAGCAGTATAGCGCCCGTGCAGATAATGGCAAAGCCGATTTATTTGGGTCATAAAAATGATTTGGAGTTGTTTGCGACGGAATTTTATCAATTCACGGGCGGCGCCCATGGTATCAGTACGACCAACTATTATGTCTTTGATATGCGCCAAAAAAAACAATTGTCGCTTGTCGATGTGCTGTTACCACAGCAAAAAACAAAACTTGAAGCCTTGGTCAAAGCCCAATTCATTCAATATCTCAAAACCCATGAGATTAATCCTAACGCGCATTTTAACACTTGGCCATTTAGTTTGACCGACAATTATAGTTTTAATGGTCAGGGCATGACGTTTTTGTACCAGCCGTATGAGATTGGTTTTTATGCGCTGGGTGCACCGCAATTGACCGTGCCTTACAGCGAGCTAAACGGCATTGTCAAACCACAGTATTTGAAATGATATGACTATGATAAATGATGCGGCTTGCTTGTTTGATTTGCCATTAATTGATACGCATACCCATTTTGATGTGGATAGCTTCGATCATGACCGCGAAATCCAATCACAATTGGCATGGGATAACGGGGTTCATCATCTGGTTTTGATAGGCTTTTTAGCAAAGTATTTTGCACAAATGGTGGCGTGCCAACAGCAAATGCAAGGCTATGGGCAGCAAGGCAAAGCCACACCTTTGGCGCATTTAGCCTTTGGATTGCATCCTTTTTATATTACTGAGCATAAAGACAGCGATTTGCAGCGGCTAGAGCAGTTTATTCAGCAATATTCACCCATTGCGATTGGGGAAATCGGGCTTGATACCTTTACTGCGCCGATGAAAACTGCGGAGAATTACGCAAGGCAGCAAGATTTTTTTGGTCAGCAACTTGAATTGGCAAAACAATACCAACTGCCTGCGCTGCTACATATTCGCCGCGCGCATGGCGATGTGATTAAGATGTTAAAAGCACAAAAATTCACCCAGGGCGGGATTGCCCATAGCTTTAGTGGCGGTATCCAAGAAGCCAAAGCGCTGGTCAATCTGGGCTTTAAAATCGGCATCACCGGGCAAGTGACCAATCCGAATGCCAAAAAACTGCGCCATACCCTTACAGAACTTGTCAAAACCGTTGGGCTTGACGCTATTGTGATTGAGACGGACTGCCCAGACTTTACGCCGCTGCCCTGTCATGGGACGCACGGTAGGCGCAATGTACCTGCCAATCTGCCGTACGTGTTGACAGCGTTATCAGACCTATTAAACAAACACAAATCCCAACTCGCCGAACAGTTGTGGCAAAATAGCTGCGCTGCACTACAAGTCAGCTGGGAGTATCCTATCCCAAACAAATTGAATATAAACCCTGACCAAGATTAAGATAAACCATGACACTGACAGCCGAAATGACGCCTGATATGACATCAACTGACGCCCAATACGAACGCCGTTTTGCAGGCACCCAAAAACTGTACGGTGCTGCGCAATTTAGTAAGTTTGAGAATCTGCATGCGTATGTGGTGGGCGTGGGCGGGGTGGGCTCATGGGCAGCTGAGGGACTGGCTCGTACAGGTGTGGGCGAGATGACATTAATTGACATGGATGTGCTAGTAGCCTCCAATGTCAATCGACAATTACCCGCTACCGATAGCAATTTTGGTAAAAGCAAAATTGAAGCCATGGCAGCACGTATCAAAGAAATCAATCCCCATATCAAATTACATTTGATTGACGATTTTTTGAGCAAAGATAACGTACAATTGTTAATACCTAATCGTGCTTTGCAATCACAGCTTAGACAGTCAGGTAAACAGCTTGTGGTATTAGATTGTGTCGATGATATGAATGCCAAGCTTGCGCTTGCGCTGCATTGCCGATTCAATAAATTAAAGTTAATTATGGCGGGCGGGGCAGGTGGCAAGACGGATCCGACCCAAATTCAGGTGGCAGATCTTAAGGATACTTACCAAGATCCGCTACTGGCTAAAGTCAGACAGCGACTTCGTCAAGATTATGGCATCAATCGTGCGATGAAAGAAAAATTCGGCATTCGTTGTGTTTTTTCATCACAGCCGCCGATTGTTGATAAGTCTTGTCAAACAGGTGGTTTGCATTGTGGCGGCTATGGATCGGCCGTTGCAGTGACCTCAGTGGTGGGGATGATGTTGGTTGCTGAAGCGTTAAAATAACCTCAGCGTTTAATTTTTATCACGTAGTAGGACGGTGTTAATGAGATGATATCATATCCTATAGCAAACAATGAAAAACAGCGTCTAGCGGTATTGGATGAGTACCATATTATCCAAACAAATAAAGAATGCGAATTTGAGCGTATTAGTGCTTTGGCTAAGGCGTTTTTTGGGACTAAGATTGTCGCTATTACTTTTTTGGATGCTGATATCCAGTTTTTTAAGTCAAGAATTGGTCTAAAAGAACATTCAACCAGCCGTGATGTTGCTTTTTGCAATTACACCATTACACAAAACGACACCTTTGTCACGCTCGATACTCACCAAGATACGCGATTTAAAAACAATCCTTTGGTCACCGGTTACCCTTATATTCGGTTTTATGCTGGCGCACCCATCGTGGTTCACGACAGCCAAGGTAGGGAATTTGCTTTGGGCGCGCTATGTGTGATTGACGACCAGCCGCATCAAGATTTTGACGCCAATCAACAACGCGTGTTAGCAGATTTGGCGGCGATGGTCAGTGATACCTTAAAATTACGTCAGCAGCGTTACCAAGCTGAGCGCGCCGATGAGGTAAAGACCGCATTTTTGGCCAATATGAGCCATGAAATTCGCACGCCGATGAATGGTATCATGGGCATGCTTGAATTGCTTGAGCAGACACCGCTTGATACGCAGCAGCAACACTATATTAAATCGATTAAAACATCCAATGAGCATCTGCTTACCATCGTCAACGATATTTTGGATTTATCCAAAGTAGAATCAGGTAAAATACGTTTTGAGAGTATCCCCGTTGATTTAGCACAGCTATGCCAAGACGTGTATCAATGCTTTTTAGCCACTGCAAAAGACAACAGCGTGGAGCTAACCTTCGATTACCCTGACAACTTGCCCAAATATGTCAACACCGATCCTGTGCGGGTTCGACAGATTTTAATGAATCTAGTCAATAACGCCATCAAATTTACCCCAAAACAAGGTAAAGTGACCATTCAAGCCATGAATGGCGGTGATAGACACCAAATCAAATTCAATGTGATTGATACGGGCGTTGGCATCAAGCCTGAATCATTGGCGGTGATTTTTGATGCGTATAATCAAGCTGATAAGTTTACCCATCGGTTATATGGGGGTACAGGGCTAGGGCTATCTGTGTGCAAAGCGTTGGCAGAAGGGATGGGCGGCACGATTAAGGTAACCAGTGAAAAAAATAAAGGCTCGACCTTTACCCTATCTCTACCAATGATAGCAACTGATGAAATCAGCTATCAGCAGTGGCACCAAAGTCATGATGAAACTACAACACAACCGCTAGAACGTCTGCCTGCCCATGTTCTGTTAGCAGAAGACAATGAGCTAAATGCCATGGTCGCGGTCAAAAGCCTAAAAAAATATGGCTATGAAGTCACCCGAGCCAAAGATGGGTTAGAGGCCGTCAACTTTTATAAAGCTGACCCTAGCAAATATCATATCATTTTGATGGATCATCAGATGCCTATCATGGATGGGGTGGAAGCTACCAAAATACTCAAACAGTCGTTCAGTCAGTTGCCGCCTATCATTGCAGTGACGGCACACGCCATGCATGGGGACAAAGAAGTATATCTTAATGCGGGTATGCAAGATTACTGTACCAAGCCCTATAAGCCAGAAGCGCTTGATGTGATGATTCAGCGCTGGCTGCATCATCTCGCCAACACGGTTTAAGAGATATTAATCACAAAATTTGCTTGCATTTGCGCAAACAATTGCTTACGGTAAAACCCTACCACAGTTTGTGGTAGGGTTTTATTTTTGTTGAAGTATTTTTGCTTTGTCACGGCTAAAAATGGCTTTGGTGACAGTGTTTTATAGAATGAAGAGCTAAAAAAACGCCTATGGGAAATTTTATTTTTTTACAAATTTTGGCAGCCGTCTGTGCCTTGTCCATTATTACCACGCTATTTAACAAGCGGATTTTGGACTTTCCACAAGCCATTGGGGTGCCCATTGTGTCGGCAGTACTGGTTTTTATTTTGCAGTGGAGTGCAAGCCTGCTCAATGGCAACGAGTTTATTACCATCAATATCACCAGTATCCAAAATGCGGTGCGTGATATCGATTTTTACGATTTTTTAATCAATGGAGTGATTTGTTTTATTTTGACGGCATCGGCGCTGACGTTTAAGGTGTCCGATCTCAAAAATTATTGGAAACCGATTGGGATTTTGGCAAGTATCGCATTGGCACTGTGTGCGCTGTTTTTTGCAAGCCTTATGTTTGGCTTTCAGTGGCTCACAGGGGCAAATATCCCGTTTGCGGTATTGCTGTTATTGGGCGCGGCACTCGGCGCGACTGACCCGATTGGCATCAAAGGCGTGCTTAGCTCTATCAAAGCGCCGCGCCATTTGATGATTAAGCTAGAAGGTGAGTCGCTGTTCAATGATGCGGTGTGTATTGCGCTATTTATGACTATTTTGCATGGTCTGCAAGGCAATGGCTTTAGCATTGTGACCACAGTAGAAGTGTTGTTGTATGAAATTGTGGTCGCAGGGATTATTGGTTGGTTTTTTGGGCAAATGACGCTGCGTATTTTAAGCGGTAAACACGAGATGGAGTCACTGATTTTGACCACGGCATTTTTGGCGTGTGGGTCGTATTTGGTGGCATTGTATGCGCATGCTTCCGCGCCGATTGCTTGTGTGGTCGGAGGCTTGATTGTTGGTAACCGTTGGCACCAGATTTTAGAAGAAGGTGAAATCACCTATGTGAATCACTTTTGGCACGCCATTGAGGGGATTATTAATTCATTTTTATTTACCCTTATCGGTCTGGAGCTGTTTATTTTAGAGCTGAACACCTCGTTGATTTTGGGCGGTGTGGTGGCATTTATTTGTCTGCATTTATCCCGCTTTTTGGCAAATTTTGCGTCTTTTAGCCTGTTGTCTGATGTTCGAAAAACCAGTTACAACGGTAGTTTGACGATTCTATCGTGGGGCGGGGTGCGCGGGGCGATTTCTTTGGCGTTGATTTTATCGGTTTCTAACGTCCCTGAATTGGAGCCTTATAGCAGCTTTTTGGTGGGTTATACCTTTATCGTGGTATTGATGTCAGGCGTGGTATGTGGTCTGGGGCTACCTGCGGTGATGAATGCGTTTTATCATAACCCCAACGAACCCACGACAGGTTTTGCAGGGTGGTATCAAAGGCTAGTTAAACGCTTTAATCGCAAAGGCTACCAGTATGTGCTCAGCGAGGATGAGCAGGGCAATGAAGTGATTACCCGTTATCAGCCGCCGCCTGTGGTGATTCAAGAGACGCCTAGTAGTGTCGGTATGGCGTTGCCACTGCCAAAAGTGATTGATAAAGATGGGCATGATGAATTGGCCCATCCCAATGGTTTTTAACTGTTGGCATAAAAAAAGACCTAGCAATTGGCTAGGTCTTTTTTTATAGCATTAGATGATTAGATGGCTGCGCGCAAAATCCGCTCAGACACTGCCAAATCATTGCTACGATGTTCACCAAGTTTAACCATATTATGTTCTTCTAATTGGCTTAAAATTGGCGCGATAGCAGACGCATCAAGGTCGACATCTGACAATCTCACTGGTAAGCCAAGCTCGCGGAAAAAGTTTTCGGTGTTAACAATCGCTTGTTCGATCTTATCCTCATCGCTACCTTCAGTGATATGCCAAACGTTTTTGGCGTACTGTAGTAACTTGTCTTTTTTGCTATCTTTGAGCTCACGCATCACCCCAGGCAACACAATGGTCAAGGTGCGGGCGTGGTCAATGCCGTGTAGTGATGTGAGTTCATGTCCAATCATATGGGTGGTCCAGTCTTGTGGTACGCCCGTGCCAATGAGACCATTGAGTGCCATTGTCGCTGTCCACATGATGTTTTTCCGCGTTTCCATGTCATTAGGGTTGGCTTTGACGGCACGGCCTTCTTCAATCAAGATTTTGAGCAGACTTTCAGAGAAACTATCTTGGACTTTGGCGTTGACTGGGTAAGTCAGATACTGCTCCATCACATGCACAAACGCATCGCCTACACCATTCATCACTTGACGCTCAGGTAGTGTTAAGGTTTTGGCAGGGTCAAGAATCGAAAACTGCGGGAATACCAGTGGGTTACCAAAGGGCAATTTGGCATGACGCTCACTATGATTGATAACGCCGCCTGAATTCATCTCTGAGCCTGTTGCAGGAATGGTGAGTACAGTACCGAGTGGTAGCGCATTTTGAATATCACGGGTATATCCTTTTAATGCTTCCCACGCTTTTTCATGGTCTTTGTCGTCATCTAAGGTGGCAGTCAATGCAACAAATTTGGTGCCATCAAGTACTGAGCCACCACCGACAGCGAGCAAAAAGTCAATGTTGTTGGCATGTACCATATCGACGGCTTTCATCAAGGTATTAAATTCTGGATTTGGCTCAATGCCGCCAAATTCAAAGATTTCACGCTGTTTACCTTGTAGCGCGGTTTTGACCTCATCGAGTGTGCCGGTTTTTTTGGCAGAGCTACCGCCATAGGTGATAAGTACGCGGGCATTATCAGGGACAAGATTGGCGAGTTCTTTGATTTGACCTTCGCCAAATACGATACGCACAGGGTTGTAATATTGGAAATTATTCATGCCGATCCTTAAGAATTTGTTATTGTTAATACATTGCCACTTGTAAAAATGCACCATGGCACTTATTAAGTAAACGTTACGCTCAAACACAGAGCTATCATAGAATAAAATAGTGAAAGCAATTGCAATAATTTGTCTAAAAAACTCGCAACAACTTTTTAAAAATAAATGCTTTTTAGAAACTGATGCTTGCTAAAACGTAGTCTTTGCTCAAGCTTCTGACAGCAGATTAACCTGTGAAAATTACGCTGTGACGAAGTTTGATAGCAACGTATATAAGTCTAAAATCCTTATAAACAAGGATGCTGCAACAATTTTTTTATCAAGTTTGTTATGACTTAAAGCTAGCAGCGTCCAATAACTCAACGAAAGATGAATCAACAATCCCGAGGAATGTATGTCTTACTCCGCTCTTTTATCACCAATTAACGTGGGCGCGATGCGCTTGCCCAACCGCGTCTTTATGGCGCCATTGACCCGTCTGCGTAGTGCTGATTTGCCTAATGGAACGAAAGGGATTGGTGGCTTGCCAACGCCACTCATGGCAACCTATTATACCCAGCGCGCTAGCAGTGGTTTGATTATCACAGAAGCCACGGATATCTCAGCCGATGCCAAAGGCTACGCAGGCGCGCCCGGTGTTTTTAGTGACGCACAAATTGCAGGCTGGAAAATGATTGCTGATAGCGTACACCAAGCAGGCGGTCATATCGCTATGCAGTTATGGCACACAGGGGTGGTATCGCATTATAGCTTGCGCCCACAAGGTCAGCCGCCTGTATCAGCATCAACCGTGGATTTGGGTGATGCGGTACGCACCTCGTTAAAAGATGACGAAGGCAAAGTATACCGTGTGACTGCCACCCCAGCGCGTGAGATGACCACCGCAGAAATCAAACAAACCGTCGATGATTTTGCCAGCGCCGCGCGTAATGCGATTGAAGCGGGCATGGATGTTATTGAAATCCACGGTGCACACGGCTATTTGATTCATCAATTCTTGTATGAGAGCGTCAACCAACGCAGCGATGAATACGGTGGTAGCTTAGAGAACCGTATGCGCTTTTTGAAAGAAATTTTAACCGCAGTCACTAACGCCATTGGCAGTGACAAAGTGGGTATCCGTATCTCGCCACTGGGTCAATTCAATGGTGTGGATGCCGGTAGTGAAGACGATGCGTTAGCAATCATCAAGCTGATTGATAGCTTTAACCTAGCCTATTTACATATCTCTGAGCCAGACTGGGCAGGTGGAAAACCCTTTACGGCAGAATTCCGTCGCCAAATTCGTGATGCTTATCACGGCGTGCTTATCGGTGCAGGCGGCTATACGGCAGAAAAAGCAGACACGCTAATTCGTGATGGCTTAATTGATGCCGTCGCATTTGGTCGCAGTTATATCGCAAATCCAGATTTGGTTGAGCGTTTTCACCAAAATGCGCCGCTTAATCAACCAAACCCAGCCACTTTTTATGGTGGCGATCAAGAAGGCTATACGGATTATCCTGCGTTAGCCCAATAATTGTACTCCCCAAAATAATCGTATTAGCAAATATGAAAACCCCGATCGTGTGATGACATGAGCGGGGTTTTTTATTGTGCTGATAAAACAAACAAATTTTTTTACTAAACTTATCATGAATGTGAATAGAAAATCTGCTAATAATAATCAAGCGGCAATAGGAAATTGTCATATTAAAAAATAGTCAAACAAAGACAAGGAGAACGAAATGAAAACACGTTTTACAGCCCCCTTATTTGGCGCAGCTATAGCCATGTTATCGGTAGCGGCAACCACCCAAACTGCCACTGCCGCGACAGCTACCAAAATTATTTTTCCAAAAGGTAGCTACTGCGCCAGTTATTCAGGTGATTTTAGCAAAACTAAAACCTATAGCCTGTATCTGCTAAAAAATCAAGATTTTGACGTGAAAGCCGCCAATATGGAAGACGGTATCCATATCAGAGATGCACGGGGTGTGCTGCGAGGTGAATGGATTGACGACAATACCTATCGTATTCACACGCGCACGAAAGGTCTGCATTATGTGACAGTACGCAGTCCATATGGCGACCAACAAGTTGAGTTTTGCGCGTATTGATTGTGTGATTAGCCAAAACTTGAAAATACCACCATTAACACCGGTGAAATGATATTGACCAAAAACCCAAAGCTCATGGCAAGCGGTACCACTTCATTTCCCCCTGAGCTTTGGATGACGGGTAAGGTAAAATCCATCGTAGTTACCCCGCCCAAACCCACCGCCGTGGTTGGGTATTTACGAATCAGCATAGGGATAAACAGTAGCGCCGTAAACTCACGTAACAAATCATTGAGCAATGCCACACTCCCCCAAACGGCGCCATACGCATCAGTCATGATAATCCCCGACAACGAATACCAGCCATAGCCAGAAGATAGTGCTAGCCCTTGGGTGAAGGTCACATCAGGCATTATCAGCGCGTACAATAAACCACCGACTGCCACACTGAGACAAAAAATCACACAGGCTTGTACGCCGCGTTTATTGACCAATACCTGCCGCAACGTCATCCCCGAATGCGACAACTGAAAACCCACCAATAAAATCAGCAAAATTAACAAGCCCTTGATGATGCCATCAATCGGCACATCCGTCATGGGTAACAATTTGCCCAGTAAAAAACCCAACACCACACAGCACAACTGAACGAGGCTTCCGGTGATGCTAAAACCTGCTTGGCTATGCTCATGGGGAAGGGCACGTTGCCAAGGATGCAGCTTGTCAAATATCAGCAAACTGATAAAACCTGCACCTAGGGTACAAATCGCCAATACCGCCACATTGGTGCCAATAAACCCAATCTGCGCGCCCAAGTTAGCAATCTGAGACAACGAAAGACCAATAAAGGTTAAAATCACAAACACCAAGTTGGTCAGTAGCTTGTCTACCAGCGGCATAAATCGTTGCGGTAATGGCAGCAAAAACCCGACCACCAAGGGGGTAAGAATCAGAACAAGGGTGATAAAGTTTTCTAACATACCGCGACGCTTCCAAACAGGGTTTAAACACAGGCTAATCGCAATATTTTGCGGTCAGCACTTGGTTTAAAAAATTAAAAGTCGCTATTGTACCCATAAATGCACCAAGTTGGCGAATATTTGCCATAATGCGTGGTTTAAGCGTGCAATCAATTGTTTGGTAACACATTTGTAGTATGATTGAGCAAATAGTTGTGTAAGATAAGCACATCCAATCATCTTACGTGTTAGATGACTTTATTAGCCGTTAATTTTTTAATTTGTAGGATTATTATGAGACATTTTTATTTCGATATTGTCTTTACCACGATTGCATTGGCAATTGCAGCGTGGTGGGGTTTTTCACATGGTGGCGTTGGCACTATGATGTCGGCGCTGTTTGTCACGCTGATTTTGGCAGTGATGGAGATTTCGCTGTCGTTTGATAATGCGGTGGTCAATGCCTCGGTACTCAAAACCTGGGATAAGTTTTGGAAAATGATTTTCTTGACTGTGGGTATGCTCATCGCGGTATTTGGTATGCGTCTGGTATTCCCGATTGTCATCGTCGCGGTGACTGCCGATATGGGCATGATGGATGTCATCAACATGGCGCTCAACAACCCGAAAGAATACTCGGCAAAGCTCATTGAGCACCATGCTGAGATTGCCGCATTTGGTGGGATGTTCTTGTTGCTCGTCTTTTTAAACTTCTTGTTCGATGAAAAAGAAGTAATGTGGTTTAAATGGCTTGAGCGTAAATTGGCACGATTTGGCAAAGTCGATGCCATGAGCGTGTTTGTGGCATTGGCGTTATTGATGATTGCGCTGTTTTGGGTAGATCCAGCGCGTAAAGCCGCGGTATTGACTGCAGGTGTATTTGGTATTTTGATTTATCTAGCCACCAATGTATTATCAAGCCTTTTAGAAGGGGCGGACGATGATGATGAATCAACCCCCGATGTGATTGAAGGCAAAGAAGTCGCTGGCGCGATTGCCAAAGGCGGTATTGCGGGCTTTTTATACCTTGAAGTACTCGATGCGTCGTTTAGTTTTGATGGGGTGATTGGTGCGTTTGCCATTACCAATGACGTGATTATCATCATGCTCGGTTTGGCCATTGGTGCGATGTTTGTGCGATCCATGACCATTTTCTTGGTAGAAAAAGGCACGCTCGATGAGTTTGTTTATCTAGAACATGGCGCGCATTATGCGATTGGCGCGTTGGCGGTCATCATGCTATTAGCAACTGTGCATATCGAAGTGCCAGAAATCGTGACGGGTTTGATTGGGATTGCCTTTATCGTATGGGCAGTGATTAACTCTATCAGCTACCGTAAGCGCGAAGAAGCTTTGGCGAAAAACTAAAAGACGCTAAACACACTGGGGCTCATGCCTAACAGTAAAGATATTTAGGATGATGGCTTGAGCTTAATATCCCTTAAGCTTTTGACACATAAATATAACAGCTTAATGTAGCCGAATGGTGGACAAATTCTACCACCAAAGGTATAGTTAAAACGTGGGTTTCGGCTCACGTTTTGTTTTTTTAGGCGATTTTTTACGGTGTCTGAGGCTTTTAGTCTGGGCGCGCTTGGAGTCTGAAAGTTCAAGGCGCAGTGCATGACAACGGACATCGATTTTCTTATTTGACTTCAAAAATTTATTACAAAGGATAAAACAATGGCAATTAGCTTAACCAAAGGTGGTAACGTTAATTTATCAAAGGAAGCACCGAATTTAACCAACATGGCAGTTGGTCTTGGCTGGAACCCACGTGCCACTGACGGGCAAGCCTTTGACTTAGACGCGGTCGCGTTTTTGGTCAATGAATCGGGTAAAGTACGGGCAGATGCAGATTTTATTTTCTTTAACAACCTAAAATCATCCGATGGCTCAGTAGAGCATACGGGTGATAACCGCACCGGTGAAGGCGATGGCGACGATGAAGTCATCAAAGTGGATTTAACTAAAGTCCCAGCCGATGTGAGCAAAGTGGTATTTTGTGCGGTGATTTATGATGGTCAAGCGCGTAACCAAAACTTTGGTCAAGTAGCAAACGCTTATATTCGCATCGTGAATACCCAAGGCGGCGCTGAAGTGGCTCGTTATGATTTGTCAGAAGACAGCAGCACTGAGACAGCGATGATTTTTGGCGAGCTCTATAAGAACAATGGCGAGTGGAAATTCCGTGCGGTTGGACAAGGTTTTGCTGGCGGTTTAGGACCATTGGCTGCATCATATGGCGTTGCTGTTTAGTTTTTTGGCTAAAATCTTTTAATAATTTTTTAACAATGGGGTGGCATCGGCTTGCCCCTTTTTTTCAGCATAACCATTTTTTAGCCTGAGCACTTTTTTAAGCCTAAGGGCTTTTTCAAACTTAGCTACTTTTATTATCATTTTTGCCACTTAGTTTATAAGGATACATTAACCTATGGCAGCGACGTTTAGTATGATTGGGACGATTGAGCCATTTTTGCATTGTAATCTCAAAAAAGGCGATTCGATTTATTG
This sequence comes from Moraxella sp. CTOTU46711, assembly GCF_031975715.1. Lineage (NCBI taxonomy): Bacteria > Pseudomonadati > Pseudomonadota > Gammaproteobacteria > Moraxellales > Moraxellaceae > Moraxella > Moraxella sp. CTOTU46711. Next base: position 126,566 of record NZ_DALYMP010000006.1, read on the forward strand.
CGAATCCAATGCCATGGTCATGATGGAGTCAAATCTTGAGCTTAAAGGTCAGATGCGTGGCGGCATCATGCAAGCTTTGATGCGCCGATTTGCCAATGACGAGTCGATTTTTCAGCAGCAAATTGAAGCGGTCAATGGTGAGGGTGACTGCTTACTGGCGCCCACACTTGATGGCGATATGCAAATTTTGGACGTCGGCGCCAATCAGTATACGCTTAGTGACGGTGCCTTTGTGGCAGCGACCCATAGCGTTGATTTGCGTGCCAATATTCAGCGCAATTTAGGCGGTGCTATATTTGGGGATACGGGTGGCTTTATGGTCATGCAAACGCAAGGTCAAGGTCAGCTCGTGGTATCGGGGTTTGGCTCTTTGTTTGAGATTGATGTCACGCCTGATAAAGATGTGATTATTGATAATGGTCACGTGGTATGCTGGGATAGCCGACTGCAATATAGCCTGTCAATGGCGACCAGCCAGAAAAAAGGCTTTTTGGGCAATATCATCAATTCAGTCACGAGCGGCGAAGGCATGGTACTAAAGTTCTCAGGTCAAGGCAAAGTAGTGATTTGCTCGCGCAACCGTGATACTTACCAAGGCTGGATTCAAAGTTTACTGGGGTCAAACTCAGGCGGACGCGGTGGCAATGAAGGTATTTTAGGCGGTTTGTTATAGTCAGTTTGTGCTAAACCGTTGTTAAAATCTTAAAACATAGCTAGATAGAATAGTAAAAAAATAAAATAAGGAAACCAACATGGCAGTGAATTTATCGAAAGGTCAAAAAATCTCGCTAGAAAAAGAAGCAGGTGGCGCACTCAGCCAAATCAAAATGGGTCTGGGTTGGGATGTCGGTGCTGCGCCGCAAAAATCAGGTGGATTTTTGGGTGGCTTGTTTGGCGGTGGTGGCAGTGGCGGCGGCAGCATTGACTTGGATGCGTCGTGTATCATGCTTGATGCCAACAAACAAATGGTGGATGCGATTTGGTTTGGACAATTGCAGTCAAAAGACAGTAGCATACAACACACAGGCGACAATCGCACCGGTGCTGGCGATGGCGATGACGAAGTGATTAATGTCAATTTATCTCGTATCCCTGACCATGTGCAAGCCTTGGTTTTTACTGTCAATAGCTTTACAGGTCAAACTTTTGCCACGGTCAATAATGCGTTTTGTCGTTTGGTAAATGCCAGCAATAATAGTGAAGTTGCCCGTTATGATTTGTCGGCCCAAGGCAGTCATACCGCGCTGATTTTGGCAAAAATTTATCGCCATAACGGTGAGTGGAAAATGCATGCCATTGGTGAAACCGCGTCAGGTCGTACCTTTCATGATTTGATGCCTGCGATTTTACCGCACGTGTAACCGCGATTTTTAATCTGAAGCCATAAAGAAAGCCCTGTGATACGCAGGGTTTTTTATTTTGACAGCTATTTTTGATAAGTTTGTGTGGATTTTGCGTTGGTGGGTTTTGCATACGGTGTGGGTTTGCTAAAATAGCGGCGATTTAGTTTTGCACTGTTGAATTTTACAGTCAGTTCTTTTAACGTTACTTTTTTCAAAGTCGCTTTTTTTAAGTCATTTTTTTTCAATTCACTTTTTTAAAAGCACTTTAGCGAAGCGAATCAAATAATTTTATGACAACAACCCACCGCTACAAAGGAATCCAACACCATGCCATTTAATCGTTTACAGCCGATTTTGATAGCAAGTTTGCTGCCGCTGCTGGTTTTTACTTGGTTTAGCCGTGACTACATTGGGCAGATTGATTTTTGGTTGTTGTGGCTGGTGGCGATGACCTTGGTCGGGTTGCCATTGGTGTTTGCAGAGATTGGTTTGGCGCATCGTAGTGGTACGTCGCCGCTGGTCGGTCTGCCCATGTTGACCCGTGAAGCTGACGTGTCAACGGTTTGGCGCGGGTTTGGTTGGCTGACTATTGTGCTGTTGCTGGCGGTTGTGGGGCATTTACTGGCGAGTAGTGGCGAGATTATCCATCCGCTGGTAAGCAATATTGCGCTCCCTGCCTTGTTAGCCATCATGGTCTTGATAGTGATTGGTTTGAGTTTTATTAAGCATTTGGCAGGTTGGTTGGCGGTCGGTTTTGCCGTTGGCGCGTTGGTGGTCAATGTCATGCAGGGTGGGTTTGTGGTGTGGCAGATGACAGCGACGTCCTTGACGGAGTGGGCAGGGGCGGTAGTGTTGGCGCTGGTCTGTGTGGGCGCAGGTACGGGGCTATACTGGCATGCGCGCACCCACCAAATGCTCACGATGAGCACTACAGCTGCCGATGACGCACGCGAATCCGCGAGTCGCTATGTATTACCAGTGTGGAGTTTTCAGTTACTAGCGGGTGCGCTGATTGCCATGACTTTATCGCCAAATAGCACGATAGCGGCAGTATTGAATGCATTGGCGATGCTGGCAGGGGCAGCGTATTTACTGCATATTTTGACCCATCAAGTGTCATTACGTTGGCAGCAACAGCAATTTAATTTTTTGGCATTGGTGGTATTAGCGGTGCTTAGTCTTACGCTAGCCATGGTGCCAACTGCTTGGCTCAATCAGCTGATTATTGTGATTAGTTTAGTCACGGCGGTATGGCTAGCCGTATTTGCAGGGTGGCAAATGAAAATCAGCCATTTGCGCAAATCATTGAATTTTAGCTCAGAAGGCTTATATAACCTTTGGCGCATTGCGGTGCGCATTATTGTGCCATTGGCGGTGATTTTGGCAATGGTGGGGTGGGTGCTAGGATTGGCAAAATGATTACCGTAGATATAGCCTTTGCGCCCGATAGCCAAACACAGTTGCGGTTAACCCTGCAACTTGCTGATGATAGCCGGGTGATTGATGCAGTCAATGCCACAGGCTGGCAACAGCAGTATCCGCAGATTTTTAGCTATAGTGTCGGTGTGTTTTCCCATAAACTAGACTGGCAAAGTGCTATCAACACAGGTGATAGAATCGAAATCTATCGCCCTTTGACCATCGACCCGCAAAACAAACGCAAATTACTGTCTAAAAATTTCAACCGATAAGGGCGTGACCCAGTATTATTGTGTAGTGCATAAAAAAAGCCAATCACAGCAATGATTGGCTTTTTTAATCAAAAAAACTTACTGAGTCACCGCTGGGCGCTCGATACTGGTGACAATACCATTTTGGTCAAAATAAATTTTGGCGTATTGTTGGGCGTTGTGAATCGCTGGCTTGTTGGCGCGTTTGGCGTTAGTACCTGGGGTAAAATCATACAGGTAATCCCAACGTACCGGATTTAGGGTGTCTCTAAAGGTTGGGCTACCTAGTATATACAGCACTTGATTGGCATTCATACCCACTTGCACTTGGCTTAATTTATCTTCATGAATCGGCTTGCCTTGTGGGATATCGATTTTGTACACGCTAAACCATGAGCAACCTGGTAATACGCTGACGCTGCTAATTACGGCAACCAAAGGCAGGACTGCCAGTTTTTTTGATAGTGTTTTGATAGATGTCATTTGTCAAACCGCTTTGAGATGGTGAACGATAAAATTTACGACTTATCATACGTGATTTGGGTTTTTTTGCCTACCTATTGACCCTAAAATTTAAATTATTTTACATACAGTTAATGTTTGGGTGTAAAACGCCGCTGTGATTTGGTATTTGGCGTTCTTGTGGTTAGCCTACTTTGTCTCTAGCCTGCATTCGCTTGTTATTTGTCAACGAGCGCTTTTGCCAGTGATGTCACGTTTTTTTACTGTGGGATTTTATTGAATTTGTTATTATAGTTATAATGTTCAGTTTATAAGCGACACCTAATAGGTGCGAGGATTTGTATGTCGTCTTTTACCAACCAAGATTTGCGTCGTGCCGGTTTGAAAGTCACGTTACCGCGTTTGAAAATTTTAGAATTGCTAGAAAAAGCTGAATCCCACCACATGAGCGCGGAAGATGTGTATAAAGCCTTGATGGAGCACGGTGAAGACGTGGGGCTTGCGACTGTTTACCGCGTGTTAACCCAGTTTGAACAAGCGGGGATTGTCGAGCGTCACAATTTTGAAAACAACTTGTCAGTGTTTGAAATCGCCAAAGATGAGCACCATGACCACTTGGTATGCGACCAATGCGGCAAAATCATTGAATTTCACAATGAAGAAATCGAAGCGTTGCAAGAAAAAGTCGCCAAAGAATTTGGTTTTACCCTAGCAGGGCACTCGCTGGTACTATATGGAATTTGTGACAACAAAGATTGCCAAAATTCGATAAAGCGCTAAAACATTGTAATGCATTGATAGGTTAATGCGCTAATGTTTTGCTGCACTAAAAAAAGCGCAGTCACAAAACTCAATTAAAAACTGCAGTTAAAAAAAGCGGCTAGATAAATTTTATTTAGCCGCTTTTTTTGTCCGTCGTCTATTTTCTATTGTCTATTGAACGCTATGATGCGGCTTTAGTTCCGATAATTTAAAGCCAGCGATTAATAGCGCTGCGCCATACACCACAGCACCTACCACACACAGCGCCAATAGCGCAACAATACGAATACCTAGATGCGCGGTAACCGGGAAAAAATGAATACCAGCGGCAAGTGCCAACCCCATCGCGCCATTTGCGATGGCAAAGATAACTGCTAATCGTCGCCAAGCCGCACCAAACCGATAAATACCTTGGGTATGTAAATAAAAATATAAGAGCGCCGCATTGATAAAAGACGCTAGCGTATTGGCGAGTCCTAGCCCGGCGTGGGGCGCGATTTGCCACTTTTTAAATAACTCAGCCAGTATTAGGCTTAGCACGACATTGGCAATCACGCTAATCACACCGACTTTGACAGGGGTGCGACTGTCATGACGGGCAAAAAAAGCCGGGGCAAATATTTTAATCAGCATAAATGCCAAAATCCCACCCGATAAGCACTGTAGCGCAAGCCCACTCATCATGGCATCTTGCCGCACAAATTCCCCATGTTCAAATAGGGATATCATAAGCACATTACTAATCATGCCAAGCGCGATGGATGCAGGTACACCGACCAACACCGTCAGCCGCGTCGCCCAATCAAGCGTATGTCCAAATTGTTGATGGTCGTCGCTTGCGATACTTTTGGATAGACTGGGCAGAATCACCGTACCAATCGCCACTCCAATCAGCCCTAGCGGCAACTCACTCATCCGCTCGGCGGTATACAGCCAAGAGACCGAGCCATCGACCATGGTTGAAGCCAGTACCGTGTTGACCAGCATATTGATTTGGGTGACCGATACCCCAAACAGCGCAGGAAGCATGAGTTTTAAAATCCGTCGCACGCCAGGATGACGAAAGCTAACCTTTGGCATCACGAGCAGCTGATGGCTGTGCAATTGCGGTAATTGAATCAATAGCTGCAGCAAACCTGCCACCGCAACTGCATAACCGACCGCCAAAATTGGCTTGGCAAGTAGCGGTGCTACCCAAATCGCGCCCACAATCATACACACATTTAAAATCACCGGTGCAAAGGCAGGCAAAGCAAACCGCCCCACGCTTTGCAAAATACTACTAGCAAACGCGGTCATCGCGATAAATAACAAATAAGGAAAAGTGATACGAAGCAGCTCAACTGCCGTTACAAATTTGCTAGGCTCATGCAGATAACCCACCGCAAACACAGCAATCACCGCGGGCGCGAAGATGACTATCACGGCGGTTAAGCCTGATAAAATCAACAATAACGTACCTGCCACCCGACTGATAAGAATTTGAATGCCGAGCAAGGCTTTTTTGCTATCGGTCATGTCGTTATTTTGGGCTTGGTGTTGATAATCGGATAGTACAGGGACAAAAGCTTGGGCAAAAGCGCCTTCAGCGAACAGCCGCCGCAAAAAATTGGGTAATTTGAATGCTACTAAAAACGCATCCATCATGCCACCCGTGCCAAACACGCTCATCAATACCATGTCGCGAATCATGCCCAAGATACGTGAAAATAAGGTAAAGAAACTAATAATAGCGGTGGATTTGATAAGTTTTGACATGAAAGAATCGCTGCAAGTTTTGCCGAGAAGTGAGTGTGCTAATTGGATTTTATAGCTTGATTTGGGCGCTATTATTTTGCAAAATCGTTATCCTACAAAATTGCCATAAGATAAATTTTGGAAAATCATCTAATGGCTTATGTCACTTTTATTGACCATGTTTCTATTGAGCATGCTTCTTAATTTCACCCAATCAAAATACAGCCCCGGGTCGGATTTGCGACCGCGCGCGATATCGCTGTGACCGGCTAGATGATTGATGGTTTTGGGATAGGCTTGATAAATCGCGGCAATCACGCCACTTAAAGCTTGGTATTGCCTGTCATCAAACTCGCTATAATCATCACCCTCCAGCTCAATCCCAATCGAATAGTCATTGCAGTTTGGCACGCCCAAATAACTAGATTTGCCAGCATGCCAAGCACGCTCATCAAAGCTCACAAACTGCGTGACGCTGCCATCACGCTCAATAAACAAATGCGCGGAGACCTGCTGCTGATAGATGGTTGCAAAATACGGATACGCTTTGGGATCTAACTGATTTTGAAAAAATGTACGAACAAAATGCTCGCCTTGGTCATCTTTTAGACCAAATTCACTGGGCGGCAAGCTGATGTTATGAATCACAATCAGGTGAATATCGTTAGGGTCGGGTCGCTCACCAAAATTGGGTGACGCCACAAACTCGCATGGGCTTAAAAAACCCTGCTCAATGCTAAATCCCGACATAACCATACCCCGCCCAATCATCCAAATGGTGTTTAAAATAGTTGGTAAAACGCGACTCAATGCTGTGGCTAATTTAGCATAAAATGGTCTTATCTTCACCTTAACCGAAAGACACAGTTAAAAAAAAGCAATTTTGCAAAAAAATGGTATGCTATCGCTAAGCTGATAACAAGGGTAGGGCATCTGATGGATACGATTATAGCGGCGTTGATACTGGCAGTCGTAGGGGCGCTTTATAAAATTTTTGCCCAACAAAAAGCAATTACCCGGCTTGAATCCAAGCTCGACAACCTGCAAAAACAACTCGCTGATGTCATGGCAACCGTTTATATCCTAAGCAGCGAGGCAAAGCTATCATCTAGCCAGCAATCGGCAAGCGATATTCGCCAAAATCAGCCTGTTACTGAACCTATTACTGACCCTATCACGCAGCCCATGGGTCAAGCCACCGCGTCAGCTCCCCTTCCAGTACCCCTCCCAGCATTAGACTCTTTGCCAATGGCGAACACGCTTGACGCTTCGGTTAGTTCAACTGCGCCAACGGCAACACAGCCTTCAGTGAATGACGCAGCCCGACCGCATCAACCTAGCGTATCATCTGCATCATCTCCTTCTTTAAAAGATGATGAAAGCGCCACCAACATTGTGACATCGCTTTGGGCAAGTGCCACCCAATGGTTTTTTGGGGAAAACTTGGTGGTGCGTGTCGGTGCACTGGTGTTGCTAGTGGGCGTGGTGTTATTACTCAAACTTGCTAGCCAATATATTGAGGTATCGATGCCCGTGCGCATGGCGCTGGTAGCGTTGGGTGGCTTGGTGATAACGGCAGTCGGCTATCGCACCACTGCCAAAAAACGCAGTTACGGTTTAACCTTGCAAGGCGTCGGCTTTGCAGTGATTTATTTGACGGTGTTTGCGAGTTTTAAATTGTATGGACTACTACCAGCAACCTTAACCTTCGGCGTGCTTGCGTTATTGGCAGGGTTAACAGTGATGTTTTCAGTGTGGCAAAATGCGCTGCCGCTTGCGGTCTTGGCGTTCGGTGGGGCGTTTTTTGCGCCGATACTGGTCAGCCGACCTGATGGTAGTGTGGTGATGTTATTTAGTTATTATTTATTACTCAATATAGCGGTTGCGGCGATTGCCCATTATCGCACTTGGAAGCTGCTCAATGCGCTCAGCCTAGCGGTGACTTTTGGGCTTGCGTATGTGTGGGGATTTCGTGCATTTAGTGGCAATAGTGCAGGTGCAGGCTGGCTGTCATTACGCTGGCAACTGCTGGGATTAGTGGTTGGGCACATGGCGCTGTATCTGTTTATTGCGGTTAGATACTCTCAGCAGGTCGTGAGTTATAACCAAACGCTACTGCAAATGAACACGGGGGTAGCCAAACGCCCGATTCTATCGATAGATTCAGGCTTGTTGTTTGGCACCGCGTTACTGGGGTTTGGGCTGATGGCAAGCTTGCTCAATGATTTGCCTTATCATCTGGCCTTTGCGAGCAGTGCGTTATCGGCTATTTATTTGAGTCTAGGATTGTGGCTGCTCAAACATCATCGCCGTAGCATCGCAGGCGACCGACAAGCCAACAACCAATTTGATAACAGCTTTGAGCTACTTATTGAAGCCAGCCTTGCGCTCGGCTGTGGGTTTTTGGCTTTGGTGATACCACTGGCGCTATCAGCCAAATGGATTAGTATCGGTTGGGCAGTGCAGGGTGCTGCATTGGTGTGGCTCGGTGCGCGTACCCAAAGACGCTGGACGGTATATTTTGGGTTGGCATTACAAGGCTTTAGTATCGTCTTATTGGTGGGATTTGATACCCTCATGCGGCATTGGTATGGGCTACTGGATCAATTATCTATTCCGCACCAAACGTCTATAGTGGCGGCTTCATCCACCTTGCCACTGACCGTATTGACAGCGTGTGTGCTGCTGTCTGCTTTTATTTTGCGTCACCACAGGGTCAACATAGCGGCAGCCAAACCCCAAACGGCAGCCACACCCCAAGCTAAAACTCAGCCTCAACCTCAACCTACGGCAGTCAAAACGATGCATAAAAAGTTTCAACAAATCGCTGATAATTCCAGTCACAGCTTTGTTGCCACCGCGCTTGTGGTTGTCGGGTTTTTGCTGTATCTGTCAGCGATTTTATCCGCTGACCCCTTTTGGAACAACGGTGGCAAAACCACCAGTATCAAACTTGCCGTGGGTATGGCGGTATTTTTAATTGTGGGACAGCTGATGCATCAGCGTTTTTTTTGGCGCAGTATGCGTAAGGTGAGTCGCTTGATTTTACCGTTTGCGATGCTGAGCTGGGTGCTAGTCTGTCTCACCCATGTTAAGGTCGAGACGGTTGTAGACCTAAACGATTATCATATCAAAGCATTTAGCGGGTTGAGGCATTATTTGCTCGCCATGCTCGGCTGTTTAGCCATCGCAAAATTGCTAGGGGCGTGGCTGCTTAGTCGCTGGCACCGCGACCGACTGGATACAAGCGTTGACGCGCTCGTTTGGTTTTTGACACTGATTGCCATGCTAACTTGGATGCTGCAACAAGTGCCATTTAACTATTGGCAACATGCCCAAGAGCTTCGAGCCATTATCACTATTTTACCGACCGTGCTGGCTGTGATTGGGCTGCTGAGTTTGTTGTTGCTGCCAAAACTTCAGGCGCTGAGGGCTCGTTTGCTTGGGTGGTTAGCGGTTGATACGCTACTGAAACACAGTGCTTATATTTTGGTACCGATGACCTTTATTTGGAGTTTGTCTGCGAATTTCTCGTTAGACGGTCAGCTATTGGGCGTTTATCTGCCACTGCTCAATCCGCTGGATTTGACCCTAATCAGCATTTTACTGTACCAATCTTATGTGGCACTCAAAGTTGATAGCAACTATCGTACTATCGTTTTGGTGGTTTGCGGTCTAGGGGCATTTGTGACGGTCAGTAATATGTTGGTGCGTGGGTTTGCCAGCGTTTGGGGCACGCCGTCTTGGGAACATGGCGCTTGGTCAGTCAGTATGGTACAGACGGGGCTTACTATCTTATGGACCATCATTGCGATGGTATTGATGTTTTTGGCAAACAAAAAAGCCATTCGCTTGTTATGGTTTTCCGGTATCGCATTATTGACGATTGTGGTTGCCAAGTTGGTATTGATTGATATGTCTAATACCAGTGCGGTATTACGTGTGGTGTCTTTTATTGGGGCAGGCTTGTTGATGCTCGTGATTGGTTATCTTGCACCCTTACCGCCCAAATCAGGTAAACCCAAATCAGGCAAACTCAATTCAGACAAACTCAATTCAGACAAACCCGATGCAGACAAAAAAAGCTAAGTAAACCCTGCTAAAGCTCGTGAATAATATGGGTTATTTTTCGTATTTAAGGCAGGCGAGCTTAGCTAAATACACAAGGACTTGCTGCCTAATTGTCTTTAAATTGTAACATCTGGCTAGAATTTATCCAAAATATCAGTTCTCTTGTTAGTGGTTTGTAGCACGGTATAGAAGTTTTGAGTGGGTATTGTTAATATCCTTATAGGGCAAAGCTTCATATCAACCAAATTATAAATCTAATTACTATCAATGAGTTAGAATGCTATTTACCATTTCTCTAACATAACAAATTAAGGTTGATACTGCCTGCTGATGCTAACCATGCGATGCTAGGCTTTTCAAATTTTTTAGATTAGTTATGACTGACGACTTTATGTCGATAACCCAAACACACGCTACGCTATTTTTTGGTTAAGTCTAATTGGTCTGGGTTTTTGTCAATGTCCATCGCAATGGGTTAGCTTGTAAAGTCATATCAATTATATAGGAGCTATGAATTCTATAGCAACTATGAATTAACAATGAAGTAAAAATGAAAAAAAATAAGCACTGTCACGTAAGATTAGCCAAACACCGCGCCTGTATTTTATCGGCAACTTTAGTTTCGCCTCTATTGTTAGTAGCTATCATTTACACGCAGGCAGATGCCCAAAACCCCACGCAAACGGCATCCGTCACTGTTGCCTCGCAAAAAACCACCACAACCACGGTAGCGCACGCCATCGTTGACAATTCAGAGCAAGAGCATGACACTGACAGTATCAGCTATGGCTTTGAGGCATTGCAAAATAGCTTTGCAATTGACATTGATTTACCGGGAGAAAATCAAGAGGACAACCCCAACAGCGCCCAACTGGTAAAATTTTCGTCGTTAACGCCCAGTTTATTAGCTTTAATCATGCAGCAAAATGGGGCAACTATTAGCGATAAACAAAATTACCGCTTGGTTGATGCCAAAGGTCATATTATGCCGATGGCAATTCGCCCGGTTAGCAAACAATCATCTATCAATCAAGTATTGCAAGTAGTTAGCGTGGAGACGGATAACCCCAATGCGGTGGAAAAATTACGCCATGCGTTAACTGTACAGCTTGATAACCCAGACAATCAACAATCGATTAACATTGACCTTAGTAATTTACCTTCAAACCCAGTCGCCGCTGTTACCAATAGCCCAGTCAGAACTTGGTGGTTAACCAATCCCAACTTTGCCAAAAACCAATCTGCTTTATCAACCGAACAAGCCGTCAATCTTTGGCTAAAATTTTTACCTGTGAATTCAGCGCAGCCCAGTAAGCGCCCACTGCAACTGCAAATTTATGGCAGTGATGACTTGCAAAGCTGGCAGATGGTCAGCCAAACCGTGGTCAGCCCCTTTAACCCTACTCAACCTAGCCAAATGGTAGCGCCGCAAGCTGACGGCAGCAATCAGCCGATAGCGACAGGCAATGCTATTGCCATCGAGCCCCAGCAAGCCAATTATCGGTATTGGCAAGTGGTGGCAAATCAGCCTATCAATCTTGAGGCAGCAAGCTTAAATCGTATGGTGAGTGAGGCAAGTTTCTTCTTGACCCGCGCCAGTTTTTCAAAAACCAAAGATGACGCCAACCAATGGCGGCTTAGCCTTGTTCAGCCCATGTTGACCACAGGGGTGAGTTTTTTTGTCCCCGAAAATCAGCTGTGGCAAGTGAGCATCAACGTACCTGAACAAGAAGCCAATCAATTGGCTAAAATCAACAAAACCGCCAATGTAAGTAATGATAAAACTTTAGCCAATTCACAAATTGATAAAAACCATACCACAGTCAGTTGGCAACCCACATTGACCAAGTCGCTGCAATTGGGCGGTCAAATGCAGCAAGATGATTTGCCGGTTGATCTGTTAACGCCCATGTATGAGATGTACTTTTTAGCACAAGGCACAGCGCCTTACCGACTGGTGATTAACGAGCCACGCGTATTACAACAACCCAATATCACGCTATCCAACCAACAACTTACTAGCCTCGGCAACACCGCTGAAGGACAAATGCAAAATATCGAGGCATTGAACAATCCTAATGCGTCGTTTGAACGCTACAAAACATGGGCGCTGTGGGGTGTACTCGCCGCGATTGTAGCTGCTTTGGGGTTGATTGCCCTGCGTTTATATCAACAAACTACTACCCAAGTCCCCAAAGAATAAGCGATAATACAATCGAACATACCTCATCGAAAATGCCCCATCGACAATAAGGGATTATTTGCATGTCTGCTGCTAGCCAAACCATTAGTGACACTTCGACCACCGCGCCCCACATCAGCTCACTACTACGTATTGAAATCGCCAAACAAGTCGCACTTGCGCTGCAAGAAGACATCGCCACTGGGGATATTAATGCCCAATTAATACCCGAAACACAGCGCGATACGGCAACCATTATTTGTCGTGAACCGATGATAGTTGCGGGCAAGGCATGGGTAGATGAAGTATTTCGCCAGCTTGACCCCAATATGCAGCTTGATTGGGCAGTCAAAGACGGTGACGCTGTGGCAGCCAATCAAATTTTGGTGACGCTCATCGGTAACACCCGTGCACTGCTGACGGGTGAACGTACCGCGCTCAATTTTTTACAGACTTTATCATCCACTGCCACTGTGGTTGCCAACCATGTAGCAGTCATCGCAGAACTGCCGACCAAATTGTTAGACACGCGTAAAACCTTGCCAATGCTACGCCATGCCCAAAAATACGCCATGCTGTGTGGCGGTGGCAATAATCACCGTATCGGGCTATACGATGCCTTTTTGATAAAAGAAAATCATATAATGGCGTGTGGCGGTATTGCCCAAGCAGTCAGTCAGGCGCGTCAGATTGCCAATAAGCCAGTGGAAGTTGAAGTAGAAAATTTTGATGAATTGCATCAAGCCATCGCTGCCAATGCTGATATCGTGATGCTCGATAATTTTACCATTGAAGATACCCAAAAAGCGGTCGAGTTGGTTGCTAGTCTTGGCAAGCCTTGCCAGCTTGAAGCTTCAGGCGATATTAGCCTTACCCATCTACGCCAAGTGGCACAAACAGGGGTAGATTTTATCTCAATGGGTGCATTGACGAAGCATATCAAAGCCATTGATTTGTCGATGCGTTTTCAACAATAAATCGGTTAAAAATACATTGATTAAAAATAGTCAGCTTTTTAATGCCATTCGCGATAGGTCATAGCATGATGCAAACCATTTTAATGATTGGACTGGGCAAAATTGGTTTACCTGTTGCTAAGCAATTAGCGGCGCAGGGGCATTGCGTGATTGGTGTCAGCCGCTCCACGCCTACAGATTTGGCTTTCTGCAGCCCCGTGACAGCCAAGCTGCCGCCCGATAATGACCATCTATATCAGGAAAATCTACATTTTGTTGCCAGTGATGCGCGCTCGTTAGCCATTGCCCAGCTAAGTCAATGGTCAAGCCAAATTAGCCAAATCTGCATTATTGTCAGTCCAGATACCTTGTCGCTACAAGGTTACCGTGACAGTTATTATGCGATTGCTGAGAATGTGGTGCGATTGGGTGACCATCTGCCAAACCTTAAGCGTGTGGTATTTATTTCTTCGACAGGCGTTTACGGACAAAACGCGGGCGAAATCATTGATATCAATACCCCTGTGTTCGCGCCAGCGAGCGCCACTTCTCAAGTGATTTTGCAGACTGAGCAGTTGTTGCAGCAGTACTTTGAAGATGAGAGTGTTATCATTCGCCCAAGTGGGATTTATGGGCAGTCACGACTGCGTCTACTGACTATGGCAAAACAGTTAGCAGCGCAGTCGCCAAATAAGGTTAGCGATTATCCGAGTAACACATGGACTAATCGTATTATGGATACAGATTTAGTCAGCATCATTGTCAAGGTCATCAATGCGGGTCAAACCGTGCCAGTTTACTTGGCGACAGATAACGCGCCAGTCCCGCTCTATACTGTGCTAAACTATTTGGCGACTGCACAGGGCTTGAACTTATCGCTGCCCTGTATGGAGCCAACAACGGGCAAACGCATTATCACTAACTTGCCAGCTAGTTGGCTCAACCACCCAGATTGGCAGTCAGGTTATCAGCATATTTTGTCGAGTTTAGGCGATTAGTGTTGGCTGGTGGGTTTCAACAAAAATTTTTCATCATTTATCTATCAGTGATTTTATAGCCGTGTATGCCATGACTTATTCCAACACCGAGCGCCAAGCCGCAAAAAACCAAGTGGCTAAAGACAAACACCAGCTACGCCATCCCAATGTGATGACTGAGGCAGAAAGATTGGCTCTGCCCGATCCTTGTCGCCCGATTGATAAGCGGGTCATACCCGCGCGTCATACAATTGACGTCTATATGCAAAAACCGCTTTCATTGCCAGTAGCGGATACCAACAACCTCACCGCTAGTATAAAAGACGTTGCCAAGCCCTACCCAATGAGGGATAACACAACAAAAATCGCTAAAAAAAATCCGCAAAGTCATCAACCTGAGATGTTAGAGCAGTTACTATCTGAGCAAACCATTGAGATGCGGCACTTTATCCAGCAGCAGCAACAGCAGGCCAATAGCAGCCAAAGTAAACACCCGTCGTTGCATTTACCGCTGTCTTTGTTGCCAAGGCTCGTCAATGACAGTAGTATTTCACTGATGAAAGCGGTGATGGGTCAATACCCACATTTAGCGAGTATGAATACGCTTACAACATCCTTGTCACAGCAGACATTGCAAAATTCCTGCGCACATCAAGCTGGTGATGCCCCCAGCGCACAGTCTAACGCCACCTATAACCAAGCGCTACTCAATATCGAAACCAAACTGTATCTGATGGGACAAATGTACCATCTTGTGCTTTGTGTGTTTTTGCTATGCCAATGCAAATCACGCAAATCACTCAACCCACAAATCACCTTGCAAGACTTGGCCGATGCTATCAATCAATACATCGAGGCGCATCGCACCCAATTGCATTTTTTGACCCGGCATAACGATTTATATATCGAGCCGACGCATGTTGCACTCGCCGCCCTTGCCATGGATTGGCAAGTGGGTAAGCAAACAGCCATCAGTAAACGTACTATTACCATTAGCTCGCAAAACCCCATAACAGGCAGCTAATAGTATTTTTTAACTTGTTCTTTTTTGGAGTCGCGTATGTCGCAATTATCTCAAGCCCAAGCATCCCAAACCCAATCAGCTCAAACCCAAACCGCTCACGCACCGCAGTTTATTCCTCAGCATTTTATTGAAGTGGCACTCAAAAACAACGTATTAAAATTTGGCGAATTTACCCTAAAATCAGGTCGTATAAGCCCGTATTTTTTTAACGCAGGTTTGTTATCAACAGGTGAGCTATTGTCGGTGTTGGCAAATGGGTATGCTGATGCGCTTGCCAAGCAGCTACAATCTACGGACAGTAGCGATTTGGTGATTTTTGGGGCAGCATATAAAGGTATTCCGTTTGTGGCGGCGACCGCGCAAGCACTATGGAACAATCACCAAATCAATGCCGATTGGGGCTACAACCGCAAAGAAGCCAAAGACCACGGGGAAGGCGGTATGCTGGTTGGCGCCGATCTCAAAGGCAAATCGGTTTGGGTGATTGATGATGTGATGACCGCGGGTACGGCGATGCGCGAAGTCGTAGCACTCCTAGAAAAATCAGAGGCCAAAGTCGCGGGGATTATCGTTGCGCTAGATCGTAAAGAAAAAGGTCAAAGCGAACAATCTGCCATTCAAGAATTGGCGCAAAGCCTCAATGTACCGGTACTTGCCTTGGTCACGATGGATGACATTACCGAGTATGTCGCCAAAAATGGCACGCAGGAGGAACTTGCCAAAATGCAAGCCTACCGCGAGCAATACGGCGTTCAATAAGCGGTTGCCATCATCCTGAGTGATAATTGTTTAACAAGATAGTTTTTTACATCATGTTATATAAACATCATCACCCAACCCCGTTAACCATAGATTATTTTTAAATTAACCATTGAAGAGGACGGCTATGTTGACAAAAGCCTTGCCCACCACACTTACTATGGCACACCTTTTGCGTGTCGGCACTGCACTTACCTTATCGGCAATATTATTTGCGCTTGCAGGTTGTAGTAGTATTAATGAACTGATGGCAGAGGGTAGCAAACCGCCTGCAATTGTCAATGTGGCAACTGACCAACAGCCGTTTTATGATGCGTTAAATAGCCTTATCTTGCCGCCAAAATCACCGCAAGCTGCGCCACAAGGCATTGCCGATGGTCCTTATAATGGCGTGATGCCAGAAGGGGAGCAATTTACCACCTTTGTGAAAAATGGTTATTTTAATGAATTTTTGGTGGTCTACTACCCAAACTTTGTGACCCAGCTTCGCACCGATTTGGTTAACGGTTTATATGATGGTTGGGTGACGTATCGATTGTCCGATAGCCGTATCAAACAAAAAGTGTTGTTCCGTCAGGGTGGGGTACAAGAAGCGATTGTTTACAACCAAGCGGGAAATCCTGAATATCATTTTTGGTTTACCAATGAACAACCGACCAGCGGTATGCGCTACGATAACAATGGCAATGCGGTCGAATCGATGTTTTAATAGCAAAATGAACAATTGATAAAATTGAACAAGCATACTAACAAGGATACTAAATGAAACCATTGAATTTTCTGATCGTCATGGACGATATCCACACCATCAACTACAAAAAAGATACCACGCTTGCGATGCTGTGGGCGATTGCAGATCGTGGTCACACGGCGCATTATTGCCAAATTCACGATTTGTGGCTCGATAATGGCGCACTGCAAATTGATAGCCAATCGCTGAAAACGTTTAAAGACCCTGCGCATTTTTATGAGCTGGGTGAAAAAACCACGCAGCCTGCTACGGCGTTTGACGTCATCTTGATGCGTAAAGACCCGCCGTTTGACATGCAGTTTTTGTATAGCCTGTACTTGCTAGAATACGCTCAGCGAGCAGGTGTATTGGTGGTCAACAACCCAGAAAGCGTACGTGACTGTAACGAAAAACTGTTTGCGACGCAATTTCCTGAGCTGATGACACCGACGATTGTGACCAACAAACAAACCCATATCCGTGATTTTATCAAAACCCACCAAGATGTCATCGTCAAACCACTTGATGGTATGGGGGGAATGGGTATTTTTCGTCTGACCGCCGATAGCCCTAATATCGGCTCAACCCTTGAGATGCTAACCCAGCTTGAAAGCTTGCCTGTGATGGCGCAAAAATACTTGCCCGAAATCAAGGACGGCGATAAACGCATTTTAATTGTCGGTGGTAAGCCCGTGGATTATTGCTTGGCGCGTATCCCAAGCCAAGGCGAAACGCGCGGTAATCTAGCCGCAGGTGGTCGTGGGGTCGCCATGCCACTGTCAGCGCAAGAGCGCCAAGTTGCTGAGCAAGTGGCGCCTGTGCTACTACAAAAAGGCTTGTACTTTGTCGGACTTGATGTGATTGGTGGTAAAGTGACAGAGATTAACGTGACTAGCCCCACCTGTGTGCGTGAGATTGACGACCAATGCGGCACGCATATCGCAGAGGATTTTATTGCGTTTATTGAAACGCATATTGAAACGCAAATTCACTAGCTGTCATTGCCAAAGCAAAATAACAAACCCAGTCAATGACTGGGTTTTTTATATCATCGCTTGGCAGGGTATTAAGCTTTAAACGCCAAATAACCCACCGCAGCACTGTAGCCATCTTTGAAGTTTTGGTTAATGAGCGGGCGAACTGCTGTCTCAACGGCGGGGACAAATGTCATATCACCTGGGTGTTGGAAGTTTGACATGATATAAGTATAGCCATTGACTTCATCAACCGCGTGTAGACCTGTTGACTCAGCCCCTGCTGGTGTTGACAAGATACGCGCTAATTTTTTGGTATCAACATTGTATGCCCAAAGATAGTTGTTAACGTGGTAACCAGAGTCTTCACCGATAAATAAGGTACGCATTTTTTCAGAGAATTTTAGGTTGTCGGGGCAAGAGATTTTGTCAATGTTAGATGTATTACCGAGCGCATCTTTGGTAATATCTTCCCCTGCTAAGCCTTCAGGTACATACATACGGGTAGAGACCCACTCAGAGTTAATCGCTTTACCATTGTTATCAACCTGACCGCCTTTAAGCTCATGGGCATACACCGCGCCTGATTTTAGCTGAGCCACTTTGACATCGTACTCGTCTGTGGTCATGGATTTTTCAATGCGCGACATGGCAGAGTAGGCAATTTTATCCTTGATATTGACCGTGGTGCCTTCCATTTTGGTAAACGCCATTGACGCACCTTGCAGCGCTGCGTAGCGGTGGGTTTCTAAAAATGCAGCCGCTTGGGTGAGTTTGTCTGCCGGTAATTTGCTATTTGGCGCAAGTTTTACCCAGTTACTTGCCCCGTCATAGCCGATTTTTTTGTAAGAGGTATCATTGGGGTCAGTGTATTTGACATCCATGATATCGGTTGGTACTACCGTATTGGCTAAGGCTTCGATTTCAGCGCTGGTCGCATGTCCCAGATGCATCCATTTGATGCTAAAATCACTGGCAGCGGCAGGGCTGCCTTTGGCTGACGTTTGGCTGATTTTGGCAACGTAGAGGTTACCTGCAGACAGGTCAGCTGCTTTATCGGCAACAAACATGAATAAACCACTGTTAGTAAAGTCATCACCCATCAACGCAGTACGTTGGTCAGGCATCACTTGAATCAGTTCGTGAGAGGTACGACCTAGATTGAAATGTTTTTTGGCGATACCAGACCCATCCGCATTGACTACGATTTCTGGTATATGACCATAGTGGTATGGGTTTGCTTTGGTTTCATCACCGTATAAGTTTTTACTAAATGCTTTAAATTGGGCGCTGCTTTTAGCCATGAAAGCGTCTGGTTCATACTCTTCTGATGACAAATGCGTATTCCATGGTGAAAGTGATGCACCACAAGTAATCCATAACCCATACACTTTTGACGTATCCACATTGTGGTATTTGACGACTTTGAGTTCGCCTGTTTGTGGGTTTTGGTCAAGCGTGACTACCGCAATGGGTGAAGGTAGTGTACCGTAAGTATTGCTGCCTGCTTGGTCTTTACTTGTATATTCAAACTGCACCACCGCAAATACGGTATTACCTGTTACACCTGCCACGCGCGCGCCTTTAACTGTCAATAATGAAGAACCATCGGGGCAATCAGAGAAAAACTGGCGCGTAGAGGCTAGCACTGAACTATCCATGATAGGCTTGTTATAGATATCAAAATAGCCGCCTGCAATGATGTCATTACCCTTTAAGTCTTTTAATTTATCGCCTGTTATAAAAAAAGGTTGATACTGTAGCTTATAGTCAGTCGTGGTATTGTCATCAAAGGTTGCTTTTAGCTTTGAATCGACATACACCGTTGCCATATTGGCGGGATTTGATAAATTTGGTGCAGCCATACCGACAAATTCAGTCGCTTTAATGGTTTTTTGTGTATTATTGAGTATACCTGCTGTGGTATTAGTATCACTATCACTATCACAACCTGTTAATAAGGTGGCAACAGAGCCTGTGGCAAGTGGCAACGCAGGCACCCCTGCCAAAAAACGAATGACATTACGGCGGCTAATGGTTTGGTCTAATTGATTAATTTCAGTCATGAGTGAATTCCTTGCTGATAGCAGTTAGCAGTTGGCTACGAAATAAATTTTATTGAAATAATGCAGAAACAATTATGCTGAGTATGTTAGAGGGGATATGTGACAGTGGCTTGACTGATTCGTGACAGAACGGTGACAACTAATCATCCGGTTTGAATATAAAGCGATACCATGGCTGCAAAATCTTGATGCTACTTAGCAATTAAAGTGATTTACTTTATTATTGAGTGAAATAATGCTATGATTTTGCCATTTTTATGGTGATTGTTTTTTCCGATAAACGGTCAGTCATACGGGGTTTTCTAATCCCCACCTCACCTAGATTGGATTGATCAAGGATAATAAGATGAGTGAGCCAACGATGCAAAAACCGCGCGTGCTGATGATGGCAGCAGGCACGGATTGGCATCGACCACTTTTTGGATGCCTGCTGGGTTGCCAGATATACTACCTTGAATGCTGCCTGATCAGATGGGAACACCTTACGCTTATTCACCGCTGTCCGAA
>NZ_DALYMP010000007.1:0-107514 GCF_031975715.1 Moraxella sp. CTOTU46711
ACACGTTTGTTTGATGCAAAGTGTTAAAAATGTAAAAGGTTATTTTTTTTTGTCAGAATTTTCACTCAAATATAGCTTTGCCTCATATGCCAGCAATGCCACTAAGGCAACCAAAAATGGCATGATGTAATACAGTAATCTAAAAATCAATAATACCGCCAGCATCTGCGTCCGATCGACTTTGGGCAAAGCCGTAATCATAACCACTTCAAACACCCCCAAACCGCCAGGGACATGACTTAAAATACCGATTGCCATTGATTGAATAAATGCAGAAAAGGTCGCCCAATAGCTGATATGCTCAGAAGGCGGTAACAGTAAGTATAGTACTAACGCCACGGTACTTAAATCTAAAATCGCAATCGCAATCTGTTGCAGCACAATTTTGGCGGGCGGTAAGTCAAAACGCCAACCCCGAATTACCACATGTTTGCCTAGCTTGCCAGCGTACACAATAATCGCTGCAATAACGCTTAACATGATGATGCCAAGCATCCGTACATAGAAAGTATGCTCAAAGATGCCAAGCGATTTATCCAGTTCAGATAATAGTTGAATGGTAATCTCAGGATGGCTAGTCAAAGACGCCCCAATCAACGTGGTAATACCAAAGGTAAATGCCATTGACACCATCCAGACGATGTTGGCAATTTCATTATGAGTCAGATTAAAACGGCGATAGTTACGATAACGGATACCACTCGCGGTAACAAGATTGAGTCCAATGGTGTGGCTAATGG
The DNA here is from genome assembly GCF_031975715.1 of Moraxella sp. CTOTU46711. NCBI lineage: Bacteria > Pseudomonadati > Pseudomonadota > Gammaproteobacteria > Moraxellales > Moraxellaceae > Moraxella > Moraxella sp. CTOTU46711. The sequence continues at coordinate 741 of NZ_DALYMP010000007.1, forward strand.
CATAAGCGGTAAAAGAGGTGAGGGCGACATGCGGGTAATCAAGTTTTTTGCCAAGTTGGCGTAGCGCAATAAAATCATAAATGGTGAGTACTAAATAACCAAAAGCCACTACGATGGCGGCGATAAAAAGATGGAAAGTAGGAATATGCGCGATAGCGTCTAGAACGTCTTGATAATGCACAGTTTTGGTCAAACGGTAAAGCGCACGAATTGCCATGAAAAAAATCAATACCGTAATCGCTGTTAATGCAAGTCGCCAAACCTGCTTAAACCAAGAACTATTCATGCATTCAACCTAATTTTTTTAGTAGACATTACGATCATTTAATTAATTAGTCGCCAACATTATTTTCATTATCTTCAAACAATGTCAAATTTATCTCATCATCTTGCGCAGTTTGGGTGGGGGTTTGGTGCGCCAAACGCTCGGCACGCAGTCGTTTGAGTCGTCGGATAGTCAATAGCTTAAGTACTTGCCGCTTTTGTGAGTCATTCATCATAAGCCAAAGGTCACGCTCGGTGCGATTGCGCAAACAGCCTTTACAATACCCCTGTTTATCAAGCTCGCAGACTTGAATACAAGGACTGGCAATATCAAATAGCTCTTGCTGCTCCATCGCGGTGATAACTCCTGACGACGCCATGCAAATGGACGAGTAATCCACCTATGCAGAGATAGGGTTAACTGGGCGGAAAATCAAATAACACAGGCAAAAACGTACCACCAAACACGGCTATCTAACTAACACGACAAATTTTAACGTGTTGAAACCTCGCATCATGGCTATTTTAGCCAAGCAATGCTAAGATTAAATGTTAGCCAAACCAACAACAGTTGATATGATAATTTACTATAATTAAAAATTTGAGATAAAGCCATGCAAATTGTGTATATTCACGGACTTGATAGCAATCCAAACGCCGAAAAAGCGCAAAAACTCAAAGATTTTTGTGCCAAAAATTTCCCACAAATCAAGGTTGTTGCGCCCGATTTGAATCGTTCACCCAATGAGTCGATTGCTTTAATCCAAGAAATTATTGCCAAAGACCCAAATACAGGTTTGGTCGGTAGTTCGCTCGGTGGATTTTATGGCAATATTTTGGCAAATTTGACAGGTAAAAAAACGGTATTGCTCAATCCAAGTGTGCACAGTGGCACAAGTCTCAAGCGTTTTTTTGGGGAAGATTTTGACAGTTTGCCCGATGATTATATCGGTCACGTGACGCCTGATGGCTGGCATATTAGCAAAAAAGATATTGAGTGGCTGGTAGCAAATCGCCCCCAACAATCGCTCAATCCGCAAAATTTATTGGTAATCTTGAAAAAAGGCGATGAGCTGCTCAACTATCAAGATGCGGTCAATTATTTTAGTCAAAGCGCTTTGGAAGAAAGCACTGCTCAAAGTCATATCATTGTGGAAGAGGGTGGTGACCATGTGATGAGTGATTTTGAAACCAAACTACCGCAAATTATACTGTTCTTGTTTGGCTTGCCTCTGATTCAATAAAAATGTTGGTCAAAAGTTTAGACATTAGCCTAGAAAATGGGTTTACGTCATACCACTAGCTATATCTACTATTTGTATTTGTTATGAATCATTTAAAATTTTAAAAAATTAAGGTTGTTATGAGTAGTTACACATCCACATCACTTGAAGTATTAGAAGGTCTTGACCCGGTACGCCGTCGCCCTGGCATGTATACTGACACCACCCGCCCCAACCACCTTGCCCAAGAAGTTATCGACAACTCAGTGGACGAAGCCCTTGCAGGTCACGCCAAAAACATTACTGTCATTCTACACACCGACGGTTCGCTGTCGGTCGAAGATGACGGACGCGGCATGCCCACCGACATTCACCCAGAATTTAAGCAATCGGGCATTGAACTGATTCTGACACGCCTACACGCAGGCGGTAAATTTTCTACCGACAACTACCAAGTCTCAGGCGGTCTGCATGGCGTGGGGATTTCAGTGGTTAATGCCTTGTCGCACAAAGTCGATGTCACTGTGTGGCGAAATGGCGAAGCATTCACCATGCAATTTGCCGATGGTAATGCGGTTGCTCCGCTGGCGGTTGCCCCGTCTTCTAACAAGAAAAAACGCGGTACGTTGGTGCGGTTTTGGGTCAATGAAACATACTTTGATTCACCAAAATTTAACATCAAACAACTCAAACATCATCTTAAAGCCAAAGCCGTGTTATCGGCAGGGCTGACCATTACTTTTATCAATGAAATTGACGGCGACAAAGACGTTTGGCAATTTACCGATGGGCTATCGCAATATCTCACCGAGCAACTGGTCGAAGAAATCACCCTCCCAGAACAGCCATTCGTGTTTAATTACGACGCCAAAAAAGGCGAGCGAGCAGGGTTAAGTTTTGCCATTTGTTGGCTTAGCGAGGGTGGTACGCCTGTGCAAGAAAGCTACGTCAATCTGATTCCTACAGCACAAGGTGGCACGCACGTCAATGGACTACGCACAGGTATTACTGACGCGTTAAAAGAATTTTGTGAACTGCACAATCTACTGCCGCGCAACGTCAAACTCGCTCCCGAAGACGTGTGGGATGGGGTCAATTATATTTTATCGCTAAAATTCTCCGAACCGCAGTTCAGCGGACAGACCAAAGAGCGCTTATCGAGCCGAGAAGCGGCGGGCGTGGTGCAAGCCTTTGCCAAAGATGGCTTTAGCTTGTGGCTCAACCAAAACTCAGAGATTGCCAAACAAATCGCTGAATTGGCGATCAATAAAGCAGGCAAACGGCTAAAATCTGCCAAAAAAGTTGAGCGTAAAAAAATCACCCAAGGACCGGCACTGCCAGGCAAATTGGCAGATTGTCGCGGCGATTTGCGAGATGGCGCAGAGCTGTTTTTGGTGGAAGGGGACTCGGCAGGGGGCTCGGCAAAACAGGCACGTGACCGTCACTTCCAAGCGATTATGTCTTTACGAGGAAAACCTTTAAATACTTGGGAAGTATCTTCTGATATTGTACTTGCAAATCAAGAAATCCATGATATTGCCATTGCCATTGGCGTTGATCCTGATTCGGACGACTTGAGCGAACTGCGTTATGATAAAATCTGTATTTTGGCAGATGCCGATTCGGATGGACTGCATATTGCCACGCTGTTGTGTGCGCTGTTTGTCAAACATTTTAAAGCAGTCGTTGATGCTGGGCATTTGTATGTCGCTATGCCACCGCTATACCGCATTGATATTGGTAAAGAGGTGGAGTACGCCCTTGATAATGACGAGCTTGAGCAAATCTTGAAAAAAGTGGCAAAAAATAAAAAGCCGCAAATTACCCGATTTAAAGGGTTGGGCGAGATGAGTGCCGAACAGCTACGTGAAACCACGATGAATCCTGATACGCGACGTTTGGTGCAGCTAGACCTTGATGACCCAATTGCAACCGATAGCGTGATGGATATGCTGCTTGCCAAAAAACGCGCCAGCGACCGTAAAGTATGGCTTGAGCAAAAAGGCGATTTGGCGGAAATTGGGGTTTGATAAATGAGTATACTTAAGAATGCTATTGATTCGATTGAAATTGGCTTAGAAGATTATAATACAGGTGAAGAACGTAGATTGTTATCTGCTACGAGAAATTTATACGCGGGTATCTTACTATTATTTAAATATAAGCTAGTTTTACTCAGCCCACCAGATAGTGATGAAGTCCTTATTAAAACTTCAATCAAGCCTATTTTAACAAATGGTTGTTTAGAATGGGTAGGCAGTGGTAATAAAACTGTAGATTTTCAAGATATTAAAAAACGCTTCAATGATTTAAATATTTCTGTTGATTGGAAAATTTTAGAAAGCATTCAAAAATACAGAAATAATATTGAACACTATTATAGCAATTATAATAAATCATCAGTTGAACAGCTCATATCTAACAGCTTTTTAGTTATAAGAGATTTTATAGTTACTGAATTAGAGGTAAATCCTTTAGATTTGCTATGTAAATCGTCTTGGGATACGATGCTTGCGATTAATGAAGTGTATCAGAAAGAGAAAGCGGAACGAGATGACGCAATAGCTTCTCTAAATTATTTATCGCCAGTTTTAGAAAAAATATTTGAAGATGCTATTTGTCCTGCTTGTGGCTCGGAGCTAATAGTTCCAGAAGTTGAGAATGAAAATGCTCAAGATGTGTATATTTATACATGTCGTTCTTGCAATCATCAGATAAAGTATAAAGAAATTGTAGAAATCGGTATTGAAAATTATTATAGTTATGATTTACATCTACATATTAAAGAAGGGGGAGATTCTCCAATCGCAATTTGTCCAGAGTGTAGTGGAACATATCTTTATGAAGAAAATGTATGTGCAGAATGTGGATTTGAATCAAATTTAGAGTGTGAGATGTGTAGTGATAGACTTTGTCCAGAAGATTTAGGATTGGAAGGAATTTGTAGCTACTGTAATTATAAAAGAGAAAAATATTTTAATGAAGATTGATTAATTTTTTATAAATTTTTTAAATGTATGAATCAAGTTCTTAATACCCTTTTACTGTTTATCATTACCGCTTTAGCCGAGATTGTCAGTTGTTATCTTGGCTATCTGATGCTCAAACAGCACAAACCGCTTTGGCTCATTGTACCTATGACCATCACGCTTGCCCTGTTCGTATGGTTATTGACCCTTCATCCCACAGCGACAGGGCGAGTGTATGCCGCATATGGTGGCATCTATATCGCGACGGCTTTGGTATGGCTAAAATTTGTCGATGGGGTTTCTCTGACACACTGGGACAGCATTGGCGGTTTGGTAATATTGTTGGGTGCAAGTATTATCATCCTTCAGCCCAAAAGTTTGTTATAAACTCCTCCAATCAACAAATTTGCTAATTTCAGTGAACTAATGTAAACTGAAAATTTCAGCCTACTATTTTAATTCAATCTAGTATCTCAAAGAGTATATTCATGGATATCAACCAAACGCCAGTAGACCCTAGCCAATTTGGGTCTAACGTGCCGCGCCGTCATGACCCAAAAATTGCCAAACTTGCCGCAAAATACTTACAAATAACAGGTTGGCAAGTGGTCGGTGACGTACCTGATGTCAAACAACTGGTGATGCTCGCTGCCCCGCACACCTCCAATGAAGATGGCTGGAATGCGGTCATGGGCATTTTATCGGTTGGCATTGATTTTAAATTGATGGGTAAAAAAGAGCTGTTTCGTCTCCCCCTCATCGGGTCTTTCTTAAAATGGGGTGGGATGATTTCAATTAACCGTCAGAAAAAAGGTTCAACTTTGCAGGCCGCCATTGAGCAGTTTAACCAACAAGATCAGCTTTGGTTAGGGTTGGCACCTGAAGGGACACGCAGTTATACCGAAAAATGGAAAACAGGGTTTTATCATATTGCCGTAGGGGCGGGCATACCGATTTTACCGATTGCGATGGACTATAACACCAAGCAAATGCGCTTTATGCCCTTGTTTTACCCAACGGGCGACTATGACGCCGATTTACCCAAAATTTTAGAAAACTATCGCGGCGTTTTGGGTAAGCATTTTGAAAAAATGTCACAGCTGTTGCAAGATTTGCATAGCTAATTGTCTTAGCTACCCCATAAATTTCTTATGCTGTTTATACGTTGAACTACTTTTAGTTAAGGTAGCTTTATGTCAAGGGCTTAACAAGTCTGCTATCGCATTCATCCCATTCATCGTTAACGGGCTGAAAGGATAAGAGAAGGGTAAAAATGCGCCATGAAATTCCTTTTGCTGACGATACGGTCAACAAAAGGGTATAAATCTAAAGACCGTTTTGATATCGCCCCTATTTGCCCACAAAAAAACCTAAACCTGACGATGCCATAGGTTTTACAAACTATTTCTGCTATGATAGATACAATTTTGAGACGATTTTTTAGTAGTTATTAGACCTTAATTGGACATATCAGATAGGAAATTTTATGAGCAATAATACAGTTCCCGTATTGGCAGCAGTTGTGTTAGGTGCTTTGGCATTATCACCCGTTTTTATCAAAAGTTTTGGCAATGACCCACAAGTAGCCGCCATCGGTAGCCGTCAGTTGGCGGGTAATTCAGCCGCTATCAATGCCCAAAGCAGTGAAGTGGCAAAGGTAGGTTATAGCCTAGGTTATATGATGGGTCAAAACGTCAAAAAAGACGCCAAAGACCTCAATCCTGCTGATATCAATCAAGGTATCAATGACGGTTTTAATGGTAAAGAATCGACCATGACCCGTGAAGAAATGATTAAAGCCGTACAAGCCTATGAGCAAAACCAAATGCAAAAACGCCTACAAGACAACCAAGCCAAAGGCGAGGCTTTCCTAGCGCAAAACGCTAAAAAAGCAGGGGTCAAAACTACCGCGTCTGGCTTACAGTATGAAGTGCTCAAAGAAGGTAGCGGCGTACAGCCAAAAGCTACAGATATCGTAGCAGTACAATATGAAGGTAAATTGCTAGACGGTAAAGTGTTTGATAGCACTGCACAGCATGGCGGTCAACCTGCGGTATTCCCGCTTAACCAAGTTATCCCGGGTTGGACTGAAGGCTTACAATTGATGAAAGAAGGCGGCAAATATCGCTTCTACATTCCATCAAAACTTGCTTACGGTGAGCAAGGCGCCCCTCAAGGTGGTATTGAGCCAAATAGTGTGCTCATCTTTGATGTTGATTTGCTAAAAGTCAATCCACCGGCTGATGCTGCACAGCCTGCTGCAGCGGATATCCAAGCCCAATTACAACAACAAATTGAATCCATGCAGTCAGCTTCTCAACCTACTCAATAGGTTGGGTTGGCGTCAGATAGGTGATCTCAATCAGCTGGGCAAGCGCAACTATCGAATTCGCTCGCCCTACTCATCGGCACGATGGCAAAGGAACATCCCAATGATTTTAGGATATAAAAAAGTAAGTTTAGTGACTGGCATCGCTACTGGCATGCTGTTAGCAGTTACGTCAATCAGTGCAAATGCCGCACCGGCCAGCACTGGCACAAGCAAAGTTGCGTCCTCTGTTTATGTACCAAAATCAACAGTGACGGCAACTAGCCCAGCATTGGCACAAGTCGGCTATAGCTTTGGCTATCTGATGGGTGAGAGCAACAAAGACAGTATTGATGACTTAAATCTTGATGCGTTTTTTCAGGGATTTCGGGATGCATACTCAGCGCAGTCGCCCAATCTTGACAAAAAACAAATGCAAAAAGTATTGCTAGACTATCAAAAGAACAAAGAAATTGCCTATGCCAAAGAAGTACAAGCGTTAGCAGCTAGCAATGCAGCAAAAGGCAAACAGTTCTTGCTAGAAAACGGCAAAAAATCAGGCGTGATGACTACCGCGTCGGGTCTACAATACCAAGTGCTAACACAAGGGAGAGGCAAATCGCCTAAAGCAACGGACAAGGTCAAAGTCCACTACGAAGGTCGCTTGATTGACGGTACGATTTTTGATAGCTCTTATAAACGTGGTGAGCCTGTGACTTTCCCACTCAACCAAGTGATTAAAGGTTGGACAGAAGGGCTACAGTTGATGAAAGAAGGGGGTAAATACCGTCTGTTTGTCCCCGCTAATTTGGGGTATGGCGAAGCAGGCAATGCCGATATCGAGCCCAATAGCGTGTTGATTTTTGATATTGAGCTGCTACAAGTCAATCCACCTGTGACCCAACCCGTCAAACTTTAAGTTTTTTCCAATCTTAAAGTTTTCCCCAGTTGGCTATAAAAAACGCTCATATTCCTATTGAGCGTTTTTTTGTAATGGCTTGAAAAGCGTACCTTTAAAGCACCTTTTTTAATACTTTAGAGTTGCGGGTATTGTCATAAAAGGCATAGCGGTCAGCCGGTAGCGATTCAGCAGGGACTTCCATAAATCCATGCTCGACAAACCAATGCGCGGTGCGAGTAGTCAATACATAGAGTTCATGAAGGCCGCGGCTACGCGCTTGTTGCTCTAAGAATGCTATCAAATCTGCGCCACGGCTACCATTGCGATAATCGGGATGGACAGCCACACAAGCCACTTCCGCGGCTTGGTCGTTGAGTGGGTATAAAGCCGCGCAGCCTAATACCATGCCATCACGCTCAATCACGCTAAAGTTTTCGATATCGCTCTCTAAACGCTCACGGGAACGACGGACCAAAATACCTTGTTCTTCGAGTGGCTCTAGCAGTTCAATCAAACCTACCACATCGTCGATATCGGCACGGCGAATTTCTTCATACGGGTCATGGGAGATTAGCGTCCCTGAACCATCACGCGTGAATAGCTCTTCAAGCAATGCGCCATCTTTGGCATAGGAGATGATATGGGTACGGTGGATACCGTATTGACAAGCATCGCTGGCTGCCCGTAAGAAACGCGCGATTTCTGAGCTTTCAGGAACATCTCGTAAGAAGCGTGTCACTTCATGCGGAATCATCTCTTTAAGCAGGTGATTGCCATCTTTATAGATACCTGTTTGCTCACCCAAGAAAATTAATTTATCCGCTTTTAGGCTAATTGCGGCTTGTAGCGCCACATCTTCAGCCAGCAGGTTAAATACTTCGCCGGTCGCAGAATAGCCCATACTACCCAAAATCACCACATGGTCATGGATTAAATTGTTGTGGATGGCTTCGGCATCAATCGCGCGCACTTCCCCAGTAAATTGATAATCGATGCCATTACGGATACCGTAAGGGCGGGCGGTGACGAAGTTGCCTGAGATGGCATCAATACGAGAGCCATACATCGGCGAATTGGCAAGTCCCATCGATAGCTGTGCTTCAATTTGCAGGCGAATTGAGCCAACGGCTTTTAGGATGTACGGCATGGCTTCTTTTGTAGTGATGCGCACATCATCTGCCATCGGTGTTTCGATATGGTTCTCGGCAAGATTGGCATCAATTTGCGGACGCGCACCGTGGACGAGTACGAGCTTAATACCAAGACTATGCAGCAGCGCAAAATCATGAATCAAATGGCTAAAATTGTCGTGATTGACCGCTTCGCCATTGAACATAATGACAAAGGTCTTGCCACGATGGGTGTTGATATAGGGCGCAAAGTTACGAAACCATAATACATAGGGCGGGGTAACATAAGCAGGGGTTGTGGCAGCGGCATTTTGTTGGGCAGTATTGGGTAAATCAATCATAGCGTGATAGGCAAGTATAGGGTTATTATCAGTCATCGTTTCGCCATCGGCAAGCGGTGCATTGCCATGGGTAAAACTTGCTGAAGTATCGGTTGAAGTTGGCATGATAACAGTAGACATGATAAAAAAAGTAGACGTACAAATAGCATACGATAAAGTTTTTGTCTCTTTTAATTAAACATACATGTAAGTTTAACAGCGTGATTGCGACGCATCGCTAAGAGACTAACGATAAGGCTATCAATAAACCTTACAAAATACAATAGCTAATCTTACTGATTTTGGCTGCGCTGTTTGTATTTAGTAAATTCATCGCGCAACTTTCAACTTGCTAGTGAGTTAAATTGTAAAGTTTGTTATGCTAATCTATAGTCGAGCCTTAACCTATTTGACCACCCAATCAGCGGTGTATGCCAACCTACCGAAAAAAGAGAATATGCTAGCACCGGCTGACACAACAATTTTGAACATTTGAAAATCATGATTTAATGGAGAATATTCATGCAAAAGCTTTCAGTATTCGCGCTAATGACCGCCTCACTTGGGGCATCAGCCGCCGCAATGGCTGTGCTACCAACGGTGGCATTAGACCCTGTTGATAATAGTCAAGCTGCACCTATCTCAGTGCCCGTTGCTGGACAAGTTCAAACCCGCATTTTAGCCTCTGTTGTTGGTCAGGATCCACAAGGTCAAGAAGTGTTAAGCCCCGTCAATGCACAAACGCGCCTTGCATCAGGCAACGTCGTAGAATATCGCGGCTACTTAACCAATAACAGCCCTGACCGTATCCGCAACATGAAAGTGACCATGAACATTCCAGCCAATATGGAATTAGTGAGCACGAGTGATGTGGAGCCAACCCGCGCGTTTGGTAGTATGGACGGTGCCAATTTTCAATATATGCCACTAAAAACCAATATGAATGGCGTGCTACAAAATCTACCGATGGCTTACTATAAAGCCATACAGTGGGATGTACCAGGTTTGGGTCTTAATGAAGTAGCGATGGTGAAATATCGTTTAAAAGTAAAATAATAAGCGCTCAATGCCTAGAAGCAATGCCTAGAAGGGCTCAACGGATAAAACCGCTCGAAGCGTAGCACCGCTCAATGATTGAGCGGTTTTTTTAGTTACAATTTTTGAAACTTGCCGATTTTTTGCTCGATATCGCTGATTTTTGCTAAGGTTGCGATTTCCCCTGCTCTTATCGTCGCCTCTCTGGCTACGGTATTGGTCGTGCCAATATCACCCACAGCTGGGCGTATCACCACGTCCGCTAATTTGATTTCAGCAGCATTTGCTTGATTGGGGATGACGGCAAATGTCTTATCCAGTAGCGACCAAAAATCTTGTGGATGGCTGTTTTTTGGCGGGCTTGAGACATCTACCGCGATGATAATATCTGCGCCCATTTGCTTGGCAGTTTGCACCGGTACAAGGCTTGTCAGACCGCCATCGCCATAGCGTTTATTGTTGATACGTGGCGGCACAAAAACACCGTACACGCTACTGGATGCACGCACCGCAAGACCGGTATTACCTTTATCAAAGACGGCTTTTTGCTTGGTGGTTAAATCCGTGGCGACACTGGCAAAACGGATGGGGAGTTTTTCAATCGGTCGATTATCGACTTGGGTATTTACCCAGTTTTGTAGTTTGATGCCTTCGATAAAGCCTTGTTTGCTCCAGCTATAATCGAGTAATTCATTATTGCTAACATGGGTCGCGATGTCTTCAAGTTCGCTAGCAGACTTGCCACTGGCGTATAAACTACCGACTAGACTGCCGCTACTGGTACCGACGATTAGGTCAGGGGTGATGCCATTTTTTTCCAGTACCTTGATGACGCCGACATGGGCAAAACCTTTGGCACCGCCACCGCCTAATACAAGGGCGATTTTGGGCTTTGCTGATGGTTGAACGGGTAGTTTTATAGGTTGGGTGGGTATCACTGGCGTTTGGGTGCAGGCGGGGAGTGCGAAAGTTAATAGCAGGTAAGTGAATAATTTTTTCATGATCTATGATACCCAGTTATCTAACCGTAATCCTTCGACACGCTCAAACTCTCGTAGGTTATTGGTCACCAAAATTAAGCCGCGGCTACGGGCATGACCTGCGATATGCATGTCATTTTCGCTAATGATGTTACCTTTTTTAGTCAAGTCAGCATAAATATTGCCGTAATGACTTGCTGCTTGGCTATTGTAATCAAGGATAACCAAACGTGATAAAAAATCATCCACATGTGCCAAGTTTTTAGCAATGTTTTGGCTGTTTTCCGCGCCAAAATACAATTCCGCTACTGTGATACTACTGACACAAATTCTAGCGGCATATTGGTTGAATTTATTTAAAGCCGCAATCGGACGTTGTTTGATGACGTGAATGGCGATATTGGTGTCTAGCATAAAGGTCAGCATACATCGCTTCCTAGAGGTTAGTCAAAGCTTTCGCGTTGGCTGATAGGAGCAGTGCTACGCTCTGCCATAAAGTCATCGGCGACGGAGTCTTTAGCAATAAAAAAGCTGTCCCATACGTTATTGATAGGGGTTAAAATACGTTCATTGCCGACTTTGCGGATATGAACATGTTTTATGTCATCAGCAAATCGCATATCTGCAGGTAGGCGCACAGCTTGGGTGCGGTTATTAAAAAATACGCTAGCTTGGGTCATAAATTATCCTTTTTATGCTATATATAATCAGTATATAGCATAAATTTTAAAAAGCAATCTGCGCTATTTTGTAGTAAAAATTCTGCCTATTATGTTTAGGAGACAAGCATAGAAGAACCTACTTTTAGTAGGTTTTTTTGTAGCTAACAATTACGCTATATTAAAAACAAAACCCTGTAAATGCTGTTAAAAAATGCCATAATAAACCACCTTTTTCATTAAAATAAAATCAATAAAAACAAGCTGTCTAAGGCATGACGAACTGCATGACCAACCCCATGATTCAACCCAATACTGACATCTTTAATCTCCCTGTTACTGCGCTTGCTGGCGTGGGTAGTAAAATCGCTGAACAGCTTGACCAGCTTGGTATTGAACGCGTGTTTGATTTGTTGCTACATTTGCCGCGTGATTATGAAGATCGCAGCCGACTGGTCAACATGTGTGATGTCGTCGATGGACAATCGGCATTGCTACAAGGCACCGTTGTCCGCGTAGACAACAAAAAGATGGGCCTGAGCGTGACATTGCAAGATAGGACAGCGCAAACAACATTACGCTTTTTCAAAGTCTATCGTGGACTGACCGATACCATGGCGGTGGGCAATACCTTGCGTGTGTTTGGCGAAATCAGTATCAGTAAGTATGGCACCCAAATTAGCCACCCTGAATATGAAATTATTACTGGACATCAACCTTTGACCAATACAGGGCTGATACCTGTTTATCCAACGGTCAAAAACTTGCATCAAAATAAACTGCGTAGCTTGATTCGACTTGCGCTGCAAACGGTCAAACAAGCCAATCCTGTGATGGCTATTATCAGTGATGCTGAGTGGCAAATCGTACAAAATGCGCTGAGCCAACAGTTTCCGTTACTAGCAGGTAGCCACAACCCATTTGGGGAATTTAGCTTGCTAGAAGCCATTAGCTTTATTCATCAGCCACCGATTTATACCGATTTGAACAAGCAAATGTTTGTATTAGAGGCGTTAAAAAATCGCACCCATCCGACGTGTCAGCGGCTCATTATCGAAGAAATGCTCGCGCACCAGCTAAGTCTACTGTACCGCAAACAACAACTTTATCAGCACAAAGCACCGCGATGCGATGCCACAAGCGCGCTTGCCAATCGGCTGTTAGCTAATTTACCTTTTACCCCGACCCATGCCCAAAATCGGGTAGTGGCGGAAATCGTCAAAGATTTGTCAACGTCAGTGCCCATGCTGCGACTCGTGCAAGGCGATGTTGGCGCAGGCAAAACCTTGGTAGCAGCTTTGGCGGCGTGTTATGCGCTTGATAGCGGTTGGCAAGTGGCGGTGATGGCACCGACAGAGATTTTGGCGGAGCAACATCTTAATAACTTTAAAAGCTGGTTTGAACCGCTTGGCATCGGTGTGGGTTGGCTGGTGGGTAAGCAAACAGCCAAAGCGCGTGAAAAATCCTTGCAACAAGTACAAGACAACGAGGTGCAAATCGTGGTCGGTACGCATGCGCTATTTCAAGAGCATGTTAATTTTGCCAAGTTGGGCTTGGTGATTATTGATGAGCAGCACCGTTTTGGGGTGGAGCAGCGAATGGCACTGCTCGATAAAGGCTTGGCGCATACCACACCGCATCAGCTGATTATGACAGCCACACCCATACCGCGTACCCTTGCCATGAGTGCATTTGGTGATATGGATACGTCGATTATTGATGAACTGCCGCCCAACCGCACCCCCATCACCACCGTCACCATAAGCCGTGACCGACGCGATGAAGTGATTGAACGTATCGCTGCCAACTGCGAGCAAGGCAAACAAGCTTACTGGGTGTGCCCACTGGTCGAAGAGTCAACAGTGCTTGATGCGCAAGCCGCTGAAGCGACCTATGCTGATTTGAATGATAGGCTCAATCTCAACATTGGCTTGGTGCATGGCAAAATGAAGTCCAATGACAAACAAGCGGTCATGGCGGATTTTAAAGCCGGTAAAACCGCTTTGCTGGTGGCTACCACCGTGATTGAAGTCGGAGTCGATGTGCCCAATGCCTCGCTGATGGTGATTGAAAATGCTGAGCGATTAGGGTTATCGCAATTGCACCAGCTACGCGGACGCGTGGGACGTGGCACCCAAAAAAGCTTTTGCGTATTGCTTTATCAAACGCCATTGTCAGAAACGGGTATCGAGCGGCTCAATGTGCTGCGAGATAGCAATGATGGCTTTGTGATTGCGCAAAAAGATTTGGAACTGCGCGGTGCAGGCGAGCTTTTAGGTAAACGGCAGACGGGATTTGATAGCTACTATGTCAGTGACCTAGCGAGAGATGAAAGCTTGCTAATCGTGGCGCAAGCGATTGCTAAGTACCTAATTGCTGATGAAAATCGCAAATCACAAGTGCAGCAATATATCAGCCATTGGACACCCGATGCCATCAAATACATTAACGCGTGATAGCGCATAGTAGGCGCTTGAATTCTGATAGAGCGTTATTTTTACAGATAAAGCGACTATTCACACCCCCAATTTTTTGTTATGTTATACCCTATGCACTTATTGATTAATTAACACTGACCTAACGATCGGTTTTAATTAATTTTTATCCATTGCGCAATATCACTGTTATTAATATAGAGTTATCAATATTTTATTATCAATATGAAGGATACCTGTTATGCCACAAACCAAATATGATTTACCTATCGCAGACCAAGCCGCTGCTGATGAAATCATCAAAAAAACCGAAGACATCAAAGGGGTCAAATTTGTCAACATTAACCCTAATGGCACCATCGTTGTGACCCATGGTGACGACTTTGATGAAGCCGCATTCAAAGCGGCTGCAGGGATCTAGCTAGTAGGTTTGATAAGCGACTAGGTTCTATGCCTAGTTTTATTCCCTGTATGTTTTATTACATAGATTTTTGACTGCACAAAAGCTGACTTCGGTCAGCTTTTTTATTGGCTAAAATTTGCCATTAATTGTTCATTCAATCGTCATACGGTTGTCACCTTCGTCAGCTAATGTTTCCTAGCGATAGCGTATCTTTTTATTACAATTTGACTTATCACAACTTGACTTTTCATATTGTTGCTTTGCCTTATCTAGAGGAAACCCTATGACCAAACCGCCTGCTGAGCAAACTTCTCCTATCCACAATTTGCTTAAAGACACCCAGCCATCAACCCCAAGTATCAACCGTCGCCGTTTTTTACAATCTACCTCGCTTGCGACTGTCGCAGGTGCATCGATGATGCTAGCGGGCTGTAATAATGACAATGATGATAATGATAACACAGCGCAGGTTAGCTTTTTACATGGCGTAGCCAGTGGCGACCCGCTTGCTGACAAAGTGATTTTATGGACTCGTGTGACACCGGTGAGCAGTGGTAGTAGCCTTGATGTCGAGTGGCAAATTGCCAGTGATAATACGTTTAACACCATCATCAATAAAGGCACGAGCAAAACAAACGGTGGGCAAGATTATACGGTCAAAGTGGATGCCACGGGTTTACAGCCGAATACGCCTTATTTTTATCGATTTATATGTGGTGGTGTCACCAGTCCGATTGGCAAAACCAAAACCCTACCTGTCACGAATGTCAATCAAGTGAAACTTGCGGTAGTGAGCTGTTCAAACTATCCTGCAGGCTATTTTCATGCGTATGCCGATATTGCCAAGCGCAGCGATGTCGATGTGCTGCTGCACTTAGGTGATTATATCTATGAATATGGTCGTCATACCATCGATGACCAAGGTAAAACGGTGCCTGCCTATGCTTCAAGCCATGCCGCACAGCTCAATCGTGAAGTCATTCCAGTGGAAGAATTGCTCACCATTACTGGCTATCGCTTGCGCTATGCCCAATATCGTACCGATAAAGATTTGCAAGCTGTACATGCCGCCATGCCAATGATTGCGGTATGGGACGACCACGAGATTAGTAATGATACTTATAAAGCGGGTGCTGAAAACCACCAACCCAATGAAGGCGATTGGAATCAGCGCAAAATGGACGCCATGAAAGCCTATCATGAATGGATGCCCACGCGTAATAGTGTGATGACGCAAATTTATCGTAGTTTTGATTTTGGTAATTTGCTCAGTCTGCATATGCTAGACACCCGTGTCATTGCCCGTGACAAACAGCTAGATTACAATAATTTTTTAATTAAAGACGCCAATGGTCAGCTCACTTTAGATGGCGCGAAATTCACCGCAGCAATGCAAGATACCAACCGCCAATTGATCGGTTTGCCGCAACAAAACTGGCTTGCAGGTCAATTGCAAGCGTCAAAGTCGACTTGGCAAGTTTTGGGTCAGCAAGTGGTGATGGGGCAGATGTTTATTCCTGCCCCCGTACTACTCAACTTTATGAATCCTGCCTTGGGCGTAGATGCCGTCACTTATCTGACCCTAATGCAAAAAGCGCAAACCGCGCCCACGACCTTGACGCCGCAAGAGCAAAGTATGGTACAACAGTTGCAGCAAGCCCCATTTATCCCTTATAACCTAGACGCATGGGATGGTTATGCGGTGGCACGCGAGATGATTTATGGTATTGCCAACGCGATGCAAAAAAACTTAGTGGTATTGGCAGGCGATACCCATAACGCTTGGGCAAATAATCTAGTCAATGTCAAAGGCGAACCCGTCGGGGTGGAATTTGCGGTACAATCAGTGACGTCGCCAGGTTTTGAAGAATACTTAGCGACAGTTGATCCGAAACAGTTAGCACTGGGCTTACCCATGCTGGTCAAAGGTGGTACGTTAAAATGGTGTGATACCTCTCAGCGCGGTTATATGATTGTGACAGCGACCCCTGAGCAATGCACCAGCGAGTGGGTGTTTGTCAGCGATATCACCAAGCCCACTTATTCAAGCAGTATTGGTAAAACCATGCGTGTCAAAGTGGGTGAGCCTTATTTGGTTTAAATAACTTTAACAAAACCCAATAAAAAAGCCGCTAACTTAGCGGCTTTTTTTGATACATCATTACATATTTGGGTAGTTTGGACCACCACCGCCTTCTGGCGTGACCCACGTGATATTTTGTGAGGGGTCTTTGATATCACAAGTTTTACAGTGCACACAGTTTTGTGAGTTGATTACAAATTTTGCGCCGCTGTCACTTTGTACCACTTCATATACCCCTGCTGGGCAGTAACGCTGTGCGGGCTCAGCAAAGATTTTGAGGTTACGCTTAATTGGCACGTCTGGATCGGTTAATTTTAGGTGACAAGGTTGATCTTCAGCGTGGTTGGTATTGGAGATAAACACGGAAGATAATTTATCAAAGGTCAGCTTACCATCGGGCTTTGGATACTCAGGGATATAAGCGTGGTCTGCGCGCTCAAGCACATCGTAGTCTGGCATTCTGTCACGAATAGTCAGTGGCATTTTACCCTTAAATATATTTTGCTCTAGGAAGTTGAAGGCACCGCCCATCCAGATACCCATGCGGTGCATCGCATTTGCGAAGTTACGCGCTTGGTACATGTCGTTGTAGAGCCAGGATGCTTTGAATTTTTGCTCATAAGTTGGCACTTCGTCATGTTGACGACCGGCAGCAATCGCTTCATACACGGCTTCAGCGGCTAACATACCTGATTTAATGGCGGTATGAGTACCTTTGATTTTTGCTGGGTTTAGGAAACCTGCATCGTCACCCACTAACACACCACCGGCAAAATACAGTTTTGGTAATGAGTTTAAACCGCCTTTGGTCAAGGCACGCGCACCGTAAGATAAACGTTTACCGCCTTCTAAAATATTGCGAATGAGCGGGTGGGTTTTTAGACGTTGTAACTCATCAAATGGCGATAGGTAAGGGTTGTGATAAGACAAGTCAATCACCATACCAAATGACACTTGGTTGTTTTCATCAAAGTATAACCACCAACCACCGTTACTATGCGTCTCGCTAAGTGGCCAACCTGAACCGTGTAGCACCATGCCTTCTTGGTGTTTGGCAGGGTCAATTTCCCAAAGCTCTTTTAAGCCAATACCGTAGTGCTGTGGGTCTTTGCCTTCTGATAGGTTAAAACGGCTGATTAAACGTTTACCTAAGTGACCACGGCAGCCTTCAGCAAAAATGGTGTATTTTGCCAGTAGCTCATACCCTGGCTCATAGCCTGATTTTGGTTGACCTTCGGCATTGACGCCCATGTCACCCGTCAATACGCCCCGAACAGAACCATCTTCGTTGTAGAGAATTTCAGCGGCAGAAAAACCTGGGAACATCATCACTTCAAGCTCTTCGGCTTGGGTAGCTAACCAACGCACAAGGTTACCCAATGAGATAATATAGTTGCCGTGGTTGTGCATTAAGCTTGGGACGATTTTTTCTGGCAATTCGCGGTATTTGTTCTCATTTTTGAGCATGTAGACGCGGTCACCTTTGGTTTGCACGCGAACGGGCGCACCTTTTTCTTTCCAATCAGGAATCAGTTCAGTCAGTGCGTTAGGCTCCATGACTGCACCTGATAAGATATGGGCACCAAATTCTGACCCTTTTTCAACGATACACACGCTAAAATCAGGATTGCCAGCAGCAATGGCAAGTTGACGTAGACGAATTGCCGCAGATAGACCTGAAGGTCCACCACCCACGATAACTACGTCAAACTCCATTTGCTCGCGTTCGATGTCTTGCATACAAACTCCTTAGAAAAATAAAATTCAGTGATGACAACTTACTTAACCTTGCGCGCATTGGGTTAAACAATGCGCTTCTTCAGCTTATATCTGACAATTTATCAACATAAGTTGCATCACGATGATTTTTGCAAGGCTAGTGATCTAGAAGGTTAGCCTTTGATTATCAGTTCATTAAATAATTGCTGGCGCAGGCTGGCAATGTTATCAATGGTTTTCTTGATTTTAACATATAATGAATCGTTATATGAATTCAGAAAAAATACTACTTAGTATAATAGATTAACTGTTTAACCACCTAATATTTTTGCAGGAGAAAATTACTGCCGGACTTAATTTATCGTATCCAATCTGGCTTGTCTTATGCTATCTATCACCTTTATATACAATAAATCGACACAGCTACTAACAGCGACTATTTGAAACCCAGCGTTGAATTGACTACTATGTACCACAAAGTGATGTCAACACAGCGCATCATGGCATTCATAAACCCATACAATACTCTAAATCCTAATCTAAATAAAAACTAGCATAATATGAGCCAAAAAATGACTAATACTGATACTAATAATGTCGCATTTAAACCTAACTTTGATACTAGCTTTGATATAGGCGAGCTAAGCCAACAAATCGAGCAATCGGTCGCTTTGCAAGCGTTAGCAACCGCAAATCATCCGACACGCCAGATTCCACCGCTTGAAAAATGGCAACCCAAACTCAGCGGTACGATGGATGTGGTGGTCAAAGCCAATGGTGAGTGGTGGCATGAAGGCAGTCAAATCACCCGTCCACTACTCATTGATCTGTTTGCCAAAGTGTTGTGGTCAGAGGTTGATGACAACCATCACGTTGAGTATTTTTTAAAAACCCCTGTTGAAAAATGGCAAATCCAAGTAGAAGACGCGCCACTGCTAGTGAATCAAGTGGATGTCATTAACGAGCAATTTGGTGATACTACCAAACCGGTGTTGCAGTTCACTACCACGCAAGGCGATGTGGTGATTGCTGACGAGCAGCATCCGATCCGTTTGGGTCTGCCATTTACCCATGCTAGCCAGCATGATGCTGGCTTACAGCAAAAACAAGCCAGCCAACCTTATCTGTTGGTGCGCCAAAATGGTGACTCAGCGCTATACGGACTCATTCATCGCAATGTGTTTTACCATTTGATTGAACTGGGTGAGTTGGTAGAGGGCGAAGAAGGTACGTCATTGATTTTGCACAGTGGTGATAGCACTTTTACCTTGACGATGACCCCCTAACTAGCTGCTTTAGTCAAATTTTGATAGCTTGTGAACCAGCGAAGTGACGAATTTGCTGTCAAATTCGGCAACTGCATTTTTTTGTAGTGAGCGTCTAAAAATTGGTATAAGATAGTGGTCTATTTTATGGGTAGGCGATTATTTTGCGGTTTAAAATAGCAACACCCTGCGAGTTGGACTGATTAGGCTATGGTAGAGTTAGCAAGCGCGCCGATAGGCGTATTTGATTCTGGGTTGGGCGGATTGTCAGTATTGACCCATTTGCAGCGACGCTTGCCTTTTGAACGTTATATCTATCTCGCCGATACCCTGCATGTACCCTATGGCTCACGCAGTGAAGCAGAGATTCGTGAACTTACCTTGCAGGCAGTGGCATGGCTACACTCGCAAGGCTGTAAACTTATTGTGATAGCTTGCAATAGTGCTTCTGCGCATGGATTACAGGCGGCAAGGCGGCAGTATCCTCAAGTGCCGATTGTCGGCTTAGTCCCTGCATTAAAACCTGCGGTGATGCAGTCGGCGACCAAGCAAGTCGCGGTGTTGGCAACCCCGGCGACCTTGCACGGGTATTTACTCAATGAAGTCATTGAACAAGTTGCCAAACCGCAGCAAGTGACTGTCCACAAATATAGCTTTAACAGCCTAGTGCCTTGGGTAGAATTGGGTATGCCAAGCCATCACCCAGCGGTGACTGATTTAGATCACTTGCTAAGTGAGTTACAGGCTAAAAAGGTAGACCAATTGGTACTGGGCTGTACCCATTTTCCTTTTTTTAAAGCCTATTTGGCACAGCGTATCGACGAGCTGATGACCGATCAAGCTATGGGGCAAGTGGCATTGATTGATTCAGGGGATGCCATTGCCAAACGGGTGCATGATTTGCTTGAGCAAACCAATCAGTTTGCCTCTCATAAAGAGCAACCACGGTTACAGTTTTATGCCACCGCCAACTTACCCACTACTGAGCAGGCAGCAACCCGTCTGTTGCAGCGGTTTTTGCCCGAGTTGGGGATTGATTTTTTTACCTTGTGTGTGACTCAACATAGCGCAGTGAATTGAGCTTGTTGGTTAGTTAGCATGGCTTTTTACCCTTTTAGCTTTTAACGATTTAACTTCTAACGATTCAGCTTTTAACCCTTTACTTTTTTAATTAATTGCGTTCATTAGAGCGTTATGGAGAAGATAGCATGTCTCAAAAGAAACGTTATCATATTCATATCTCTTTGGTGAGAAATGAAAATGTCAACTTAGAGAACGCGCTAGAGTATGCGCTATCGACAGATTATTTTTTGACTTGGGATTTGCTTGCGACCCATACCAATTTTGTTGAGTACAGCCGCCAGCAAATCGACCAATGTGATTATATGATTTTTATTTTGGGCAATGATTACGGTCATTTAAGCCTATCCGGTGTCAGTTATCTGCACTTATCTTATATCTACGCGTCTTCAAAACGTGTGCCGATGATTGCGTTAGTCAATACCCAGCCGAGCCAACATGAGCTATTACGTCAACGGTTGGATCTGTTTAATTTGGTGATTAAAGAACAAGGTTCGCGCGCCATTCATTTCGATCAGACGCATGATGGTGTGCCAGACTGTGTTCGAATGCTTGAGGAAATCAAAGAGAAGTTTCCGCGGTCAGGTTGGGTCAAAGACACCCATCCATTGAGGACGCTACCGACAGACGCTAGTAGTGATTTAAAGTCGGTTTTTGTCTCGGATAGATTTCATATCCGTAATAGCGTGGAACCCACCTTAACTGCCAGTAGTCTAGAGCGCGATCAAAAGCCGCCTGAACTTGAAGTCAGACCGACCCAAGTCACGCCAAAAGAGCTCAATGAAGCGTTATTGGTCAACTACACCGCACACGCGTTTGAAGGCGGCAACTTGCAAGAAATCAGCGCGGCTTATACATTTAGCTGGGGCGATATTGTGCAAATGCTACAAGCACTACCGCAGCCGTTTACCAGTAATATGATGCTGACCCAAATTAATGATGCCCTCAAAGATGCTGCGATGGCAGAGGCGCTCAAAATCTCACCCAAAATCCATGCCGTCTCTCGCTGTCAAATCAGTAATATCGATTATCAATGGATCAAAAGCCAACTGGTGAAAAAACAATGGTTGGTCTCGGTCAAAGAAGAGCGAAGTATCCGCGAGCTGTGGCAGATTAACATCATTGTACAAGCTTAATCCATCGTTTTTCACACACCTTTTTTAGTGTTTTATGCAAGAATTTTATACCAGCTTTCACCAAGCCATGATTTACTCATGTCATGATAATGTTATACAGACCTGCTAACTAGCGTCACATTTGTTTGTGTTATGATAATCTCACAACATACATAACGATAACGAGAATAAAAAGAGGATAAAATTATGAGCAATCATGTGACCCAACAAGCAGACGATCTTGAAAACAACATCAATCAACTTGAAGATACCATGCACGAAGCCCAGCAGTTTCGCACCCTTGAAGAGCAAGTCGAAGACATGAAACGCCGTGGCATTAACCCACGTGATAACTTCAAAAAATGGGATGAAGACGAAGAGGACAATTGGGGCAGCAATTCAAAAGGCGAAGTCAAACCGATCCAAATGGATGATGGTGAAGAGCCCACTCCACCACCTATTGTATAAGGTTGTACCATGCGCGGATATTAACAAAACCGTATCACTATCAACAAAAAACCCTTAATGTCAACATTAAGGGTTTTTTATTGGGCGATTAGAAAGGTATGATTAACAGGAAACACTAAGGCGTTGTCACCCCACCTTGTCCATTGTCAATACGATAGTAACTCGTGCGCCCATTGGCGTCGCGTATCACTTTAGTCGGCGTGGCAGTAACCGTTGAATTCGGTACAGACTGGTATCGAACGGGCGTTTGGGTCGGGTATTGGGTTGGGTACTGAGCATTGCCTGTTGGCTGAGTCATTAGCATACGGTAGAGTTTCATACCCGCGCGACCATCAGGGTTGACATTTTGCTGACGCTGAAAGTCTTGAATGGCATAGCGTGATTTATCGCCAATCATGCCATCGACTTGACCAATATCATACCCACGATTAAGCAGTGCTTGCTGGATTTCACGGGCTTGACGGCGGCTAATACCGGCATCATCCGTTGGCCAAGGGGTGACAAAGCCGACATTGCTAGTACGGTTTTGGCTAATCATATCGGACAAATGCGCAATCGCTAGCGCGTAGTTCTCTGACGCATTATAACTATAAAACGCATCGAAGTTTTTACCCACTAAGAACGCAGGGCCTTTAATACCTGCAGGTAATAGCAAACCTGCACTATCAAGGCTAGAGGGTAGCGGCTGACCATTGGCAAGAGTCAGGCCTTGACTGCGCCAGTAGCTCATCGGTTTTTTGGCTTTGCGGTTGCTATCTGCCCAGAACCCTGCGGGCAACTTGACCTCAAACCCCCAAGGCTCGCCCGTGCGATAACCTGCTTTATCCAAGAAATTGGCCGTTGATGCGAGCGCATCAGCTTGGCTGTTGACCAAATCTTTACGTCCATCACCATCAAAATCTTGCGCCAAGCGTAAGAAGGTACTTGGCAT
This sequence comes from Moraxella sp. CTOTU46711, assembly GCF_031975715.1. Taxonomy (NCBI): domain Bacteria; kingdom Pseudomonadati; phylum Pseudomonadota; class Gammaproteobacteria; order Moraxellales; family Moraxellaceae; genus Moraxella; species Moraxella sp. CTOTU46711. Next base: position 24,029 of record NZ_DALYMP010000007.1, read on the forward strand.
AAACTGGGTTTGCCCAAACGCCCCTGCCCATGAGCCAGTCATATCACCACGGCGGATGTCACCATTTTGCAAGATACGCAGCGCATTGGCGTATTCCGTGCGAAAGTACGACTGACGACGGTCAAAACAAGACAAGGTCGCTAATGACTGGATTAAGTCTTTTTTACCCAGCTGCTTACCAAAGTTCGACTCTACCCCCCAGACGCCGAGTACATCCGTCCCTTTCACGCCATAGCGCTGCTCGATGCGACTTAACGTGCTTTGCAGTTGGTTTTTTGCATTGATACCGTCTTGCACACGCTCTTCATCGACCAGACCTGAGAGATAGTCCCACACTTCTTTTTGAAACTCAGGTTGATAGTTGAGCGAGACAATCACACTAGGGTCAGGCTCAGTTGGGCGATATTGTTCTAAAGTGCTGGCTACACCGCGAAAGGTGCTACTGTTTTTGAGATTGGATAAACACCGTTGAAACTGGGCATTGCTAAGATTAGGCGGTGTCGGTGCGGCATTGGCTTGGCTAATCATCGCCACGCCTGCCAGCGCCATAAAAATCGGAAGTAAACGCATAACAAACCTTGAATAGTGACAGATAAAGACATCAACAAACGGTGTGAATTTTGACTAATTCAAGGGTATAAAAAAAGCTTGCTTAGTGAAAGGAGTAAATGCATTTAATTACATTTTTTCACATTGGGTGATAAAGCGTTAATTTTTGCACGGTTGCGGTAAGTCCAATTATTTAACGCGAAAAAATTGGGCATTAACAGTATAAAGCCCAATTTTTGAAAGCATTAATACAGTGCCAACAAAGTATTAATACTGTATGGATACGGGTTATTGTTCAATCATAAAACCGCTAAAATATTGTTTGAGCTTGGCAAGCTTGGGCGGAATCACAAAGTTGCAATAGCTTTGGGTCGGGTTGTTGGCGTAATAATCTTGGTGGTAGTCCTCGGCAGGGAAAAACTGCGCAGCAGGATGCACTTCGGTCACCACCTTGATGCCTTGCTCATCACGAAGCTCACCAATCACACGGTCAATGGTCGGTTTTTGCTGCTCTTCATCGGTGTAAAACACCACAGAGGCATATTGTCTGCCGACATCATTACCTTGACGGTCTTGTGTTGTTGGATCATGGGTGGCAAAGAAAATATCCAATACCGTCTCAAGCGGAATAATGCTGTCATCAAAATCGACTTTAATCACTTCGATATGACCGGTATCACCGCCACAGACGGCTTTGTAGTTGGCGCTTACTTCATCACCGCCCATATACCCTGATGTGACATCGGTCACACCTTTGACATGGCTAAATACGGATTCGGTACACCAAAAACAGCCACCGCCTAAAATAATCGTTTGCATAATAGTACCTTTTTATGGTTATCTCATTGGTTTGATATAAGGGTTAAAATAAATTATTAAAAGTAAAACCGGTGAAAATGTTAGAATAGCAAAGTTTACTCGTCATTCAAGTTAGGCAATGTAAACCAAGTTTCCGCTATCTAAAAACCTGACAGTTTAAGCGTTTCTTAATTGTGTCATTGTTGAAGCGAGCATAAAACTGTCAGCGATACTAAGTCTTAGTAACGCTAAATCAGCCATAGTGAGTCAGCCGCATGAGTCAGCCCCAAGCCAAACCACCCCACGATACCTTATTTACCACGCCGCTAGATGCCAATGCGCGGTTTAGCTTTGATGAGCAAGTGGTGGCTTGTTTTCCCGATATGATTCGCCGTAGTGTGCCTGGGTACGGACAGATGCTCGCCATGTTGCCGATTTTTGCCAAACGTCATTGCCAGTTTCGCCAAACCAATAGCGACGGCAATAAAGTCAGCCGCGTCTATGATTTGGGCTGTTCACTCGGGGCGGTGAGTTTTGCGCTCGCAGGCGAGTTTGCGCCGCAAGATCTGCAAATCAAAGCCATTGACATCTCAGAGCCGATGATCGCCAAAGCGCAAAGTGTACTGATGCAGCATTATCCTGAGCATGATATCGAGCTGATTTGTGCCGATGTGTGTGAGGTGACGTTTGAGCGGTGCGATATGATTGTGCTCAATTTAACCTTGCAGTTTTTATCTCCTGACAAGCGCGAGCAGTTACTCAAACGCTGTTATGATGCGTTGGTTGAAGGCGGTATTTTGATTTTGACCGAAAAAACCCATTTGCTCGATGAAGCGGACGATGCGTGGCGTGTTGAGCGGTATTATGATTTTAAACGCGCCAATGGCTATAGTGAAATGGAAATCAGTGGTAAACGCAATGCGCTGGAGAATGTACTTGTCACCGATACCCTCGATTTTCATCATCAGCGTTTAGCAACGGTGGGGTTTGACCGCCATTTGACGTGGTTTCAGTTTTTAAACTTTGCTTCGATTATTGCGTTTAAGTGATGATTGCCCTTAAACAATGAAAACCTGTCAATCCTAAAAGAGTCCACCATGAATGCTACCATCAAAACTGCCGAAACCGACGTCTATCTTACCTTGCTGCAATTGGCGGAAAAATACCCAGTTGCCAATGCATGGCTTGCCCAGTTGCCCAACTGGCTGGCTACTATCAAAGATAAATCACGCTACGCCCATGCGCCCTTTTATCAATCGCTCATTGAGCGCTTGCCCGTGGTTGACACCGCGCAAGTAGACTTAAATCAACACTGTATCACCGCAGCTTTTGATTGGCAAGACAATGAATACAAGCAAACCCATGCGCTACTCAAACGTTTGATGCCTTGGCGCAAAGGCGGTTTTTTACTGGGTCGAGGTGACCTGCAAATCCATATTGATACCGAATGGCGCAGTGATTGGAAATGGGATAGGGTATTGCCGCATATCAGCCCACTTCACGGCAAACGCGTGCTAGACGTGGGTGGCGGTTCTGGTTATCACGGCTGGCGTATGGCGGGCGCAGGGGCAAGCACGGTGATTGTGATTGACCCATCGTGTCTGTTTTATCACCAGTTTATGGCGATTCGGCATTTCGTCAGAGACGCTGACCGTAACGATTTTGGACGCAACACGGTGCACTATGTGCCCGTACCGCTTGAAGCCTTGCCCAATCCTAGCTTGACTAGCGGGCAAGCAGGTCTATTTCATACCGTGTTTAGTATGGGCGTCCTGTATCACCGCGCGTCTCCGTTTGAGCATCTTGAGCAATTATACAATCAGCTAGCAAAAGGCGGAGAATTGGTACTAGAAACGCTGGTGATTGAAGGGGATGCAACATCCGTGCTAGTGCCAAGCGAGCGCTATGCACAGATGAATAACGTGTATTTTATCCCATCTGTTGCGGCACTGTCGCTGTGGCTGTACAAAGTAGGCTTTGTGGATGTGCGCTGTGTCGATGTGGATGTGACATCGACGGATGAACAACGCAAAACCGACTGGATGGATTATCAATCTTTAAGCGATTTTCTTGACCCCAATGATAGCAGCAAAACCATCGAGGGCTATCAACGCCCGACTCGTGCGGTGATGATAGCCAAACGACCGTAACAATACATGAACAAGTAACATGGATAATGCAGTTTGGGGTAATGGCTTTTTAGGCTAATGAGGTTTAGCGTAGGGTAGTTTAAAGCGTCCTACTAAAATACCACTCCAAGACCATTTTGATAAGAAATCCAAAAAAACCGCCGCCCAATGCCAAAAAAATCCAAAATGTGCCTTGCTTGCCGGCATTGTTTTTCTTGGAAATATCGTACATGATAAAAAATAAAAACGCGATAAAGATAGGCAGCAGCACATACATGCCAAGTTTGGTGATTAACTCACTAGAGACTAAAACAAACATGTTATTATCCTATTATTGTCATCGGACATTACAAAATTTTAGCGCATATTATACGCCAAAAAACCGCGTTTCCTTGTAATGGCATGTATCTTTTGACAGGATTATAATGAAAAAACCATCAAAAATTGGTATATTGAACGCCAAAATCCATGCCTATCGATTGTGAGCGAGTGATAGCCTCAAATCAATGGTGATTCATTGATTTATCGTGCTTTTTTAGCTACCAATCCTGCAACAAAACCTGTGAGCCAACAAAGAGAATTTCCATGTCAGAACAACAACCCGTCATTTCGCAAGCCTTAGCATTAGTGGTGGAATCACTAAAACAACAGCAAATTTTGCCAATCGATTGGGTTGATAACAGTACCATCAGCCGCACTAAAGACCAAGCGCACGGCGATTTTGCCAGTAACCTTGCGATGATAGCTGCCAAGACTGCCAAGAAAAACCCGCGTGAACTGGCACAAACCATCGTGGCGATGTTGCCTGCCTCGGATATGATTAGCAAAGTTGAGATTGCAGGACCGGGGTTTATTAACTTTTTCTTAGATGATAACGCGCGTTTTGCTATCTTAGACACCATTATGGAGCAAAAAGGCGACTTCGGTACATCCGAAGAATTTGCCGGTCAAAAAATCCAAGTTGAGTTTGTCTCTGCCAACCCAACCTCAAGCCTGCATGTGGGTCACGGTCGCGGCGCTGCGTTTGGCATGAGTGTGGCCAATTTACTAGAAGCCGTCGGCTATCAAGTCGGGCGGGAGTATTATGTCAATGATGCGGGTCGTCAGATGGATATTTTGGCAACCAGTACCTATTTGCGCTACCTTGAGCTGTGCGGTGAGCCAATTGTATTTCCCACCAATGCGTACCAAGGCGATTATGTCAAAGATATTGCCAAACCCATCAAAAAACAGCATGGCGATAGCCTAAAAACCGCTTGGGAACATATGCTACTCAATGTACCTGCCGATGCCGATTACCAAATTGATGCCAACGGCGAAAAAGTATGTGTCTCAGGTGATAAAGAAGCCCATATTGACGGGCTGATTGCCAATGCCAAAGCCAATTTGAGTGATAACTATCAGATTTTTCATGAAGCCGCACTTAGTACCATCTTGGCAGATATCCAAGATGATTTGGCAGATTTTAACGTCCATTTTGACCAATGGTTTAGCGAAAAATCAATCCAAGATGCCATTGTGCCTGCTTTGGAATTATTAGAGCAGCGGGGGTTTTTATACCAAAAAGACGGCAACTTGTGGTTTAAATCCACCGAATTTGGTGATGAAAAAGACCGTGTCGTCCGCCGTGCCAATGGTCAATTTACTTATTTTGCCTCGGATATCGCCTACCACAAAGATAAGCTTGACCGCGGCTATGACAAAATTATTGATGTGTGGGGCTCAGACCACCACGGCTACATCAAACGCGTGAAAGCGGCGTTGACGGCGATGGGCTACGATGCCCAGCGTATGGATGTAATTTTGGTGCAGTTTGTCACGCTGTGGCGCGGTACAGAGCAAATCCAGATGTCATCACGCTCAGGTCAGTTTGTGACCTTACGTGAACTGCGTCAAGAAGTCGGCAATGATGCCGCGCGCTTTTATTATGTCGCGCGTAAACCAGAACAGCACATCGACTTTGACTTAGAACTTGCTAAATCGCATACCAAAGATAATGCAGTGTATTATATTCAATATGCGCATGCGCGTATTTGCCGGGTGCTTGAGCGTACTGAAGAGCGCGGTATTAAAGTCGATGACAAAGCCGGCAAAGCACACCAACATCTGTTGACCCAACCTGTTGAAACGGATTTATTGAGCGTACTGGCTTCTTACCCTGAAGTGTTACGCCGTGCTGCAGTCAACTATGAGCCGCATTTATTGACCAATTACCTCAAAGATTTGGCAAGCTTGTTCCACGGTTGGTACAACGACAACCGTATCTTACCCAAAGATGGCGAAACCCCGACCCAAGACGAGCTTGACTTGATGCAAGCGCGTCTGCGGTTATCAAAGTCGGTACGCCAAGTGATTCAAAACGGCTTAATTTTGTTGGGATTAACGGCACCAACCAGTATGTGATATGATTAAGATACGCTAAAAACGCTGTAATATTACCGTATCCGATGTCGTAGGAGATGATGATGGCAAGACCCAAAGGAGCGACCCCGCGTAAAGCGCCAAGCACGATGTCGTTTTTTGCTGCCATGTTGGTGGGCATGATATTGACCGTGGGGATTGGTCTGTTTGTTTATTTGTGGAATCCATTTAACCAAGGCAAAACCACGAGCAGCGACGAAGCGCCGATGGTGCAGCCAAAGGTGCAAGACAAACCCAAAACCAATAACTACGAGTTCTATGACTTACTCAAAGAACAACAGGTCAGTGCAGTCCCCGACGAGGCCGCTGCCAGTCAGCCAGTCTCGGCTCAGCCGGATGTGGTGTTGACCCAAGCTGACAGCACCAGTGCGCCCAAATCAGCGAATGTCAGCGTGGTTGATAATCCCTTGTTGTCTGATGATAATGGTACCAAGCCACGCGCTTCAGCCAACAATAGCACGATAGACACCAGCACCGCTGCCGATGACAAAAGCAGTGCCGATGCCATTGTGATTGGCAATGAAGAGCCTACGCGGACTTATATCTTGCAAATCAATAGTTTTGATAATGCCGATGATGCCGATAAACGCCGTGCTGAAGTGCTAATGGCGGGGGTGGATGCCCAAATCGTCAAAAAACGCTTAAACAATGACCAAACTGTCTATCAAGTCATCTCTCGCGCCATGAGTAGCCCAGAAATGGCGGCACAAGCCCAGCGCCAACTACAAAATAGCCGTATTGATTCATTGATTGTCGAGCAGCGTCGCTAGGCTGATTTGCAGGCAAAAAAACCGTGTTGTGATAACACGGTTTTTTATTGTTCGGTGGAATTAAGCTTTTTTACGACTAAATTTGCGTTGCTTTTTGTTTTGCAGTTCAGTCAAGGTACGTTTGATTTCCTCATCAGTCAGTTGTGAAATTTGCTGCAAGATATGCATCACATCCATATTAAGGATAAATCGCGCGCTTTTTGCCATGGTATGAATGCGAGCATCGAACTCAATCACCCCACTAGCCGACACCGTAATATAGCCTAGACGCTCTAGCGCATCCATAAAGCTAGTAAACAAGGCACGGTCAAAAAAATCTGGCATGTCATCTTCGTATAGCACGGATAGACGCTGACCGAGCAGATGACCCAAATCAATCACTTGATCTTTGGTAAGTTTGCCTGAGCCTTGCTGACTCAGCAGCGCAAGTACCATAAAGTAGCGCTCTAGACTTTGCTCAACTGAGTTGGCAAGCACTGTTAACTGCTGATAGCTACGGGTATTCGGCTCTGGTGTGGTCAGTATGCGATGACCGTCCGCATTCACCCCTTTGTCCACGATGATGTTTTCTTCGACCAAAGTATCGATATGCTCACGCAAAGTATCATTTAAGGTGCGTAGTGGATATTTCAAAAACAACTCTGCTTGCAAGAATGGATACATGATACCTACCACCCGCTCAATGGTGCTTAGGCTCATGGTGCCATTACGCTGTATCAGTGATGCACACAGTGACGCGATGATATAAATATGCAAAATATTGTTGCGAAAATAGCTCAGTAGCGGCGCTTGACCGTCCGCAATACGAATTAAGTCACCGAGCACATGTGGGGTGCGCTCGATGAGTTTAAGCTTGACGCCATAGTTAATAATGGATTCTGGGCTTTGCTGGGTGATTGACACATCATCATCATACGGGATTTTTTCTGCGATACGTTGATACAGTGCCAACTGTTCACGACAGCTTTGCTCATCGAGTGCGCCATGGGGCGTGTCGAGCAGTACCAAAGATAGCAAAGTGACTGGGTTAAGCACCGCAGAGCGGTTGATACGCTGCATGATTTTGATACCCAAATTGTCAATCATGTGGCTGACATTGGCAGGCATATCACTATCAGTACGGTCTTTGGGTAGGGTATTTGGGGCAACGTCAAATTTTTTCATAAAATCAGCTAGATACAGCGGCTGACCAAAACTGACGTGCACATGACCGAAGATGCGCTCAATTTTTCGGCTGGCTTTTAACAAACCCAATAGCGACTCAGATTCTTTGGGTTTACCTTTAAGCTCACCCACATAAGTGCCGCCTTCCATAATACGTTCATAACCGATGTAGGTCGGGATAAAGACAATCGGTTTGCCCGCTTGGCGCAGATGGCTTTGTACCGTCATCGCTAGCATTCCTTTTTTGGGCGGTAACAAGCGACCTGAGCGCGAGCGACCGCCTTCAATGAAGTACTCAATCGGCGTGTTACGCATCAACATACTATGCACGTATTCACGAAACACCGCAGAGTACAGCGGATTGCCTTTAAAACTGCGACGCATAAAGAAAGCACCGCCATTGCGTAATATTTGACCTAGGACGGGGATGTTTAGATTCTCGCCTGCGGCAACGTAAGGCACCCGTAACCCACGTTTATAAATCACGTATGACAGCAGCAGATAGTCCATGTGACTGCGGTGGCAAGGCACATAGATGATTTCATGGTCGGATGCCAGTTCGCGTACCCGCTCAAAGTGCGCCACCTCAACCCCGTCATACAACTGTGTCCACAGCCAGGTCAAAAAGCGGTCAAAAAAGCGCACGGTTGCAGACGAGTAATCACTGGCAATCTCGTTCAAATAGCCACGTGCCAATTTTCGGCTTTTGGCGAGTTCACGCGAGTTTTCTTTGCTATCGACATTCACGGCATGCTGAATGGCAGGTGTATACAGAATTTTATCCACCACATTGCGACGGTCTGATAAGTCAGGACCTAAGATGGCTTCTTGTTGTTTATCCAGATAACCTTCTAAACGCTGCTGTACCCGTGCAGTGATGGTGTGTAAATGATGGCGGTCTTCACTAGCAGCATCAGTGGGTGCCACGCTATCGGCTTGCAGCGCAGGGTTTTTGCTGATCTCATCTTCGATAATGCCACGCAAATCTTTGGGTGGGTGAAACTGTACATAGGTATCCCGCCCTTTGACCCCGATATTAAATAGCTGTTTACTGATGGTGGGCACTTGCCATTCATCAGCCGTGAGTAGATTAAACAGCGAATCTTCTTTTTCTGGTGCGCGCCCCCACAAGATAGTGACAGGGATAAAATCAATGTGTAGCGTTGGGTATTGCTCGACGGCTTCAATCAAGCGTAATAGGCGAGGTGAGAATACGGCGCTGTCATGAGACAGTTTTTCTGTTTTATGGTGATGCAAAAAAATCATTGCGGTATTTTCATCAATACCATGCGCCCGATCGATGACATTGGCTAAGGCAGGGGGTAGGTCGTATTGTTTGGTTTCTAGGTCAATTAAAATACTGTTGCTACGAGAATACTCTTTGAGCACATAAAAGGTGAGTCGCTGGCTTGAGGGATCGCTATCGCTTGCTGGCGATAAATTATCATCGCTAACATCGGTGCTAGCTTGGCTAATATTAGGGATGTCGCCGATAAGTTTGGATTTGACGGCGAGCCCCAATAATTTGCCAGAGACTTGTCGGTATAGATTTTTTAACAGCGGGGTCGCAGCAGGATGGGTACCTTTGTTGTTCGCTTGGGTAGTGCCTGAATTTTTCCCTACGTGATTCATAGTATGCCTAGTGATTGCGTGAGTTTTTTCGTAAGTTTTTTAAAGATAAATACAAGGTTTAAAATATGTCTTATCATGCCATAGATTGATGAATTTCTAAACCTTATCACTCAAAAATTCTTGTATAATGGGTGACTTTAATCCATTTTATCTACCCAAAATAACGTTAATCATAAGAGCGTCTATGGCAAGCCAGCAAGATATAAACCATACCCATACGATTGATATCACTCACCAACCACAGGTGCCCGTAACAGCTGTAACGCAGCAGCAGTTTGAGCAGCAAGCGAGTTGGCAGCAATTAGTCACGCAGTTATTAGAAACCTTAACCCTCGTGCCATATCAAGACAGTGTATTTATTGGGCAAAGCCACGACTATGTGGGTGCGCGTATTTTTGGTGGGCAAGTACTGGGACAAGCATTGATGGCCGCCAGCCATACCGTGGAGCATTCAAAACCTTGTCACTCATTTCATGGCTATTTTTTGCGCGGTGGCGATATCAATAAGCCTGTATATTACCAAGTCGAGAAATTACGTGATGGTCGTAGCCTTGCCTCACGTCAAGTGACAGCACGCCAATATGATGACGATAACCAACCGAGCATAATTTTTACCATGATGGCGTCTTTTTCACCCTTTGAAGAAGGGCTTGAGTATCAACAAGCGATGCCAACGTATCCTGCGCCAGATGTGTTGCTGACCGAGCAGCAGCTCAAAGACCAAGTGGTAGGCAAAATCCCCGATGCCCTAAAAGCGCGCTTTATGCGCCAGCGTCATATCGAAATCAAGCCAGTACAGCCGCGTGACCCCATTCATCCAAAAATCATGGACCCTAGCCAAGCCAACTGGCTACGTATTCCGCAGCTGGGTAAACAGTCAATTCAAGTGCAACAGGCACTGCTCGCATTTTCTTCTGATTTTTATTTGATTGGTACGGGGCTGATGCCACACGGGATTAGCTTTATGACTAAAGGGTTGCAAGCGGCAAGTATCGACCATAGTATGCATTTTCACCGCCCATTTGATATGAATGATTGGTTACTCTATAACATGTGGTGTGATACCACGTCACAGTCAAAAAGCCTAAACCACGGTCAATTTTGGCAAAATGGCAAATTGGTCGCCACAACCCAGCAGCAAGGGCTAATGCGCCTGCGCTAGTGATTCAATAATTTTACCTTATATTAAATAGTAGCCGTATGAGAGAAAAATATGTCCAATCCCCCAATGAGTGATGCCGCCCGCCAGGACATCGCCCAACAAGACAATCACCCATTAAAAGGCTTTGCTGTTATCTATGAGCAAAAAGTCGAATGGGGTGATATGGATGCGTTCAATCATGTCAATAACGTGGTGTATTACAACTATGCCCAGCGCGCACGTATCCACTACCTTGAACAAGTCGATATGTTTAACTTACAAACTTATACCGTGCTCGCTTCGTCATCTTGCCAGTATTTAAATTCGGTCACTTTCCCCGATGTGCTTTGGATTGGCATTCGTGCCAAAAAAATAGGCAATACCAGTCTGACGCATGACTATGTTTACTTTAGCACGGCCCAGCAAAAAGTCGTCGCCACTGTGTCATCCGTCATTGTATTTTTTGACCAAACCGGTAAAAACAAACAACCGATTTCTGATGGTCAACGCCAACAACTTGCCGAGTTAGAAAGTCATACGGCTTAACTGTTACTAAAATCGTTAAAAAAAAGCCACAAGCTGCAATGCTCGTGGCTCTTTTTGGCTGATAAATGGCTATCTGATGAATCACTATTTGTGGTCTGGATTGGCAACGGTTTCGACCAAGTTTAGGTCAAACCCTGATAACGCGTTGAATTTGAGCGGTGATGACAGTAAACGCATATCACGCACGCCCAGATAACGTAAAATCTGTGAGCCAACCCCAATGCTGCGGTAGGGTTGGTGTTTAAGCGGTGAGTTGGGTTTGTCAGCGACAAAGTTATCGAGCGCTTCGCCCATATCAATTGCTTGCTGATGCCCAATCCAGACAAACACGCCACGCTCTGATTGGCTGATTTCTTTGAGTGAGGCATGAATATCCCAGTTACTCTTACCGCTGTTGGGTAACTGCACGGTGAATAAATCGCGCAATGGCTGGAAGCTATGCACCCGCACAGTGCTCACGCCTTCTTGAGGGTTGCCCTTGACCAGTGCCAAATGGGTATCCTCTGAATTTTTTTCTTTAAAACGATAGGCCGTAAACTCACCAAACTCAGTTTGCATAGGATAGGTCGCAACCATTTCGACCGTTTGCTCGTTAGCAATACGGTAATTAATCAAATCAGCGATGGTACCGATTTTTAAGCCATGTTCTTTGGCAAAAATCTCTAGGTCATCACGGCGCGCCATTTCGCCATCTTCTTTGATAATTTCACAAATCACTGCGGCAGGTTCAAGTCCTGCCAAGCGTGTTAGGTCACAGCCGGCTTCAGTATGACCGGCACGATGTAGCACACCGCCATTTTGTGCCACGATTGGGAATACATGCCCCGGTTGTACGATGTCTTCTGGCTTGGCAGTCGAAGACACCGCTGTTTGGATGGTTCTGGCGCGATCCGCTGCTGAGATCCCTGTGGTGACCCCTTCTGCCGCTTCGATTGATACCGTGAAGTTGGTGCTAAATTTAGCGCCATTTTTATCCGACATAAGCGGTAGATTGAGCTGTTCACTGCGGTCAGCGGTGATGGTCAAACACACCAAGCCACGCGCATGGGTAATCATAAAGTTAATATCTTCTGGGCGTACATGGGTGGCTGCCATCACCAAGTCGCCTTCGTTCTCACGGTCTTCATCATCCATCAAAACGACCATTTTGCCTGCACGGATGTCATCGATAATTTCTGCCGTTGTATTAAATGCCATAAAAGTGCCTTTGTTAGCTATTTATTGGAATAACATTGATTAAAAAACTGATTGAAAAATAGGGACAGAAAATAAGCGCTATCAGCTAGTATTGTTCAAAATATTGTCCAAATTAACCTTAACAATCACCTCATCAAACTGGGTGAAGCTAGTATGCGCGCCCATTTCTTATTTGCGCGCTATTATAGCATTAACTCAGTGAGTCTAAGCAGCGAAATATTGATAGCCATACGCGCTGGTAGCGCACGCAGATATAAGACTAGGGTAAATTAGTTGAAAAATTTAACAAAAATTGGTGATTTTGTATAATTTTTGAGCAAAAATTAAAAAAAACTGGTATATTATTACTTAATAATTAATAAAAATTACATTCTTAATACGTTTGAAGAAAACGCTATTAAAAAGTCATAGACGTCTAACCGATTTATTTATCTAAGGATCCTGTGATGTCAGTCTTTTATCTTATCTACACGAGCAAAATTACCTTACAAGCAAGTTTGCATACGATGACGTTGCCTGATATCTATCGTCAGTCAGTCGCGCGCAACACTCAGGCAAATGTCAATAGCGTACTATTTCTCAAGCAAGGCAATTTTCTACAATATATGGAAGGTAGTGAGCACACTATCACCCAGCTATTTGACAAAATCAAAGCCGATAAAAGACACAAAAATATTCACGTTATTGAACAGGGACAAGCGCCCAATGCGCTGTTTGGGCATTGGAAAATGCACTGCATCAATTTAGATAGCGTCAATGATATGGATGATGTCGATGATATTAGCCCCCTGCTAGACTATTTTGAAACTGGGCAATTTGATAGCGCCAGTGTGCCAAGGTTACTTGCAGATGTAGAAAACTATTATCGTTCGGGCAAATGGCAAAGGCATCAACATACTAACTTTGATAAGGGCAGTTATAGCCATGCCAAGCTGCGTCGATTGGGCTTTAAGCATCGCTATTTTTTGTGGATTCAGCTTGGATTTTTGTTGGTGTTTTTATTGCTGGTGATATACTGGGTATTACAGAATAGGGTTCATTTGGCTGCGCTAAATCATCCATTGTCTGCTTTGACGGGTTTTTTAGCCGCCGCGCTTTAATCATCGCTCTTCAATGATTACCCTTTAGCCACTGCTCTTTAACCACTGTATAAAGGCATAGGTTTGCTGTTCTTTGGCATTATCAGCAAAGTCAAACAACCGTGTGCCCATCAAATTATCAGGCAGATACTGCTGTGGGTGGTAATGGTTGGGGTAGTCATGCGGATAGATATAATTGGCGCCATAACCTTCGGCGCGCATCAGCTTGGTGACGCCATTACGCAAGTGTAGCGGTACAGGCGATTGGTCATTTTCAGCCAGTCGCATCGCCTTATTGATGGCTTGATAACTAGAATTGGACTTCGGCGATGTCGCCAAATACACCACCACTTGCCCCAAAATAATCCGCGCTTCAGGCATACCGATGCTCTGCACACTTCGCAGGGCGGTATCGGCAAGTAGTAACGCATTGGGATTGGCAAGTCCGATATCCTCACTTGCCAAAATCACCAACCGCCGCGCAATAAAGGCAGGGTCTTCGCCCGCTGTCAGCATCCGCGCCATCCAATACAGTGCCGCATCAGGGTCGCTACCGCGGACTGATTTAATCATCGCTGACACTAGGTCATAATGACCATCACCTGATTTGTCGTAGCGTACCAAGCTTGCACCTGCCACCGCGATCACATTGTCATCAGTCACCACAATCGGTGATTGGCTGCCTTGCTTAAAATTGGGGCTTGATTGAATGGCGAGTTCAAGTAAATTTAACGCCTTACGCGCATCGCCTTGCGATAGCGCAAAAATCGCTTGGCTTGATTGTATTTCAATCTTAAATTGTTGAAAAACTGCATCATCGTCAATGGCACGTTGTAGTACTTGACTGATTTCACCTTCGCTCAAGGGGTTGAGCCGATATACTTGGCAACGAGACAATAGCGCATTGTTGACACTAAACGAGGGGTTTTCGGTGGTCGCACCAATTAAAGTAATATCCCCTGACTCAACTGCACCGAGGAGTGCATCTTGCTGGGCTTTGTTAAACCGATGAATCTCGTCAACAAATACCACCGGTGGCTCGCCAAACAAGCCATCATCTTTTGCCAGCACTTCACGCAGCTCTTTGACCCCTGCATTGATAGCCGAGAGCGGGCGAAAAGGACGACCCACTGCATCGGCTAATAGCATGGCTAGGGTGGTTTTGCCAATGCCTGCTTCCCCATGCAAAATAATCGATGGCAAGTAACCTTGCTCAACAATACGGCGAATCGGTGCATTGGCACCGAGCAAATGGGTTTGTCCGATTACCTCGTCAAGCGACTTTGGGCGGACACGTTGGGCAAGGGGGATTTGAGCGAGTTGATTCATCATTAAGGTATAAGTTTAATTGGATTACTTAGTCGAAGGTCTTCAGCGATTTCACTATTTTTTAAATTGGGATTACAGCTAAGTGCGGTACTTATTTGGTAAAAGTAACTGCATCAAAAACAACGAGGGTTTTTTAAGAATTTTAGCATGCCTAAATGACAGCGGTAAGCTAACTTGTTTGATTTGTGTGACTACTTGGATTGAGAAATATTTTTACTTTGTTAAATAAAAATAAACAGTCATGATGCGAGGCTTAATGAGCCATATTTTAAAAAAAACTACAATATTGTTAATATGACAAGTGTAGATTGACGGGTCATTTTTTTCTTTTTACAATCTCATACTTTAGTTAATATTCAAACTGACAGTTAGTGCTCACTTTGGTATTTCATTAGTATTTAATAAGACAGTTTTTTAATAAGACAGTTTTTTATAAGACAGTTTTTTGGTAATACGGGCATCATAACGGCGACCGCATCAATTACTAGGGTAATTGACGGCTTGCGGGGTTGTTATGTTGCGGCAAAGCCATAGGCAAGTTATTAGCGAGTCGTATGAAATTACATCAATCCATCAAGCCATCGACTTACCCAGTAAGCCATCATCTGCAGCCACTATCACGCGTGCTTACCCTGTCTGCGTTTACGGTGGCAATGGTTTCGTTGAATTTGTCTTTATCTTTGGCTGCGACTGCTGCGACCACGGTCACCAAACCCAGCACTACCAAAACGACCCCGACAAAAACTACAACAAAAACCACCACCACGACCACAACAAAAACCACCAAAACGACCAGTACCCCCCCTAAAAATGCTAACAAGCCGCCTGTTAAAACATCAGCTAAAATATCGGCTAAAAATTCTGTTAAAACATCGGCTAAAACCACACCAGCAGCGGCAACTACAAAGCCCACTAGCAGATTGCAGCCTAGTACCAGTGGCGACACCGCAGAGTTTACGCCGGTAATCAATACCCCGCCCAACCCTGAGCCTGTGCTCAATGCTAGCCCTGTCACGGACGCACCATCAGCAGACACGCCATCGAAAAAAACCGCGACCCACTCCAATGAAGTCAAAGGGGGCAAAGCGGCTGGGCTCAGCTACGATCCTACTATCAATAATGGGGTGCCTTATCCGCCAAGTTATGGCTTGGATGTGCCCAGTAATTTGACACTGGCACAAGCGCAGCAGTACCTAGTCAAAGTATCACCCAAAGTCGCGGCAGACAATGCGGCAATCGTGAGTAATGAGCTGCGAGCTGAGTCAACCAAAGGCTTGAACAAACCGATTGTGTATCTGGGTGCCAGTGCCACGCATGTACATGTGGATGACAATATAGATACCACGGGCATTAAAAACAACCTAGCCAATGCCATTGACAACGCAGTCAATAACAATATTGGCAATTTACCCATCACCTTGCCACTGCCTAGCACCCCTGTCGATATCGGTGGCTTAATCACCGATCCGATTCCCAATAGCATCCCTGTCAATGTCGATAAAAATAGAACAGGTGCAAATGTCACCGTGCTATGGTCTGCCTATAACGGACACAAAACCGAAGCAGTGACCAGTTTGCTTAATGGTATGACGGATGAAAGCCGTGCCGATGCTGATTTGTCACTGGATGAACAATACACCACGCTTACCAAACGCTATTTTCAAACCCAGCTTGCCATCATGGCAGCGTATCTACGCGCCGATGCGCTCAATGCGATTCGTGCCACCGACCATGCCGCTCAGCGCGCACTGGATGTGGGGCTGATTTCAAAAGTCGAGCGTTTGGAAGCCAAAAAAGCCTTAGCGGATGCCGAATACGAAAATAGCAAAGCGCTGAACGATGCTGAGCTTGCCATGACCGCGCTACAGCGGTTACTGCGGACGCCGTATTTTATCAAACCGACATCGCCTTTATTTGTATCCACCAAGCCGTTGCCGCCACTGAGTTATTTTCAGCAGCAGGCTAAAATGCATCACCCAGGGTTTGATAAGGTCGCCGCCAAGTACAACCAAGCCAAAGCGCTGCATGAATTTAGTGAATCCGCCTACAAACCCAATGTCACCGTCTTTGGTCGCTCTGAAATCGACGCTGACCCAAATTGGATTGCCGGGGTGTCTGCCAACTGGAAATTGTGGGGTGGGGTAGATCGCCGCACCAGTACCCAATCTAGCCTTGCCAAGCTGCACCAAGCCGAATTTAGCCAAGTGGATGTCAATGATAATATTATGTTATTGGTAGAAAAAAATTGGCAAACAGTCAACAATGCACGCGATAATTTCATTGCCTTAAATACCAATATTGAACTCGCCAGTGAGATGCTGCGCTTTCGTCAGCTTGGCTTTAAAGAAGGCGTCAATACGGCCGTAGAAGTGATGCAAGCCGAAGCCAATTTGGAAAAAGCCAAAACCGAGCAAGCCAAAGCGGCAAATGATTATGTGCAGGCAATGGCAGACTTGATGCAAAGCTGCGGTACGCCGCTAGAGTTTAACCGTTATATGCAGGCAGCGGATGTCAAGCTACCCGCGATTTATTTTGAGCATCGTAAAAACTAATCAATTATTTTAACCCTTGTCTTTATTTCACCAGTAGGCTTACCGTATGGCTGATCCACAAAACCCAACACCAGACAATGCGATGGACAACGCTAAAGACAACACTTTGGACAGCGCTGCGGATAATCCTAATGCAGCGATGAACGCCCAAGCTGCTGATGAGCCGCACGCACAGGACAGCCTGTCAGCCGCTACGACGGATAGCCGTTACGTGCCGCCCAACAAAAAACCCAGTAAAATTCGCACCATCATTATAGCCTTGATTATCCTTGGGCTGATTGGACTGGTCGCATGGGGGCTAATCAAAGACAAGCGCGAAACGCGCAGCGAGCCTGTGACCATCCAAGGGCATATAGAAGTAGAGCAAACGCCTGTCGCTGCCAAAGTTGCCGGTCGTATTGCCAATATTTATGTCAAAGAAGGCGATGAAATTAGCGTCGGCACACGCCTGATTGATATGGATAGCCCGGAAATCAATGCCAAGGTGGAAGAAGCACAAGCAGGCAAAGAATTAGCCCAAAGCCAACTGGACAAAGCCAACAATGGCGCAAGACCGCAAGAGATTGAAATGGCAAAATACCAGTACGATGCTGCCCAATCCGCTGCTGACCTTGCCAAAGTCACCTATGAGCGTATCAACCGCCTAGCGGCAGAAGGCTTGATGTCGCGGCAAAAACGTGACGAAGCCTATACCAACTATGTCGCCAGTGTCGATAAAGCCAAAATCGCCAAAGCGCAATATGAGTTAGCCAAAACGGGCGCGCGCAGTGAAGATAAAACCGCCGCGCAAGCGCAAGTCAGCCAAGTAGAAGGCAAGCTTAAAGAAGCGATGGTTGCCAAAGAAGAAGCCAATCTTAAAAGCCCGATTGCCGGTATCGTGGACAATGTGATTGTCAAACCAGGTCAAGTGGTTGGACAGGGCGTACCACTGATGACCATTGTCGACCCCAAAGACCAATGGGTCGTGCTTAACGTCACCGAAAATAACCTAAACCATTTTGCAGTCGGTAGTGAATTTAGCGGTACTGTTCCTGCATTATCGGTCAACAATCAGCCTTACCGCCAAGTGTTTAAAGTGTACGCAAGTTCCGTACTATCAGATTTTGCCACGTGGCGCCCGACCAACAGCAAAGACGGCTTTGATATGCGTACCTTTGAGATTCGTGCGCGCCCGAGCCAGTCAGATACACGCCTAAGACAGGGCATGACCGTATTGGTTGATATACCGGCAAGCCAGCAGCCAACCCAAACACAATGAAGTCAACCATGATATCAAAACTGACATCAAAACTGACATCAAACAAGCGCTCTAAACCGTCAACGACATCGTCCGCTGTGCCAAATGCTAGTGGCAGTGTCAGTGCTAGGGCTAGTGACAATGACCATGACCATCAAGTGTATGCGCAGTTTGATAAGCGTTCAGGCTTTGTGCAATTCTTTGCGGCGTTTTGGTACAGTGCGCGCCGTGAATGGGATTTTTTGGTGCAAAATCGCTGGGATTTTTCCTTGATGTTTTGGATGCCCATTGTGCTGATATTTTTGGTCTGGTGGATTTTTAGCAAAGGCATGGCAGTCGGGATTCCGATTGCAGTCATAGACAATGACCACTCCGCGCAATCTGCGACGATTATCCGTTATATTGATGCAACGCCTGAAGTGGCAGTGGTCAAAAGTCTTCATAGTGCCGCCGCCGCTCAGCAAGCCATCGAGACTACCGATGTCATGGCGGTGGTTGAAATTCCAGAGAATTTTTCAACCAATCTACTGGCAGGCAAAACCTCGCGCTTGCTGCTCAATGTCAATGCCCAGTATGGCACGCATTCAGGTATGATACAAAAAGCGGTACAGACAGCAGTTAGTACCTTTTCAGCAGGCGCAGAGATGCAGCGGCGAGTCGCCATTGGCGAAGATGTCACTGTGACCAAAACCAGTTATGCACCGATACAATCGCAAAGTGTGGCATTGTTTAATACCGCCAATAATTATCAGCAATTTTTGGCGGTCACTGTGGTACCAGCCTTGCTACATATTTTGTCAATGGTGATTGGGGCGTCAACTGTCGGGCGAGAGCTGGTTGACAAAACGCTAGGTGAGTGGTACCAGTCGCTAAAATCCCCCAAATTTGCCAGTAACTATGCCTTTAACCGCCCCTTTAACCCTAACCAACCTGTGACACTGGGGCACGAAAAACCCAAACTATCGCTGATTATCGCAGGGCTCAATGGCAAATTAATTTGGGCGATGTTTGCCTATACGCTTTGGGCAGCGGTGGCATTGACCTTGGTGATGCAAATTTTCCCCATTCGTTTGGCGTCGGTGGCGATTACCTATCTGATATTTTTAATGTTTATGATGGTGTCGTTCTGGCTTGGGGTGATTGTCACAGTAGGCACGTTTTCGTATCGTCAAGGCTTGTCATTTACCGGCTTTATCTCAGCGCCGTCATTTGCTTTTTCAGGGGTGACGTTTCCATTTTTGGCGATGAGTCCTGCCGCACAGCGTTGGGCAAATGCCCTGCCATTAACCCATTATCTCAACTTGCAGACCGCCCAATTACAAATGGGCGCACCGCCATCGTTTGCCTATAGCAGCTTTATGGGATTTTTTATTGCCGTCATGATTACCTTGTTGTTAGCCGCGTTGTTGACCAAAAAGGCATTGCTGAAGCCTGAAAAATGGGGGCAACGCTGATGCCCACCCAGACAACGCCCGGCAAAGTCGACGTAAGCAAAGCCCCAAACATTTGGGAGCGCGGTTTTTTGCTGCAAGTTTTGCATGTATGGCGCAGCGTGTTTCAAGACAAAGGGGTGCTTAGTATGCTACTGATTGCCCCGGTTATTTATGGCTTTTTTTATCCGTGGCCGTATTCAAAAGAAGTGGTGCGTCATGTCCCTGTGGCAGTGGTGGATTATGACCATTCAAGTCTATCGCAAACCATAATCAGCTACGCCCAAGCTAATCCGCGCATCCAAAGTACCATTGTAAACGATGAAAACAGTGCCAAGCAGCTGATGTGGCAAGGCAAAATTGCAGGCTACATGGTGATACCCTCGGGACTGTATCAAAAAGTGACCACAGGACAACCTGCTAAGGTGAGTATCCTTGCCAACGGTAACTATTTTTTACTCAACAAACAAGTACAATCTGGGTTTTTAGAAGTCATCGGCACCGTGTCCGCCGGGGCGAAAGTACAAAAAAATGTCGCCATCGGGCAAGATATCACGGTTGCCAAAAACAATATTTCCCCTGTTGCGCTGACGATTAATCCCTTATACAACCGTACCGAAGGCTATGGCAGCTACATTGTCCCTGCGGTTGCGATATTGATTCTGCAGCAGATGTTTTTGATGGGCACAGCAATGCTAGTGGGTACTTGGGCAGAGCAAGACATGCACCGCGCTTCGATGAAAACGTGGCTTGCGCGAATATTGGGCTTAGCGTGTTTTGGTTTTGTGCTCGGCTGTTTTTATTATGGCTGGGTATTTTCCAACAATGATTATATCCGTAACCAAAATCTGACGGGTTCACTGGTACTGCTTGCCCTGTTTTTCCCCGCGGTAACGGCACTGGGCTGTCTACTTGGGGTGTGGTTTGGGGCGCGAGAACGGGCGATGCAAATCTTGGTCGCAAGTTCAATGCCGATGCTATTTGTCTCAGGGATTTCATGGCCGTATCAAATGCTGCCTGAGCCACTGCAGTATATACGCTGGGTGTTGCCTAGCACCTCTGGGATGAATGCATCTGTGATGCTGAACCAAATGGGCGTGCCACTGGCGTATGTCAACGTGTATCTCATGGCACTCATGATGATTTTCTTGGTTTGTTTATTGTTGCTACTTTTATTAGCGAGTAAAGAAAGTGAATCGTTAGCAGATTAATCCTTGCCAACGGTTATTTTCTTCATCATGCGGTTATTTGCCAAATTTGCGATGCGTGTAGCAAGCATCCATCATCTATCATTTGATAAACTTTTCGATAGCACATTGACACAGATGGGCAATCCGTGGTTATCTAGCACAATGAATACAACATAATTGAATTTTTCAACTGATTGGCATATAGGATTTATCAGTGATCAGTATTTTTGATTTATTTAAGATTGGGATTGGACCTTCAAGTTCGCATACGGTCGGACCGATGAAAGCGGCGAATCTGTTCGTTAGCGCATTATCACAGCAGCAGCTACTAACGCAAGTGGAAAGGGTGCAAGTCGAGCTGTTTGGTTCGCTCGGTGCGACCGGTAAAGGGCACGGTAGTGATATAGCGGTGATGCTAGGTTTGATGGGAGAACAGCCACAGACGACGGATGTCGCCGCTATTTCACAAAAAATTGCCGATATCCAAGCGCAAAACACGCTGTGTCTAAATCAGCAGCATGAGATTAACTTTGTTGCTGACAAAGATTTAATCCTAAATGGTAGGGTATCGCTGCCCCATCATCCCAATGCTTTGACTATCACTGCTTTTACAGGGAATGAAATTGTTTACCAAAATACTTATTATTCAATCGGCGGCGGGTTTGTGCAGACCGAGCAAGAAGCCCAAGCAAAAGAACCGGTAATTGAAAGCGTCAAAAAACCGGTACCTTATCCCTTTAACAATGCCAAAGAATTATTACAAATTTGCCAACACCATCAACTCTCAATCGCCCAAGTCGTTCGAGCCAATGAACTTGCTAACTTGAGTGAAGATGAGCTGGTGGGTGGACTTAATGACATTTGGCAAGTCATGCAAGACTGTGTCAATGATGGTTGTCGCCACGATGGTATTTTGCCAGGGGGCTTACAAGTACAGCGCCGCGCCAAGGCGATTTATCAGCAGTTATCCGCTGCCGATAGCCGAAAAGCATTTAATGATGCCCTTGCCGTGATGGATTGGGTGAATCTGTATGCGTTGGCAGTTAATGAAGAAAACGCCAGTGGCGGACGTGTGGTGACTGCACCCACCAATGGTGCGGCAGGCGTGATACCTGCGGTCATGCATTATTATCGAGATTTTTGTCCAAGTTATACGCTGCAAGGTTTACATGATTTTCTGCTAACCGCTGCGGCGATTGGTATCATTATCAAAGAAAATGCCAGCATCTCAGGCGCAGAAGTGGGCTGTCAAGGGGAAGTCGGATCGGCGTGTGCGATGGCGGCGGCAGGGTTAACCTATGTGCTTGGCGGTAGTCCTGCGCAATGTGCCAATGCTGCCGAAATTGGCATCGAACATCACCTTGGCATGACGTGTGACCCGATTGCGGGGTTGGTGCAAGTGCCTTGTATCGAACGCAATGCCATGGCGGCAGTAAAAGCGATTAATGCCTCAAGGCTTGCGCTTAAAGGCAATGGGCAGCATGTGGTATCGCTTGATAAAGCCATCAAAACCATGAAAGAGACAGGCAGAGATATGATGTCAAAATATAAAGAAACCGCAATGGGCGGGCTTGCTATCAATGTCCTAGATGAGGATTTTGCCACCCAGTCAAATCTGATTCCGACGCTGGATGTAACGGTCAATTACAGTCAGTGTTAGTGCTACAATAAAAAAAACCGATTCGCCAAGGAATCGGTTTTTTTGTGCTTATCAATCAATCGCAGGCTGATAATCCCCTGTGAGAATACGGCCTTTGATGTCATCGGCTTGCGCCAACACTTGAGCCAATAAGGCTTTGACATTGTCAAGCGTGGCGATGGGGCTTAACGTAGTCATTTTAAGCGATTGCACATCTTGGTGAGCATCAATCACACGCGTCACGCCGATATTGGCTTCACCTTTGGCAAATAGCTCATCGGCGACATTTTGGTTTAAGCTATCAATTAACTCAGCAGGGTAGTCTTTGGGTACCACGCGAAATAGCACGGAGGCAAACTGTGGCTCTACCAACAATTCAAGTCCATCAGTCGCTTTGATGTAATCAGCGACTTCGCGGGTCAAATCAACGCCATGGTCAATCATCGAGCCGTATAATTCTTCGCCCAAGGCTTCCACCGTCAGCCATAATTTTAGCGCATCAAAACGGCGCGTGGTCTGTAGCGACTTAGAGACTAGGTTAGGTACGCCATGTTCTTCGTCATATGCAGAGTTTAAATACTCAGCTTCATAATGCATGAAGCGATAGTTGGCTTCATCTTTGAGCAAAAATGCCCCGCAAGAGATGCTTTGGAAATAATGTTTGTGGAAGTCGAGGGTGATAGAGTCGGCTTGCTCAATGCCTGCAAGTTTATCGCGGTAGTTATTCGATAAGATCAGCGCACCGCCCCAAGCGGCATCAATATGAAGCCATGCACCGTACTCATGAGTAAGCTTACGAATCGCAGGGATTGGGTCAATCGCGCCCGCGTCGGTGGTGCCTGCAGTAGCGACCACACAGGCGATGATTTTGCCTTCGGCTTTCAATTGCGCCATGGTTCGTGCAAGTGCGTCAACATCCATCTGCGCTTGGTCATTGACTGGCACAGTGACCACCGATTGGAAACCCATGCCCATCATTGCCATGTTTTTTTGCACGCTAAAATGCGCGTTTTCTGAGCAGATGACTTTCACTTTTTGCATGGCATCGGCTGGGATACCGTCACGCTGTACTGACCATTCAGACCCATCGTCATTTTTATAGTTTTTAGCGATACACCAATCACGGGCGAGTAACACGCCCATCAAGTTGGATTGGGTGCCCCCTGAGGTGAATACGCCCGCTTGTCCACTACCAAAACCGACTTTTTGACGTAGCCAGTCGATAAGCTGTACTTCCATCAGTGAGCCTGCTGGGCTTTGATCCCAAGAGTCCATCGATTGGTTGGTGGCATTTATCAGCACTTCGGCGATTTGACTGGTCACCATCGTTGGGCAGTGTAAGTGAGCGAGCGAATGGGGGTGATGCACCTTTAAGCTTTTATTAAGGAATAATTCGACTGAACGTTTTAATGCTTCTTCTAAGCCTAAACCTTCTTTAGAAGGTTGAAAAGCAATCTCAGCGCGCAGCTGCTTGATACTACCGCCGGTATACATTTTGTCATTTTTAAGCCAATCGGTGACGGCTTGTATAGCGGTGTTCATGTTTTTTTGGTAATCGGCAATGGATTGGCTGTCATTACAAAATAACGCTTGGCGGTGCTGTGATAAGTTTGACATGGTAAGTCCTTGCATTCTTTAAGATAGAGTTAAATATAAATTGTCATTAAACAGAGTGATATGAGCAAATGGTTAGTTTATTTTACAAAACTACGCTTATACAGTTGATGATTTACAATATTGGCTTTGGCATCGTTTTTATCCCAAATTTGCAATTCCCACGGATAATAAAAATTGCTCGCATTTTTAAAATACACATGCACACCGATATACCCGTCGATATCACGTAAATACCAATTTTTTAAACTGTAATCTGTTTTCCAATCATCCAGTTTTTCCATGATGTCTGTCACATCAGCCGATGGCAAAATTATCCGAGCACCAAAAATATCATTTAAGATATTATTGACTGGGTACTGGTTTTCTCGTGCCAAATAGCGATTGACTTTGTCATAGATACTTTCAGCCGTTTTAACACGGTAAAAAAAATCGATATTTTGGGTATCGGCAAATGCCAAATAATCATTGATCGCTTCATGCAAATTAAGCCGATATGACAAAATAGGCTCAATAGGGACGGTTTTGAGCGTATGTGATAGATTGATTTTTTGTACCTTGCCTGTTTCAAAATAATCTTGCGAATACTCACCATGAATCCGATTGATTTCTCGAATCAGGCGTTCGGTCTTGGCGATATTGGTTTCCATATTTTACTCAAAATAAAATAAACAGATAATAAAAACGGCAAAGCCACGTCAGTAACTTTACCGTCTTGATAGGCAATAATCAATTACCCACGTACTTTTTGCACGGCTTCAGCCACTGCCTTTTTAAAGCGTTCAAGCACCGCATCACATTCTTCTTGAGTGATGTTAATCGGGCAAAGCAAGCGAATCACTGTACCACCACGACCGCCTTTTTCCAGCAGTAACTTATTGTCAAAACACGCTCTTTGAATCGCATTTGCCATGTCAATATCAGCAGGATACGAGCCGATACGGTCAGCAGGTTTACGCTCATCGACAATCTCAATACCCGTCATCAAGCCGCGACCGCGCACGTTACCGATACAAGGAAATTCTTGGGCGATTTTTTTGAGTTCATCGCGCAAGAATTCACCACGGATACGCGCATTTTCTGCCAAGTTTTTGCTGCGGATTTCATCCAATACTTGAATCGATGCCGCCATCGCTAGCTGATTGCCACGGAAAGTACCAGTGTGACCGGCTGGCGCCCATGCGTCGAATTTTTTGTTGATGGCAAGTACGCATAGAGGCAAACCACCCCCGACCGCTTTACTCATCACCACCACGTCAGGCACGATGTCGGCATGTTCGAAGGCAAACATTTTGCCTGAGCGCGCAAACCCAGCTTGCACTTCATCCAAAATCAATACGATATCGTGCTTAGCGGTCACTTCACGGATTTTTTGTAGCCATTTTTTGGGCGCAGGGACGACACCGCCTTCCCCTTGAATCGCTTCTAGGATGACCGCTGCAGGTTTGACCACACCGCTTTCAACATCTTCAATAAAGTTTTCAAAGTAGTAAGTCAGCGCATCCACGCCCGCTTCACCACCAAGCCCAAGTGGGCAGCGGTATTCATGCGGATAGGGCATAAACTGTACCCCTGGCATCAAATTGCCCACTTTCTCTTTGGCAGACAAATTGCCAGTCATGGCAAGCGCGCCATGGGTCATACCGTGATAACCACCGCTAAATGCGATAACGTTGTCACGCCCTGTATAAGTTTTTGCTAATTTAATCGCCGCTTCTGTACCGTCAGCACCAGTCGGACCGCAAAATTGCAATACAAAATCTTTTGGAAAAAAAGACAGCAATGATTCGGTAAATGCATCTTTGACAGGGGTGGTGATATCTAGAGTGTGCAGGGGCAGACCACTTTCTAACACATCGTATAAGGCTTGTTTGACGGCTGGGTGATTGTGACCCAAGGCTAATGTACCAGCACCGGCTAGGCAATCAAGGTAATCATTGCCTTCAACATCGGTGACCCAAATACCTTGGGCTTTAGCAATAGCTAGCGGTAGTTTGCGGGGATAACTACGAACATTAGATTCCATCGTGTTTTGACGAGTTAAGTAATATTCGTTAGTGGCATGAGAAATAGGGTGTACAGGGGTGTGAACGCTCATATCGGATTACCATCTCAGATAAGGGTTTAAGAAAATTTGCTTGTGGCTATCTTTCTCGAACTTGTGAATAAAATATCAGTCAGGATGACTGACACCAAAACAAAAACGTTATACCGCAAAACCCCAAAATGCCATGACACTGCACCCAAGACCTAACAATATAACGTTCAAAATTTATGGGGGCATAATACCCTTTTTTTGTGAAAAATAAAGTCTTTTTTGCAAAAAATCGCATGAATCCTCCAAAGTGATAACACAGCGGCGTATTTTGCGATGACAGAGGCAAAAAATCATGGCAAGCGGTGAGCAATGAGCGGCACAAAACTACGAAGCAATGTAGAAATTCTAACAATCGTTGACAGTCAATGCAGTTTATCAAAACGATTCAATCACTATCTCAATAAAAAATTACTTAGTTAATACCATGTTAATGAATTATTTGCTACAAAATAGTCAAGTGTCAGCACGCCTAATAATATCCAAGCTTACACCATCAAAATTTTATAAAAGCTAAATACTGCTGATTGAGAGCTTTACACGAATAAACATACAAAAGCTGATTAAAAAAATATAATCGATTATCTGGCAAAAAACTAGTAAAGAAATTACCAAAATAAACTGCCAAAAAAACGGGATGGGTACATACGCAAAAATGACAAACCCTCCTAATGTTACCAGCATGCTTGCATAGGCAAAGCGTAGCGAATTTTTAGAAACTATTTTAATAACAGGCGTCAATCCTAGATAACACACTTAAAATAAACCCATAACAACTAGACGAGAAGCAACTTTATGCCACAATCCTTAACACTTACTATCAATCAGCAACAACACACGTTGACGGATCTAGATGTACGCACCACGGTGCTGGATGTCTGTCGCAATCATCTTGGCTTGACAGGCAGCAAAAAAGGCTGTGACCATGGTCAGTGTGGCGCGTGTACCATGCTGATTAACGGTCAGCGGGTCAACAGCTGTCTGACCCTGGCAGTCATGCACGAAGGCGATAGCATCGAAACCATTGAAGGTATTGGCTCACCTGAGGCGCTTGACCCGATTCAACAAGCGTTTTTGGAACATGATGCCTTTCAATGTGGCTATTGTACCCCTGGGCAGATTTGCTCCACCAAAGCGATGATTGAAGAGCTACGCCAAAACTGGGCAAGTCATGTGTCGGCGGATTTGATGCAACCTTTATCAAGCGATACAGCACAATTTAAACAACAATTAGACAAAGAAATCTCTGAGCGTATGAGTGGCAATATCTGTCGCTGCTCGGCATACCCCAACATCGTGCGAGCTATTAAACAGGTATTACAAGAAACAGGTTTTTCGGCAGAGACAGATAACGTAACCACTCAGACAGCAGCTACTCAGGCTACAGGAGTGTCGCTATGAAAACTTTTGATTATCAGCGCGCCAACTCGGTGGATGACGCCATCAAAATAGCCACATTAACTGAGGGGCATTTAGCTGAAGCGCAGCGTCCGTTTTTTATCGCTGGGGGTACCAATTTACTTGACTTGATGAAACTCGAAATCGAACAGCCAACACAACTGATTGATATTTCACGCTTGCCGCTTAATACAATTGAAGCCACGCCAGAAGGTGGGTTAAAAATTGGCGCTATGGTCAGTAATAGTGAATTAGCGGCTCACCCTGTTATTCGTCAAGATTATGCCGTGCTTGCTCGTGCCTTGTTGTCGGGTGCATCGCCGCAACTGCGTAACAAAGCCAGTACCGGTGGCAATCTGCTACAGCGCACCCGTTGTTACTATTTTTATCAGCCCGATAGTCCGTGTAATAAGCGTGAGCCTAATTCTGGCTGCGGGGCAAAAGCAGGTCTTCATCAGAACTTAGCAATTTTAGGCACGAGCGAGCAGTGTATTGCCACCCATCCATCAGACATGGCGGTGGCAATGCGGTTACTCGATGCCGTCATTGTTATCCAGCAAGCCGATGGACAAACCCGCCAAGTGCCTATCGCTGAATTTTATCGCTTACCTGAGCAAACCCCCCATATTGAAACTTGCTTAAATCTAGGTGATTTGATTACCCATATTATTCTACCGCCACCCTTAAAAGGCGTGCATAGCTATGACAAAGTGCGTGACCGTGCGTCCTATGCCTTTGCTTTGGTGTCCGTCGCTGCCGTGATTGAGCATGATAATGATACACTCACCAATGTGCGACTAGCATTTGGCGGTATTGGTAGTCAGCCGTGGCGAAATACCGACATTGAAAAAATACTGATCGGTAGCACGGGCGATGCGGTGAGTATTGAGCTTGCGGTGGCGACCCTATTCAAAGAAGCAAAAACCGATGAACAAACCGAGTACAAGACCGTGCTAGTACAGCGTCTTTTACACCATGTTGTGCAGCGGGCGTTACAACAACCCAATCAATCAAGTCCTTTAAGTAGTGGAGTGAGTGCATGAGCCTAACACAAATTTTTGGCGAATCGCCCCTTGAAAAAAAACTAACCATGGACAAGCCTGTCGAGTCACGGCTAGATACAACCGATAGCAAACTCGTTGGCAAACCACTGAGCCGTATCGAAGGACACCTAAAAGTCGCAGGCAAAGCCACCTATACTGCTGAACACCAATTTGACGACTTGTGTCACGGTGTCATGGTCGGCGCTACCATCGGTAAAGGCAAGGTAAAAAAAGTACATAAAGATACCGCCTTACAAGTTGCAGGTGTGATTGGGGTGTTTCATGACCCGCTGTTTTTACGCAACCCGCAACAAGGGGGTGTCAAAATGGCACCTGTGCAAGGGGCAAGTGAGGTTTTTTATCATGGACAGCCGATTGCCTTGGTGGTCGCAGAAACCCTAGAAGCGGCTCAAGAAGGCGCGAAGGCGTTACAGATTGATTATGAGAATGATGAAAAACACGGGCATTTTGACTTTAACAAGCAAAAAAAGCATACCCAGTTTATCGATTGGGTAACCGATAAAAGTGATGACATTGGCAAACCTGAAAAAACGCTTGAGCAAGCAGAGGTGAAAGTCGATGTGACTTATACCACGCCAAGCCAAAGTAATATGCCGATGGAACCGCACAGTTCGTTGGCGCGTTGGTTTGAGGGTAAGCTAACCCTTCATACTTCTAACCAAATGCTTGCCTCTTCCAAAATACAACTTGCCAAAGCCTTAGATATACCGGAAGACGATGTCCGTTTGCTATCGCCATATGTTGGTGGCGGGTTTGGCTCAAAACTGGGTATTTCTCCAGAATCGGTGATGGCAGCTATTGCGGCTAAAGACTTAAAGCGCCCCGTACTGGTGAACATGACCCGACCGCAAGTCATGGAAACTACCGTGAGACGCACCAACACCGAGCAACGGGTGGCATTGGGGGCGGATAAAGATGGTAAAATCCATACTATTATTCATAATAGCATTGTCACCAATTTACCTTCAGAAACGTTTTTTGAGCCAGTGGCGGTCTCTACCCACTTTTTGTATGGCGGTGACAATCGCCAAATCAAATACGAAATGGCGCGCATGAATTTTACCTTAACAGGTTCTATGCGTGCCCCTGGCGAAGCGGTGGGTCAGTTGGCACTCGAATGTGCTATGGACGAACTGGCGCATGCACTAAAGCTGTGCCCAATCGAACTGCGAAAACGCAATGAACCTAGCGAAGACCCAAGCAAAAAAATTCCCTACAGCACCCGAAAATTGCTGGCGTGTATGGAGCAAGGGGCAAAAGCCTTTGGGTGGGATAAACGCCCACAAACGCCCGTGAGTCGCCTCGATGGTGATTGGCTGATTGGCTATGGGATGGCATGTGCCGCGCGTAGCAACGAATTAAAACCCTCGCAAGCCCGTGTGAGCCTGTTGCCCTCTGATAAACCGCTTGGGATCTTGGCTCGTATCGAAACTGACATGACCGACATCGGTACAGGTAGCTATACTATTTTTGCACAAGTGGTTGCCGATATGCTGGGCTTACCGATTGACCATGTCGAGGTCAAACTTGGCGATACCGATCTGCCGCCTGCTGCAGGCTCAGGTGGTAGCTGGGGCGCTTCAAGCGCTGGTAGTTCTATTTATCTGGCGTGTGAAGCGCTACGAGAAAAGATTGCCCAGAGTGTGGGACTGCATGCCGATAGCATTGGCTTTAAACAAGGCAATCTATATAGACAATTTGAGCATGACCCTAGCCTAGCTGAAAAAATTGGCGAAAAAATTAACCATACGTTAACAGATACGTTGGATAAACTAGCAGAAAAAACCGGGTTTAATTCTGAGGTCTCTGTGGACCACCAAGATAATGTACTCGATTGGGAACAAGTCGATACCCAGTTACCGCTGAGCATTTTTTTGCAGCAATATGCCCCTCATGGCTTAGTAGCTAATGGTGAAATCGAACCTGGTAAAACCAAAAAAGAGTACCGTCATGCAGGCTATGGCGCACAGTTCGCTGAAGTCGCGGTACACCGGGTAACGGGTGAAATTCGGGTCCGCCGTATGCAAGGCACATTTGCCGCAGGGCGTATCTTAAATGAAAAAACGGCACGCTCGCAGTGCTTTGGTGGTATGGTGTTTGGTATAGGGGCTGCCTTGATGGAGCAAATTCACCATGACAAACGTGACGGTCGTCTATGTAATCACGATTTAGCCGAATATCAAGTGTGTGTGAATGCCGATGTGCCTGACTTACAGGTAATAATGTTACCCGAAACTGACCCCTATGCCAACCCGCTCCACAGCAAAGGCATAGGCGAATTGGCATTATCAGGGGCAGGGGCAGCCATTGCCAATGCGATCTTTAATGCCACAGGGGTTAGAGTACGAGACTATCCCATTACCTTGGACAAACTGCTATACCAGTTGCCATTACTGTAATCGGGTACACTGTCATTTGCTATGAACCATTTGTTTGATATCTTTGATACCCTTGAGCAGTTGCCGCCCAACAGTGAAGCGGTACTAGCCACAGTGGTGAGTGTCGAAGGGTCAGCCTATCGGCAACCTGGCGCTAGAATGTTGATTTTAGCCGATGGTCAATCCATAGGCATGGTGAGTGGCGGTTGTCTTGAAAAGCACTTGGTACAGCGAGCCTTTTGGCTAACGCGAGATGGGGCAACGCTCAAAACCTATCATACTGCAATCGATAGCCAGTTATCAGAAGATGAGGTAGCCGATGACAATGATGAGCAAGAAGGCTTTGGGCTTGGCTGTCAAGGCGTCATTCAAGTATTATTTGAACGTTTGGTTTTGAATGAGCAATCTGTATTATTTGCCTGTTTTCAGCGATTAAAACAGACAAAACAGCCACAAACACTGGCTACAGTTATCACCACAAACTCAGATGAGTTTGTGGTTGGACAGCATCTGCCTTTGACACAGTTGTGGCAATTGGGTCAACAAGATTGGCAATTGGTTAGTCAAGTCGCTGCCAGCCGTAAAAGTCGCTTTATGCTGCATGTTTATCAAAAACAATCGCAACAACTGAGCATCTTTGTAGAAACGCTACAACCACCGCTACAATTATTAATTTTTGGCGCGGGGCAGGATTGTTTACCCTTGATGACCATGGCAAATTTACAAGGCTGGCAGGTGACGGTGATTGATAGTCGTTTGGATGTGATTGCCCGTTATCGCGGGCAGGCTCACGCCAATTTTGTGCAGATTGCCCTTGATGAGGCTAAGTCTGTGCAGACTTTTTTTGAGTCACCGCAGCCGACCGCTGTGGTGATAATGACCCATAGTCTGAGTCAAGACAGAGTATGGCTCAGCCAAGCCTTTAAAGCACAAAATTCGCCTTTTTTTATTGGGCAATTAGGGCCGAAATATCGCACTGAGCAGTTGCTTAGTGAGATTGACGATGGTTATCAACTGGTGAAATCTGCTAATTTTTTCTATCCTGTGGGTTTAGCGCTCGGTGGGGATACGCCCGAATCAGTGGCATTATCTATCACTGCCCAAATTCAACAGGTATATCATGAGCGTCACTCCTAGCAATTTAACCGTGGTGATTTTGGCGGCAGGATTGAGCCAGCGTCTTGGTTTTGCCAAGCAGCTGATTGTAAAAAATCATCAAACCTTGCTGGCTGGAAAAATTCAACTGGCACGCCAATTGCAGCCTTATCAAGTATTGGTGGTTTTGCCAAAACTTGATAACCCAATATCTAAAGCGTTATACAACGAAGTTTCACCATTTGCCGTCACAGTCGTTGATAATCCAACGCCGCAAACAGGTATGGCGCAATCAATTCAGTATGCAATGACAACATTACAACAACAGTCAGTAAATGCTACGATGCGGATTTTGTTCTTGACTGTTGACCAAGTGGCGATAACCCTCGATGATTTGATGCTATTAAGCCAAAATGTTGAGGACCATCAGCTGATTGTGAGTGAATATGGTGATAACAATAAACCAATTTGGGGGATTCCCGTCAATTTACCTTGGGGTTTTTTGCAACAATTTGGGCATCAGTTGCAAGGTGATAAAGGTTTTCGGGCGTTATGGCAACATCAAACCGCTATCGTTTCGCCCACCGACGGTACGGTTTATCAGTTTTATCCGATACCGCTGCCACATTTAAGCCAAGATATTGATACCTTAGAACAATTTGAACAGCTAAAAACAGCCTATCACCTTTTAGCGCCGACCCAACATTTTAATTGAGATAATGATGATTTCTGTCAATGAACTAAAACAAGCGATTAATGAGCGCCTAGAGAACTATTTAACGTCGCCTCTGGGCGAAATAAAGACGATAACAGTGGGTTTATTGGAGGCGCAAAACCACATTTTAGCCCAAGATATTGCCGCATCCTTTGATATTCCCCGCCAAAATCTATCATCCATGGACGGTTTTGCGATTGCTATGGGTAGCTATCTTGATAACGATAGCCAACTTGAAATCATCGGTGAATCGGGGGCAGGCAAGCCTTTTAACGGTCGTTTAAAACCCAATCAGGGCGTGCGAATTTTTACTGGCGCGGTGGTGCCAAATGACTGCGACACGGTAGTGATGCAAGAAGACACCAACCTTGGCGACATTCAGCACAGTTTGGATAACAGCCAAGCCTATCACATTCGCTTGACCCAAACCGCTAAAGTGGGCGCAAATATTCGTAGCCAAGGCGAGGAAGTGCAAGCAGGCGAAACCGTTTTAACGATTGGTAAACGCCTAAACCCCACCGATATCAGCTTACTTGCCAATTTGGGCGTGGATAGCGTGCAGGTATTTCAGCCACTCACGGTTGGCATTATTGCCACCGGTGATGAGCTGGTCGACGTGGGGCAGCCGCTGGCAACGCTTGCCCAAATTTATAATTCAAACACGCCCACGCTAAAAGCGTTATTAAAGCAGTTGCCAATTGCCATTCAAGACTATGGCATTGTCCCTGACAACCTTGAAATCACCCGCCGCACTGTTCAGCACGCGATAGCCGAATGTGATGTGATTATTTCCACGGCGGGCGTATCGGTGGGCGATTATGATTTTTTAACCCAAGTCATTCAGGCGGTTGGCAAAATTCACCATTACAAAGTGGCGATGAAACCAGGTAAACCTTTTATATTTGGGGAATTTGAGCAAGATAAAAAAACGGTCATGTATTTTGGGTTACCCGGCAATCCGCTATCTACCGTGGTATGCTGCCTTAATTTTGTTAAACCTGCGCTGTGGCAACTATCGGGCGTGATACAATCAGATATCCCAAAACCGCTGCAACTGTTTGCTAAAACCACCCACGACATCAACAAGCGAGCAGGACGCCAAGATTATCAGCGAGCGGTTTTTTGCCAAAATGAAGACGGCAGTTTTAGCGTAACGCCTTTATCTGCCCAAGACTCTCACCGTGTAAAACAGCTTAGCCACGCCAATTGCTTGCTTGTATTGCCCCAAGACAATGCAGGGGTAAAAGCAGGCGAAATAGTGACAGTGCAGCCGTTTAGTTGGAATTTTAGCTAACGATGACTCCGCAACATTCTTCATTAAATTTGGTGGACAATTTTCATCGCCAGTTAAGCTATTTACGCCTGTCGATTACCGATTTTTGCAACTTTCGCTGTCATTACTGTCTGCCCGATGGCTATACTGCCAACGCGGGTAAACGCCCTGACAACGAGCTTTCTGTATCCGAAATCGATGTTTTAATACAAGCCTTTGCCAAACTAGGTACCACCAAAGTGCGGCTGACGGGGGGTGAGCCATCGATTCGACAAGATTTACCGCGCATCATCGAACTTGCTAAACACACCCAAGGCATCCAAACAGTGGCGGTTAGCTCCAATGGCTATCGGCTTGCCAAGCATTTATCCGACTGGCAAATGGCAGGGCTAAATCAGCTTAACATCAGTATCGACAGCTTTGACCCCGCCATTTTTAAACAAATCACCGGCTTTGATATATTGCCAACGCTGTTAAAAGACATCGATACATTGCTAGCAACCACCGATATTAAGCTAAAACTCAACGGTATTTTGATGGCAGACACCGCCTTTGATAACTTGCAATCCGTGTTAAGTTTTGTCAAAAATTGCCCTGTCACTTACCGTTTTATTGAGTTTATGCAAACCTCAGATAATAAAGCTTTGTTTTTTGCCCAACATAGCAGTGGTCAGCGTATCAAAGATTTTTTATTACAAAATGGTTGGCAATCCCAACGTCGAGCAAGCGATGCAGGCCCTGCGATTGAATATCGCCATGCCGATTATGTCGGTGGCATTGGGCTCATTGAGCCTTATGCCCCGCAGTTCTGCGACAGTTGCAATCGCCTGCGAGTGAGTAGCCAAGGCAAAGTACATTTGTGTTTGTTTGATAATGGCAGTTATGATGTGCGAGCGTTTTTGGCAAATGGCGATGTCGATGGATTGGTTCATGCCTTGCAAAGCTTAATGCCGATTAAGCCCGAGCATCATTTACTCAAGCAAAATGACAGTGGTATCATGGCGAATTTGTCGATGATTGGTGGTTAATCAATGGCGGGTTTTTTTAAAATATAAAATAGGCAAATTTAAGAAAAATTTACTCATTTAAGCGCAGCTTAATAAGCGTATATATTGATGTAATTTTGTGCCACATTTGAGGGGTGAAAATCCAAAACATGACAACACAATTAACTTCCTTAGCGCTGTCGCATTTAGACGCACGCGGCGATATCGCCATGGTCGATGTGTCCGGCAAAGCGATAACCCAACGCACCGCCACCGCCGTAGGGCAAGTCATTTTCCCTAGCGACAGTTACCAAGTGATCAAATCCGCCGACGGCATCACCAAAAAAGGCTCAATCACCCAGACCGCGCACATCGCAGGGGTCATGGCAAGCAAACGCACCCACGAGCTGATTCCGCTTTGCCACCAGCTGCCACTCGACGGGGTAAAAATCGGCTTTGAGTATGATGATAACAACTGCTCAATCCACGTCACTGCCACCGTCAAAGTCACCCACAAAACAGGCGTGGAAATGGAAGCCTTAACCGCTGTGTCGGTGGCTTGCCTAACGATTTACGACATGACCAAAGCATTATCTCACGACATCACCATCAGAGATATCAAGCTACTCACCAAAACAGGGGGCAAATCCGACTATGCCAACACCTAGCGCGTCTGAGAAAAATTTAGCCATCTTATACTTTGCAAGCCTTGCTGAACAAGCAGGAAAAGACGAAGAAACAATCCGCTTTGACGGTGATAACTTGACCGAGCTTTACCAAACGTTAAGCGCACACTACGGTTTTAAACTCGCCCAAACCAAACTTGCCGTGGCAATCAATCACCATATTACCAACTGGCAAACGCCGCTACAAGATGGCGATATCGTCGCCTTTATTCCGCCTGTAGCAGGCGGTTGAATATCGCATACGCCCTTTAAAAAATATAGAGAAAACCATGAATGCATTGCATAAAGGCTCATCCACCATTAGCATCAGTGAAGACCAAGCCTACCAAACCGTGATTACTAGCGGCTTTGCATTGACTGACCGAGCCATTGACGATAGACGGCTTAAACACGCCTTAATGAGCGATACTTGTGGGGCGTTAGCGACATTTGAAGGCTGGGTACGTAACCACAATAACGCTCGCCCTGTTAGCAAACTCACTTATTATGGCTACGAGCAACTGGCACTCAATCAAGGCAAAAAACTGGTTGAACAAGCCAAAGCCCAGTTTGACATCGAAAACGCCATTGCCATACACCGTGTTGGTGACCTTGCGATTGGTGAGATGGCGGTGTGGATTGGGGTAGTGGCTGCCCACCGTTATCCTGCGTTTGATGCGTGTCGTTGGCTACTGGATGCCATTAAAGCGGATATCCCTGTGTGGAAACAAGAATTTTATGCCGACAGTACTGAGAGTCTTTGGCTTTCTAATAATGGTTAATACATTCTAGTAATGGTGAATAAGAGTAATAGTGAATAAGCAATGACAACTACCGTATTAAGTGTGCTGTTTTTTATTTCTGCCTTGCTCTATTCATCAGTCGGGCATGGCGGCGCATCAGGTTATCTTGCGATGATGGGGTTAGTCGGCGTTGCGCCAAGTATGATGAAACCCACCGCATTATGTCTCAATATTTTGGTGTCAATCATTGCGTTTTGGCGATTTTATTCTGCAAAAAACTTTTCTTGGCAAATTTTTATTCCCCTTGCTATTACCGCGGTGCCGATGGCGTTTATCGGGGGAATGACCCATTTACCCAGTCATTTATATAAGCCGATTGTTGGGATGGTACTGATTTTTTCGGCTATTTATTCATTTATCTTTGCCAAAAAACTCACCAGCGAGCAACCATTAAAACAGGTGTCAAAATGGCTTTTGGCAATCGTGGGGGCGGTTTTGGGGTTGCTGTCGGGATTGACTGGGGTGGGCGGTGGTGTTTTTTTAAGTCCAATTTTATTATTTAACCGTTGGGCAAGCCCTAAAGTTGTCGCGGGCGTAGCGTCCGGGTTTATTTTGGTGAATTCAATTTCAGGCTTGTTTGGCGTGTTATCGACAGGGGCAAAATTGCCAAATCAACTACCAATTTGGCTTGTGGCGGTGTGTGTAGGGGGTTTTATTGGCGCAACTTATGGTAGCAAACGCCTTGCTGACCCCATGCTTAATAAATTATTATCTCTTGTATTAGTCATTGCAGGGCTGAAAATGCTGGCAAATTTTTAACGCTTAGGTAGACCCCAACGGCTGACTCTAGTTAGTACCAACCTAAAAAATGCGAGATGGGGCTCAGTTAATTTGAACCAAGCCCCGACACTTAAACGCTTTTTTTAGCCTACTATATTAGGTGAAATCATGCAAATTCACGTCAATTCTCAGCCAACCTTATCTAAACGGTATTTATTGTTCAACTCGCAAGTGTTCTGATGAAACAAGCT
The DNA here is from genome assembly GCF_031975715.1 of Moraxella sp. CTOTU46711. NCBI lineage: Bacteria > Pseudomonadati > Pseudomonadota > Gammaproteobacteria > Moraxellales > Moraxellaceae > Moraxella > Moraxella sp. CTOTU46711. The sequence continues at coordinate 61,889 of NZ_DALYMP010000007.1, forward strand.
AGTTGAGTGTTCAAGCGGGAATGTCGATCAATCATATAATTTATCAATCAATTCAAAGAAATCCCAATGATGGTTTTATATTTGTCCCAACTTACAGGAATAATATAAGAGCGTCTACCTTTGGGTAAATAATTTTGCGAGGGCGCACCTTCTACAATGATGGGTGGTGAGATAATAAATTCTGATCCAAACTCGCGGCGTGCATTACCTGACACGGTGTTGGCGATTTCACCTACTAAGTCTTTAAGCAATGTAATAGAGGTATCGGGCTCACCCATAATATGTAGAATATTACGTAACATGGGTGTCTCTGAGCTTACATAGACAATACCTTCCATGGGGCCTGTGATATTAATAATACCGCTAAAGTCATAAGCAAGTGGGTTATCGTTGCCATTAATATAGGGGGTATCTACTTCAGCAGCATCGGTATTAATTTGTTTAAAAAAATTAATGACTGAATCAATAAATACCTGTAGTTTTTCAGCTTTCATAAATAATTCAACTTATCTAAATATACGCGTTTTATAAAATTTTACTGCAAATAAACCACAATCGCGGCTTGTTGATCATGCCAGTTTATTGAAATAATCAATGAATGATTATTTTTCGGCAATAGTACCGCGTTAGGTTGTCCGCTAAAAACAAAAGGGACTGAAATATTAAATGCTGGACCAAAATGGTTACGCGCATTACCAGCAATTGTATTAGCAACCTCGCCAACTAAGTCAAACAGGTTACTGTCATTACGGTCAGTCTCTCCCATACTTTGTAGTATCTGTTCAAGCAGCAACTTGGATGCCGTAAAATACACCAAGCCTTGATTGTTGCCACTAATGCCAATCACCCCTGTATAGTCACTAATAATTGGGCTATGATTGACATTGAGATAAGGCGTGTCAATGGTTATGTCACCGTTTTTTAGTTGGTTAAAATAATGGGTGACGCTATCGATAAATATCTGAATATCTTTTTCAACCATATTAGTCACTCACCAATTCATCCAACGCTTCAACAAGTTCTTCCTCTGAGAAGGGTTTACATAAAAACCCACTAGCCCCTAATTCAAGTGCTTTAATCCCAGTTGCTTTATCTGATAGTGCAGATACCACAAGAATTCTTACCCCAGGGTCTAATTCAACAAGCTTTTCTATACATTCAAGCCCGTCCATTTGTGGCATAGTCAAATCCATAGTGATAACTTCTGGTTTATATAACTTGAATTTTTCTACCGCATCATCACCGTTGGTTGCCGTAGCAACCAACGAAAATGTATCAGAGTTGTAAAGGCGTTGAATGCGGTTTCGTATGATATTGGAATCATCGACAATCATTAAGCGATACATATTTTTTTCCTACATGATTAATAAGATAAAAGGGTTAAAGTTATTACTCGGCTGTAGGGTTTTTTGGCAATCGAATGGTAAAGCGTGTAAATTGCCCCCTTTTAGTATCGACATTTAATTGACCTTGTAATAGCTGAATATCTTCTTTGATGATATCTAAACCAACGCCACGTCCCGCATCTTCATCTGTGGTGTCCTTGGTGCTAAAACCTGATTTAAATAGTAATGTAATGAGTTTTTGTTCTGACCAGCCATTGACATCCTCTGGGCTATAACCCATTTGAATGGCTTTTTCTTTGATTGCAGGAAAATTAATGCCTGCGCCATCATCCTCAATAGTTAATTTATAAGACTCTGCCAAATCTAATAAAGATAGGTTGATATTGCCTAAGTTAGACTTACCTGCTGCAACACGCGCATCGGGCGTTTCAATACCATGAACCACGGCATTGCGTATTAATTGAATGACAATTTTTTTCAAACTGCTTTCTATGTCACGCGATAAGTGAAGGTCATTAAAACCCGTTGCTTTTAAAGCAACTTGTTTGCCTTGGCGTGTAGCAATATTATCGGCGTATTGCTGGTAAAACTCATTCATGCCTTTGCTAGCAGGACTGGGATGAGTTGTCTCTGCACCCGTACCATTTTTCACAGCATTCGTATCAGCGCTACTATGATTAATACGACGACCCAAGGCGTCAATGGTATTAGACAGATTTAATAACTCTTCTAAGTGAATGGTCAATGGCAAAAAGTCGTTACCAACCAGGTCGCCCTTATATTGTAACCCTTTTAGTTTTTCCTCAAAGTTTGTCGCTATCACCGTAAAACTATGCAGGCTGAGCGATGAGGCTTCACCTTTTAAGCTGTGCATCACACGGTACATACGGTTCAGTTTTTCTTGTAGCTCTGATTGGCTACTACCTGGGGTTTTAAGAACTTCATTGATATCATTGATATTTTGTCGAGTATTGGTAATAAACTCAGTAATAATTTTTGGGCTGACATTTAAAATTGTGGTTAGCATTTCAATTTGCAAATCATTTTGTGCGCGTTCTTGCTCAAGACGCTGTTCAAGACGTACTTGATTGGTAATATCCTGCACGTTCACCAAAATTTTATCGATGGCCTTTTGATGATAAACACGAGAGAATTTAAAATCCAAAAATCGGTTTTGGTTTTTTTGATTGCTGAGCATGATTTTTTTGAGGGGATTTAAATCATCAATAAGCTTTTCTTTCACTCTCGGATTATAAAGCTGCTTCACAAACCCTTGGGTGGTTTCTAGGTCTTTAGCCGAGACTTTATTTTGTAGTAGGGTAGAGAGGTTTTTGCCGCCAATGTCTTTTTCGCCAATGATGTTTTCAAGGTGAGCAGAGTACTGTTGCCCAATATTGAGATCGTTGTCTAACAAAAATAAGCCTGTATTGACGTTACTCATGATATCTTGTGTTTCTTTTTGAGCAGCAAGCGCTAACGCATCGGCATCACGCAGACGACGAACAAAGAAGAAAATAAAGATGGCAAAATAACCAAGAATGATAGCGATACCAACCGCTTGAATCAGTCGGATGATATTTGCTTGAGATTCTGCGTTGTTAAATACGGATGTGGTAAGTTTGTCCAACGAATCATTCATGGCAAGGCTTGATGTTTTAGCTTGTTCACCTGCCATCGATAAGCTTGTTAAAGAGTCTTTTTCAATGTCTCCGGCAACACCTAAATAATCATCTACTTTAGGTTTAAGTTGGTTCCACTCCTGACGGGTTTGCTGCACATTTTTTAGAATTTGTGTGTCTTCAATAGTAGGCAGCGTGTATTGTTTACCAGATTTATCAGCGACTACGCCGCCTTTTTCAAGGGTGGTCAATGATGTTTCGATACGGGCACTGTTATCTTTGAGCCTTTTTAATACTGTGGTAACGTGCGGCGAGGTGATTTCTTCCCCATAGCTATTTTGCATGTCAAATAAGTCTTTGATAACCGCTTGCGCATCATTGGCTATTTGGTTGGATAGGGCGATGGTACGGGTATTTTTTTGTAGAATACTTGAGGTATAAAAAGTGAAAGCCAATAAAGCGCCAATCAGTGTTAGGAATAGACCGATAGAGATAATTAAGCTTTGATAGCGTTTATCGGTATTTTGTTCATTAATCGGTGAAGACATTGATGCGTTTCCTATGAATAAAATTTTAGAAAGTGATAGTTATTTGACAAGCACTAATTAATCCATTTCTTCTCGATTTCAGCGAGCTTATTTTGTTGCTGTAGCTTTTGAATACCCTCATTAATTTTATTTAATAATTCTGGATTAGATTTTGAAGTAACTATCACTGTCTGTGTCGTAGGGTCGTCTTCTTTTTCTAACGGGACAACATTCACCTTGTATTGTGGGAACTTTTTAGCAATATAGCGTAGTACAGGTTGGTCATAAATGGCGGCATCTGCATTTTCTTTGATTACTGCCCTAAAAATAAGGTAGGGCGTTTTGTCAAATACTGCTTGATCGCCCGATATTTTTTTGGCGTATAAAAAAGACTTACCGTTAGCGCTTAATCTACCGGCGACTTTTTTACCTGTTAAATCAGCAATAGTTTGGTAATTGTTCTTATCGGTGAGGTAAACCATGGCTGACGGATTGAAGTAGTAAGAATTGGATAGCCCATATTTCGCTTTTCGCTCATCTTTATAGGAAATACCTGAAACGGCAATATCGGCATCTTTTTTATCAATACTTTCAAACATACCGTCCCATGAGGTTGAAAAGTACTGTACTTTGAATCCTTCAACTTTGGCGATTTCATTTAAAATATCGATATCCATACCGATTGAAGTCCCTTTTTCATCCATAAATGCAAAGGGTGGCGTGGTACTAGTGACTGCTACTTTGTAAATTTTTCCTTGTGATTGACTTTCTGCCTTAGACTTATCCAAGTTTTGCGCTGCCTGTTTATCATCGCAACCTGTTAATATAAAGCTCAATGCACCCAATACCATAAATAGATTTTTTTTGAAAAAAAGTGTCTGCATCTTCGATATACTCCATAATTCTGAAGATAACATTAATTGAATATTTACAAAAAATATACAAATATCAACATAGTGTTAAAAATTTCGAAATTCTATATTAATATTCAAAAAATTTATATAGCATGCTATAAAAATTTTTGAATTTAATGGAATATATATTTAAAGATACAGCCTAGCATTATCTGAGTAATGTTATCCAATGCTCGGTAAAGTGTTAGACAAGATGGTAACCAAAAAGACGGGATGAATTGCAGCATTCACTCATTCCACCGCTTGGACCGTAAAAAAAACCCATTGCAGGAGGTGAGCAATGGGCTGAGGAAAAGCAAAAGTAAATGTTAAAAGTCTGAAAATTTTTGACAATAAACGCGGTTTATCAAAATTGTCCAATCACTATATTGATAAAAAATTGATAAAAAAATTCGCAAATTAATATGTTATGAGTGATTAATTGGGTACAAAGTATTCAAATTTCAATAAACCTGACAACAGCAAAATTTGCTAATAGCGAAATAATTCTTATTATTATTATTTCGTTGTCGGACGTTATCATAGCAATAAAAGTCTAAATTTTTGACTGTCTAATTACACCTTGTTACTTTTGAAGTGTTTTTTATACAATGACATATTTAGTAAAAAATACCATAAAATCAATACGGTAAAGTGGCTTAATTGTTGAAAAATATGACAAAAACTAGCATTATGGGCAAAAAATAATGACATTACTTTGATAACCGTTATAATTATTTCAACTAAAATTAGCGTTACACCGCGCCCTACAACAAGAATGAACGAAAATCCCATGACCGATAAGCTAGTGACCGACGACACAGCCAATCCTCCTGTTGCCTCGGGCAGTATTTTTAACTTGCCCAACAACTTGACCATTGCGCGCATCGTGATGATTCCGCTGTTTGTGGCGATTGCCTATTGGCCGCCTGCGATGGGGATTGGGCAGAGCGCCATTAGTGACAATGTGATTGCCAACATCGGTATGTATCAGTTTAGTGATAGTCTACTACGCCACTTTTTATTGACGGCTGTATTTATTTTGGCGGCAATTACCGATTGGTTAGATGGCTACTTTGCTCGCAAGCTCAATATGACATCGGCATTTGGGCGGTTTCTTGACCCTGTGGCGGATAAACTGATGGTTGCTGCCGCGCTAATTATTTTGGTGCAGTGGCATCCTGATATTGTCATGGCGATTTCAGCGATTGTTATCATCTCACGCGAGATTGCCGTCTCAGCCCTGCGTGAGTGGATGGCAGAGCTGGGCAATCGTACCAGCGTTGCAGTGTCATATGTGGGCAAGATGAAAACCACTTTTCAGATGGTGGCAATCACGGTGTTACTACTTAATTGGGAATCGCTTGAGATGACGGGGTATTTACTATTGATCATTTCAGTGGTGTTGACGTTATGGTCAATGTTTATTTATCTGAAAGCGGCATGGCCCTATCTAAAACAGCCTTAATTGATAACTTTAAAAAAAGCTGATGACGTTAAAAAAATGGATTATTTTAAAAAAATTTTAGTTCAGAATTCACCATAAAAAACCCCAGTTAAAAAACTGGGGTGATATTTTTTTAAAGCCAATAATTAAAAGGTCACTGAATGATTTTCACCCATATTTTCTGCAGTTTTACCTTCTTGGACAGCCGCGGATACCATCTTAAACATATCCACCACTCTATTACCGCTTAGCCAATACTGCGCACCGTTACATTCAATACAAATCACTTGCACATTAGGATCTTCTTTACCTTTTTCATAGAACGCTGCATAGACTGGACTCCAAAGCTCAGCTAGTTTGGCTTTGTCATTAACCAGTTTAGCGGTACCATTGATTGACACAAAGTCTTTTTGGTCGCTTGAGGTATAAGATAAATTGACTTGTGGGTTGGTTTCAAGGTCCTTAATAGTTTCTGACTTGCGATCACCGATGAACCAAATTTTACCATTTTCTAATTCATTTTTATTGGTGGTCATTGGGCACGCATGTAAATGTTTTTCGTCTGCAGTAATGGTGGTCATCATTGCATATTTGACGCCTTCAATCACTTTCTTAATATTTTCAATGTGTTGCTCTTTGGTGAGATCTGCCATGAGAATGTCCTTGTTATTATATGGTTATTATACGTCTCAAAGTTAATGCTAAAAAATTTATTGCTAATTTATAGAAAGCTACGTTAAAACTGGGTTAAAGTCGTTAACTTGGACAATATTATCGGCTTTGGTTGTTTAAGTCTGTCGAAAAGCTGCAAATAATTGGTATAAAACCGTTAACGATGTTATCGCAAGGTTACGCAGTTAGCATGCTATTTAGAAAAAACACAGGGTGAAATCACAGTCTATCACCATCAAGACAAGTGATAAGCCCGTGGGTTTAATGCTATAATAGCCGGAAACTTTTCTGTTATTTTCCCAACTTTTCCCAAAGCAAGCGGAACTTTCTATGACTATCATCGCTGGACACCCATTTTTAACCGATTTTCAAACCACCAAACTGCTAAATTCCCTTAGCCAAAAAACCAATCTCAAAATCACTCACTTAAAAAGCCAGCAAGTTTATATTTTTTCTAAGGATTTGGCAGAACACGATTATAAGAAAGCAGTGGATTTGCTCAATCATGGTGACGAAATCGCGCTCAATCAAGCAAGCCAACATGAAAACCAAAATGAAAATAAAGAGACGCTGCAAATCATCGTCAGCCCACGTTTTGGTACGATTAGCCCTTGGGCAAGTAAAGCGACGGATATTTTTAACAATTGTGAGATAGCGATTGAGCGTGTTGAGCGCTTGGTGGTGTATACGCTCATCGGCGAAAACTTGCCTGAAAAGCTCCCGCATGATATCGAGATGATGTTGTACGACCGCATGACCCAAAGCCTATTTTATAATTTGGCAAAGGCTCAGCACTTATTCGATGACCACGAGCCAGCACCGCTCAACCATGTCGATGTGATGGGCAAAGGGCGTGAAGCGTTAGAGTCGGCGAACCGTGAGTTTGGTTTTGCGTTATCGAGCCAAGATATTGACTACTTGATGGATGCTTACGTTAATGCGCTGAAGCGCAATCCGACCGATGTTGAGCTCATGATGTTTGCCCAAGCCAACTCCGAGCATTGCCGCCACAAGATTTTTAATGCGCAATGGACGATTGATGGGGAAGTACAGCCAAAATCTCTGTTTGGTATGATTAAAAATACCTTCGAGCAAAATCCCAACGATATTTTATCCGCCTATAAAGACAATGCCGCGGTGGTAAAAGGGCATGAAGGACAGCGTTTTTATCCGCTATTAAACAGCGACAACAATCATTTAGCATACGATTTTCACCAAGAGCCGATTGATATCTTGATGAAAGTAGAAACCCACAATCACCCAACGGCGATTGCACCGTACGCAGGAGCGGCAACAGGCTCTGGCGGCGAAATCCGTGACGAGGGCGCGACAGGTCGTGGCGGTAAACCCAAAGCTGGCTTGGCAGGATTCCATGTGTCGCATTTGCAGCTACCTGATATGCCAGAAAAGTGGGAGCACAGCGGAAAAGTCTCGACTGCTGACTACGGCAAGCCAGCGCGTATGGCGTCCGCATTAGAAATCATGACCCAAGCGCCGCTTGGTAGTGCGGCGTTTTCCAATGAATTTGGTCGTCCAAATCTGGTCGGTTATTTTCGCTCATTCCAATTGGATACCTCAAAAGATCAAGATGGCAGCCAAATGCGTGGCTATCACAAACCCATTATGATTGCCGGTGGTTACGGTAATATCAAACGCAATTTGGTGGAAAAAAATCCGATTCAGCAAGGTGATTTGCTGATTGTGCTAGGGGGTCCTGCCATGCAAATCGGCTTGGGCGGTGGCGCGGCAAGTTCGGTGGATAGTGGTGAGCTTGATGAAGGCTTGGATTTTGCGTCAGTGCAACGTGACAATGCCGAGATGGAACGCCGCTGTCAAGAAGTCATTGACCGCTGTTGGGCGATGGCAGGAAACCAGCCAGATGAAGATAACAATCCGATTGTGTCGATTCATGACGTGGGGGCAGGGGGTTTGTCAAACGCCATGCCTGAGCTTGTGAATGACCATGAACTTGGTGCGGTGTTAAACTTGCGTAAAGTGCCGTCGCTTGAGCATGGCATGTCGCCAATGGCGATTTGGTCAAATGAAGCCCAAGAGCGCTATGTGTTGGCAATCCGTCCACAGAGCCGTGAACTATTTGATAGTATCTGTGAGCGCGAGCGTTGCCCGTATGCGATTTTGGGTGAAGCGACTGACGTGCGTGAGTTGGTGGTCAATGACCCACTACTGAACACCAAAGGTGACCAACAGCCTGTCGATATGCCACTACAAGTGCTACTCGGTGGCACGCCAAAAATGCAGCGTAGCTTTAGTCGTAGCACGCCAGATTTGACAGCGTTAAATCTTGATAAAGTCGATTTGGCTGAAGCGGTCAAAGACGTGCTGCGTCACCCCACGGTTGCCAGTAAATCTTTCTTAATTAGCATTGGCGATCGTTCCATCACGGGTATGGTAGTACGTGACCAATATGTTGGACGTTACCAAGTGCCAGTGGCGGACTGTGCTGTTACCGCTTCTGCCCTTATTCCTGTCGATGGCAAACCGATGACAGGCGAGGCCATGAGTATGGGCGAGCGTACCCCAGTTGCTTTGATTAATCCTGCCGCATCTGCGCGCCTTGCCGTTGCCGAAGCCATTACCAATATCGCAGGGGCGAATATCGCCAAGCTATCAGACATTACCTTGTCGGCGAACTGGATGGCAGCCTGTGGTGAGGACAAAGAAGACCAAGCGTTGTTTGATGCGGTATATGCTGTGGGCGAAACGCTTTGTCCGGCACTTGGCATTGCCATTCCTGTGGGTAAAGACAGCTTGTCGATGCGGGCGAATTGGTCAGATGAGCAAGCAAACAAGTCTGTGGTGTCACCCATGTCGCTCATTATCACTGCCTTTGCCCCTGTGCAAGATGTCACCAAGACCTTAACCCCAGAATTGCTAACCAGCTCAGCGCTTGGCGAAACCGCTTTTTATCGTTTAGACTTATCAAAAGGTCAGTTCCGCTTGGGTGGCTCAATCCTTGCCCAAACCCTAAGCCAACTGGGTGATACTTGCCCAGACCTGGATAATCCGCAAGATTTAATCAACTTTTTTAACTTTATCCAACAAGCTAACAACCAAGGCTTAATCACCGCATATCATGACATTGGTGATGGCGGTTTGCTTGCCGCCATTGCTGAGATGCAATTCACCAGTCGCCAAGGCGTAAAATTGGTGTTAACTGATGACAATTTACTCGGTCAATTGTTTGCTGAGGAACTCGGTGCGGTGATTCAAGTCAAGTCCGATAAGGTTGCCGAATTGCTTGAATTAGCCGAAAAAACAGGCGTCAGCGAGTTGTTAAGCCTAGTCGGTCAAAGCACCGATGAAGACAGTTTACTCATCCAAACAGCCACGCAAAATTTACGTTTTGAGCGTAGCGAGCTTGAGCAAGAATGGAGCAAAGTCAGCTACCATATCGCCAAAGACCGTGACAACCCCGAATGCGTACAACAGGCCTTTGATTTGATTGGTGATAAATCCCATCAAGGCTTAATCGCGCAAGCCAATTATGATCTCAACCAAGCGATTGAAGCCCCCTACATCAATAGCCGCAGCGCACAGCCTAAAGTCGCCATTTTGCGTGAGCAAGGCGTGAATGGTCAGCTAGAAATGGCGGCAGGCTTTAAACGGGCAGGACTAGAAGCGGTCGATGTGCATATGAGTGACTTGCTCAAAGGGCGTGTCAACTTGCGTGACTTTGATGGGCTCGTGGCTTGCGGCGGCTTTAGTTATGGCGATGTGCTTGGCGCTGGTGCTGGCTGGGCAAAATCGGTACTGTTCCATGACGAATTACGCATGCAATTTGTGCGATTCTTTACCCGACCAGAAACCTTCTCGCTTGGCGTGTGTAACGGCTGTCAGATGATGAGCCAGCTTAAAGACTTGATACCAGGCGCAGAGAATTTCCCCCGTTTTATCGCCAATAAATCGGCACGGTTTGAAGCGCGTACGGTGAATGTGAAAATTGAACGTACCAAGTCGGTGCTATTAAAAGGTATGCAAGAGAGCATTCTACCGATTGCGGTGGCACATGGCGAAGGCTTTGCGACGTTGAGTGATGCCGATATCGCAGGGATGAGCGCACATGGGCAAATTGTAATGCGTTATGTGGACAGTCTCGGCACACCAACCGAGCATTATCCGCTCAATCCAAATGGCTCACCGCAAGGGGTGACAGGTATTTGTAGCACCGATGGGCGTGTGACTTTGATGATGCCACACCCAGAGCGCAATTTGATGGCGTATAACCACAGCTGGAAGCCTGAAGCTTGGGACAATGACGGGGCGTGGATGCGGATGTTTAGAAATGCTCGGGCATTCTTAAGATAAAAGTTAATATAGATGATTTTTTTATAAAAGGATGGCAAAAGCTGTCCTTTTTTAATAACGTAACTTAACCAGACTAAGGCAATAAAGACTGTTACGATAAAAGTCTTGGCTCGGTCAAAAACTAGCAACAATTTACAAACAATACACGATAACAAGGGAAAAGTATATGTTATAATAACTTAACCCTAAATAGACTAAGTTAAGTTTCATTAACAATGTCTTGTAAGCCCATACAGTTCTTATAATATATCGAGGAAAATCCCATGAATAGCAAACTTTTAGCCACTGCCGCTATCACAGCGTTGTTAGCCACACAATTTGCCAATGCTGAATTGGTTATCTCGCAAAATGGTGAAACGCAAAAAGTTGGTGAAACCGCGGCTCAACCTGCAGCGGTCACAAAAGCGCCTAAAACCGCCAAAGTAGAAAAAGTTAAGCCAAGCAACAGCACCAGCTACAAACTAGACCCAAACCACGCCAATGTACGTTTTGCGATTGATCACTTCGGTACAACAACCAACCAAGGTGGTTTCTACGGCGTAACAGGTGACCTGAACTACAACCCAGCCAAAAATACAGGCAGCATCAATGTTGATATTCCTGTCAATAGTCTTGACACGGGTAACGAACATTTTACCAACCATTTAAAATCAGCTGAATTCTTTAACGCTGAAAAATACCCAACGGCTAATTTTAAATCAACCAAATTCCATTTCAAAAATGGCAAAGTAACGAAAGTTGACGGTAACTTGACGCTATTGGGCAAAACCAACCCAGTTAGCTTAAAAGCCACTAAATTTAACTGCTACAACAGCCCAATGCTGAAAAATGCGCAAGTATGTGGCGGTGATTTTGAGACTACCATTGACCGCACCAAATGGGGCATGGATACCTATGTCAAAATGGGTTTTGCTAAAGACGTGAAACTCAACATCCAAGTTGAAGCCGTACAGCAATAAGCTTGCTTAGCGTTACCCAAAAGCCAATGTTAACGCATTGGCTTTTTTACGTTTTTACGATAGTTAATTTCACAAATACTGAACTTTGCCAACACTCTTTGCACAGCTTGATTCAATTGATAAGTTAAAATATTCAAACCAATGCCATTTTTAACGACTCATAATAAAAGGAAAGTTTATGACAGATAAAACTAACAACTTAGGAACACTTGCCAAACTTGCAGGCGTGGCGACCACTGCCATTTTGACCAAAAAAGCCTTGGCTAAAACTTTCAGTCTAGGCGCAAAAGCAGTAAGTAAAAAAATTGTCAAATCTGATTCAATCAACTATAAACTCGACCCGATGCACACCAATGTGCGATTTAGCATTGACCATTTTGGTACCTCAACCAATCATGGTGGGTTTTATGGCTTAGAAGGTGACATGGTATTTGACCCTGACAATCAAACAGGACAAATCAACCTTGATATTCCGTTGGAAAAATTGCAAACAGGTCATAAGAAATTTGATGAAGACTTAAAAAGTAAAGATTTTTTTAATGCCAATAAATATCCAACTGCCCAATTTACCTCTACCAAATTTATCTTTAAAAAGGGTAAACTACACCAAATTAAAGGCAATCTAACTTTGCTCAAAAAAACTCGACCTATCACTTTGACAGCGAGCAAATTTAATGGCTATGCCAGTCCTTTGCTAATGGCATATGTGTACGGTGGTGATTTTGAAACCACGATTGACCGTACCGATTGGGGGATTGATGGTTATGTCAAAATGGGTGTGAGTAAAAAGGTGAAATTAGTCATTCAAATTGAAGCTGCCCAGCAATAATTTTTTAGTAGATAATGAAGGTAAGCAAAAAGATCAGCGTTGGCTGGTCTTTTTTATGGGACGCTGATAGGGCATCTTTCAACCAAGCCAAGCGGGGTTTATAAGCGCGGTTTCATTGGGCTGCAGTTTGATACAAAACCATACAGCACTATACAAAACGTAAATTTACAGTATCTGCACATAGCTTCATAATTTTCAAAAACCTAGACATCACTTTATTTAATTTATTTTTGAGGAAAACTTATGAAACCATTCAATACCACAGTAAAAAACACCTTATTAGCCGCAGCGTTGGTGGTGGGTTCTGCCAATTTGACCGGTTGTGGCTATAACTCTATGCAAGCGCAAGATGAGCAAATCAACGCCTCATGGTCAGAAGTAGTCAACCAATACCAGCGCCGTGCTGACTTGATTCCAAACTTAGTCAAAGTCGTTGAGCGTTATGCCCAGCACGAACAAGCAACCTTAACCCAAGTAACACAAGCGCGTTCACAAGCAACGACTATCAATGTGAGTGCCGATGTACTCAATGACCCAGCGGCTTTCCAACGCTATCAACAAGCGCAAGATCAATTGGGCGGTGCATTGTCGCGCCTAATGGCAGTGTCAGAGCGCTATCCCGACCTAAAAGCGGATAAACAATTCCAAGAATTGCAAGCACAGCTTGAAGGTACCGAAAACCGCATTACCGTGGCACGGGGTCGTTATATCCAAGACGTTCAAACTTATAACACTACCGTACGTCAATTCCCAACCAATGTCACCGCAAAAGTGTTTGGTATGCACACCCGTCCAAACTTTACTGTTGCTAATGAGGCGCAAATCTCCACTGCACCAACCGTTGATTTTGGCAATAACAATACCAACACCGCAAATGCGGGCGGTCAGCCAGTGCAAAACAATGGGAACACTGCCAATGCCGGTGGTCAGCCTGTAAATAATTCGGCTACCGCGACAGCGAAACCCTAATTCACTATTGTGAACTGTATGGTTAAAGGTTAACAGCGAAGAAGATTTTTTTAAATAGTCTGCTATAAGTCGGTGGCAGGCTCAGTGGATAAGATTTGCACAAATTGTCAGACTGATTTTTTAATTTTTTAAAATAGTTGTTGAATTGACTACATCATAATAAAAAAATTGCATACTTTGAGGAAACACAGGTGTCATTGAATATTGCACAGACACAGCCCAATTTACAGCGCTCCCATAAACAGCCGCAAAAATTGTCGTCTCGTTTTTTAGCTAAGCGGTTGGTAGTAAGTACGTTTACTGTACTGTCCATGAGCATTGGGCTTGTGATGCCTATGGCGGCTGCCGTTGCAGAAACTGCCACGGCGACAGCCAATTCCGCAACCGTTACCGCTAAGCCCACACTACAAGATCATAGTGTTGAGGACATGGTTGCGATTGCCAAAACCGCACAAACCAATGAAGCGCTCAATGATGCTGTACTCAATAATGATGCAATTAAAGAGACGTTAGGCAATGATGCACTGCCGATACCAGGGGTCAATACTCAAGCAACTGGCAATCAGACAAATAGCAATCAGGCAACAGCTACCGCCAATGCCCAAACGACTACTACATCCAAGCAATCAACCCAAGCTCCTGTTGCCGCTGATAAACTAATCCTAAATAACCCTGTCATTGATGAAGCAAGAATTCTATCTGCCAGTGATAAACAAGCGATTGAAACCAAACTGCGTAGTCTTAATGACCGCGGCTTGGCGCAAGCAGCCGTCGTCATTGTACCAACCACCAATGGCGAGGATATTTTTGACTATTCAATGAAGGTCGCTGATCGCTGGAAACTGGGCAAAAAAGACACCGATCAAGGTCTGTTGATGGTTGTTGCTGTCAATGACCGTAAAATGTACATTTTAACAGGCTATGGTCTTGAAGGTACCCTGCCTGATGCCGTGGCTAAACGGATTATTAACGATGACATAACCCCAAGATTTAAACAAGGCGATTATGCCGGGGGTATCACCGCGGGAATTAATCGCATTGAAGAACGCTTGACGACCGATCCTGCTATTTTAAAGCAAGCGGATGCCAATCGAGTCAATACCAATGCCAATAGCAATACCCAGCCAAATCAAGAGGGCGGCATACCGCTTATTTTCCTAGGCTTTTTTGGCTTTGTCGCTGGCATGATTTTGACCAGTATATTAGGGCGTTTTTTTGGTTCTATCGCTACAGCAGGTGGCATTGTAACGCTTGGTACAATCTTTGGTGCAGGCTTGCTGAGTAGTATATTTGTGGCATTTATTGTCTTTTTATTCTTGCTATTTCGAGGTGGCGGTGGTGGTCGCGGTGGCAGAGGCGGTGGTGGGGTTGTCTTCCTACCGGGTGGCGGCTTTGGCGGCGGTGGATTTGGTGGTGGCGGCTTTGGCGGTGGTGGATTTAGTGGCGGCGGTGGCGGCTTTGGCGGCGGCGGTGCTGGTGGCGATTGGTAATCAGTAGTCAGTAATCGGCTAGTTATTGAAACATCAGTTAAAAAATTTTGTTAACTTTACTCCTTATCATCAACTATATACTTCATTATTTTTTATGGAATTTTCATGAGCACAAATGACCCAATAACTACAACGAATGGTGCCAACGAAGAAACCATTGCTTACACCTCGCCGATGGCGACAGTCACTTCCACTGTGCCAAGTTGGGCTAGATGGTGGCGTCAAGTTGCGTTTATACCTAGCCTGCACAATCGCTGGTTAACGCCTACTGCCCAACAACAGCTAAATCAAGCAATTACCGAAGCTGAGCAAGGGCATCGCGGCGAAGTGGTGCTAGTGATTGAGAATCATTTGCCTATTTCGTCCGCACGGCTACAAAACAGCCGAGACAGAGCAATCGAAGTTTTTGGGGATTATCGCGTCTGGGATACGCAGGATAATACTGGGGTGTTGGTGTATCTTAATATCTGTGAGCGGCGTCTGGAGATTGTGGCCGATAGAGGCATCAATAGCCATGTGATGCCAACCATGTGGCAAGCGATGTGCGACAAGGCTATCGAAGGTATTAAAGCCAATCGACACATTGATAGCTTGGTTGCGCTATTGGGCGATGTGGGGCAATTGCTTCGTCAATATTACCAATTAGACAATGACCCAAGCGGCAACGAAATCGCTGACAAGATGATTTTTATAAAGTAGTTTTAAACTTAATTAGCATAGTGCGATGATGCAATCCTACCAAAAGCGATGTCACCCATCGCTTTTTTTATTGCTCAGCTTTTAATGCCCAACAGTAAACGGGTAAACTTCAAAATTTGGTATCAAAAATTATTAAGGATTATCTTTTTGGCGCTAAAAAATTGCGTTAAGGATCGACAAAAGAATCGACAAATTTTGCTAGGCGAAATGATAAAATTTTACATATAATGAAACCGACATACCGCCACTCAGGTTGTTAAACAATTAAGCAATTAGACCAGTCGTCATGTTGGCGATCAATCATTACTTATAAAAATTTTTAGGGAATCCCATGCCAACGCTCACCAATAATATTGCTGATAGTATCGGTCAGTTTTATCTCGGTCAAGACGTGTACCCAGAGCTTACACAATGTCAAGCAACCCTATATGATGCAGCTGACTTAACAACCCATGCCGTGATTATCGGGATGACGGGCTCGGGTAAGACGGGTTTGGGGATTACTTTACTTGAAGAAGCCGCGCTTGATAATATTCCGGTGATTGCGATTGACCCCAAAGGTGATTTGGGTAATTTGGCATTGACGTTCCCAAATTTGGCAGCCAGTGACTTTGAGCCGTGGATTGATAGCGGCATGGCAAATCAAGCGGGTATGAGTGTAGCAGAGTTTGCCAAGCAAACCGCAGAAAACTGGCAACAAGGGCTTGGCAAAAGTTTTCAAACCCCGGAGCGTGTGCAAGCACTCAAAGCCGCCAATCGTGTCAGTGTCTATACCCCAGGTAGCGAGAATGGCTTACCGATTGCCCTACTTGGCAATCTCGTCCCGCCGCCCGATAGTGTCAAAAATGATGGCGAAAGTTATGCGGAGTATATCGATGCGACAGTGTCGGCACTGTTGGTGCTATTAAAAGTCGATGGGGATAAACTTGCTCCAGAGCATGTGTTTTTGGCACAGCTACTTAAAAACGCTTGGGACAATAACCAAACTTTAACCTTGGTGGATTTGATTACCCAAATCCAAACGCCACCGTTTGACAAAATCGGCATCCTGCCGCTGTCACAAGTATTTGCGGATAAAGACCGTAGCGCACTGGCGATGAAGCTTAATACGCTTTTGGCATCACCGAGTTTTGCCAGCTGGCTCAAAGGCATGCCGCTGGATGCTGGCGCACTGTTTTATGATAAAAACGGCAAAGCGCAAACCAGTGTGCTCAATATTGCGCATCTATCCGATGATGAGCGTCTATTTTTTGTCACCTTGTTACTCACCAATTTATTGGGCTGGATGCGCCGTCAGCAAGGCACATCAACCTTGCGGGCAATTTTGTACATGGATGAAGTGTTTGGCTATCTACCGCCGATTGGCAATCCACCGACCAAAGTATTGCTGTTGACCCTACTAAAACAAGCGCGTGCATTTGGTCTGGGGATTGTGTTATCAACCCAAAACCCAGTGGATTTGGACTACAAAGCATTATCCAACGCGGGTACTTGGTTTATCGGACGGTTGCAGACTGCCCAAGACCGTGAACGAGTGATGGATGGCTTGCTCTCTGCCAGCGGCAGCAGTGGACTGGATAAAGCGGCGCTCAATGCGTGGTTTGATAAACTCGGTAAACGCCAATTTTTGCTGCACAATGTGCATGACACCAGCCCTGTGATTTTTAGCACCCGCTTCACGCTCAACTACTTATCAGGACCGCTTAGCAAACAAGCCATAGCACAGCTCAAAGCCAATAGCCAAGCCACCCCTACCGACCCAGCGCAAACGCAAGCCACCACGCCTGCCATCAATCCATTAGCAAGCACCATGAGGCAGCCGCCGGCCTTGCCCAAAGATGTGGGCTTGTATTATGCCCCCAAAGACATGGCGGGCGATGGGCAAACCTTCTATGAGCCTACTGCCTTTGCCTATGCGCGGGTATTTTTTAATGACAAAAAATCAGGCGCCCAAAGTCAGCAGCAGCTATTATTAACCACAGCATTTGGTGAGCCGCCGTTGGTGGTAGATTGGCATCAAGCGATTTTAAGTGATTTGACCTTTGAGCAGTTACAATCCGCTCCGCACCAACCTGCTGTGCTCAAACAACTGCCTACCCAAGCACTTGACAAGGCATCATGGAAAATTTGGGAAAAAGCGGTGAAAGAAGCCATCCGTCAGCAGCAAGTGTTAAATTTGTGGTATGTCGATAGTTTAAAGCTGTATAGCGAAGTGGCAGAGAGCGAAGAAGCCTTCCGCAATCGGCTCATCGTACCGCTGCATGAACAGCGTGATATCGCCATTGCCCAGCTGCGTGATAGCTTTGCTAAAAAACAAGACGCGCTAGCCAAAAAACTGCAAGCCGCCAATGAAAAATACCAACAACAAGCCGCTGAGTCGAGCAAAGGCTGGCTGGATGCAGGGGTCAGTATTGGCTCTGCGGTCTTAGGGGCGTTTATGGGGCGCAAAGCGTTGTCACAGACCAATATCAATAACGTCAAACGTGCCATGAACTCGGTGGGCGATATCAATGCCAACAAACAAACCGTCGCAGAGCTTGATACGATTCGTCAGCAGCTGCAGCAGGAGTTAGACAGCATTGGGCAGCAGTTACAAAGCCAAATCGACAGCTTGGCAAGCACGTATTATGCCCAGTCAATAGCACTTGATACTGTACAGATTGCCCCAGCAGCGAAGGATATCACGGTGTTGTTGGTCGGCGTGTTGTATCAGCCGCTATAAACAGACGCAATATAAACCTTTTGACCCCATCAAATTTCGCGGAATACGGTATGACCCCAACGTCTGAATACGAACAGCAAGCCCAAGCGTTTTCACAGTCTTATCAATTGGCGCAGACAGGCGATGCCGAAGCGCAATATCAGACTGGGCTTTATTATGCCCAAGGTATCGGCGTGGCACAAAATTACCGCAGCGCGGGGTTTTATTGGCTCAATGCTGCCAAGCAGTCACATCATGCGGCGCAAACTTATCTGGGGCTATTGTTTGAACAAGGCTTGGGCTACCAGCAAGATTTGAATAAAGCCATCCATTGCTACCAAACCGCTAGCGAATTGGGTTTTACCGAAGCCAAAGTACGTTTGGCGATGCTGTATTTGACAGGCAAAGGCTTAGCGCAGGATAGCAAAAAGGCGATTTTACTGTTTATCCAAGCAGCAGAACAGGGCGAAGCGGTTGCCCAGTACAATTTGGGTATCGCTTATGAGAGAGGACTTGGCGGGCTCAAGCACAATGATGATTTGGCACACTTTTGGTACCACCAAGCGGCTTATCAAAACCATCCACAAGCGATGGCACGCTTAGCGGCAGATAAATTTGCCCAAAAGCCGATACCTAATACCACGCCAGCTAGCACAATGCCAGAGAATTACAGAGTAGGCGATAATTTAGCGCATCAAGCGGCATCAGATACGACGCCTGCCTTTACTATTGACGATGTATTCACTCCCCAAAGCCAGCCCATCAATTTTGATGACGATGATGTGCCCGTCCATCCTGATAGTGACGCGATTTTTGCGCGAGGTGTTGCGATTATTCAGGCGGACTTAAAACGCGCCTTTAACTTTTTTGAGCAAGCGGCACTACTCGGTCATGCCAAAGCCGAATACAATATGGGATTGGCTTTTTTATATGGACTCGGTGGCAATCATATTTGTACTGAAACGGCACTGGAATGGCTAGAAAAATCCGCCAATCAAAGTTTTCGCCCAGCCTATCTTGCGTTAGGCTGGCTGTACCAAGGTGGCAATCCGTATCTCAATGACAGTAGTGATGACATCGGTGAAACTATCATTGTCGATTGTGACAATGCCATCAGCCAATACGAAATGGCGAGCGAGCTTGGACACGCACAAGCCCAATATTTTCTTGCCAACATCTATGCCAGTGGCAATGGCGTCGCTGCCGATGCCGATAAAGCAAGCGCTTGGCTGAAGCAATCTGGCAAACATGGTTATGCTGCAGCGCTCACTGAGTTACGCCCATCTGTGCCAGAGACTGCCGATGCCCACAATACCTATCATCAGACTTAGGTCATCATACCTAGGTGGTCTCCTTGATAGTTTTTGATAGCCTACTTTTATTATCAAGCCTTTCTTATCGAAGCTATCTTATGCAGCCTTTCATTGATGGCTTTTTAACAGCCATTGCTTTATTTTTCGCCAACTGCACCAATTATAATGCCTATGCGCCAAATGTAGCCAAAATGAGATACGCTGCGCCTAGGATGCGTTCACGAATTTGTAGGATGATTGACCTATAATGACAACACATTAAAAGGAAAAAGCATGATACCCGTAGATATTATTACTAGTAAAGAAATGAGCGATATTGCACAAATTGTCAAACTTCATGATATTGATGTTCCCTTAGTCGCTGTGTATTGCGGCTCTCGCAAAGGCAATGACCCTGTCTATGTCCAATCGGCGCATGAACTGGGTAGGGCATTGGTTGAAGCGGGATTAGGTCTGGTATATGGCGGTGCGGTGATTGGCTGTATGGGCGCGGTTGCCGATGGTGTGATTGAAAAAAACGGTATTGCCGTAGGTGTGATTCCTGAATTTATGATGGATAGAGAAGTGGCGCATGGCGGGCTGACGCGTTTGCATTTGACCGATACCATGCATACCCGTAAAGCCATCATGGCAGAGTATGCCAGTGCCTTTATCACCTTGCCAGGTGGGCTTGGCACGCTTGAGGAAATCATGGAAATTGCCACTTGGCGACAGCTATATCAACATGAAAAACCGATGATTATTCTCAATATCAATGGTTTTTATGACAAATTGGTTGAACATCTACAATTTACCGCTGAGCAAGGCTTTATGAAGCCAGAAGATTTACATCGATTAATCGTTTGTAATACTGTCGCCGATGCCATTGAACTACTCAAACCGATTGTTAACATGCCAGACACAATGAATGTGAATAAAATCTAACCATGTGAGCGACAAAAAAAGACCTCAGTTAAAGGTCTTTTTTTGTATCCTTTTTTTGCATCAATGTTATCTAGTCGAAAATCTTACCACGATTCATAATCCCATTGGGATCAAAGACTTGCTTGATGGCGCGCAAATAATCAATTTCTTCGTCAGGACGGGTGTAATTAAGATACGGTTTTTTGGTCATGCCCACACCATGCTCGGCTGAGATAGAGCCGTTGTATTTCTGCACCGTTTCAAACACATACTTGTTGACCACTTGGCATTTTTCAAAAAATTCGTCTTTGCTAAGGTTCTCTGGCTTTAAAATATTTAAGTGTAAATTACCATCGCCGATATGCCCAAACCAGCAAACTTGAAAATCCGGATAGTTTTGGCTAACAATGGCATCGATATCCGCGATAAACTCTGGCACGCGGCTGATGAGTACGGAGATGTCATTTTTGTACGGAGTAAATACCGAGATGGTTTCAGAGATATACTCGCGCAGTTTCCATAACTCTTGGGCTTGGTGAATCGATTGGCTCATCACCCCATCAAGCACCCAGCCTTCGCTCATACAGTCCTCAAAAATCTGCATCGCCATGTCCATAATCGGCTCGTAGGGCGCTTCAAATTCTAGTAACGCATAAAATGGCGCATCGGTTTCAAACGGTTTTTGTACATGCCCTGTGGCAAGTAACTTGTCAACGGCGACATCATCAAAAAATTCAAACGCGGTCAAATCCATTTTGGACTGAAACGCTGACAAGATTTGCATGATATTGGCAAACTCTGGTACGCCAAGCACCATGACGGTTAGGTTTTTTGGCTGACGCTCTAGCTTGACTTGCACTTCAGTGACAATCCCAAGCGTACCTTCTGCCCCAATAAACAAATGACGCAAGTCATAACCGGTGGCATTTTTTATCATGCCTTTATTAAGGTGCAAAATATCGCCTTTGCCTGTCACCACGGTCATGCCCAAAATCCAGTTGCGGGTCATGCCGTATTTGATGACTTTGATACCGCCGGCATTGGTGCCAATATTGCCGCCAAGCTGGCTAGAACCAGCTGATGCAAAGTCCACGGGATAGTATAACCCTTGCTGCTGGGCAAAGTCTTGCAGCGCTTTGGTGACGATGCCGGCCTCCACTTCCACCATACGGTCAGCAGGGTAGAAGCCCAATACTTGGTGCATTTTATCAAGGCTAATCACGACTTCGCCATTGGCCGCAACTGCCCCTGCCGATAGCCCCGTCCGTCCACCGCTTGGGGTGATGACGATGTTAAGCTCATTACATAGCTTGACGATGGCTTGCACTTGCTGGGTGGATTTTGGGAAGACAATGGCGCTGGCATTGGGTTCAAAATGCTTGGTCCAATCTTTGCCCCAAAAGCCCAAACTGTCCGCATCGGTTTTGATTTGGTGTTCGTCAAATCCTTGCTGGCGTAGTTGTTCAATGAGCGTATTGATGGCGGTCTGATTAGCAGTCATGGCTTGGCTTTTACCCATATTTTATACAGATTGAAAAGGTTTTTGAGGCTCTATCATAGCATAACTAACAGCGTAAATTTTGACAAAAACGCTGGCGACTGATGAAGAATTTTTTACCCATGCGACAAAAAAATCATGCCATCTTGCTGGAATTTCACCACAAAAAACCCAGCAAGTGTGATAGGATAATTGACTAAAAATACTGACTAGGGGTTGTTATGGCACAAAATCTATCACTTGAGAAAGACAAAATCCGCTTTTTGATGCTTGAAGGCTTGCATGACAATGCCTTTAAAGTGCTGTCAGAGGCGGGCTATCACAATGTTGAGAACATCAAAACCGCCTTAGACCCCGAAGAACTTATCGAAAAAATCAAAGACGCCCATTTTATCGGTATTCGTTCTCGCACCCATTTGACCCGCGATATTTTAGAAAAAGCCGAAAAGCTCATCGCCATTGGCTGTTTTTGTATTGGCACCAACCAAGTGGACTTGGAAGCTGCCCGTGAACTGGGTATCCCTGTCTTTAATGCCCCTTACTCTAACACCCGCTCTGTCGCGGAGCTTGTCCTTGCCGAAATCATTATGCTGATGCGCGGTATCCCTGAAAAAAATGCAGTGGTACATCGTGGCGGCTGGAACAAATCTGCCAAAGACAGCTATGAAGTGCGCGTCAAAACTTTAGGTATCGTGGGTTATGGCTCTATTGGCACCCAGTTATCGGTACTTGCTGAAAGCCTTGGTATGAAAGTCATCTATCATGATGTGGTCACCAAATTGCCACTGGGCAACGCCACCCAAGTGGGCAGCCTAGAAGAACTGCTAGGTAAAGCCGATGTGGTCACCTTGCATGTACCAGATTTGCCAAGCACGCGTAACATGATTACCGCCACAGAATTGGCTGCTATGAAGCCAGGCGCGCATCTTATTAATGCGGCGCGTGGTAAATGTGTGGATATTGATGCGCTAGCAGCAGCCCTACAAAGCGGTCATATCTTGGGCGCGGCGATTGACGTGTTCCCCAAAGAGCCAAAATCAGCGGA
Source organism: Moraxella sp. CTOTU46711 (assembly GCF_031975715.1). Lineage (NCBI taxonomy): Bacteria > Pseudomonadati > Pseudomonadota > Gammaproteobacteria > Moraxellales > Moraxellaceae > Moraxella > Moraxella sp. CTOTU46711. Next base: position 85,125 of record NZ_DALYMP010000007.1, read on the forward strand.
TGAAGAATTTGAATCACCACTGCGCGCGTTTGACAATGTGATTTTGACACCGCATATCGGTGGCTCAACCCAAGAAGCCCAAGCCAATATTGGTCTTGAAGTGGCAGAAAAATTTGTGCGTTACTCTGATATGGGTGATACCGCAACGTCTGTGAACTTCCCAAATGTTAGTATGCCACAAAAAGAAGGCACACATCGTTTGCTCCACATCCACCAAAACGTGCCTGGCGTGTTGTCACAGATTAACAAATCATTTGCCGATGCCAATATCAATATCTTTGCCCAAAGCCTGATGACGGAAGAAGATGTGGGCTATTTGGTGATGGATGTGGGTAGCGGCGATTCTGCGCAAGCGGTTGAAGCGCTTAAAAACATCCCAGAAACCATTCGGGTGCGGGTGTTGTTTTAATTTTTAAATCTGAGTAAAAAAACCAACTTTGATAAGTTGGTTTTTTTCTGTCAAACGTAGAGTATATTTTACATTCCACTCATGCCATGGTTTTACTACAACATGGGGCGTTACATACTTATTAGATAAATTTAGGCTGACATTTAAATATACAATAGCATTTGACGGTGAGTCTGTAATATGAAATATTACAGAAAGCAGGCGTTGGCATGGCAATGAATAATGCGTATTCCGACCTAAAAGCGGTTGCAGATTATGTATGCCCCAATGAGTGGGGTGGTAGGATTTATCAGAGTTTAATACGGTTAGAGTTGGTATAATTTTGACGCGACATCAAGCGATAATGGAATTAGCATTACCGATTAAGTTTTATCAGCAACCTCGTATGCTGGTTTTTTCTGCTATTTTTTGCATGATTGGCTTAGTATTTTTTGGTTATGACCTAATTTATCCAATAGACACACATCGGGGTGAATTGCCTAAACTTATTAAAATTATCATTATCATATTTTGTATCGGTTGGGGTGTAATATTATTAAAGCAATTGATTGATAAAAAACCACTTTTTACTTTGAACAAACAGCATATCAGTATAACGCAATGGTTCAAGGAGGATATCATGATAGCGTACCAAGATATTGAAGCAATTCATATTAGCCATGACCGCCATCCGCGCATTGTATTTGAACGCCATAACAGCAAGTTATTTGAAAAGCACCCTGCCATACCAATTGGATTTTTACAGATTAACAATCAGGCGGTTAATACTAGACAAATAGAAGACGTTATCAATCAAGTATTTGATAATTATAAAAATAAAGCCCATCAAGTAATTTATTTAAATCCCATTAAACAACATTTTTTCGATGGGTATTAATTGGACATAATCAAATTATAGCTAGTATTATTGCCGTATTATGAGGATAGCTATTTTGGGTGTTGATTGAGAAAAAATTTGGTGGATTAAAAATATCCTCATCGCTGATAAAACCAAAATTATAGCCCATTAACTTCCCCCATAAAAAACCCACCGCAACTTAGGTCACGATGGGCTATTTTAACAAAGTTTAGCCATTACATCATTTCGCAATCTTTTTATATTTCATGCGTTTCGGTTCCGCATCCGCGCCCAACTGTTTTTTGCGATATGTTTCAAACTCTGAGTAGTTACCATCAAACCAAATCGGACCTTCATCCTCAAACGCCAAAATATGCGTGGCAATACGGTCTAAGAACCAGCGGTCATGCGACACCACCATCACCGTACCAGGGAACACTTCCACCGCATCTTCAAGTGCGCGCAACGTCTCAACATCAAGGTCATTCGATGGCTCATCGAGTAACAGCACATTTGCCCCTTGTTTTAAGGTTTTGGCAAGTTGCAGACGGTTACGCTCACCACCTGACAGGCTGCCGACCAGTTTTTGTTGGTCTTGACCTTTAAAGTTAAAGCGTCCGATATAGGCACGGCTAGGCGTGGTGTATTCGCCCACGGTAATCATGTCAAGACCGTCGGAGACTTCTTCCCACACAGTTTTTTTGTCGTCCAGCTCATCGCGTACCTGTCCCACATACGCCACTTTCACTGATTCACCGACTTCAACTGTGCCCGTGTCTGGCTTGTCTTTGCCTGTAATCATGTTGAACAAGGTTGTTTTACCTGCACCATTGGGTCCGATAATCCCCACAATCGCCATCGGTGGCACAGTGAAGGATAGGTTTTCGTATAGCAAACGGTCACCAAATGATTTTGAGATATTGTTGACTTCAATCACTTTGTTGCCAAGACGTGGTCCTGGTGGAATGTAGATTTCAGCGGTTTCGTTACGCTGTTGGAATTCTTTGGAGTTTAATTCCTCAAAACGTTGCAAGCGAGATTTTGATTTGGCTTGCTGGCCTTTTTGGTTTTTACGCACCCATTCAAGCTCTTGTTTCAGCGCTTTGGCAAAGGCTTCTTCTTGCTTTTGTTCTTGCTCTAGGCGTTTATTTTTTTGCTCAAGCCACTCGGTATAGTTACCTTGGTAAGGGTAGCCATAGCCACGGTCAAGCTCCAAAATCCATTCGGCAACGTTATCAAGGAAATAGCGATCATGGGTAATCGCTACAATGGTGCCGCTATAATCTTTTAAGAAATGCTCAAGCCAAGCGACTGATTCGGCATCCAAGTGGTTGGTCGGTTCGTCAAGAAGCAGCATGTCAGGTTTTGATAGCAATAGACGGCACAGGGCAACGCGGCGTTTTTCACCACCCGATAATTTGCTCACGTCGGCATCCCACGGTGGCAGACGTAAGGCATCGGCGGCTTTTTCTAGTTGGTTGTTTAGGTTATGGGCATCCCACGCTTGGATGATGTCTTCCATTTTGCCTTGCTCGGAGGCAAGTTTGTCAAAGTCAGCATCGGGTAGCGCATATTCGCCATAGATTTCATCAAGACGCGCCAATGCGTCTAGGGCTTCACGCACACCGTCTTCTACATTGCCGCGCACGTCTTTGGCAGGGTCTAGCTGAGGTTCTTGGGCAAGGTAGCCAATCTTGATACCCGCTTGCGCACGCGCTTCACCGTTATACTCGGTGTCCACACCTGCCATGATTTTAAGCAAGGTTGATTTACCGGCGCCGTTGAGGCCCAGCACACCGATTTTTGCACCAGGGAAAAAAGACAGGCTGATGTCTTTTAGGATTTCCCGTTTGGGTGGAACAATTTTTGATACCTTGTTCATGGTATAAATATATTGAGCCATGTTTTTCCTGTTTAAGTTAGCTAATAGCAAGTGAAGGTAAGGCGTATCGTACACGCCAAAAAATTTGAAAAATGGTAAGATTTAACCGCTTATTATCGCATTGTTAACAAGGTGGGGCAAGGCAAAAGCCTAGCGAAAAATCATTTGCAAACCCCATACCGAATAGGCAAAAACTTTTACAAGTCATGGACAGTGGCTGTGCTACTATCAAACGGCAAATAACCAAGCGACAAATAACTAAGTCACAGATAGCATAGTAGACAAAAAAATACACAAGGAGACAACCATGTCGGATTTACAATTATCGATCCACCATAACGAACAATCACAACGCTTTGAAACCACCGTTGACGGCACTACTGCTTACATCAGCTATGTGGATAATGGTGATGTCATCGTATATGACCATACCATTGTGCCAGACGCGATTGGCGGGCGCGGCATTGCAGGGGAGCTCACCAAGCACGCGCTAGACTATGCCCGTGAGCAAGGTAAAAAAGTAGTCCCAGCCTGCTCTTATGTGGCAAGCTATCTACAGAAACACCCTGAATATAGTGATTTAAAAGCTTAAACTTTTATCAATGTCTCAACACGCCAATAAAAAAACCACATAGTTTAATGTGGTTTTTTTATAGATTAGGGTTTACTGATTATTTTTTCTTGGTAGGTCCAAGTAGCATACCCATTTGCCGACCTTCAACTTTTGGTTGTTGTTCAACATTGGCAACATCGGTCGTATCGGCAATGACTTTTTCAAGCTGCTGCAAGCCAATTTGTTGGTGAGCCATCTCACGACCACGGAAGCGAATGGTGACTTTGACTTTGTCTTGGTCTTCCAAAAACTCACGAATTTTACGAAGTTTGACTTGATAGTCGGCTTCTTCCGTGCCAGGACGCAATTTGATTTCTTTAAGCTGCGTTTGTTTTTGGTTCTTTTTGGCTTCTTTGGCTTTTTGTTTTTGGTCGTACAGATATTTTCTGTAGTCCATCACTTTGGCAACAGGAGGCTGAGCGTCTGGTACTATCTCGACCAAATCCAACTCAGCATCACGGGCGGCCTGCAAAGCCGTTTTTATATCCACAACACCAACTTGTTCGCCGTCTTCTTTGACTAAGCGTACCTCTTTGGCACGAATTTCCTCGTTGATGTCTAATCGGTTTGAACTCTTAATAATACTTACTCCTACGCTGTTTTTGATTTGACGCGCCCTTTTTGGGCGGTCGCTTGGTTAACCAAGTCAATAAAGGCATCGATACTCATCACGCCAAGGTTGTCACCTTCACGAGTACGCACGTTAACTTGGTTGCTTTCTACTTCTTTATCACCCATGACAATCATATAAGGAATACGTTCAAGGGTGCGTTCTCTAATTTTAAAGCCAATTTTCTCATTACGCAAATCGGTGATGACACGAAGTCCGGCTTGATTCAATTGTTCGGCGACTTTTTGGCAGGCTGCCGCTTGGTTGTCGGTAATATTCATCACCACAACTTGCTGCGGTGCAAGCCAGACTGGCATCCAGCCGGCGTAATGCTCAATAAGCATACCGATAAAGCGTTCAAATGACCCCAAAATCGCACGGTGGAGCATCACAGGGCGCTCACGTTCGCCTTGCTCATTGACAAACTCCGCACTTAGTCGCTCTGGCAAGTTAAAGTCAAGCTGCAGTGTACCGCATTGCCATACGCGGCCAAGACAGTCTTTGAGGCTAAACTCGATTTTGGGTCCATAAAATGCGCCTTCCCCTGGCAGATACTGCCAGTCAAGCCCTGCATTATCCAATGCGTCCGCTAAGTCTTTTTCTGCCAAGTCCCACAGTTCGTCAGCACCGACCCGTTTTTCTGGGCGAGTCGAGAGTTTCATTTGCACGTCATCAAAACCAAAGTCTTTATACACATCAAGGGTAAGCTTGATAAAGTCTTGGGCTTCTTGTTTGATTTGCTCATTACTACAAAAAATATGGGCGTCATCTTGGGTAAAGCCACGCACCCGCATGATGCCATGGAGCGAACCTGACGGCTCATTACGGTGGCATGAGCCAAACTCAGCAAGACGCAATGGCAAGTCACGGTAGGATTTTAACCCTTGATTGAACACTTGCACGTGACACGGGCAGTTCATCGGCTTAATCGCATAGTCACGTTTTTCACTGTGGGTGGTGAACATCATGTCACCATAATTTTCCCAGTGACCTGATTTTTCCCATAGGCTTCTATCGACGATTTGCGGGGTTTTGATTTCAAGATAGCCGTTATCTTTTTGTACTTTGCGCATATACTGCTCAAGTACTTGCCACATCGTCCAGCCATTGGGATGCCAAAACACCATACCAGGCGCTTCTTCTTGCATATGAAATAAATCAAGCGCTTTACCGATTTTACGATGGTCGCGTTTTTCCGCTTCTTCGATACGCTGGATATAAGCTTTTAGGTCTTTTTTATCTGCCCAAGCGGTACCGTAGATACGTTGAAGCTGCTCATTTTTGGCATCACCGCGCCAGTAGGCACCACTCATTTTGGTGAGTTTAAAGGCTTTTAAGAAACGGGTATTGGGCACGTGAGGTCCACGGCACATATCAACATATTCTTGATGATAGTATAAACCCATTTGAGTTTCATTCGGCATATCTTCGATAAGACGTAATTTATAAGTCTCGCCACGGTCTTGGAATACTTTGATAACCTCGTCACGCGGTGTCATTTTTTTGATAACATCGTAATCTTGGTTAATCAATTGCGTCATGCGCGCTTCGATTTTTTCCATGTCTTCTGGCGTAAACGGGCGCTCGCTGTAGATATCGTAATAAAAACCCTCTTCAATCACAGGACCGATAACCATCTTCACCTCAGGATACAGCTGTTTGACAGCATGACCCAGTAGGTGAGCGGTCGAGTGGCGAATGATTTCCACACCTTCCTCGTCTTTTGGCGTGATGATTTGAACGCTGGCATCTTCGCTAATCGGGTCACACGCATCAACTAATTTACCGTTGACACGTCCTGCAACGGTGGCTTTGGCAAGCCCTGCGCCGATGCTTTGCGCCACTTCCATGACTGACGTTTGTCCATCAAATTGTTTAATATCGCCGTTTGGTAAGGTAATGGCTACCATAATTGCTCCTGTTGTCCTTTGGCAGTGATGACCGTTACTATCGGTCATGTAACCGTGAGAGATGGGAATAAAAAAAGGGAAAAACTCTGCTCATCCAGACTTACCGTGTCTAGGTAGGCATTACAATCCCATGAATTCGTCGCTTTGCAAAAAGCGTAAACAAGATATTATAGCAAATTGCGGTGATGAAACCAACTTGCTGATTGAATTGCTTGCAGTTATGGCAGAAAATTAGGCAGCTCATGATATCCATGTAAAAAAACACTGTAATAGACGACAGCCAATGCTTGGTATCTACAATTTGGCTGGGTATCTTTAATTTGACTGGGTGTCTTGAGACTAAGCTGTGGATCTTTACCCGAACAAGTTACAGGAATAATCTAGATTACCCGTGGCAAAACTTATATAACTACAGGATAGTGAGTGCTATGCTTCATAACAATACGATTGATTAAGGGCATTTTTATGTCAGTTGATTTTTCCAATACATTAATTGTGGCGGTCTCTGCCACGGCATTGTTTGACCTATCGGAGTCTGAGCGGTTTTTTCAACAAGCGTTAACCGAAGATCCAGAAACGGCGATTGATAAATTTCGCAGCTATATGATTGAACGCGAAAATGACCCATTGCAAACTGGGACGGGTTATCCGCTTATCAAAGCCTTACTCAATCTCAATCACCATTGTGCAGCCGATGACAAGGGTGAGGGCATCGCTGCGCCCATGGTTGAAGTGGTGATTATGTCAAAAAACAGCCCAGATACCGGTATTCAAGTATTAAATGCGCTGCGTAGTCATGGACTACCGATTAGTCGCTCGGCATTTACCTCAGGCGAAGGGGTGGCGGATTATGTGGCAGATTTTAAGGTGGATTTGTTTTTGACCACCAATCATGACGATGCCCAGCAAGTCACCGATGCAGGCGTGTGTGCCTGCGCGATTTTGGATGCGCCGCCTATTAATATGAAAGAGCTAGACACCAATCAGTTACGCATTGCATTTGATGGCGATGCCGTATTATTTGATGAAGCAGGGGAGCTATTGTCGCGCCAGCAAGGACTCAAAGCGTTTCATGATTATGAAGCCAAAATGAGTAATGTGCCGATGAATAAAGGCCCGTATGCGGATTTTTTAATTAAACTCTCTAAACTACAAAAACGCCTGCCTGCTAAAATCAAGCATCCACCCATTCAAATTGCACTGGTGACCGCGCGCAATGCGCCTGCTGATTTGCGCGCGATTAAGACATTGCGTGATTGGGGCGTCAATGTAGATTTGGCATTCTTTTTAGGTGGCTTGGATAAACGCCATGTACTGCAAACCTTTGCTCCGCATATTTTCTTCGATGACTCCATTCATAATTACGAATCTGCTAAAGGCGTAGTACCTTCAGGGCTAGTGCCTTATAGCTCAAAATCAAAATTGTATGTCAAACAAGCTGATGCCACGACAACCCAAAACCTTCTTGAGATTCATCAAGGATAAAATTCGTAGGTTTTATAAAAAATTCCATATAAAAAAATACCGCTTATCGTAAGCGGTATTTGTTATTGAACATTGGATTAGTGGTCAGATGCACCTGACGCACCGATACCGGTTAATGAACGTACATACTGTGCATCAAAGCCTTTTCTATCTAACTCAGCGCGTGGTGAGTTGTCAGTGATAGATGCGATCCACGCTAGAATGAAGGTCACAGGCATACTAAATAATGCCACGTTTTTGTAGGGGAAAGCGGGTGATTCGTGTTTCAAGATATCTACCCAAACCGCAGGTCCTAAGATAATCAGTAACACTGCAACTGCTAAGCCTGCAAACCCACCGATTACCGCACCACGAGTGGTTAGACCACGCCAGAACATCGCTAAGAAAAGAATCGGGAAGTTAGCAGATGCCGCGACCGCAAATACCAAGCTTGCAATGAACGCAAGGTTTTGGTTTTCAAAGATAATACCGGTCACGATTGACAATAAACTTAACGCAACCACAGTAATTTTTGATGCACGCATCTCTTCTTCAGGTCTCGCTTGACCTTTTCTGATAACACTAGCATACAAGTCATGGCTGACCGCTGAGGCGCCTGATAAAGTCAAACCTGCCACAACCGCTAGGATAGTCGCGAAAGCAACCGCCGAAATAAAGCCTAAGAATAAGTTACCACCCACGGCATGGGACAAGTGAATTGCTGCCATGTTGGCACCACCGATGAGTGCTTGTGAGCTTACGCCATCTTTAACTACTGTCGTGAAATAATCTGGATGTTCAGCTAGGATAACGATGGCACCCAAGCCAATAAGAACAATTAAGAAGAATACGTATGAAATACAGCTTGCAGCCACCAACACTGATTTACGCGCAGCTTTGGCATCTGGCACCGTAAAGAAACGCATCAATACGTGTGGTAAACCTGCTGTACCAAACAATAGACCCAAACCTAATGAGATAGATTCAATGGGATTATTAACCAATTTACCAGGCGACAAAATTGATTCGTGTTTGCTATGGGCAGCGACGGCTGACTTGAATAAATTTTCAAAACTAAAGCCAACATGGTTCATTACCATAAGGGCCATGAAAGTCGCACCTGACATCAATAAAATAGCTTTGATAATCTGCACCCAAGTGGTGGCTAGCATACCGCCAAACAATACGTAAACCATCATTAACACACCAACGATGATTACTGCGTAAATATAATCTAATCCAAATAATAATTGAACCAATTTACCCGCACCAACCATCTGCGCAACCAAGTATAGCGCAACGACGACCAAGGTACCGGATGCCGCAAAAATACGTACTGGGGTTTGGGAAAAACGATAAGATGCCACATCTGCGAAGGTAAATTTACCCAAGTTACGTAGCCGCTCAGCGATTAAGAATAAAATAATTGGCCAGCCAATCAAGAAGGCTAGCGTATAAATCATGCCATCATAACCGACGGTAAAAACCATACTCGATAACCCCAAAAAGGTTACCGCTGACATATAGTCCCCGGCAATGGCGATCCCGTTTTTGGTACCTGAGATACCACCGCCGGCGGTATAGAAGTCGCTAGCGGTCTTGTTTTGTTTTGACGCCCAGTAAGTAATACCGAGTGTTGCCAAAACGAAAATTAAGAACATGATAATAGCTGAGATATTCAGCGGTTGTTTTTTTACTTCGCCTTCAAGGGCGCCAGCTGCCCATGCTGGCATCTGTGCCATTAGACCCATTAGCGTCAAGCTTGCGGCGGTTGAAACTTTGCCGATACGCTTGCCCAAGCCTTTAACAGTCACGCTGTTATACTGTTGTTGTAACATGCCACCCTCCATGGTGTCAAAACTGATGTTAGAACTGATGTCAAAATGATTATCAGCACCACAATCTTATAATTGAAAACCCAACACAATCCCTGTGGGGTTATACTTTACCACTGTTGATATCATCGATGACTTTACGAGTCATCGTGTCAAATTCACCGTTTGCTTTGCTGACATATACCCAAGTGATGACTGGTACAAAAATCATAATGGCAACAACAATGTAAAAGCCAACAGGGACAGTCGAGCCTGCTGACAGTGGTGCAGCAAACATTTCAGGATCAAAACCGACGAGTAACAGATAACCAAACCACACAATTAAGGTAATAATAGAAAAAATAAGCCCTAGGCTTGTTTTTTTCTTTGCCATGCTTTGGAATTCAGAATGATTAATAATTCGCTGAATTTGTGCATCATCCATGGTAACGCTCCTTGTAAATGAATGAAAAAGACAACTCATTGATGATTGATTCAACAATCAGTGTCAAAACCGACAAGGAAGATAGCGATTGGGTGACAATAACAGTAGACAAAATATGGTGAAGCAAGTCCGCTATGCTAAACGTAATAGATTGTCTTAAATGATACAAACAATCTCATCTTCCTGATTAGTTGCTATTATTAAATGAAAATTGTTAAAAAATCTAGCTGTTTTTTCTCAAACTGTAAAAAAATTGTAGAATGTTAGTTGAAAATTAGTGACAAGGTTATCAACGTACCCAAAATTATTATTAGACATAACTTGATACTCGTAATCGTGACTAATAGTCATTGTGCCTAATTATGATTGCACTTATTCATAACTGTAACGCCCAATGACCATTAAAAATTATCAAGCTATCCATAATGGATGAATCATTGAGGATAGATAAATCATTGAGCGTACCTACCGCCATTCAAACCAAATGGCATTTATTTACCTCGAGTTCTACACATACCGTCTTTGCAGTCTTCTGCGACTTTACCATAGGCAAGTTGGGTCATCCAGTTGGGTACACGGTTGCGATGTCGCGCAAAAATAGGATAAATCACATTACTGGCTTGTTTCACCACAGGCCATTCAAACACGGTTGCAAATGGCAATTGTGCGGTTTTGTATAGCAGTCGTACAGCATCCATGCCTTTTTGCATGTTCCCCTGTTTATCTTGCACACACAGATAAGTCATCGCCTCATTTTCGCTAATACCAAATTTGGCAAGTTCGTCCCGAGCGTCATCAATCGGAACTATGCGAATGGCGTCAGGTTTTTTCTCTGCCATATGCAAGGCTTCAGTACGGCAGACAGGGCAGGTATCATCATAGTACATGGTAATCATAGCATTATCCTTTTGTTTGAATACGTTTAGCAGGGGGTATTTGGCACACGCCATTCTCGCAAGTGGGCATTTTTGCTAATTTTCCATACATAAGTTTTATGATCCATTTCGGAAAATAGTAACGATTGCGAGCAATAAACGGATAAGCAAAATCACCGATTTGTTTAACAATCGGTAAGCCTAAAAGCGGAGCGAATGGCACGCTAGCGGTACTGTAGAGTAAGCGGACAGCATCCATGCCTTTATGCATGTTGCCTTGCTCGTCTTCTACTACCACATAAGTCATGGCATCTACCATGCTTATCCCTGCGTTTGCCAATATCGCTTCAGCATGGCTGACTGGCACAATATTGATTTGACTAGGGTTTTTGGCTTGCATGGTTTGGGCGTTGGTTGTACAAAGTAGGCAAGTTTCATCGTAATACATGGTAATCATGTTAATATTCTCCTAAGCTTAGTCTTGTAATGCATCTAATACGGTCAAATCTTTAAACTCAAACCTTTTAGCTAAAAGCGATTTTGGCACAACGCGTTGCCCATCCAACAGTAACGTCGACATTTCACCAAACATGGTCTTGACCACAAAGGCGGGCAGGGTCATCACGGTAGGGCGGTGCAACCAAGTGCCCATCGCATCGGTAAATGCAGCATTGCTAATAGGCGTTGGATTGGTCAAATTGTAAATTTGCTGAGTGGGCAGGGTGTGAGTCAGGTTTTGTTCAATGATAAAAATCACCGCACGCACCCAATCAGTACGGCTAATCCAGCTCATGATTTGCTGACCATTGCCAAGCTTACCACCGGTGCCCATTTTAAATGGGGTAATCAGTCGCCCAACCATACCCCCCTCGGGCGCAATCACCACCCCTGTACGCACAATCGCAACTGGCACAGCGTCTGTTACAGTATCTTTTACAGCATCTTGGGCAGTCAAAGCTAGCTGCTCCCATTTCTGACAAATTTCGTGAGCGAAGTCGGTTTTTGTCATGGGGCTGGTTTCATCAAGCGCGGTTGGGTCGTTTTCCTTTTGGATACCGTACCAACCGATGGCTGAGCCGCTAATCAATAGTTTTGGCTTGTTGCCGATTCGCTCAATATAGTCAATTACCGCTTGTGTAGGTTTTAGTCGACTATCAAACAATTCTTGCTTACGTGCATCCGTCCAACGGCTGTCGGCAATACCCGCACCCGCTAGATTGATGATGACATCATACGTCTCATTGGTGCTGGCAAGATCGTCATAGCTAATAACGTCGTCTGCGATATTTTTGGTTTTCTCTTTTTCTACAGAACGAGATACCCAAGTGACTGACGCAGTGTCACCTTTTACGCCATGGGTTTTTAACGATTGTGTTAACGCTGTGCCTAAAAATCCTGAACCGCCTGTGATAAGTATTTTCATCATTTCTTTCCTTTTTTCTGTCAAAACTGAAATTTATGAGTAAAATTTTTAGCTTTTTGGTAAAACCAATTTGCCAACGATTACACTACTTAAACCGCCAACTATCGCAAGTCTGCCGTTAAACACCAAGATGCCTAACCATGTTACTAGAGTATTAGAAGTAAATAATCTATTAATATCATGAAAGGCTATTACAAAGATAAAAAATGTCACAAAACAGCCAATAACATATAATCTAAAATATTGCCAAACGCTAGAAAGTACTATTTTTCTCAAAACTATGATAATGCTCGTTACTATTGAAGGAATAAATCCGAATAAAGTGCCAAAAGCTATGGCGGCTAACATAGCCAGAAAAAAGTTATTGAGTCCAACGTGTTGCCAGCTATGGTGGCTAATGGTCTCGTTCATTGGAAAAAGCATCACACCCATCAAATGTATCAGACCGCCAATCCCACCGCCAAATAGAGCATAACAGGTTAAAACTTTGCCAGTCGGATATGTTGCAGTCATTGTCCCAATCCAGCATTTCCCATCATTTCAAAAACTTCTGAATCGTCGCGCCAAGTTTTAAGATACGATTGAGCGTAGTAGACGAAAGTTTTAGCATCTCGTTCGCCCAACTCGTCAGCGTATCGACAAATTGGTGAGTGTCTTTGATACGTTGTTGTACGTCTTTACTTTCTGTGGCAAATTCTGGCTCATTGATTAAATCCGCCAAGAATCCAACCGTCGGCGCAAGCTCTCGGCGATAGCGTTCTTCGACAATCACCTTAGCCAATTCCCACACATCCGTGCCCGTGGTGAAATAATCGCGTCTATCACCAAGCGTATGTACTGTTTGTACCAGATTTAAGCTCTGCAATTCCTTGATACTATTGCTCACATTTGAACGCGCCACGCCTAAGGTCTCTTGGATTTCTTCGGCATTCATCGGCTTGCCTGCCAAAAATAACAAGGCATGAATCTGAGCAACGGTACGGTTTACGCCCCATTTATTGCCCATTTCGCCCCAATGTAAGACAAATTTTTCCATGGTCGATGTGAGTTGCACTTTTTAGCCCTGTGTGTAAGTCAATGGATATAAATCAATCAATTTTTAATTAGTTTGAGCTTTTTATATATTTCTGTCAATACAGAAATTTTGAAAATTGTAAAAATTTTGTGGTTGGGTTTGGATTGTTGACCTTACAAGTCGCGTTTTATTTCCCAAAAAAAAATAATTTCGGTAAGATGAAGTGGTTCATTGTATCTTTTTTTTTGATATTTAGTTTTTTGGTATTTATTTCTTTGGTATAAGGATGACCCATGACGGCAACCCAAACACAACAACCCACCTTTCAAAAAGTCACGTATGATGTTGCAGATAGCGTTGCGACGATTACCCTCAATGATCCAGCATCACTCAATGCGCTCAATAGCGTGATGAAATCCGAGCTTTATCAAGCCCTTGATTACGCCCAATACGACACAGCCGCCAAAGTGATTGTCATCACAGGCGCGGGCAAGGGATTTTCTAGCGGTGGTGATATTCGCGAGATGCTATCCGGCGCAGATAACCGCGAAAACCTACTGAAAATGTCGCATAGTCTGACCATTGGGATTGCTGACATCACGCGCCGTATCCGCAAAATCAGCAAACCGATTATCGCGCGTATCAATGGCGCGTGTGCGGGCGCAGGCATGAATATCGCGTTAGCGTGTGATTTTCGCGTCGCCAGTGACAATGCTAAATTTTTACAAGCCTTTGTCAATATCGGGCTAGTGCCTGATGGTGGTGGTATTTATCTGTTATCGCAGTTGATTGGTGCCGCCAAAACCACTGAGCTTGTGATGTTGGGTGAGCAAATCACCGCGCAAAAGGCAGAAGATTTGGGACTGGTGAATGCGCTGGTGAGTCAAGATGCGCTTGATGCGGCAGTGAAAAAACTGACCGACCGTCTCACAAGCTTGCCAACCTTGGCACTGGCGGCAATGAAGCAATCGATTAATCAAGTCGCATTTGCAGGACTAGATATCGCGCTAGACCAAGAGGTAATTTACCAAATGCAGATGGCAACCACGGACGATTTTAAAGAAGGTGTGTCGGCATTTATGCAAAAACGTCCTGCTGAGTTTAAAGGACGATAAAGCCGAGTGCATTTACCTAAAAACCCTGCAAAAAATAGCGTCACCACCGACGCTATTTTTTTGGGGTGTGATAATGCCCAAACTGGTAACGGATTTTGTTATCACGGATTTCGCCAACAAAGAAACGATATAAATTGGCATGCAGGTATTTCCAGCCCGTATTAAAGTAGCCATCTTGCTGCAAGCGGCGCGGGTCAAAGCGAAAGGTGAGCGGTAGCATCTGATAACGGGTGATTTTTTTGGCACGATTGACATAGTCACAATCTTCACACAAGGTGATAGACTCATCAAACCCACCCAATTGGTCATGCACGGATTTACTGGAAAAAATACACGCACCGACCGCCGTTGGCGATAAAAATTGGCTAACAAAAATACCTATGTTAAATAGCAGATAACCCACTGTAAACCAAGGTTTTAGGTGGTCAGCATTCATGTATACACCGGCTACTTTCAAGGATTTTTTATCCAATAATTGACTGGCTTTTTGCAAAAAGTCTGCAGCCAACCGCACATCGGCATCTAAAAACAGTATCCGTTCATTTTTGGCTAGGTTTGCCCCTGTATTACGACCCAAGCTGACGCCACGCTTTGACATTTTATGGACGCTTATCGCCGGCAATTGATGGCGAAAACTGGCTGCAATTTGACAGGTGTCATCTTCGCTGTTGGAATCCACCACGATGACTTCAAAATTTTGGTAGCTTTGTTGGGCTAAGTCACGCAAAATATTACCGATACGTTCGGCTTCGTTTAGGGTAATAATCACAATGCTAATTGGCGTCATAAGCTCATTCACAAGGGCAACAATCGTTTAAAACTGCAATTTTTAGCTTTTTTATCATAAATGAACAATATGACGATTTGGTGATTGCCAAAAAAGTTTTGGCTGCTAACCTATGGAATGAGTAATCGAGCTGATGCAGAATTCAATGGGCGATAGCATGGTAATCAGTTAGAAGGAATGAAGTATGTGCATTGTGGCGTTGGCTTGGCAGCTGTTTGAGGATAAGCCCTTGGTGCTATTATCCAATCGGGATGAATTTTTGCAGCGTCCTACACGCGCACTGCGTGAATGGCAGTTGCCAAATGGACAAAAAATCATCGCGGGGCAAGATGCGCAAGCAGGGGGCACTTGGTTGGGTATCGATCCTGAGCATGGGCGCTGGGGGGTGATTCTAAACTACCGAGAGATTATCAAAGATAAGCCTGTCTTTGCCACCTCCCGCGGTCAGCTAATCCTTGATTATTTAAGTGGTGAGTGGTCGCCGCTAGCTTTTGCAAGGCAAATTGATTTGCCCTGCTATGATGGGTTTAATCTAGTCATCGGCGATCGGCAGCAAGCGGTGCTGCTCAATAATAAAGGGTATGGCATCGAGGTATTGGCAAAAGGCTTATACGTGTTATCCAATGGTCAACCAAATAAGGCATGGTTTAAAACGGAAAAACTGCGCAGGCGAGTACGACAAGAGTTGTTGCCCCTGCTTGCTGAGCACGAGGATTGGCAAGCGCTGGCATTTGAGATATTGCAAGACAGTGAACAAGCGCCTATCGCCCAGCTACCTGATACAGGGTTAGGTATGGAGAGAGAGTTGGCGTTGTCTTCCATCTTTATCCCTGCCAATCGCCTCGATAAGCTGTTGGGAAGTAGCTATGGGACGCGCGTGAGTAGCTTGCTCACCATCACTCATACAGGGTTTGATATGCAAGAAAAAAACCTTGAAAACGACACTATCATCCGTATCACGCCCGATGTTAACGCCACATAATCAATGAAAAAAATAGCCGCAAAATCAAAAAAATAGACAATAAAATCGGCTATCCATCAACCGTAAGCTTAACGGATATGCCCAAACATCATCATCAGCTCAGTATCGAGCCTATTAAAATCTAATTCGATAGTGTTATCCAAAAAAATCACTTCAATACGGTTATCGGTTTGTGGCTCACAGGCCACCAAATCGAGCGAATCTGGGGTAAAATTCATGGTTTGCCATGCCTCATCGTGCGTATGTTTGATATGAACCACCGATTTGATACGTTGCCAGTTGGGCAGTGCTAACAACCATTCCATCAGCACAGTCATATCAATTGTCCAGTCGGCTGATACCCGCCATCCGATGATTTGATAGCCGTTTTGCACATCATGATAGCGAAATGGCAAGTCATCATTGGTAGCTGTTGGTGATTGGGTGGTGTCAGCTTGGGTGGTGGATGGAGCGTGGTACTGAGCAAAGCTCGTTAAGCTAATTTGTTGGTAGTGGCTACGCTCGGCAAGCACTTGACTTGATTGCTTGAGCGTTTGTTGCAATTGCCGCAGATTGTCTTCGCTCAGCGTTTGTTCTGTTTGCCAAATCAATTTTGCTTTAGGGTTTAAGCCTTTTACCCATGCGGTTAGCTGGGTTTTTTGGGTGTCATCCAACCCATGAAATCGATTAATCACCACCACATCACAAAATCGCACATGCGCTTGGTAGCCTTCATTGTCACGATAACGTGCATCTTGCCAATGACGCGCATTGACGATACTGATGGCAGATTTTAGCGACAGCGCAGTTTGCCAATGCGGTGCAGATAGTTGCTCAATCAGCTCGCGCGGGTGTGCAAGCCCTGTCGGCTCAATCCATAATCGGTCAGGTCTATACTCAGAAGTCAAGCGAGCGAGCACAATCTGTAGCGGCAGTTGCGACGTACAGCAGATACAGCCACCAGATACTTGGCGAATCGCTAAATCATGGTCAGCATTACCCGTCAATAGCTTTTCATCAATACCTATTTGACCTGCTTCATTGACCAAAATCGCCCACTTTTCTTGGTGTTGAAAATGCGCGATACAGGCATTGATAAAACTGGTTTTTCCAGAACCTAAAAAGCCCATCACCAGGTGACAGGCTGTATTTACAATCAACGGTTTTATCATAACAATTTCTTAACTCTGTTAACCTAGCTTTTTTAATCCGCTCTTCTAATTGGCTTTTTTAATTCGCTCTTTTAAATAGCGGTTGTTTAGCTTTCTGCCCCATCGGGTACAAACACATAACCCACGCCCCAAACGGTTTGGATATAGCGCGCTTGCGAAGGGTTATCTTCGATAAGACGGCGTAAACGCGATACTTGCACATCGATTGAGCGCTCCATTGCGCCCCATTCACGACCGCGTGCCAGATTCATCAGTTTATCACGGGTTAATGGCTCACGGGGATGTTGTACCAAAGCCTTTAATACACTAAATTCACCTGTGGTTAAGGTCACGATGTTACCATCACGCTTTAGGGTACGCGTTGATAAGTCTAATGTCCATGACCCAAATTCGACCACTTCCATTTGCTGACTGGGTGCGCCTGGCAATTCACGCGTTTGCCGACGCAATACGGCTTTAATACGTGCCAATAATTCTTTGGGGTTAAAGGGTTTTGGCAGATAATCATCTGCGCCTGCTTCAAGTCCTGCGATACGATCGGCATCGGAACCTTTAGCGGTCAACATAATAATCGGAATATCGGAGTTTTCTGCGCGTAAGCGATGGCAAATACTGATACCGTCTTCGTTAGGTAACATCAAATCAAGCACAATCAGCGAAAATAACTCGCGCTGCATCAGTTTGTCCATTTGGCTACCATCATGCGCAGTACGTACAATATAACCATCGTCTTCTAAGAAACGTTGTAACAAAGTACGAAGACGCGCATCATCATCAACGACCAAAATGCGCTGATTCATATCGCCGGCGGCTGATTGATTGGGGGTAGATTCTACAGTGGGGTTAATGTCATCACTCATTGATTATTTTCCTCATTTTTATCGTCGATATTCCTATCACCAATGTTATTTTCACTCGAATGTTGTTTTCGCTACATTATTTTCGTTACACAGTTTTTATAAATACCCAATTGTTTTTATAACCGCTAAATACGTTTCATTAGCGTGCTGAACTGAACCTTATAATTAATCGGTAGGACAGGCAATGCTATAAAATATATGGGTATAAAAATTTTTATTAGGGACTGATAAGGGTATTTTGAAACGATTGGTTACAACTTGCAAGCATTATCAATCTTATTATTCAGCCAAGTTTGCTTGGTTATGCGGTTATTAAAGCAAAAAAATGTGTCGGTTGTTGTAGTGATTTTGCTAAAAATACGACGTTAGCTTATAGGGTAACCACCTATTATATAGTCATCAGTTAGCAAAATTTTAGTCTAACGACAGTGCTAGGGTTGGCAAGGTAAAAATTCACTAAAGATTTTTGTTAAAATAGCGTTTACCTATTATCTTTTTGTATTGTTTTGTTATAATGCGTGAACTCTGAAGTTTTGAGTTCATCCTTATAAGTGTTAGGCAAAAATATGACTACAAACGTTACTGCCATTGCGGCTAATCCAGCGGTAGATGTACTCTCTGAGCAAGTCCAGCAAGCCATTTATCAAAAATTAGCTGCCAATCTTGGTATCAAACTCAACCAAATGATGGCATTCGTCAAACTCTACGATGATGGGGCGACGATTCCGTTTATTGCACGCTATCGTAAAGACCAAACCGGCGGGCTCGATGATGTACAGTTGCGTAGTCTGGAAAAATCGCTCAGCTATGAACGAGATATGGCCATTCGCCGCCAAAAAATCATTGAGCTGTTGACCTCACAAAATAAGCTGACCGATGAATTGAATGAACGCATCAATCAAGCGGCATCCAAACTTGAGCTAGAAGACATTTATTTGCCGTATCGTCCGCGCCGCCGCTCATTGGCAACCCAAGCGCGTGAAGCAGGACTTGAGCCAATTGCCTTGGCGGTTTTAAATGAGTCGGTAAGCCCAGCCTCAGCATTATCAGATTATCAAGCGCCAGTGCCTGTACAGGATGACAACGGCGAAGCCGAAGCGTCAATTTTTGAAGATAAAGAAAAACAGCTATCAGGTATTGGTGCCATTATTATCGATGAGTGGACACAGCAGCTTGATCTACTAGACAAACTGCGCGTCGGCTTTGGGAAAATCGCCCAAATTCATAGCCGTCTAGTAGGCGAAGAAAAGCGGGAAGTCGGCGAAAAATACAAAGACTATTTTGACCATGCTGAAAGCTTGGCGCGTCTACCCAATCATCGATTATTAGCGATGCTACGCGGTCGCCAAGACAACGTACTGACAATTGCGATTGAAGGCGATGATGCACCATTTACCCAGCAAATTAATCACGCATTTAACTTAACGGCAGCCGAGCCTAGTGACCGTCAACAGTTTTTATTGTCACTGGGCAAAAAACTGTGGTTGGACAAATGGCGTCCGCATATTGAGCATCGTTTGCTCACAGAAAAACGCTTAACGGCTGAATCCGCAGCAATTGACGTATTTGCAAACAATTTACAGCATTTATTAATGGCAGCGCCAGCGGGTCAAAAAACGATTTTAGGCGTCGATCCGGGTATCCGTCATGGGGTCAAAATGGCTGTGGTTGATAGCCTAGGTCATGTTGCCAAAAACAGCGATGATAGTTTTGCGATTGCAACAGTGTATCCATTTGCCCCAGACAATAAGGTCGATGAAGCCAAACAAACCATTGCAGATTTACTCAAAAACCACCATGTGCATTTAATCGCCATTGGTAATGGTACTGCTAGCCGTGAGACAGATGCCTTAATCAAAGAAATTTTGGCAGAAAACAGCGCTCAAGGAAACGGGGATATCAAAGCCGTGCCTGTGGTGGTCAATGAATCTGGTGCGTCTGTGTACTCAGCCAGCGAACTGGCATCGCAAGAATTACAAGAGCTCGATGTATCCATTCGTGGGGCGGTATCGATTGCACGTCGTTTGCAAGATCCCTTGTCTGAGCTGGTTAAAGTCGATCCCAAAGCCATTGGCGTGGGGCAATATCAGCATGACGTCAACCAAACGCAGCTGGCTGATAGTTTAACCAAAGTCACGCAAGACTGTGTGAATGCGGTGGGCGTAGATGTCAATACCGCAAGTCCTGCAATTTTGTCTTATATCGCAGGTCTCAATGTCAATGTAGCACAGCAAATTGTCAATTACCGGAACGAACATGGCGCCTTTGCCAACCGTGAACAGCTCAAAAACGTGCCAAGATTGGGTGCCAAAACTTTTGAACAAGCGGCAGGTTTTTTACGCATTCGTGGCGGTGATGAGCCGTTAGATGCGACAGGGTTACACCCAGAAAACTACGAGATGGTCAAACAATGGCTGGCGTCAACCGACAACAACCTCAACGATGTGCTAGGCGACGAGTCAGCGCTTAACAATCTGATCGCTTCACTTATCGCTGCCGCAAACGATGAGGTTAACGATGCCGAGCAAGCAACGCTGAAAGCCGCTGCCATCAAACAAGAATTAGCCAAACCAGCACACGATCCAAGACCGAGCTTTAAAACAGCAAAGTTCCGTGACGATGTCAATAGCATCAACGATTTAACCGAAGGCATGACGCTTGAAGGCGTGGTCACCAATGTGACAAGTTTTGGTTGTTTTGTTGATGTTGGCGTCCATCAAGATGGCTTGGTACATATCTCAGAGATGGGTAACGAATTTATCGCCGATCCGTTAAATCATGTTAAACCAGGTGATATCGTCACCGTTCGCGTGATTTCAGTGGATGCAGAGCGTAAACGCGTGGGCTTTAGCATGAAGTCAGACACCCCAATGGCAGCCAAACCTGCTGAAAAAGCACCCGCTAGTAAAGCAAAAAATACCAACCAATCAGTGGATGGTACGGCGAAAAAACACGCAGACCCTACCGAGCGCGGCGGTAAATCAGCCAAACATTCGGGCAAAGCCCAACGTAGTGATAAAGCCGCTAAGCCGCGAAACCAAACAGCCGACAAACCGCAAAAAATCGGTAGCTTAGGTGCGTTGTTGGCGCAAGCAGGTCTAAAAAAATCAACATAAACCCCGCATCATTGGTAAACGTGCATCTAAATGGCTAAATCCATTTAGATGTTGGGATTGGTGATACAAGGTTTCGAGTGAGTGATGGTCAATTTTTTACAAGCATTTTGGCAAGCGACTCGCCCACGCACTTATCCATTAGCGGTGGCTGGCATTATAGTAGCCAATGCGTTGGCATACTCGCGTATTGGTAGCTTCAACAGCAAAAACTGGCAAATCTTTTTGCTAAGTATATGGGTTGCCTTAGGCTTACAGATTTTATCCAATTTAGCCAACGACTATGGCGATGGTATACGGGGTACGGATGCCCATCGACTCGACAGACAGACTGCTCAAGGGACAATCAACCCCAAGACACTCAAGAAATTAATAATAAGTTGGGCACTGTTTATTTTTGGCTGCGGTATTGGCTTACTTTGGCTGAGCTTTAACAGTCTGACTGATTTTTTTACCTTCTTAGCATTGGGCATCATCGCCATTATCGCCGCAGTGACCTATACCATGGGTAAAAACCCCTATGGGTACAATGCGAAAGGCGAAATAGTAGTATTTTTATTCTTCGGCTTAGTTAATGTACTAGGGGGCGTGTACCTACAAACACAATTTATCCGCGTGATGGATATTATTGCTGCGGTGGTGATCGGCCTGCTATGCACTTGCGTATTGATGATTAACAATATGCGGGATTTTGACACGGATACAGGCGCTGGTAAAAATACCCTTGCTACCACCTTAGGTAAAGAAAGCATGAGCCATCTGTATCGGTTCATGTTGTTGGGTGCTTACTTTTTACTCATTACCTTTGTGACCTTGCGACAAAATTTTTATCTATTAAGCCTACTTGTTCTAGTCTCTCCGATTGCCAAACATCTTAAAATGGTTCGTCATTATAGTGATGAAAATATCCCCTCAAACGCACTAGCGCCAGAGCTAGCCAAAATTATCTTAATTACCCTAGCGACCAGTGTGTTGATGAGTTTAAGCATTCTTATCTTTAACTATAAAAAAATAATTTGAAAATAAATGAAAAAACTTTTCCCATTAGTATTGACAGGGGGAAAGAAAAGCGTATAATACGCAC
>NZ_DALYMP010000008.1:0-89788 GCF_031975715.1 Moraxella sp. CTOTU46711
GCTGACTGCTTTTTTTGTTATGATAGCGCTTTTTTAAAGGGCTGCGTAACTTCAGACACGTAATTATACTATGACGGCTAATTTTAGCTAATCCCTGTCCAAAAACCTAGCAAAAAAAATCAGAGTGCGTGACTCTGATTTCGTTAACCCAGTAACAACACCAAACTATAGCTTAGCAAAAATGTCTGCGTCTTGACCTTCACCGCCTTCTTTGCCATCAGCCCCCAGCGAGAACAAATCATAGGTTCTGCCTTCTGTACCTGGGATAACGTATTGTAGGTCATTATCCCAGCCATCTTTCGGGAAACCGCCTTTAATATACCCGCCCTCTGGCCAGTTTTTGGCACCTTGTGGTGGCTTATTTAAGGCTTCTAACCCTTCTTGGGTGGTGGGATAGCGACCATTGTCCACTTTAAACATATCAATGGCATTTGAGGTGGTAGATAAAGCTGTTTCGGTGGTTTTGACGCGGGCTTTGTCACTTTGACCCACCACTTTGGGTACCACGAGACCTGCCAAAATTGCCAAAATGACAATCACCACCATGACTTCAATTAAAGTAAAACCCGCTTGACGATTTTTTGATACATGAGCACAACACATACGAATTTCCATTTTTTAAATTTTTAGCGCTTTTGATAAGGTGTTAGGATTTTACACAGCTTTTTTGACAATTTGCATACCGATTTGGTTAATTTTGTCGGATTATTTAGCCATTAATTATTTGGCGGTTTTAGGGTTTAGCCTGCCAAATCATTCATATTGATAATCGGTAGCATTACTGCCATCACAATGGTCATGACTATCACCCCCATCAGCACCAACATCAGCGGCTCAAGTAGTGACAATAGCGTGCTAATCATATTGGTGGCTTCATTTTGCTGCATATCAGCCGCGCGGGTGAGCATATTATCAAGCTCGCCTGAGTTCTCGCCGCTTTTAATCATCTGTACCATCATCGGCGGAAAATAATTACTGCGCTCAAGCTGGCTTGATAGGCTCGCGCCTTCGGTGACTTTTTCTGTAGCGTTCACGATGGTATGTTTAATATGGGTATTGGTGGTGACTGCCGCGCCGATGGCTAGTGCTTCCACCAACGGCACCCCTGAACGTACCAAAATCGCTAACGTACTGGCAAAACGTGAAGCATTCAAATTTCGCGATAATTTACCAAACACCGGCAAGCGCAAGACAAATTGGTCAAAAGTGGCTTTGCCTGCTGCCGTTTTAATAAACTTCACAAATAAAAAAACCGCACCGATTAGCCCGCCTAATATCAGCCACCACCATTGGGTTAAAATATTAGACAATGCCAACACCACTTGGGTAATCCATGGCAGCGCTTGCTCAGATTGTTCAAACACTTTGACAATTTTTGGCACGACAAAGCTCATCAAGCCCACCACCACTGCTACCGCCATCATCAGCAAAATTATCGGATACACCATCGCGCCTTGTACCTTTTTTTGCATGGCAAAGCGATTTTCGGTGTAATCGGCTAACTGATTTAAAATCAAATCCAAATGTCCTGAGCGCTCACCTGCGGCAATGGTGGCGATATAAATCGCTGGAAAATTACCCGAGTCTTGTAGCGCGCTCGCTAGGCTATAGCCTTCCAATACTTTGGCACGCACGCCATGCATCAACGCTTTGACATGCGGTTTTTCGCTTTGTTTGGCAATCGCTTGCAACGCTTGTTCAATCGGTATCGACGCTGCCAACAACACCGACAATTGGCGGGTGATTAATGCCAAATCATACGCACCCACCCCTTTTTGCCACAATCGGTTGCGACTGACATCGGTTTTTTGTACAGGTGAGACTTCGACAGGCAGTAAATTTTTATCGCGCAGTTGTTGGCGGATTAGCCTAGCAGAATCGCCCTCAAGAATACCTTGGTGTGACTTGCCTTGGGTATCCATGGCTTTATACTGAAATGCGGGCATGTGAATTCCCAACGGGTAAAATTAGCGTTATTTTAAAGGCTTAATAGGCTGAAATAAAGACTCGTTTTCATTGGAATCATATTGTACCAACACCGATAGCTCATCGCGCAAGTCTTGTTTGTTAAAGCTATTGACCTCAGTAATCAGCATTTTCTCGATTCGTTTATCAACGGCGTATTCACTGATTTGCGCACAATAGATGGCTAATTGATAAACTTGCGCTTTGAGCGACTCATCGAGTGATTGCAATAGTCTCACCAATTCTGCCACATTGATGACTTGGTAAGGGTAATTGGGAATCGCCGCCTCTTTTAATGGGGTGACTGAATAGTTGACACCGAGATGGGCAAAATAATAACAACTAAATAGATAACCTAAAATATGCCCGACAAAATAACCTCGGTCGTTGTGATAGCATGCCACGCCCAAAAACTGAATCACGGTCGCCGCCAAACTATGCTCAAGACCGCGAAATTCAGCTGATGATGGCATCAAGCCTACGGTTGGCAGGTTCATTAAGTTTTTGCTTTGGCTGACAATCTGCCAACCAATCGGTCGCTGCGGCGGTAAATGATGGCTAATGGACATCACCAAATCATCGACGATATGTAAATTATTGAACAAATGCTGCAGTTGCATCAGCCCAACATTATCGCGCATATTTAAATATTTGGCGACTTGCAGTTTTTTAGTTTCAATAAATTGGGATTTTTTACTTGAGATATAAAATAACAGTTGATGGGGTTGGGAGTGCTCAAAATACTGGGTCACTGCGTTTTCTTGTGCATGAAACACGGCCGTGTAGTAACTGGTAACATCCATTGAATTAACACCACGATGGTCCATCGCAGGGTGTTCTGGATTGGGCTTGATGTGCAAGCCATGTGCTTCGACAGGTTGACCTTTGGTAGTTGAAGTTTCCATGTTGGCAATCACAGCTGATAATATATGGGACAGTGCTTGTCACTATATCATACCCCTGTCGACATAACCTAACAGATATTGCTATGAAAATAGACTGGGCATTCTTAGTGGCGATAACCACAAAACCGCAGCAAACCTGCTTTTTTGTGGTTAATCAGGGTTCTCGACTACTGACTCATTCCTCGCTCAAGCTGTCAGCAAAATGCACATCATCGGTTCGAAACGACTGGCGATATTTTCGTGGTGACATTTTATAGACGCGTTTGAATGCTTGGCTAAAGGTACTATCTGAGGCATAACCCACTAACTCACTGATACGGCTGATGCTATTTTCTTGTAGCCGCAAATACCGCGCGGCAAGACGAAGTCGATAGTCTGTTAAATAAGTTAACGGCGGCACCCCCACCACTTCACGAAAATGCTCGGCAAAACTACTGCGTGACATCCCGGCGACTTCAGCTAACTTATGAATGGTCCAATTGGTCTCGGGTCGATCATGCATGACCGCTAATGCTTTGGCGAGGTAAGGATCTTTCACAGCTTTTAGCCAATTGTCTGTCGCTTCGGGCAAATCCTCAATATAATTGCGTACACACTCAATCATCAAAATACTGGCGATACGATTGATAATGGTCATTTTGCCAAGTCGGTTCTGCTCAGACTCTAATGCCAAAAATTTGACCCCCAAATCAAGCATAATCATTTTTTGCTCATCGTTTGATTCGCTTTCTGGCAAAATTTCTGGTAAAGCGCTTAGTAACGGGCGCGTAATCTCTCGATCGTAATGGCAGACAATTGCGACCATTTCAGTTGTTTGCGCTGACTCATCACCTTTGCTATGAATGGCGGGTTTACCCAAGTTGATAGTTTCAACAGTTTGGTTGCTTAATAACGGAGCAATGTCAATTGATGGGATATCCGATTGTCCCACACCACAAATCAGGTGTTTTTTGCCGCCTGGCACCATGACCACATCGCGCGCGTGTGCGTTGCGATACACATCATCGACCTTAATACTAATCCCACCTGTGGTAATCAAATAAAACACGATACAATCTTTTTTATCTAACTCAAACGACCACTCCCCAGTGGCGTGTATATAGTGATACTGAGTTTGATACAAATGTATATCTTCAAGCAACATACTGAGTGCATCCATTAATTTTTCCTAAGTTATTAACACAGCAATTTAAAAAAATGCAACATAAACTACAAACTAGCTAACTTACAAGCCAAACTTTAGTAATTGGACTTGAGATAAAAATTTAAAGACGTATACATAAACCGTCATCTTCATTATCAGCAATCATATCATCTTTTACAGGCGCTGCTGGTTAAGTTTGAGTCTGTAGGGCTACTAAAATTCAGTATCACGGCCCGCAAAAATGCTTTATTTTTCAACGATTTCAAAGGTAATGGTCTAACAACTAATAATAGGTAGTGGACACTTGTTATGGGTTATACACTAGCGGTAGGATGTTTGGGTGTTTAAACAAATAAATAAGTGAATAAATAGCTAAGCAACTAAGCCTAATCAGCCATTTGGCTTTTTTTAGATTTTGAATTATTATCATGCTTTATTATCAATGGCTTAACTATACTCTA
Source organism: Moraxella sp. CTOTU46711 (assembly GCF_031975715.1). Classification (NCBI taxonomy): domain Bacteria; kingdom Pseudomonadati; phylum Pseudomonadota; class Gammaproteobacteria; order Moraxellales; family Moraxellaceae; genus Moraxella; species Moraxella sp. CTOTU46711. The sequence goes on from NZ_DALYMP010000008.1 coordinate 4,476, forward strand.
TAACCAATCCATCATCACTATGAATCTATGAATGCTCATCACTTGCGTAAACAATTACGTCAACAACGTCTATGCTTATCCAAGCGCCACCGTAATCGTGCGGCTTATCAAGCACGACGAAGTTTAAACCGACTACAGCATCCTGCTTTAACTGGCAAAAATGTCAAAATCGGGATTTTTGCAGATGCCTTTGGGGAAATGCCTACCCAACCGCTGATGGATTGGGCAAGACAGCGCGGCTATCGTATTTATTTACCTGTCGTCACTGGCAAACATCAGCCGCTTGTATTTATCGAGTTTACTCAAAAAACTTGGCGACAATCTCACCTACCCAAACACCCACTGGGCATGCGCCAACCTGAGAAAGGAAAAATGCTTAACGTAGCGGCGCTTGATGTAGTATTTATGCCGCTAGTGGCAGCCGATAGATTGGGCAATCGTATGGGGATGGGTGGCGGTTACTATGACCGTACCTTAGCCAAAGTTAAAAGTCGACCTTTGAAAATTGGCTGGGCTTATGATTTTCAATTGGTTGAAAAACTAAATGCTAATCCTTGGGATATCACGCTTGACGCCCTCATCACGCCGAGTAAACTATGGTTATTTAAACGCTATTTGGTGTCTAAAGAATGAATGGATAATAATTGGATGAACGATAAAAAAAACAATGACAGCATTCCAACTACCGCTTCAGATTCACCCACTAATAATGCCAAATTAACTGAAAATCTTAATGAATTAAGCGATGCAGAAATTGCCAGCGTCATGAATCCAGAGAGATTGAATCAACTCTTGATGCAAGCGGATGCCTTTACCCGAGTGAATTCTGAAGACTTGGACGACTTTTAGATATATATAAATTAGACACGCATAAATTAGCCTAAAAAATTAGATAAATATAAATCAATATTACAGCGGCATTAGTCTCAGTGCACGATTGCGGTGATTATTTTTAGCACTTTGTTACTATTTCATCGCCCTTGGCTAGTCGTTTTTTTCCCCTTTGTGTGACCAGCCTTGCAATTTTTTGCATTGACGCCATTTATATTTTTAAGTCTATCAGCAAGCCATCATTTGCTCACAAATGGTCAGTTGCTTGTTGTGTTATTTAAGGGGACATAGTATATGCAAGATGATGTTTTAATGACAAATCCAGAATCATCTGAGTCGCAAGAATTCACTACGCTACCATTGTTAGCTTTACGTGACGTTGTGGTATATCCACAAATGCAAATTGCTTTATTTGTGGGTCGCGCACCTTCAGTTAAAGCAGTCGAGCTTGCGCAAAATGAATTCGACAATAAAGTATTGGTGGTGGCACAAAAAGACTCACTATCTGAAGACATTGATGCCAGTAATCTATTTGAATATGGTACGGTGTGCCGTGTCGTCAATACCATGCCACATGAAAATGACGAAAATTGCATCAAAGTGCTGATTGAAGGTCTATACCGTGCCAAATTGGTGGATATCCAAGACACCGATGAGGAAGAAGCGGTATTACTGGCCGATTTTGAAAAAGCGCCCATCACCGTGAATATGACCGCTAAAACGCAAAAATCGCACAAAGAAGCGTTAGTTGCTTTGTTTAGCAAATATGCGGAAAATCGCCTACGTAACTCACGCGAGTTGATTCGTGTGGCTGAGCGCATCACCCAACTTGAAGAGCTAGTCTATTTCATTGCGACGCGTGTCTCACTCAATTTATCGATTAAACAAAACTTTTTGGAAGTCGATGATTTGACTGCGCATATCAAAGAGTTGTCAGACTATTTGATTCAGCAAAGTGCTGAGCACAATATCGAGCAAGAATTACAAGAAGCGGTCCGTCGCCAGATGGAAAACAACCAGCGCGAGTATTTCTTAAATGAGAAAATGAAAGCGATAAAATCTGAGCTTTCTGACCTTCATGAAGAACGCGGTGAAAATTATGAAGATGACGACATTGCTGAGCTAGAAAAACGTTTAGCGGAAGCTGATTTGCCAGAAGCGGTACGTAAAAAAGCAGAAAATGAGTTTCGTAAACTCAAAACCATGCCTGCTGCCTCTTCTGAATCATCGGTCGTGCGCAACTATGTAGAGTGGATTTTAGATACGCCTTGGAACAAAACCAGTGATGTGTCAATCGACCTCAATAAAGCCCATGACGTGCTTGACACTGACCATTATGGTTTACAAGACGTGAAAGACCGCATCTTGGAGTTCTTGGCAGTGCAATCTCGCGTAGATACTTTAAAAGGTCCGATTCTTTGCTTAGTAGGTCCGCCTGGGGTGGGTAAAACTTCTTTAGGTGAATCCATTGCCCGTGCGACAGGTCGTGAGTTTATCCGTATGGCATTAGGCGGTGTGCGAGATGAAGCTGAAATTCGTGGGCACCGACGTACCTATATCGGTGCTATGCCAGGTAAAATCGTACAATCACTCTCAAAAGTGGGCGTAAAAAATCCGCTATTCTTACTCGATGAAATCGATAAAATGGCGCAAGATTTTCGTGGTGACCCTGCTTCAGCACTGCTTGAAGTGTTAGACCCATCGCAAAATCATAGCTTTAACGATCACTACTTGGATATGGATTTAGACTTATCACAAGTGATGTTTATCTGTACCGCCAATAGTATGGATATTCCGCCTGCGCTACTTGACCGTATGGAAGTAATTCGTCTGCCAGGTTATACCGAAGATGAAAAAATCAGCATCGCAGATAAATACTTAGTACCAAAAGCGATTCAACAAAATGGCTTAAGTGATACTGAAATTGATATCACCGATGAGGCACTCAAAGCGATTGTACAGCGTTATACTCGCGAAGCAGGTGTGCGTAACCTTGAACGTGAAATCAACAAAATCGCCCGCAAAGTGGTAAAACAAAATGTTGAATCATCGGGCAAAGACAAAGCGGAAGATAAAACCGCGGCACACAAATTAACGGTCGATAGTTCAAATGTCGCTGATTACTTGGGTGTGTACCAATTCGATTATGGCTTGGCAGAGCAAGAACCTGAAGTCGGTCGTGTCACAGGTTTGGCTTGGACACAAGTCGGTGGTGAGCTGTTGACCATTGAAGCGGTTGCGGTGCAAGGTAAAGGTGAACTAAGTTTTACAGGTTCACTGGGTGATGTGATGAAAGAGTCAATTCGTGCGGCGATGACGGTAGTTCGTGCCCGTGCTGATAGCTTAGGCGTTAGCTACGATAAGCTCAAGGGCACAGATATCCACGTGCATATGCCAGAAGGTGCGACTCCCAAAGACGGTCCATCCGCCGGTATTGCGTTAACGCTCGCGTTAGCCTCTGCGATGACGGGTATTGCCATTCGCCCCGATATTGCGATGACAGGCGAAGTGACTTTGCGTGGCAAAGTGCTGCGTATCGGTGGCTTGAAAGAAAAACTGCTTGCAGCGCATCGTGGCGGTATCAAACACGTGTTGATTCCAAAATCCAATGAGCGTGACTTGATTGATATTCCTGATAATGTCAAACAGGGCTTAAGCATCCAGCCAGTAGAAACGATTGATGAAGTATTTAAAGCCGCGTTGGTATCACAGCCTGTGGCGCTAAAACCCAATCAATTGCCAGTCGATGCCAGTGACGTTAGTTTAAAGAGCTAATTTAAAAAGCTAAGCTGACACTGAAGTAAAAAACTGAAATAAAAAGTAATGAAGTAAAAAAAAGCTGGGATTAATTCTCAGCTTTTTTTATGCAGGCAAAAATTATTCCACCGATTTTTCACGTGGCAAATCACCTTCTTGGGAAGCTGATGCCATGTCTTTATCCAATTCATAGAAGTTTTGGTTATCTGCCTTATCTTTTGATGCCAAGGCAAATTTATCACGTAGATTATTGATTAACGATTCTTCTTCGATTTGTTCTTTGACAAACCATTGTAAGAAATTAAACGTTGCCCAATCGCGCTCTGCCATGGCTTGGTCCACAAGTGCATAGATTTTTTTTGAATTTTCTAACTCATGTTGCCAAACGTCTTCGATACAGGTTTCAAGACTGACAGGGTTGTCACGCGGTGCGGGAATCGCTTCAATTTTAGCTTCGCCACCACGCTCATTGATATAGGCTAAAAATTTGAACATATGATTACGTTCTTCAGCGGAATGCTTATAGAAAAAATCTGCAATACCTGGGTAATTGTTCACTTCCGCCCAGCTGCCTAGCGCAATATACGCCTGCGCTTGCGTGGCTTCTTCCATCATTTGCTTGTTTAACGCTTGTTCCATTGTGTCTGAAATACGTTTATCGTTTGACATGTTATTTTCCTCGGATAATTATTTCTTGTGGCTAATTTTATAAGATGGCTAATCTTGACTAGACAACGTTATCTTATGATTGGCTACCAAGATTGGCTATATAGTTGTTAAGGATAAAACAGAGCATTACCAACACTATTGCCGTTAATTGCCGTTAATTGCATTGGTAATGACGCTCACAGTATAGATAAAAAGTTGGCAATAAACAGAGTTTTTTACTCAATTTAGCTGAAAGATACACAAGCCTTTAACATAAAAATACGGGGTAAAACGCGCAAGATTACCCCAAATTTTTCCTCGCTATTCAATCGCTTTGTTTTGCGTTGCCAACCAACTAAATACACAATTAATCGCCATTAAAATGGTTAAAAACCCCATCGATAGTGTCCAAGTATGACTCAAGTCTTTAAGCCACCCTGTCACAATCGGACCGGTTATTGCGATGCTATAACCCACGGTTTGTGCCATCCCTGACAGTTCAGCGGCTTGTTGGCTATCCTTTGATTTTAAGGTAAAAATCATCATACATAAGGTGAAAATCACCCCACATCCAAAGCCTGATGCGATACTCCAAATCCATACCCAGCCTTTCAAGGGCAAAAACCCAAAGCCAAACACGCCCACCAAGTTTCCCACTGCGGCAAGCAACGCTAACGTGCGTAAATCCCAGTTGCTTGATACCCATTTGGTCAACAGTAAAATCGAAGGAAAAGCGACCAATTGAAACACCATGCCCACGTTGCCTGCTTGCGCTTTGCTCAGCCCTTTATCAATGAGTAACGACGGTAAAAAACTGGCGAGCGTATAATAAAGTAGTGATTGCAAACCCATAAACGCACTAATCCACCACGCCATCGGGATTTTCCAGACTGATTTTCGGCTTGGTTGTCCTGCTTCGGCAACCGCTTGGTTGATGATGTTAGCATCGTGAGTGCTAATTTTTTGCCGTAACCGCAAATGAGCAACCATTAGCCAAGCTGCTACCGCTGCCACAGAGACCCAGCCCCATACCCCCAGTGCAAATTGCCAGTTGGACAAGCTGACAAGCCACATCGCAATGCCTGACGCAAAGCCAGCAAACACCGACAAAAACATCGAATAGCTTCCCATCACAAGCCCAATGTGATTAGGGGTGTATTTTTTGATGACGGCAGGAATTAATACATTGCCGAGTGAAATCGCCAACGATAGCAGCACCGTGCCCGCTAGCAAAAACCCTAATTGCGGATGCGCCACTCGTACAAAAATACCGATAGCAAGCAAACTGGTTGCCAAAATCATGGTGTTTTCCAAGCCAATCCGCCGTGACAGCATAGGCGCAACAAACGAACTCGATGCAAATGCCATGACAGGAATCGTACCAATCAAACCAATGGTTTTGGTCGTTAACCCCAAATCCTGCTGAACCAGCTTTGCTACCGCGCCAAACCCAATAATCGGCGCGCGCATATTGATAGCGAGCAGTAAAATGGCAATGACTACCGTGACAATCAATGCCTTGGTCGGGGCAGTCGCTACCGGCATCTGAGACGCATTAGCAGCAGGGTGAATATTCGACTCGCTCGATTGCGACGCTGAGAATTTCATACATCTTCCAAAATTTTAACTAGGTAACTTATTATCAAGGATGATTTAACAAGCTTAGTTTAATGGGCTTGAGTTAATAGGCTTAGTTTAACGGGCTTGATTTAAAAGGTTATCTTTTAACACATTCGCCAAGCCAGCGCACGGTTTATTCACATAACGGCTAAAAATTCACTGTCTATCCGTCTTGCTCAACCGTTGAGCCCAAATTTTATGATATCAGTGGGCTGCGGTAGATAAATTTTTAACCAATTTATGCTACTATGTATTGTTTGTGCCAGCCTTTGGCGCATTGACTTGGTAACTTGATTTGGCAACTTGACTTGCCATATTGATTTAACATATTGATTATCTTGTAAGGATTTGTCATGGTGGATACGCTTACTTCAAACGCAGATGCAACGCCCGAAATCAACACTCGACTGTGGAGCACCTTGATTCGCAACCTAACGCCCTATACTCCGGGCGAACAGCCCAAGCACGACAATCTGTGTAAGCTTAATACCAACGAAAACCCTTTTCCACCCTCTCCCAAAGTCGCTGAAGCCATCGCACAAGTTTTGCTCAATCAAGCCGATCATTTAAAGCGCTACCCCGCCCCAGAATCTGATGAACTCCGTGCGGTAATGGCTCAAGTTTATCAGGTAGCCCCCAATCAAATTTTTGTCGGTAATGGCTCTGATGAAGTTTTGGCGCATATTTTTGCTTGTTTTTTTGTCAAAGACCGTTCGGTATTAACCCCTGATATTGGTTATAGTTTTTATCCTGTGTATGCCGATACTTTCCACGTGAATTTGGTGACCATTGCGCTCAAAGCCGATTTTAGCATTGATGTCGATGACTATCGCCGCCCTTGCAGTGGCATTATTATTGCCAATCCCAATGCGCCAACTGGCGTGCTTTTGCCGCTGGCAGATATCGAAAAACTCCTACAAGAACATCGCAATGCGGTCATTGTGATTGATGAAGCGTATATTGATTTTGCAGACACACCCAATGCCTCTGCGGTCAGTTTGATTGATAAATATGATAATTTGGTGGTGACCCAAACCTTTTCAAAATCTCGCTCATTAGCAGGGCTACGTGTCGGCATGGCGTTTGCCAATCACTCACTGATTGAAGCGTTAAATCGGTATAAAAATAGTTTTAATAGCTATCCCCTAGATCGCCTTGCCCAAGCCGGCGCGGTTGCTAGCTTACAAGATAACGACTATTTTGTTGCCTGCAACCAAAAAGTCATCGCACTACGCCATGATGTTACGCAAGCTTTGACCCAATTAGGCTTTACTGTCTTGCCTTCACAAGCCAACTTTGTGTTTGCCAAACCACCTGCTTCAATGGGGGAAACCATACAGGTATTTGAGAAACTGCGGGCGCAAGGGGTGATTGTTCGTCATTTTAACAAACCAAAAATTAGCAGTTATTTGCGTATCACCATCGGTACGGCAGAACAAAATCAGCGCTTACTAGATACCTTAACAAATTTGATTTGACCGCTGTGAGTGACCCTAGCATTCAGTTTTTTATCAAATGCCAAAATATCGAAACAGGCGAGGTAGTGACTTATCGCTTTGCTCATCAAGCACAGTTATTGGCATTTAGCCAGCAACTGGGTCGCAAAAAATTGGCGATTGTGGATACCCATATCGCCTTTTATGATATCGAGCTGGTGTTTAATCCATTTGCTAGCGACAGCGTGCCCATCAATGCAGCTGAACTCAATACCGCACTTGATGGCAGGTTGTTGTAACTTTACTGGTGCAATATTTTTAGTAAATTTCCTACTTTATCAAAACATTCTTGGTACTCTGCATCACAGTCTGACGCAATCGTGATACCGCCGCCTGCCCACAGACTGATATTATTATCTGAAGCTTGTAGCGTACGAATCAGCACATTCCATTGCCCTGTGCCATCAAAATTGAGATACCCCATCGTACCACAGTAAGCCCCGCGCGGTTTGGCTTCCAATTCATTGATGATTTCTACCGCGCGCTTTTTGGGTGTACCGGTAATCGAGCCAGCGGGCAGACTTTCAAACAGTACCGTCCAAGGGCTAATGTCATCTTTGAGTGTGGCGGTGATGGTGCTCACCATATGGTGCACATTGCTAAAACTTTCGATATCAAAAAGTTTTGGAACTTTTACCGTCCCAGTCTTGGCATATTTGCCCAAATCATTGCGCAGCAAATCGACAATCATGACATTTTCGGCGATGTCTTTTTCGCTGCTGGCAAGTTCATTTTTATTGGCTTGGTCAGCGGCTACATTTTGTCCGCGTGGGCGCGTGCCTTTTATCGGTTTGGTAATGATGCAATTTTCGTCTTGGGCATTGTTGGCAAAGGTAAAAAACAATTCGGGCGAGCAGCTTAGTAATTCATAATCACCGAATGCTAGATATCCTGCAAACGGCGCCTGGGTGGACTGATGCAAGCTTGGCAGATAATCCACCAACTGCTGATTGGACAACTCACCTTGCCAGCATTGGGTTAAATTAATCTGGTAACAGTCCCCTGCTGTTAGGTAGTCTTGAACTTTGTTAAAAGCTTGGTGGTACGCAGATTTTTGCCATAAAGGTGACAAGCTAAGCGGCTTTGGGGTAGGAAGCTTGACGTCACTGACTAAATCATTTAGCCAGTTTTCGATATTGACGGCTTGCGCCATGGCTTCCTCAGTGGTTGTATGTAAATGCCACCTCTGGTGTTGATAGGTCAAATAAATATCATAATGTCCCAAAAATAGCTGCGGCTGATTGGGCGTTAAGTAACTGGCTTCCCCGTGAGTTGCACTTGCTTGAACGTGGTTTGCATTTGCTAAATGATGCGCTGATAAATCGTAGCTAATAAACCCCATCAAGCCATCTTGGTAGCCCACATTAGCCGTATGTTGGATAGCAGACTGCTTAGATGATAGCTGCTGGTATTGATAAGCCTCAAGTGCAGCAGTTAATTCGCCAATATCAAAACCCTTAGCTGCACTATTATTGGCAACATTGCCCACCGTCGCAGTATCAACACCAGTATTAATCACGGTATCACAGTACCCAAGATCATCGAATGAGCAATTTTGCCGTTGCTTTTGGGTAAGCTGATTTTGAGAATGTATTTCAAATATTGTTTTGGGCAATAAACCAATAACATTTTGACCCTCGTTATTGAGCCAAAGCGGATAGATTGCATGATTATTTGTCCTATTAAACTGCTGTAACAGAGTGATGAGTTGAGAGGGCGCAAGATGTTGTAAACTTGGCATTGGGTACATGCTTTACCTTTATGATTATATTTAGCGTCAAAAAAGCGATGACAATCGGATAACTGTCATCGCCTATTTTTATCAATTATGACGGTCCATCAGTATTTATTCAACAAACTTTTTGATGATTAAACTTGCATTGGTACCACCAAAGCCAAAGCTATTGGTCATAATCGTATTAAGATTTGCATCCCGTTTCTCACGCACAATATCAAAGTCTGTGGCTTTTTCATCCAAGTTTTCAATATTAATATTAGGCGCAATAAAGCCTTGATTGAGCATCAACAAACAATAAATCAATTCTTGCACCCCTACCGCGCCCAAACTATGACCTGTCATTGATTTGGTTGAGCTAATGGGTGGCAAATCACCACCAAACACTTGGCGAATCGCTTCAAGCTCGGTAATATCCCCAATCGGCGTACTGGTACCATGAGTATTAATATAGTCAACGGAATTTAAGCCTGCTTGTTTAAGGGCTTGTTTCATACAGTTAATAGCACCCACACCACTGGGTGCCACCATATCTGCCCCATCAGAGCTTGCACCATAGCCAACAATCTCTGCCAAAATAGTCGCGCCGCGTTGTTTAGCAGAGTCTAGGCTCTCAACCACCACCATGCCGCCACCGCCTGCAATCACAAAGCCGTCTCGATCTGCATCGTAAGGGCGACTGGCGAGTTGCGGCTTGTCATTGTACTGTGTGCTCATCGCACCCATGCCATCAAACATACAAGATTGTGTCCAATCTTCTTGCTCGCCGCCCCCTGCAATCACGATGTCTTGCTTACCCAATTGAATCAGCTCCATGGCATGACCCACACAATGCGTTGAGGTCGCACAAGCTGAGGCAATAGAGTAGCTAACCCCGCCAATCTTTAACCCCGTTGCAACACTGGCTGATACCGTACTTGCCATGGTTTTTGGCACTGCCATGGCGCCAACACCGCGCAAGCCTTTTTCGCGCATTGCATCGACCGCTGCCGCCACATCGGCACTCGATGCCCCACCTGAACCTGCTACCACGCCGATATTAGTGTTATGAGCAATATCTGCTAATGACAATCCTGCTTGTTCGATTGCTTGTAGCGCACTCAGATAGGCGTATAAACTGGCTTTTGACAAAAAGCGTTTAAGTTTGCGATCGATATGAGAAGTATCTAAGTTATCGTCATCAATACTACCTGAGACACAGGCTTTAAAGCCTTTTTCTTGATAAATTGGATTAAATACCAAGCCCGATTTGCCTTGCTGTAGCGACTCGCTGACTGTGGCTAAGTCATTACCAATACACGAGATAAGTCCTGCCCCTGTGATTACAACGCGCTGCATATACCATTCCTTTTGGTTTAATCAATTGATGATAAATATCACCCTATTGTACCCCTCTGGATTTCACCTGCCTAGTTTTTCCCCAAAAATGTTACAAAATATTTCTTACGCCACAGCTATTCATCACGTTTATAGTTAATTATCTTGTCTTAACCCAAACTCGATATACGCGTAACACTCAAACAAATCGATAAAAGATATCATTGTGTAACGTCTCTTTACGCATTAAAGTTGAAAAGTGCTGTCACTTTCTTTACGCTGTTTTACTACAACATTATTTTCCAATAAAAAAGCATAATATTAAGGATAACTCTCATGTCAGCCTCTACTTCTATTAGCCGCCGTGTCTTTGAAGCGTTGGGTCACAAATTAGCACAACTGAGCGCAAAAGATACGGTACAAACCAAACCATTAGCGGACATTGATTTTGATAGCCTTCAACAAGCCTTATCAAATGATAAAAATGCGTTTCATGAGCATATTCCCAAACTATCAAAAAAACTGCTTGGTAAAACCCCATTTGGCAGCTATACCAAAATGGCGACCTCACTAATCCCCAAGGCAAGTTTTGATAAAGCAACGGATGTGGTTTTTTCCCAAGTTGGTAAACTGTCGCAAAATTGGGCCAATTTTGATTTGGCGCGTGATGCGCGTTTTAAAGACACTTTGGTTGCTAGTGAACGACAAGCCTTAGCCCGTAGTATCGGCGATCAAAATCGTGCTTTAGCTACCCTGAGTGGACTTAGTAATTTGGCAGGTTTACCAGGTATTTTGGTAGATACAATGTGGTTGCTGGCGGTGTGTTTACGGACGATTTTCCAAATCAGTGCAATTTATGACCGTCCGTTGACGGGACAACAAGGTATCGCCATCGCTTATGAAATTTTAGCTAAAGTGGATCTCAATAAATTGCAAGAAAAGCAAACCTTGCTCGCAGGCTTGGGTATATTTGAAGCGATAACCGTCCAGTCGATTGAAGAATATAGAGCGGCAGTACTTGCCGAAGAAGACAGCCAATCAGCGATGGGCATATTAACCAAGCTAGAAGAACTATCGACGCAGTTTAATATCAACATTGAGCAGTTTAATTTCGGTTTCTTACATAAAGTCATTCCACTCACTGCGGTTGGTTTGGGTACGGCTTACAACAATATTATTATCAATGAAGTGATTGAAATTGCGATGTCGGTATTTGCCCCCGCGCCAAAGTTGACGCATATCACTGAAGAATAATTTTGCACTAATATAACAAGGTAAAAGCTAGCTGTCCGGCTTTTGCCTTTATTATTAGTTATAGCTAGTGCTTATTAATTTAAGGCTAGTTACTATAGAGTTTGTTAATTCAAATCAAGTTACACAAACTTTTACACAACACGTTAGCAACGTCACATTTTTAGCCATCAATATCAACGTTATTCACCAAATCTAAAAAGACCAACTCGCTTAAATTTGGCAAAATAGATTTAACAACGGATGACAAGCTTAATAAACAATAACAACCCCAATAAATAGAAGTAAAATGTAAGTACATCACGTTGTTAATTTAAAAAAAATTATAAAAAAAATAAGAAATGTAAAATTACAATTATTTAAAATTACCGTCATTAAAGTTTGAATTTTTTGGAATTATTGAATAATAACAATAAATAATAACTGAGCTAGAACCAATGCGTTGACTTTTAACCGATAAGTTTCTTGAGGTTTTCAAAGTTAACGCATTGGTTCTTTTAGTTTTGGTCTTTTTTATTTTAGTCTTTTTTGATGTGATTCACAGTGCGTTTGAACACAATGTGCTTGATAAGCACAATGTTTAATAATTTACCTTCCTCTACTTTTCTCAAATTTTTCTAACAATCCCCATTTACATTATCCATTTGCATTTTCTAGGTGATTTTTTAGTTGATAAAACCAACAAAAATCTCTATAATACGCTGTCCTAAAAATAGCTTATTAGCGGTTTTTAGAGATTTTTTGACAACAAACGGGAGAGAGTGCCTTATGGCAACTACAAATCAATTAATTCGTAAAGGTCGCAATACCATTACTGAAAAATCAAAAGTGCCAGCATTAAAAGCTTGCCCACAACGCCGTGGCGTGTGTACCCGTGTATACACTACCACACCAAAAAAACCAAACTCAGCGATGCGTAAAGTATGCCGTGTACGTTTGACGTCAGGTTTTGAAGTATCAAGCTACATCGGTGGTGAAGGTCACAACCTACAAGAGCACAGTGTTGTACTTATCCGTGGTGGTCGTGTAAAAGATTTACCAGGTGTTCGTTACCATACCGTTCGTGGCGCACTTGACTGTGCAGGCGTAAAAGATCGTAAACAAGGCCGCTCAAAATACGGCGCAAAACGTCCTAAAGCATAATTTTAGCCGTTTCTTACCCCATTTTTTAACATTGTTTGCATAGTTGATTATAGTTTTACAATACTATGCAGTAAGGCTGGTGAAAAGCAACCGCTTAGCTACCAGACTACCCTGAATACACAAGGAAATTATCATGCCTAGACGTCGTGTCATCGCTGCCCGTGAAATCCTACCAGATCCTAAATTTGGTAGCAAAACACTTGCTAAATTCATCAACCATGTGATGGTTGACGGTAAAAAATCAGTTGCAGAATCAATCGTATACGGTGCATTAGACCGTGTTTTAGAAAAAAACTCGGGCATCGATCCTGTCCAGTTTTTTGAAGATACGTTAGAAAGAGTTCGCCCAATGGTGGAAGTAAAAGCTCGCCGTGTGGGTGGTGCTACCTACCAAGTTCCTATGGAAGTACGTCCCTCCCGTCGTACTGCATTAGCAATGCGTTGGTTAGTTGATGCGGCTGCAAAACGTTCTGAAAAATCTATGGCTTTACGTTTAGCAGGTGAATTGCTAGATGCAGCTGATGGCAAAGGTAATGCACTGAAAAAACGTGATGAAGTTCACCGTATGGCTGATGCAAACAAAGCGTTCTCACACTATCGTTTCTAATTGATACTGATTGCTATCACCTAGGTAGCAATTAGCTTATAATAAGATAGATGATATTGGGTGACTTGAAGTTTGCAAATTTAGCCCAATATTTCATATTGAAAAAGAAGCTTGTCATGCGTTTGTCATGGCAAGCTCTTATCATACAGCACTTATGTCAAGAGTAAGGCTTTCTTTTATCTAGTTGGTTGTCGATCTTTCAATCAAACGTTAAAACTAATTATTATTCATTTTAAGACATAACTGTTTATTGGTAATGGAATAATTTTAATCTTTAGTCCTTAGGAATTAACTATGGCACGTACAACACCCTTAAATCGCTACCGTAATATCGGTATCTCTGCACATATTGATGCGGGTAAAACGACAACAACTGAACGTATTTTGTTTTATACAGGTAAAAACCATAAGCTAGGTGAAGTGCATGAAGGTGCTGCAACCATGGACTGGATGGAACAAGAGCAAGAGCGTGGGATTACTATTACCTCAGCGGCAACAACTTGTTTCTGGTCTGGTATGGGTCATCAATTCCCAGAGCATCGCATTAACATTATTGACACCCCCGGTCACGTTGACTTCACCATTGAAGTAGAACGTTCAATGCGTGTACTTGACGGTGCATGTATGGTTTACTGTGCGGTTGGTGGTGTACAGCCTCAGTCAGAAACAGTATGGCGTCAAGCAAACAAATATAAAGTACCACGTCTTGCGTTCGTGAATAAAATGGATCGCACAGGGGCAAACTTCTTCCGCGTTGTTGACCAAGTAAAACAACGTCTTGGTGGTAACCCAGTACCTGTAGTTGTGCCAATCGGTGCAGAAGATACCTTTGAAGGGGTTGTTGACCTTCTAGAGATGAAAGCCATCATTTGGGATGTCGCTTCTCAAGGTATGAAATTTGAATATGCCGAAATTCCTGCTAACTTGGTGGATACCGTCAATGAATGGCGTAACAACATGGTTGAGGCAGCCGCTGAATCTTCAGAAGAGTTGATGGAGAAATACTTAGAAGAAGGTGATTTATCACGTGAAGATATTGTAGCAGGTTTACGTGCACGTACCTTAGCGGGCGAAATTCAACCAATGCTTTGCGGTACGGCGTTTAAAAACAAAGGCGTACAACGTATGCTTGACGCGGTTATCGAATTCTTACCAGCACCAAATGACGTTGACGCCATCAAAGGTGTGTTAGATGACAAAGCCGAGACTGAAGCGACTCGTGAATCATCGGATGATGCACCATTTGCTGGTCTTGCGTTCAAAATCATGAATGACAAATACGTAGGTAACTTAACTTTCGTACGTGTTTATTCAGGTGTTGCTAAACAAGGTGACTCTGTTTATAACCCAGTGAAAATGAAACGTGAGCGTATTGGTCGTATTGTTGAGATGCACGCTAACTCACAAAAAGAAGTGGATGAAGTTCGCGCAGGTGACATCGTTGCATTTGTGGGTCTAAAAGATGTAACAACGGGTGATACGCTATGTGATGAAAACAATATCATTACGCTTGAGCGCATGGAATTCCCAGATCCTGTTATTTCATTGGCAGTTGAACCAAAAACTAAAGCTGACCAAGAAAAAATGTCAATCGCGCTTAACCGTTTGGCAAAAGAAGACCCTTCATTCCGTGTTCACACCGATGAAGAATCTGGTCAGACTATCATCAGCGGTATGGGTGAGCTGCACTTAGAAATTCTTGTTGACCGTATGAAACGTGAGTTTAGCGTTGAAGCCAACGTGGGTGCACCACAAGTAGCTTATCGTGAAACGATTCGTAACACCGTTGAACAAGAAGGTAAATTCGTACGCCAAACTGGTGGTCGTGGTAAATTCGGCCATGTATGGTTACGTCTTGAGCCACTTGATACGGCTGACGGCAAAGAATATGAATTTGCTGAAGAAGTGGTTGGTGGTGTGGTACCAAAAGAGTACTTTGGTGCGGTAGACAAAGGTATTCAAGAACGTATGAAAAATGGTGTTCTTGCAGGTTACCCAGTCGTTGGTATTAAAGCAACATTGTATGATGGTTCATACCATGACGTTGACTCAGATGAGTTGTCGTTCAAAATGGCAGGTTCTATGGCATTCCGTAAAGGCTTTATGAATGCAAACCCTGTTCTACTTGAGCCAGTCATGAAAGTAGAAGTTGAAACACCAGAAGACTACATGGGTGATATCATGGGTGACTTAAACCGTCGCCGTGGTATGGTTCAAGGTATGGATGATATGTTTGGCGGCGTTAAACAGATCCGTGCTGAAGTACCACTAGCCGAGATGTTTGGTTATGCAACCCAATTACGTTCAATGTCTCAAGGTCGTGCAACCTACTCAATGGAGTTTGCAAAATACGCTGAGACACCACGTAACGTTGCTGATGAAATCATCAAAAAATTCACTCATAAAGGTGATGAAGAATAAGTTTGATTGGCAATTTGATGGTTAAACCCACTCAAATTCTTCAATCCTATTCGACACTGTTAAAATTATAAGTTAGCTAATTTGACCTGTTAAATTTAATGGGTCAAATTTTCATAACCTATAAGCGTTGATAATAGAGTAAATGACCTAAGACATTGGGTTAATATTAACAAAAGAGGATTAAATTATGGCAAAGGCCAAGTTTGAACGTACTAAACCACACGTTAACGTAGGCACCATTGGACACGTTGACCATGGTAAAACAACCCTAACAGCTGCGATTGCGACTGTAGCAGCAAAACACAACGGTGGTGAAGCCAAAGACTACGCGTCAATTGACTCAGCCCCTGAAGAAAAAGCCCGTGGTATCACCATCAACACCTCACACATTGAATATGACACCCAAGCACGTCACTACGCACACGTAGACTGTCCTGGCCATGCTGACTATGTTAAAAACATGATCACCGGTGCAGCACAGATGGACGGCGCTATCCTAGTTGTATCAGCCACTGACGGCCCAATGCCACAAACCCGTGAACACATCCTACTATCACGCCAAGTAGGTGTACCATACATCATGGTATTCATGAACAAATGTGACATGGTTGATGACGAAGAACTACTAGAACTTGTCGAAATGGAAGTACGTGAACTACTATCAAGCTACGACTTCCCTGGCGATGACACCCCAATCATCAAAGGTTCTGCCCTAGAAGCCCTAAACGGCGGCGAAGGCAAATACGGTGAACCAGCCGTACTAGAACTACTTGACACCCTAGACAGCTACATCCCAGAACCAGAACGTGCGATTGACAAACCATTCTTGATGCCAATTGAAGACGTATTCTCAATCTCTGGTCGTGGTACCGTAGTAACAGGCCGTGTAGAATCAGGCGTCATCAAAGTTGGTGAAGAAATTGAAATCGTTGGTATCAAACCAACCGCAAAAACCACCTGTACTGGCGTTGAAATGTTCCGTAAACTGCTAGACGAAGGTCGTGCAGGCGAGAACTGTGGTGTACTACTACGTGGTACCAAACGTGAAGACGTACAACGTGGTCAAGTATTGGCTAAACCAGGTTCAATCAAACCACACACCAAATTTGACGCAGAAGTATACGTACTATCAAAAGAAGAAGGTGGTCGTCACACTCCATTCCTAAATGGTTACCGTCCACAATTCTACTTCCGTACTACTGACGTAACTGGCGCAATCCAATTACCAGAAGGTACAGAGATGGTAATGCCTGGCGATAACGTTGAAATGAACGTAGAGCTAATCCACCCAATCGCAATGGACCAAGGCTTACGCTTTGCAATCCGTGAAGGTGGCCGTACTGTAGGTGCGGGTGTTGTTGCTAAAGTTAACGACTAATCGTTAATAAGCATACAAAAGAGTCACTCCGGTGGCTCTTTTTTTATACCTGTTTTTTATACCTGGCCTTTTGCCAAAAATTTAATTTACCACTAAAATTCACGATTCTTTTAGGTCATTTTAGACAATAAAAAAGCCAAGCGCTAAGCTTGGCTAAATAACATACCGCTAAATACTAGTGTAGACCGCTGATATAGTCAGACAATACTTTGATATCATTATCTGATAATTTTGATGCCACGATTTGCATCATGCCTTTATCGCCTTTTTTAGCTGCATCATTCATACGCGTTTGTGATGGGTCGGTTACATCGTCTTCACGACCTGCCGCACGGAACAGTTTTAATTGGGTTGCGATATAAGCTGAATGCTGACCCCCAATACGTGGGAAAGCGGCTAAATCGTTACCATTGGCTTTACCGCCGTGACAGCCGGCACAAGGAATCACACCGCGCGTGCTATTGCCACCGTAATACAATTTTTGCGCCGTTGCTGCGTGAGCAGGATTGGCATAACCTACCCCCCAACGTGGTTGGCTTGCAAAATAACCTGCCACATTCGCCATGTCTTGGTTATTTAATTTCGCCACTTGCGCTGACATGATAGGATTGACACGCGCGCCTGATTTGAATTCGGTTAGCTGTTTATAGAGATACTTAACGTTTTGTCCGCCAAGGTTAGGCTGTGCAGGAACAGTACTAACGCCATTGACGCCATGACAAGCACCACAAACTGATTCAGCAATAACCTTACCTTTGGCAATGTCATATTTTGGTACGGTAACAGCTGCAGAACCGCTTACGCTGGCAATTAAAAGGCTTGCGGCAGTGAGTATTTTTTTCATCGGTAACAATTCCTACTAAAGCGTGTTGGTTATGACTCACAATGAGCTAGCGACAAAGGCATTACTTACAATATCAAAGCAACACCCAGTTATCATCATACATATTTATTGCTTTAACACTGGTGAATGTATCTACTAAGTTACAATATTATAGCAAGACAACCATGTGCTTGTCTGCAAAATTTGTAGGCTACCCTACTAATGAACGCTAATCATATGGCTAATACGACATTTAAGTTAGCTAAATGACTTTGAGACACCGAGGGTTTTGTCGATTACAGTGATGGTGATGATTAAAACCATAATCGAATAATTGATATGGCTGATTATTATGCCATAACTCGATAATCATGTAAAAGTCATTTGCAGGTTGGCAAGCGGTTTTCACTACAAAAAATATCTCACAAAAACAGCGGTAGCAAGTGCTCAAAATTTTGGGTTATGGGTATTTGCTGATACAATAGCGCTTTAACATTAAGATTATGTGCTGATGATGGATTCTACTAACACCCTTGCGCCAACTGCGATTACTGACGATAGTGACGCAGCAAAACGCTGGTTGCATCAAACCCAATTTATGCTGTCTGCCCCTACCTTTAAACTGTGTCCTGCCGATACGGGTCGCGAAGTTGCTTTTGCTGGCCGCTCAAATGCTGGTAAGTCCTCTTGCATTAATGCATTGACCCAGCAGCGCCAGTTAGCCCGTTCCTCCAAAACTCCCGGTCGCACCCAAATGATTAACTTTTTTAATATGGGCAATTTGGATCAGCGTTTGGTGGATTTGCCAGGGTATGGCTATGCGGCCGTGCCCGAGGCGATGAAAAAAGAATGGCAGTCAGAGCTTGAAAAATACCTAATTTCGCGTAAAAGTCTCGCCGGTTTAGTGCTGCTCACAGACATTCGCCATCCACTAAAATTCTTTGATGAGCAAATGCTACACTGGGCAAAAGATGGTGAGCTTGAGGTTCATGTGCTATTAACCAAAGCCGATAAACTCAAATATGGTGCTGCCAAAAATACCTTACAGCAAACCCGCAATCAGCTTAATAAATTAAAATTGCCGTTTAGTATTCAATTATTTTCCGCCCAAGATAGAATTGGGCTCGAAGAACTGTCATTGAAACTTGGCAATTGGTTGGCGCTACCCGAGCAGGATGAGCCAACAGATAATGAACCTACGTTAGCCCTCTAATGGTTAAGAGGGTTTAAACTGATTGGCGTCTTGCACTTGGTTGATTTGCTGGTTCAGCAGTGCCAGCAAAGATTGGTTACTAGGTAGCTGCTTTGCTAACGATTTGGCTTGGGTGAGTGATGTCACCGCGTCTTTTAGCTCATTGCGCCATAACTCGCCATACGCGCGATAGCGTAACGTATTGATGTGATGAATCAGTTGCTCATCACCGCTACGATGTTTTGCGAGTAGTTGACTGGCTTGTTGCAATCGATCCCACACCATGACATCACGGGGATTTTGCTTGGATAAGGGTTGAAGCAGCGCTAACACTTTTTGACCACTCTCTGCAGTAGGTCGATATTTTAAATAAATATCACTCAGATAGCGTGGCACGTCTGTGCGCTCAGGATACACAGAAGCGAGTTGCTGCAATTTAGCGATTGCCACATCAACATTGCCTTGCTGCGCAGCTAACTGGCTAAATGTCACGACTGCCAACGGATTGGCGAGCGTGTTGATGTCCTTGTCAAAATCCTGCATTAAATTTTGTGCCGCTTTGGGTTGTCCGTTATCGATATAATAATTAATCAGCGCAAGCTTGGCACCTTCACTCGTTTTTGCCCCTTGTTCCAAATCGGCTTTGTTGACTAGATAGCCATAGTAGCGAGCACGCCACTGGATTTGTTCAAACAGTTGCGCGCGCTGCTGTTGAATAGATTGATAACGGTTTGACGCCATATTGGCTTGGCTATCACGCTTATAAGTTGCGACTCGTGCCCTTGCTTCACTGATTCTATCTGCGGTGAGCGGATGGCTTAAAATAAAACTGGGAATTAAGGTGTTACTTTTGACAGGGTTTTGTTGGTCTAGGGTGGCAAAGAAACTGGGCATGGCATTGACATCATAGCCCGCTTGGTTCATGATTTGCATGCCAATACGGTCGGCTTCTCGCTCTTGACCGCGGCTATAGGAAGCAGCAGCGTTGGCAGACATCGCCTGAGAGCCTAGCATGACAGCGGCAGCGGCATCACCATCTCCGACTTTGGATGCTGCGACGCCCGCCAAAAGACCGCCTGCCTGCATCAGTAGCTGTTTGGTCTTTTCATCATTGCGATGTTGGTAATGGCGCTGGCTGACATGAGCAATCTCATGCGCGACGACGCTCACTATTTCATCCAGACTTTTGGCTTTATCCAACAAACCGACATTGATGCCGATAAGCCCAGACGGTACCGCAAAAGCATTGATTTGCTTGTCATTGATAATCACCAGCCCCATGGGCGCGTTGAGACCTGCTACTGCATTGATTTGCCACACAATTTGTTCAAGCGATTGCTGCAACCAAGGGTCTTTTATCAGCGCTGCATTGCCGTTGATTTGTCGAAGTGCCCACTCACCGACTTGACGATTTTGCTCGGTATCGATGAGCGCTTGCCCATTGTCCATAGAGGCTAATTGGCTATTCACCTTGGTAGCCTCAGCACTTGCAATCATGACTGGATTAAAAGCAGGCGCACTTTGATAGGAAAAGTTATCGACAGCAAGCACGCCCGTTGATAAGGTACTTAATATAGCCACTACGGACGTTTTTCTTAATAAATAACTAGCAGATAAATAACCAGCAAGTGGATTGATGGGCATGCGCGACCTTTGACAGCGAATTAGCTTAGAATGATGTTTAAAAAAATGGTGTTTAAAAAAATGTAAATGCTAAATAATACTGCTCAATATACAAATTTCAGCAGCTTTAAAAAGCCAAATTTTGTAATGATATCTTGCTACAATCTACCCGCTACTGAGTGCAGGATAAAGGTTAAATTTTCAAAAATATAATGCTAACTTTGATTTATCTCAATCGTCTACACTTGTAATTTATCCTATAATAACCATCTAACACACTTTGAATTTTCAACTAGCAATTTTATTACCATGACGGATTCTTCTCAGATTACGCTAAATCCTGCCTTACTATCGGATGACGCCTTTTGCCAAGATTGGGGATTGTTTCGCTCAGGCGAACATAATGACCTCCACATCGATGCTCAAATTGAGCATTATGTGGATGGTAAAGGACTCGCCTGCCCGATGCCGCTGCTTAAATTGAAAATGGCACTAAAAAAAACCGCGTTGGGTAATGCAGTGTATGTGACTGCAACCGATCCCAATAGCAAGCGTGACATCGCAGCTTTTTGTCAGCATGCCGGATATACACTGGTACAGCACACATCAATCACACCGTCTGAAAATATAACAGACACAATCTTTCACTCGATCATAACCAAAAGTTGCTAAACGCCTCTTACAAAAAAGCTGGCTTTAAGGCATACTAAATAACAGAAATTAAAGGACAATTGACAGGCTATTTCATGGCTACAAAGACCAAAACAACGACAATAAAAAAGACTGCCAACGCAAAAAAATCGACCAAGCTTGACGATAAGCTCAATGACGATCCACACGCTGCATTTGATGACATCGACGATGACGAACTCGATGAATTTGACGAGCCAGACTTTGATAGCTTAGGCGACGACGATATTGACCTTGCACAGCTCCCTGATAGTTATGATGACTATGATGAGTTGGTGGACGAGGCTGATGACGACTATGACGATGAGTTTGCTGAAAAACCACGAAAAACTGTATCGCGATCCCGTCAAAAGAAAGCCATGACCAATGCCCTTGTTCCTACCATGCCGACTGCGTTATCTGCCCCTGGGGTGAATTTAGGCGCGTATATCAATGCGGTTCATCAAATTCCAATTTTGACAGCAGAGCAAGAACAGGAGCTAGCGCATCGCTATACCGACGAAGGAGATGTAGAAGCAGCACGGCTGCTGGTTATGTCGCATCTGCGATTTGTGATTCACATTGCGCGCAGTTACTCTGGTTATGGTTTACCACAAGGCGACTTGATTCAAGAAGGCAATGTCGGCTTGATGAAAGCAGTAAAACGTTTTGACCCAAACAAAGGCGTGCGTTTGGTGTCTTTTGCCGTGCACTGGATCAAAGCTGAAATCCATGAGTTTGTGATTCGCAACTGGCGTATCGTCAAAGTCGCGACCACCAAAGCGCACCGCAAGCTGTTTTTTAACTTACGCTCACTGAAAAAAACCAATAACCAGTTAACGCTCGAAGAAGCCGAAGCGATTGCCAAAGACTTAAATGTTACCGTAAAACAAGTGCTAGAGATGGAAAGTCGTTTGACTTCGTATGATGCATCGTTTGAAGCACAAAGTGATGATGAAGACGAAGGTCGCTATGCACCGCAGTATTTTTTAGAAGATGCGGCTGATCCAGCCGATATGGTAGAAGATGCTGATTGGGAAGAAAATAACAATTCAGCCTTGATGGAAGCGATGGAAGACTTAGATGATCGTTCGCGGGATATCGTACAGCAGCGCTGGCTCAATGAGCAAAAAGCGACCTTGCACGAGTTGGCGGCGGAGTATAATATTTCAGCGGAACGGGTACGCCAAATTGAAAAAAATGCCATGGATAAAATCAAAGAAGCCATGTTAGCCAACACCCATTTGCAGTTGGATTAACTGTCATGAACTGGATAAGCATTGGCGCGATAAATATGGCAGTGGCGGTCGCCTGTGGGGCATTTGCCGCACATGGGCTTAAACCGCGTTTGTCAACCGAGCAAATGGCTTGGTGGCAGACGGGTACGCAATACTTTTTTTATCACGCGCTTGGGTTGTTGATTGTTGGTATGTTATTGCGTATAAACCTCACATCCCCTACTATCGCGTGGGTGATGCAACTGGGTATTGTGTTTTTTACAGGTTCACTATATTTGATGGCGTTGGGGATGCCACGCTGGTTAGGGGCGATTACTCCGATTGGCGGCACGCTGTTTATTATTGCATGGATTTGGCTTGCTATCAGTGTTGCTAAGCACACTTCATCAGTTTAACTATATTTAACCATGACAGGAAGCGTAACAAAACAGGAAGCGAAATAATGCCACAAGTGA
Source organism: Moraxella sp. CTOTU46711 (assembly GCF_031975715.1). Classification (NCBI taxonomy): domain Bacteria; kingdom Pseudomonadati; phylum Pseudomonadota; class Gammaproteobacteria; order Moraxellales; family Moraxellaceae; genus Moraxella; species Moraxella sp. CTOTU46711. Next base: position 27,680 of record NZ_DALYMP010000008.1, read on the forward strand.
CTCTAAATGGTGACGTCAAACAAACGTTACATCAAAATCTCTTACAACTATTGGATGAAATGGGGCAAACCCAAGGTCGTTTTGCTGTTGAAATTAACGGTGAATTGATTCCAAAAAGCCAATTGGCAGATGTCAACTTACAAGATGGTATGAATATTGAAGTGGTGCAAGCGGTGGGTGGTGGCTAATCATATCAGCGTAAAAAAAGCGGGTAACTTACCCGCTTTTTTATTTTTGCGTTGCACTAATTTTTAGTCATGGCTAATAAACGGTTGGCGGTTAGCCCATGTAAAAACACCGACATTGCAATCATTACCACACAAATCACCCAAATTTTTAGCGCTTCATCACTGGTAAATACGCCTTTATTCATCGCATAGGCAATATAATACAATGTACCAATCCCACGAATGCCAAGCCCTGCCGTTACCCAGCGTTCATTGCGACTCATCCCCAATTTACCTAGACTAAAATAACCCACGATGGGACGTATCAAAAATATAAACGCCAAGCATACCACATACACTTGCCAGCTAGGGGTAACATCACTCGCTAACGCTTGACCTACCAATAGTCCTAAAAATACCATCACGAGCGACATCAGCAAACCTTCAATTTGCTCAGCAAAATCATGCAAGCCGTCATGATATTCATGTTCACATTCTGAGCGCCGAAGGGTTAATGCGGCGACAAATACGGCAATAAAACCATAACCATGCACGAACTCTGTGATGCTATAAGCCAGTAACATCAAGGCTAATACCATATAACTTTGCTCGACTTTATCGGGATATGCCTTGGTAAATAGCCAGTTTGCCAAAAATTTACCGACACAGTAACCCGCAGCCACCCCTGCGATGATTCGCCATAACACATCATAGCCCAACCAATGCAGCCAATCTTCTGCACCAAAACCCTGATTGAGAGACGCAGCGGTAGCAATCGCTATCGCTAAATACACGAACGGAAATGCCAGTCCATCATTGAGACCCGCCTCTGAAGTAAGGGTAAATCGGGTCACATCTTCCTGTCGTTCGGAGTTGGGTGGACCTACTTGAATGCTTGCCGCTAGCACAGGGTCGGTTGGTGCTAGCACCGCACCGAGCAAAATAGCCGCCGCCATACTGAGTCCAAAAATATAATGCCCCATCAATGCCATCGCGGCGATACCGACTGGCATCACAATCACCAATAGCCTTAAGGTCGGTTGCCAAGTTTTCCAATTGAGCGGACTATCAAGTTTGATACCACAACCGACCAACGAAATCAGCACCACCACTTCTGTAACTTTCTCGATAGGAACGCCATAATTAAGCGGATTAATTCTAGGCAGCCCCATAAAAAAATACCCTAGCAGTGCGCCAAAGGTAATTTGTATCATAGGCAGGGATATCGAAAGCTTGCGCGGTAGCACAGGAAAGAATGCCCCGATTAAAAACGCCAACCCTAAAAAAAGTAAAATCAAATTATAGTTTTCAAGCATACCTGTGTACCAAGATAAGTTGCTAAAAGAGCCATGTTACTGCGTGTAAGGTTTATCCCTTATGAATCCATTATGCAAAAAGGTGAGCATGCCATCAACCATTGCTGTTTAGCAAAATACCAAGAGATTTGTTAACAGTTCGAGAGTTGAGTTAAATTTGAAAGCTGAGTTATATTTGAAAATTTAGTTATATTTGATGGCTTAGTTAAATTTGAGAATTCAGCTAGAAAAGATTTTGACTGACCATCAAATCACAACATTGCGGTCAAAAACGCACTTTACGCTGCGTAGAAGAACCGATATTCATACCTTCTCGGTATTTGGTCACGGTACGACGGGCAATATCAATGCCTTTATCTTGCAGGTTCTTCATAATACTACTATCAGATAGCGGTTTTTTGGGGTCTTCTGCCTCAATCATTTGCTTGATCATCGCGCTGATAGCGGTTGAAGAAACGCCTTCCCCCTCATCACTACTGACTTGACTTGAAAAGAAATACTTTAGGCTAAATAGCCCTTTGGGGGTAACAATGGTTTTGCTGGTAGTGATACGAGAAACGGTTGACTCATGCAAGCCCACTTCATCTGCCACATCTTTAAGTACCATCGGCTGCATTGCCATGACGCCTTGCTCAAAAAAAGCCTGCTGACGTTTGACGATACAGGTTGCAACTTTTAGTAGATTTTGATTACGCTCTTCGATACTACGGATAAACAGCCGCGCATCATACAGCTGCTCTTTTAGATAAACGCCTTGCTCGCTGTTGTCATTGCGGCTGACAAGCTTGGCATACACTTGGTTAATACGCAGTTTTGGCAAGGTTTCTGGGTTTAGGCTGACTTCCCAATGCTGTCCACGCTGCACCACAATGACATCAGGAATGTCGTAGCTTTCAATGCCATTATCAAGCTGGCGCTGTGATTTTTCATAAGACAGTGCAGGATTGGGGTTTAATGTGCGCAATAAGGCAAGCGCAGGCTGAATCTCAGAGACATCAAGATTGGATGATTTAAGCAGTGCATTGATGTTATTGTTGGCAAAAAATTCTGAGTGCATCAAAATTTGCTTGGCTGCTTGCCAAGAGGGGGTATCACTCGGTAATTTATTGAGCTGAATCAGCAAGCATTCTGCCAAATTTCGCGCACCAACGCCCAGTGGCTCGCAGTTTTGTATTTGCTTAACCACAAGCTCAATGTCTTCTAGCGCCAAGTCCACGTTTTCAACTTGATAAAATGACAACATGGTATCAAAACTTTGAAATAGCTCATCATTCGATAATGTGATAAAACCGCGCTCGTCCATGCTATCAATCAGATACTCCGCCATCAGCATATCAATGGTGGATAGCCGTCTTAAATTCAGTTGCCAACGGACATAATCTTGAATGTTTCCTTGCGTGGCAAGCTTATAATCATCCTGACTGTCTTCGTTATCCATGCCCGCGGTTGCCGCAGATTCATAGCTATAAATATCATCCCACTGTGCATCCACCGGCATGTCGATTTGCTGGCTGGTAAGATGCTCGCTACTATCAATGCCGTCTAAGCCAAATTCCTCATCATAGCGATAATCGCTGTCTGCATGACTGTCACTGTAACTATCACTTGCATACTCATGCACTGCTGAGGGTTCACTGTGTTGCGGATAATCTTGGCTAGCAGAAGCAGCATAAAAGTCATCCGACGCTAGATAATCTTTTAACACCTCAGTTTCATGACGGGTATAGTCATCAAAATCAGCTTCAGACAACTCAACACCTTCTACTTGATAGTCATCATCGTCATAGTCATAGTCTTTATCTGTATCGTGTTCTGGATAGTTTTCGCCATCGGGTAGGTTATCGGCGTCGTCATAAGACGTCTCCCAATCTTCTTCACGCTCAAGCAGAGGGTTGCTATCGAGTTTAAGCTGCACTTCTTGTTCAAGCTCAAGACTCGATAATTGCAGCAAGCGAATTGCCTGCTGCATTTGTGGGGTAAGTGTCATCCCCGTCGTTAGCTTTGCCCCAATACCAATTTTCATAACGCGTTTTTTTAAGCCTTACTCTAATGAGGTTAGTTTAGATGGTGTGTCCATGCTCTGCTAGGTTGCTAGTTTAGTATTGTTTCAACAAGATATGCTAGTATTTTTTGACATTCAGCCGTATATTAATTATCTGCACTTAGATTCGCTTTACTTAACTGTGCTTAGCTTTACTTAGCTGCAGCACCCACAAATTTCCCTAAATTTTTTGCTTACGAAATCACACCATGACAAAACTGACAAAATTTGCGATTGTTGAACTCAATAGCCAGACCGATATGTTAGCAAATCTTCAATCTATTGAATTAGGTATTAAAATTGCCAGTGAACGCGGCACCCGCATGGTGATTTTGCCAGAAAACGCTTTTTGTTTTGGCAAACAGGGTTTTGCCAGTCAATATTTTGATGCCTTAAAAGCTTGGTCGGCACAGGCTGCCCGCCACTACGGTGTGTATCTGCTGGCAGGAACCTTGCCCTGCCCGTATCGACCTGATGGTACGCCTGTGGCTGACGGCAAACTTCGGCAAAGCTCACTATTATTTGATCCTGCAGGCGACTGCTTAGCGCGCTATGACAAAATTCATTTGTTTAAAGCCACCGTCAATGATAGCACAGGCAATTATGATGAAGGTAGAACCTTCGAAGCCGGTAATGAGCTCATTGTGGCGGATACTGAGTTTGGCAAAGTCGGCATGATGGTATGTTTTGATATTCGTTTCCCCACCCTTGCGGTCAAACTACGCGAACTAGGCGCAGATATATTGACCGCGCCTTCGGCGTTTACCTACCAAACAGGTAAGGCACATTGGCATGCGCTACTCACCGCAAGAGCGCTCGATAGTCAGTGCATGGTTATTGGCGCAGGTCAGACGGGTGACCATGTGGTCAATCCCTCAGCGCCTAGCAACGTTCGCAGCACTTGGGGGCATAGCGAATTTATCAGCAGTGATGGTGAGAACGTTTTGACCCAAACAATCGACGCAGCAAACGATGCAGCAAACCGAGATTTTGATATCACTAACAATTTAGCGCATTTACCTTTATCTGCCAAAGCGGCAAGTTGGCTGCCTAAGTCAGATAGTCGCCTAGAGCTTGACAAAAATGCTGACCAAAATACTAATAAAACAACCCTATTACAGCAAGCGCCGACCGTGATTTTTGCCGACTTTGATGCGGATGCGCAGCAAATAACTCGGCAGAATATTGCATTGCTCGAATGTCAAAAATTGACTATCATAACAAATAATACCTAACGACCTTTAAGCGAAAAATGGATAATCCACTTTTTGAATATTTAAAGAATAGCCCAATTTTTAGCCGTCTTGATCCTTATATGTTTCAAGTGGTCGAAAACTCATTGCACTTTAAACAGTTGAGTCCGCAAGAAGTGTTATTTACGGAAGGCGAGCATGGCGATTTTATGGCGTTTTTGCTGATTGGCGAGCTATCAGTCATTAAATACAGCCCTTCAGGGGCAGAAATTAAAGTTGGCGAGATTCGGGCGGGCGAAAGTACCGGTGAAATGGCACTGTTAGATTTATTAACTCGCTCCGCCACCATTAAAGCCGCCAGCCTGTGTGCGCTTGTCACCTTGTCCCGCGCTGATTTTGAGCGACTGTTATCAGATTATCCTCGTATCGGTGTTGAGATGCTGCGTGGCTTAGCGATTATCTTGAGCCTTAATCTTCGCCGTACTTCTGAGCATTTGACCCGCGCGGTAAATGCTTAAGATGGCTAAGGCTGATGTGGCTAGGCTTAAGCTTAATATTTTTTTCATGCTTAAGTTGCTGCTTAACCTCTCCCATTATCTTCGTGAGCGTGGATGCGCTTTGTCATACACTTGCGATAAATGCCCAAAATCCAAATGGGTATAAATCTGTGTGGTACTGATATCACTGTGTCCTAGCAATTCTTGAACACCACGCAAATCACCACTATCACTTAAAATATGTGACGCAAAACAGTGCCTTAGCAAATGCGGGTATAAATCTTGTGCGATACCGGCACGTTTAGCCTGTAGCTTGATACGTAGCTGCACGGTGCGCGTTGAGATACGCGTCCCATAACGCTCACTGACAAATACCGCAGGGTCTTGCTCTTCCACCCACAGCGAGCGATGCGGCAAATAGTTGATGAGTGCTTGCCAGGCTTTTTCGCCAATCGGTACGATGCGCGTTTTTCCGCCTTTACCGAGTACTCGTAACAGCCGCTGTGATTTGTCGATGTCAGACATATTAAGTCCCACGAGCTCGCCGACCCGTAAACCACTGCCATACAGTAATTCTAGCATGGCTTTATCGCGCATCCATAACCGTGCTTCTTGGCTATCTTCTGGCGCAGCTTGGTCTAATAACTGGGATAATAAATCGATATCAAGTAGCGTAGGCAAGGGTCTCGGGGCGCGTTTAAGACGTATGGTTGTGGTGGGATTTAGTGTCATCAGCTGCTGAGCAATCAACCATTTATAAAGTTGACGCAACACGGTTAGTTCATATTGACTACTGGCTTTGGATATTTTATCGACATCTAATCGTTGAATTAGGAAGTCTGATAATTGCTGACGGGTGATGTGATAAAGCTCGGTATGCTGTTGGTAGCAATACGCCAAAAAAGGCTGTAGCGCTTGGCGGTAGCTTTTGATGGTCGCTGCGCTATAACGCTTACTGCTTAGCTCAGCAAGCCAGCGATCTACCAAAGCTTGGTCATCTGTATTGAGCACAGTTTCTGCCTCATGTGGCATTAAGTGGGTGGGCAAATCATCGATTGCTGATTTGCCTACACGGTTGCGCTGATTTTTCCCTTCGCTCGGTATACGGCTAGTTGGCATAGTGTCGGTTAGCGAGGTTGGGGGCTATTCATGGTAAGGATGTCCCTCGTCTGAGCGATGTTCCTCACTTGATTGTGCCGGCGCAAATTTCAGCCCCGCACCTGCCATCAAACCCTCAGGACTAAACACCCCTTCGTACACAAAGGTCGCAGGACCCGTCATATACACAGGATAGCCTTGTTGCCAACGAATCACTAAACTGCCGCCATACAACTGTGCTCGAATATCCACGCCTTCATCTAGCCAGCCTTCACGCACCCCTGTGGCAACGGCAGCACACGCGCCCGTACCACAAGCTTGCGTTTCGCCGACGCCGCGCTCATAGACGCGTAGCCTGATATGGCGATTATTCATCACCTGCATAAAACCAACATTGACGCGCTCAGGAAATGCAGGGTGGCTCTCAATCGCTTTACCGAGTTTTTCCACCTCTGCTGTCAATACATCATCCACTTTGATGACGGCATGGGGATTGCCCATATTTGCCACATAGAGTGTCACAGGCGTACCATCAACATTGAGCCGATATGAGTTTTGAACTTTAGTAATGGTTTTGGGGGTAAAAGGAATCTCATCGGGCTCAAATTTTGGTTTGCCCATATCCACTTTTACCCAGCCATAATCATCGGTGCTAAGGGTGATAATACCGCTGGCGGTTTCTACCCGAATACGCTGTTTAAATGACAACTTACGCGCTTGCACAAAACGGGCAAAACATCTAGCGCCATTGCCACATTGCTGCACTTCACTGCCATCTTTGTTAAAAATACGATAGCGAAAATCGACATCAGGGCGGCTTGGCGGCTCAACAATCAGCAACTGGTCAAAGCCAATCCCTAAGTGTCTATCCCCTAACAACGCTACCAACTCTTTGGTCAAGTGAAGTCGCTGTGTGACTAGGTCAATGACCATAAAGTCATTCCCCAGTCCATGCATTTTGGTAAATTCAATTAACATTGTTATTCCTTAAAATTATTTTGATTTATGCACGCTATCTTATCATGATAGCTGATTTTTTATAAGGTAATTGGGGAACAAAAAAACCTTAGCAAGTCAAGCAAATTTGGGCTCGGTTGCTAAGGTTTTGGGCTCAGAGGAATCAATAAGGCTTAGCGTTGCCAGCAAACCTTACAGTTTAGATTTAATCTACCAATTTTTCGTTTTGCCAAAGGCTCTCAACCGTTTCACGCTCGCGAATGACATGGGCGTGACCATCTTTGACTAAAATTTCACAAGCACGTGGGCGGCTATTATAATTACTCGACATGACAAACCCATACGCCCCTGCACCTGTGATGGCTAGAATATCATTGTCAGCCAACGCTAACACACGGTTTTTTGCCAAAAAATCGCCCGTTTCACAAATCGCCCCGACCATATCCCATACTTTGGGTTCAACCGGTGAGTTCAACTGTGTGGGAATGACTGCCATCTCTGACTGATAAAGTGCCGGACGAATCAAATCATTCATCGCGGCATCGACAATGGCAAAATTTTTGTGTTCGGTAGGTTTTAAAATATCCACGCGGGTCAATAATACACCTGCATTGGCAACGATACTACGGCCTGGCTCTAGATACAGTGTTAAACCTAAAGTTTTCAGTTTTGGTAAGAGTAACTGCGCAAATTCTTCAATACTTGCAACGTCTTCGTCAATATACTGCACACCCAAGCCACCGCCCAAATCAATATGCTCAAGCGCAATACCTTGCTTGGCAAGTGCGTGAATCATCTCAATGACTTTATCCAATGCATCCATAAAGGGCTGAACTTGGGTCAACTGCGAGCCAATATGGCAATCAATACCGACGACTTTTAGGTGCGGTAGGTCATGGGCAATTTGGTAGATACGCGGCGCATCTTCATGAGTGATGCCGAATTTATTTTCTTTGAGCCCTGTGGAGATATATGGATGGGTTTGCGCGTCGACATTGGGGTTGACGCGTAGCGAAATTGGCGCTTGCTGCTGTAGTTTGCCTGCCACTGCATTGATGCGGTACAGCTCAGCTTCTGATTCGACATTAAAGCAAGCAATCCCTACTTCAAGGGCACTGCGGATATCTTCAGCGGTTTTGCCAAGTCCTGAAAATACGATTTTTTTGGGGTCGCCACCTGCAGCCAAAACCCGCGCAAGCTCGCCACCTGTGACAATATCAAACCCTGCCCCTGCTTTGGCAAGCTCGTTTAATACAGCAAGGTTACTATTGGCTTTTACCGCATAACAAATCTGATGCTCAATCTCAGCAAAACTATCATCATAAGCTTTATAGGCTGCCAAAATCGCCTGCTGACTATACACATAGGTCGGTGTGCCGAAGGTCTTTGCAATATCTGCAAGACTGACGCCATCCATCATCAAGCCATTGTCATCATAACTCAGACAGTTGCTTGACTTGACGTGTTCGGTCGGGATGATCGCTAAACTTGCGGCTGCATCATCAGTAATCATTTTTACCTCCAACCGATGGCACCGATGGCGTAGTCGCTGAGTGAGGCGCTGAATGCGGCGCTTGGGTTGCGTTATTGTCGATCATAACGTTGGGATCTTGGGTGTTGACATCGACTTGGGTATCAGAGGCATTGGCAGTGGTGCTGGTCGGTTTGGCGGCAGCATCAACTACTTGTTGGCTATGGTTGGTAGGTAGGTACAATGCCCCTTTTTGCCCACATCCTGTCAGCACATTGGTTGCCAACATCACCGTCAGCACGGCGATTATTGGGGATAATTTTGAAATTTGCATGAATGCCCTTAATTTTAAGAATAAAATAAGTGTAAAAATAGAATTTGCGATGGGGTTATTGTAGCTGTTTTTGCGTTTTATAAGCAATTATCTCACCTTACTAAAGATGAGCATTAAATCCATGATTTTTGTTAATTTTTCATTTTGTTGACACCAGCATTGTTGTGGTATGCTTTTTTGCTATAGTGATGACAACAAAAATTTGGCAAAAAATTGCCACAATACATTTTTTTTAATCTACAATAAATTACTTAAGACAAGGATAGCTTAAAATTTAATCCAATTAGGAAGGGGCTTGTTGCAAGGAATGCACAAGATCTTGTCTAAAGGAACAGCCATGCAAAATCCGATCTTAGTACTTAATTGTGGGTCTTCATCAATCAAATACGCGTTATTAAGCAATGACAGCAGCGAGCGCGTTGCCGGTCTTGCGGAAAACTTGGGCTTAGATACGGCGCGTATCAAACACACCGACCTCAATGGCGAAAAAGTCGAAATCTCTTTGGCAGGCGCCAATCACCAATGGGCGCTGCAAAAAATATTAGGTTTATTAGCAGCTTACAAACCTGTTGCCGTGGGTCACCGTGTGGTGCATGGCGGACGCGAGTTTTCTCATGCTGAAAAAGTCAATGACCATGTCTTGGCGGAAGTCAAACGGCTAAAAGTATTGGCACCCCTGCACAACCCCGCCCATGCCTTAGGTATTGAAGCGGTGGAAAAAATCTACCCAGATTTACCGCAAGTGGTCGTGTTTGATACCGCCTTTCACCAAACCATGCCCGCCAAAGCCTACCGCTACGCCATTCCAAAAGATTTGTACAATGAGCATTATATCCGTCGCTATGGCTTTCATGGTAGCTCGCACGCCTATGTCAGCCACCGCGCTGACAGCCTAGCCCCTCATCACCAAGCCAATGGTTGGATTACAGTGCATTTGGGCAATGGTTGCTCGTTAACCGCCGTGTATGATGGCAAAAGTCTGGACACCAGCATGGGTCTGACCCCGCTTGAAGGTGTGGTCATGGGTACGCGCAGTGGTGATGTTGACCCAAGTTTGCATATTCACTTACACCGTATTTTGGGCTATAGCCTTGACCAAATTGATACGATTTTAAATAAACACAGCGGGTTGTTGGGCATTTCAGGTATCTCAAGTGATATGCGCACGGTGGAGCAAGCCGCCAATGAAGGCAACGAAGATGCTAAACTTGCCATCGAAATTTTCTGTTATAAGGCAGCCCGCTATATCGCTTCACTCAGCTGTGCGTTACCGACCTTCACTGGCTTGGTATTTACCGGCGGTATCGGTGAAAACAGCGCCTCGATTCGCCAAAAAATCTTACAAAACTTGCCGCATTTTGGCATCAAAGCGAACCTTGACAAAAATGCCGAACTCTCTCGCGGTGCAGAAGGTAGCTTCCACCAAGCCGACAGCCAACTGCAATTGTGGGTGATTCCGACCGATGAAGAATACCAAATCGCCAAAGAAACCAAAGAAGTCTTAGGTTTATAAACCCTCTCACCCTGATGCCTCATCAGGGTTTTTAGTTTGAATAAAACAACAAATAGGAACTATCATGCAAACTATTTTATTTGTGCCTACCAGTACTGGCATTGGCTTGACCTCAGCTTGTTTGGGTTTTATCCGTGCACTTGATTATATCGGGCTAAAAGCAGGATTTTTAAAACCTTTTAGCCAAAATACCACCGCCAATCATGAGAGTGATGACAGCTCAAGTGTGCTTGCAAAACATGCCTTTAACTTAAACCCACCAACATCCATTGACCGTAGCCGCTTAGAGCGCGTGATTGGGGATGGTCAGTTAGATGACTTGATGGAAGAAGTGGTTGCCAAGCACCAAGCATTGGCTGAACAATATGACGTTATCGTCTGTGAAGGTTTGGCTGCCGACAATGATTCAAGTTATGCGGAATTGGTGAATTTAGCCATCGTCAACGCGCTAGATGCCAAAGTCATTTTGGTCAGTAGTGGCGATATTGCAAACCCTGATAGTTTGGTAGACAAGCTAGATATTTTTGCCCGTGATTTTGGCGGTATGGCAAGCGAGCGTACGCTAGGCACGATTTTGATGCGTGTCAAAAACGTGGACAACCACTATGATGAAGCACCCGTCGCGCCGGGTAAAGCCAAAGTTGATTTGGCAGCTGAGCAGTTACAGGCGATTAAATCCCACTCCCCTTATTTTGACTCCGATAAATTTCGCTTGATTGGCGTGGTACCTTTTAGCAACACCTTAAGTGTGCCCCGTACCTGGGACGTGGCTCGTGAGCTTGATGCCAAATGGCTCAATGAAGGCGATGCCAAAAACCGCCGTGTGCTCAATACCTTACTGGTTGCGCGTACCGTTGCCAATATTGAAGATTCTTTCACCCGTGGCAACTTACTGGTGACGGCAGGCGACCGTGATGATTTAATTTTGGCAACTGCGCTTAGCACCATGAATGGTGTGCCGCTAGCAGGTCTTATTCTGACAGGCGGTATCGTGCCGAACCAAAAAATTATCAATCTGTGTCGCCCCGCGCTAAAAACGGGGATTCCTGTGATGCTGGTTGATACTGACAGCTTTGATACTGTCACCAAACTTAACCACATCAGCCATGAAATCCCCGCCGATGACACCACTCGCGCCAGTGAAGTCACCGATTTTGTCGCCGCGCATTTGGATTTGGACTGGATCAAAACCACTTTTAGTCAAGGCAACAATAACCGTAAACTCTCCCCTTCGGCTTTTCGTCATACCTTGGTCAAAAAAGCCCAAGCTGCCAAAAAAACCATCGTACTGCCTGAGGGCGCTGAGCCCCGTACCGTTGAAGCGGCTGTCATCTGTCAGACTCGTGGTATTGCCCATTGTATCTTACTTGCCAAACGCAGTGAAGTCGAAGAGGTTGCCAAGAACTTGGGGCTCACCCTACCTGAAGGCCTGCAGATTCTTGACCCAGAAAGCTTGATTGACAAGTACGTCAAACCCATGGTTGAGCGCCGTAAAGGCAAACTCGATGAACTGCAAGCCCATGAACAGCTCAAAGATACCGTCGTGCTGGGTACGATGATGCTGCACTTGGGTGAAGTCGATGGTTTGGTATCTGGTGCCGTGCATACCACCGCCAATACTGTCCGCCCTGCGTTTCAGTTAATTAAGACAGCGCCGCAGTACTCGCTGGTATCGTCTATTTTCTTTATGCTACTGCCTGAGCAAGTGGTGGTATATGGTGACTGTGCCATCAACCCAGACCCTACCGCAGAACAGTTGGCTGAAATCGCCCTACAATCTGCCCAATCTGCCAAAGCGTTTGGTATCGAACCCAAAGTTGCCATGATTAGTTATTCGACAGGGTCATCAGGTGAAGGCGCAGACGTGGATAAAGTGCGTCAAGCCACCGAAATCGCCAAAGCCAAAGCGCCTGATTTGCTCATTGATGGTCCGTTACAATATGACGCTGCCAGTGTCGCAAGCGTGGCAAAATCAAAAGCGCCAAACTCGCTGGTGGCAGGTCAAGCCAATGTGTTTATCTTCCCAGATTTGAACACTGGCAATACCACCTATAAAGCGGTGCAGCGCTCTGCCAACGTGGTGAGCGTCGGTCCTATGCTGCAAGGTCTCAACAAGCCTGTAAATGACTTGTCGCGTGGCGCCTTGGTTGAAGATATTGTCTATACCATTGCGCTCACAGCCGTTCAAGCTGATAGCGGTGAGTTTTAAGCTTTTATATTTAAAAAAAGGTGAGTTTAACACTCACCTTTTTGTTGTCTATCGCCATTGGCTGTCACACAGGATATCAGCCTAAATGCAAGGCAAGGCTACTATTCCACCACTAGGCTAGTGCGCCACAATCTGTTATCCCCACAAATTGCTTTATGGTAAAATGTCGCTCAATCACATCTAACTTTATCGCTGGGTGACCAACATGGCACATTCGCAGAACTATTCAACGAGCGTTGACGCCCGACTTGCCGTATTGATTGATGCTGATAATGCGTCAGTCAATCATCTTGATGCGCTGCTGTCTGAAATTGCCACGCTCGGGATTAGTAGCGTTCGACGCGCGTATGGTGATTGGACGCGCCCACAATTAAACAGCTGGAAAAACGTGTTACTAAGCTATTCGATTCAGCCGATTCAGCAATTTAGTTACACCACGGGTAAGAATGCTACCGATGCAAGTTTAATCATTGATGCGATGGATTTGCTTTATACCGAGCGTTTTGATGGGTTTTGTTTGGTATCATCTGACAGCGATTTTACCCGACTGGCCCAGCGTATTCGTGAGCAAGGGTTATTGGTGTATGGTTTTGGTCGTAGCACCACACCCAAGCCTTTTGTGCAAGCCTGTGACCGTTTTACTTATCTTGAGTTTTTTGAAGAAAACCAAACCCCTTCGACGGTAGATTTTTATGACTCTGCTGATATGCTGTTCTCTACCAAAGGCAATCAGATGAAGCCTGTGGATGTCGCCATCACTTTGGTCAAGCTTGCCATCTCAAGTATGGCGGATGACCAAGGCTGGGCAAATATCGCACCTGTCAAAAACTATCTGCTCAAAGTCGAGCCCGATTTTGATGCGCGCTTGTTTAACTTTAACAAATTCAGTGATTTTCTACGTGCCTATCCGCGCTATTTTGAGGTACAAGAGCGCTACCCCAATGACAATCAGCATAAAGTGATTTTTGTGCGCAATGTGCCAACCGATGAACCACCAAACCAACCGTAAGACGTGTCAGTGATGATAAAGGATGTTAGTTTTCTTCGCCCCAACTTTGAATTAGGCGGGTGGTTATGACAATGCCTCGCTGTATTCGTGTCTGGTTGGGTGGCTCATTTGATCCGATACATTTGGCGCATTTACAGATGATTGCGCATGTGTACCATGAACTCATGCGCGCCTTCCCCAATGTTGATATCATCGCCAAATTATTGCCCACGGCAGGTTCGCCCTTAAAAACCCAGCCAACTTCCAACCAGCAGCGCCTTGAGATGCTTAGGCTTGCGATTCACGATGTGCCTTTTTTGTCGATTGATGAGACTGAGCTGCAGTGTCAGCCGCCTGTGTATAGCTTTCATACCTTGAGTGAGTTTAAAAAGCGTTACCCCAATGACCTACTGATTTTTGTCCTTGGACAAGACAGTGTTGAACAACTTGATAAATGGTATCGCGGCTTTGAGCTGCTTTCGCTTACCAATCTATGGGTGCTACCCCGTCCCGCCTTGGACAGCCTTAGCCACAATTTAAATAAAAATTTGAATCAAAATGCTTTAGCAACTACAGATAAAACACCTAGGCTAACTATTGATAATCGGTTAGTGCCTTTTATCATTCATTCGCCAAAAGACTTGATAAATCAAACCACTAACCATATTTATATGGATAAGTTTGTCGTGCCTGATATCGCAAGTCGTGATATCAGGGCTTGGATATACAGCACAGAAGCTCGGCAACGACAGCAAGCGTGGCTAAGTTTACCGAGTCAAGTTTATCGGTATATTGTTGAGCATCAGTTATATGCCCCGCACGTTTAGCCTGATATTGATTTACATTTTTTGATAACCTATGCGTTAGATTTTTGTTAAAATAGCGCACTTTTTTTAGGATTGTCATGATCCTATTTTAAGCTACCCTTATAACCCAATCATTACTACCCAATCTTTATGAACCAATTCATGGAATCCACGCATTTATGACCGATACCCAATTTGCTAGTTTAGTCAATCAACACCCTGCCCACCAACAGTTAACCACTTGCCTTGACATCGTTCAAGATGCCTTGGATGATCTAAAAGCCAAAAACATTACCGTACTCGATGTTGCTGATATGACTGAAGTCATGGAGCGTATCGTGATTGCCGAAGGGACATCTACCCGCCACCTTAAAGCGGTTGCCGACCATGTCGCGATGAAAGCGAAACAAGCAGGATTTAATCCGATTGGTGTGGAAGGTCAAGGCACCAGTGATTGGACCTTGATTGATTTGGGCGCTGTGGTGGTGCATGTGATGATGCCACAAGCACGCACGTTTTATGACCTAGAAGGCTTATGGCAAGGTCAAGCGCAGCGCGAGCGTATGGAAAAAACGGCGTAGGTGTAGTCTATAGCCTAGTTTAGACTATGCTATGCAAACTATGCGTTATGAACTAGACGCTACAACCAAATGGGTAAACAAGTTTTACCCATTTTTTATGCCGTTAATTATCTTTGGCTAAAGGTTATGCCAACGCAGCCGTTTGCTGACGTTGATGGTTTTTCATCCAAAGATTGATGGCGATTATAATAATAACATAGCCGATTTGTGCCAAAAATGTCTGTAGCGTCGGGTAAAATCCCAACGATTCAATCGCTGGCAAGCGGCTCATGGCGGTCATCGGCAGATACCCTGTCAATTGCAGCGCGTGTAGACTAACGCCTAAAATCTTAAAGCCCAATAGGTAAATCACCCAAGTTAAGACTTTAAACAACTGTGGAATCGGTAATTTAACCGAGGTTCTTAGCATCACCCAAGCCACTGCTGCCAGTGCTACAAGCGCCAAACCAATCCCGGTTAAAAAATTACTCATACTGATATTGGGTAATATACCGACATAGAACAATATGGTCTCTGCGCCTTCTCGAAACACGGATAAAAAGCTCAATCCAAATAACGAAACAAAGCTACCTGCCGTCATGGCTTGTCCCATATGACGCTTGATATAAGCGTTCCATGATTGGACGGATGATTTGCTATGCAGCCACGCGCCAATGCCAATCATCATAATGACCGCAACGATGCCTATCACCCCTTCAAACATCTCACGATTGGCGGCAGAAGTCACCGCAGGGAATAATAGCTGTAATGCCATCGCGCCTGCGACACTGGCAAGTAAGCCAAAAGCCACACCAGCATACACCCATTTTTTGGCTTTGACTTGTTTGGCAGCGGTTAAAGCCGATAACAGCGAGATGACAATCAATAAGGCTTCCAACCCTTCTCGAAGCAAAATCAGCATCGAATCAACCGCGGTGTATTGGGCTGTTGGATTGATTGCCGCCAATTCATTGATAATCGATTGCAGTGTTTGCTGTTGTTTAGGGTCTTGCCCTTTCGCCATGGCTAGCGGGATTTGACTTTCCACCCGATTATATAGGCCGGGGTTACGGGTGCTGACATCGCCTTCCACCGTTGGCCATATACTAATAAACTCGCCTAACTTGGCTTGACCAGTCGCTGCATCGTTTGTTTTAAACGCCTGTAAACCATCGCGCAGTAGCTGGATACTATCTGCCAAGGTGACAGTTTGTGTGGTTTGTAAAGCGGCTACGTCACCCTTGTTATAACTGTCAATGGCGTCTTTTAGCGCGGCAGATTGGGTTTTGATTTGCGCTATATTGATGGGTTGGGTTTCAATCGCCACTCGCATCAGCGCCATGGATGTTTCGATTTTACCGTAGTGCCCCATACTGGTATTGCGTACGACCCGCTCATTACCTAGCCAAACTGCATTAAACTGGTTGTAAGCCGCCCGTAACGCTTCTACATCTGTCGGTGCTGCGCGTTGTATGACTTGATTAAGATTGTCATACGCCGGTACCATTTTTTTGGCAAACTCTTTTCGCTTCGCGCTGTAATCCACAGGATTTTGTTCTTTTTCAAAAGCATATAACGCATTTGACACGGCTGATAAATTGGCTTCTGTGGGATTGCTTATGGCTTGCCCAATCGCTTGGCTTGTCTGTTGCCCAAGCGTGGAATTTTTTGCCGTTGCATCTATGGCATCAAAGGCTGTTTGAATTTGCGCAAGGGTGTCCTTGGCTTTTGAAGTATCATTGGCTTTAATTGCCGCCATCGCGTCTGATAGGTTGATAAAAATAGGGCTTAAGTTCAGCTTTTTGCTGGCTGATTGACTGGCTTGTTGCGTCACTATCTGCGCACTTGCAGGCGTTGGTTGCTGGGCTTGTAAGCCTTGACTGGTAATGAGCAGCGAACTTGCTAGGCCAAAATTTAGCAAGGTTTTTTGGGTGATATTTATCATAAGTAACTTTTTAACCGTCTATTTAACCGTCTATTTTTAAGCGTGTGTTTTGAACCGTCTATTTTTAACTGATGCAGGTTGCATTTTAACCTTAAGCTTCAAACAATGCTTGTCCAATATAGCCACCTTGCGGGATACCACCGAAGCAAGCAAATAGCCCACTGCCAATGTGGGTGGTGTATTCATTCATTTTATCAAGACGACCTAGGGCATTTTGGATGATGATAAATTGCTCGGGCGATTTTTGAAATGAAATAAACAGCAGCCCTGAATCAAACTGCCCAGTGGCTGGGTTAATGCCGCTACTGTAAGAATACGAACGGCGTAGCATCTCCACGCCTGTGCGTTTTGCCAGTCCCATGTGGGAAATTTCAGGTATCACTGCTTTACCCTGCGCGTCTTTGGCGTTCACATCAAAGGTGTCAAATTCGCCTTTTTGTCCAATCGCCGCGCCGCTATCACGATGTCGACCAAAGGTGTCTTCTTGACCTTTAAGTGAGGTGCGATCCCAAGTTTCAAGATGCATCTGAATGACGCGGGTGACTAAATAAGTGCCGCCTTTCATCCAATCAGGCGCGTCCGCCCATAAGTTTTTGTCCGCAGCTTTGATAGTGCTTTGGTTGGCAGTGCCGTCTTTAAAGCCGAATAAATTACGGGGCGTATGGTTGCCGGTATCAAACCCAACAAAACCTGACTGACTCCAACGCATGGTGATATTAGAACGCGCTTGGCGAACCAGCTGCCGTACCGCGTGGAACGCCACTTGGGCATCTTCGGCGCAGGCTTGAATACAGATATCACCCCCCGTCAAATTTTCTCGTAATTGATCACGCGGGAATTTGGGCAAGTCTTGGAATTCTTTGGGCTGCTTATGGGCAAGTCCCATTTTTTTTAGAAAACTTGGGCTAATACCAAAGGTCAACGTCAATCCGTACGCGCCCATGCTGTCTGCTTCGCCTGTGTCGGTCGGGGGCACAAACGGGTTTTTTTCGTAGGCTTTGATGTTTTTACCTTGCGTCAAATTGGCCGCATACGTTGTCCAGTCTTTGAACATCTGTTTGACATCGTCGAGCTTATCGGTATGTAAATCCATCACCAAAAAATAGATATTACGCTGTGACGGCGTGGTAATGCCTGCTTGGTGTTCGCCATAAAAATCATATTTGACATCCGCAAAACTATTTTTAGTAGTATTGGCATCATTACCGGCATGTTTAGGATTTTCGTTTTTATCGCTATCTTTAGACTGATTGCCATCCAAAGCTTGCAAGTTAGGTAAGTTTTCGCTTGGTTTTTGCTGACAGGCTGACACGGCTAAACCTGCGCCTGCCACACTGAGCGCACCAAATTGGCGTAAAAAACTGCGACGATTTGACGTTTTTAGTCCTAATCCTGTTTCTTGCGCTTGCTTATCTAATTTACTATGTTTCATACTGCCCCTAACACCGTACTGACCTTTTTATTCCACCCTAAAACCGTAAAGTGAAGCAATTTTTTGCTTCACCTTTCACTTATTGCAATACAATGCCCATCTGCGCTAAGGGTTCGCCGAGTTTATTCACCGCTTCGGCTAGCGCTTTGGTATCTGCAGGGGTTAACTCTTTATAGGATTTATAGTCTTGTTGCCCGACTTGGTGTTTGGCAAGTAGTTGGTTGACTGCGCCAAATTTTTGCTCAAGCTCTGTGACTAACGCTGGGTTTTTGGCTTGGATTTTTGGTTTTAAAATGGCAAATATTTTCTCTGCGCCTTCAATATTGGCTTTAAAATCATACAAGTCTGTGTGCGAAAAAATTTCTTCTTCGCCGGTGATTTTGCTCGTTGACACTTCATTGAGCAAATCTACTGAACCTTGCACCATCAAATCGCCTGTCACCTCTGCCGTCGGAATTTTGGCGTGCAATTCTTTGACATCTGCAATCAGTTGTTTGCCCAGTTTTTCGGTGCCTTTGGTGGTGTTTTGCGTCCACAAGATTTTTTCAATCGCATGGAAGCCTGTCCATACTTCATTGGGCTCAAGGTCGGCTTCACGGTTATCGATACGTGGGTCAAGGTCGCCAAAACTTTCAGCAATCGGCTCTGAGCGCTCAAAATACATGCGCGCTTTTGGGTATAACGCCTTCGCCTCTTCTAATTTACCCGCTTCAAGCAGTGCGACAAATTTTTGGGTATCGGTAAGCAAGCTATCAATTTGGGTTTGTACCCAAGCTTTGTATTCCGCCGTTTCTTTACTCATATCAACTGAGCTCTGCGCTGACGCTGTGACTGCAGAAGCGTTAGTCGTTGCAGGCGCTGTTGCAGCACTACTTGCAGCAGGTGCTACGTCGGTTTTTTGCTCGGTTTTTTGGCAAGCCGTCAAGAGTAATGCAGATATCGTCAGGGGTAATATTGATAAAGTAAAAGTACGGCTCAACATAAAACATCCTTAAAAGTAAACACGAATAAATAATAAAAAAAATAATGACAATTTGCGAATTATAGGGTAAATGAGAATCGTTATCAATATTTATTTTACTTTGATTGTGCTTAGAAGTTTAGGCAAAAAAATACCCCGCACCAGCAAGGTAGCGAGGTATTGTGATTGATTAAATGACGCGCAGATCGCTTAATAACAAAATAGCCTAGCCGAATTTGCCCGTGATGTATTCTTCAGTTTCTTTACGGTCTGGGTTAGTGAACATTTTATCGGTATCCCCCATTTCCATCATTTCGCCCAAGTACATAAACGCGGTATAGTCAGACACCCTTGCCGCTTGCTGCATGTTGTGGGTAACGATGGCGATGGTGTAATCATTTTTTAGGTCTGAAATCAAATCTTCAATTGAGCCTGTTGAGATGGGGTCAAGTGCCGAGGTGGGTTCGTCTAGTAGCAATACTTCAGGACGGGTTGCCACACCGCGGGCGATACATAGACGTTGCTGCTGACCACCCGACAATGACAGACCCGATGCTTTAAGTTTATCTTTAACTTCAGTCCACAGTGCCGATTTTTTGAGCGCCCATTCAACGCGCTCGTCTAGCTCAGCGCGGCTTAAGCTTTCGTACAGACGCACACCAAATGCCACGTTGTCATAGATTGACATCGGAAATGGCGTTGGTTTTTGGAACACCATCCCCACACGAGCGCGCAGCAAGTTGACGTCCACGGATTTATCCAAGATGTTTTGTCCATCTAGGTTGATTTCGCCCGTGGCACTCATGCCGGGGTATAGGTCATACATACGGTTAAAGGTACGCAGTAATGTTGATTTACCACAGCCTGACGGTCCGATAAACGCAGTAACTTTTTTGTCAGCGATATCGATGTTGATATTTTTAAGGGCTAAAAATTTACCGTAATAAAACTCTAGATTACGAATTTGCATTTTTGCGGTCATGATGAATACCTTAATAAATTTTGTTTGATACTAGCAAATAGCTTTAATCTTCTATTGATCATCAATGTGATGATTGCTCTTTACCACTGAGCGCACGTGCCAAAATATTCAATGTTAATACTGCCAAGGTGATGAGTAACGCACCTGCCCAAGCCAATTGGTTTGAAATAGGGTATGGTTGGCTGGCGTATTGATAAATCACGTTTGGTAAGTTGGCAATGGGTTGACCCATATCAGTGCTAAAGAATTGGTTATTGAGCGCGGTAAATAGTAATGGCGCAGTCTCACCCGAGATACGCGCAAATGCCAGTAAGATACCTGTTAACACCCCAGTTTTGGCAGCACGTAACGTAACGGATGTTACCAGTTTCCATTTTGGCGTGCCTAACGCATAAGCCGCTTCACGCAATGTATTGGGAATTAGACGGAGCATATTTTCGGTGGTACGTACCACCACAGGAATAACCAATAGCGCTAAAGCCATTGCACCTGCCCAACCTGAGAAGTTACGGCCTTGTACCATCAACGCAAAAATAAATAGACCAATTACAATCGAGGGTGCGGATAGCAAAATGTCGTTCATAAAACGGGTGACTTTACCAAGCCAGCTGTTTTCGGCAAATTCAGCAAGATAAATACCTGCCATGACACCAATTGGTGTGCCGACTACAAGCCCTAATCCTGTCACCATGATTGAGCCGATAATCGCATTGCGAAGACCGCCAATTTCGTTTGGCGATGGCGTGTCTTGAGTAAAAATGGGCATGGTCAATAACGCATGCGAGCCTGATAAAAACAATTTGAATAAAATTAACCCTAAGAAGGTCAAGCCAAATACAATAGACAAACCGGCAAATACCAGTCCTAAAGCATTGCTTAGACGGCGGCGTTTGTAAATGGCATTGTTACGATTCATGTTGATAGTAGTCATAGTATTCCCCAGCGTCCTTATTTCGTACCCGCATTTTTATCCATACGACTGAGCATCAATTTTGAAATCACCAGTACAATAAAGGTAATGATAAATAGTAAGAAACCTAAATGTAGAAGCGATGATTGGTGCAAGCCTTCAGACTCTGCAAATTCATTTGCCAATGCCGAAGTGATTGACACCCCTGACTGGAACAAACTTGGACTGACGTTATAAGCGTTACCAATAACAAAGGTGACTGCCATCGTTTCACCCAATGCGCGACCCAATCCCAAAATGATACCGCCCATCACACCGGCTTTGGTATAAGGCAACACCACGTATCGCATCACTTCCCAAGTGGTTGACCCCAAACCATAGGCAGATTCTTTAAGCATCTTTGGGGTAATTGAGAAAACATCACGCATGACTGATGCAATAAACGGGATAATCATGACAGCCAAAATCAAACTTGCGGTGAACAGACCAATACCCATCGGCGCACCTTGGAATAAACGACCCACATAAGGCACATCACCCAAATGGTCAATCAGCCAGGGCTGGATATGTTCTGAAAACCAAGGCGCAAATACGAAAAATCCCCACATACCATAGATAATTGAAGGGATACCCGCTAACAACTCAATGGCAATCCCTAAAGGACGTTTTAAAAAATTTGGGCAAAGCTCTGTCAAAAACATGGCAATACCAAAACTTACCGGAACCGCAATCAAAATAGCAATGATAGAAGTCACCAACGTACCATAGATTGGTGCGAGTGCGCCGTATACATCCATCCCTGTATCCCAGTCTTTACTGGTATAAAAGTTAATGCCAAACGCCTTCATACTTGGCAATGCGCCAAGAAATAGTGAGATTAAGATACCACCTAGCAACAACAGCACGATAAACGCAAAAAGACGAGTCGCGTTGACAAACAACCAGTCTAATTGTTTTTGCTTTGCGAGTTTTGCGTGTAAATCCGACATAAGAACCCAGCCATCAAAAAATAGTTTTAGTTTACTAATTCTAGAAATTTGAAAAAAAAACGTAGAGCATTAACTTGTTTATTGCTCTACGTATCGTTTGACATGCCTAACCCTGTTAACTGTTAACCATCATCATAAGATTATTTTGCAGCTGAAGCAGTTGCTGTGGCAGCATCTGAGCTAAATAGTGGCTTACCATCAGCCCCTACAACTTTTTTCCACTCTTCACGGAAGATAGCTTTGCTTTCTGCTGAGAATGGTACAAAGTCCAGTGATTTTGCTAGCTCATCACCGCTTGAATAAGCCCAGTCAAAGAATTTAAGGGTATTTTTGACGTTTTCTGGGTTGGTGGGTTTAGTATGGACTAAGATGAAGGTTGCCGCAGAGATTGGCCAGGCATTCGAGTCTGCTTGGTTAGTCAATACAATGTTAAAGCCTGGTGTACCTTTCCAATCTGCATTACCCGCAGCGGCAAAGCTTTCAGCCGATGGTTGGACAAAGTTGCCCGCCGCATTTTTTAGCTGAGTATGCGACATTTTGTTTTGTTTTGCGTAAGCGTACTCAACATAACCGATTGAGTTTTTGGCACGAGCGACGTTACTTGCCACGCCTTCGTTACCTTTACCACCTGCACCTGTCGCAGCGGTTGGCCATTTAATTGATTTATCTACACCTGGACCTGCTTTCCATTCTGGTGATACAGCAGCTAAGTAGCTTGCAAAGTTAAAGGTTGTACCTGAGCCGTCAGAACGGAAAATCGTCGTGATTGGCGCATCTGGTAGTGTCACGCCTGCGTTTAATGCGGTAATCGCTGGGTCATTCCATTTAGTGATTTTACCCAAGTAGATATTGGCAAGGGTGGCACCGTCTAGTTTTAATTGACCGGGTGCAACACCATCGATGTTAACAACCGGTACAACACCACCGATAACGGTTGGGAACTGGATTAAACCGCTTTTATCCAACTCTTCTTTGCTTAAAGGCGCATCCGACGCACCAAAGTCAACGGTATTGGCTTGGATTTGTTTGATACCACCTGATGAACCGATTGATTGGTAATTTACTTGACCGCCAGTGGCGTTTTTGAACTCACCTGCCCATTTAGCATAAATAGGTTGTGGGAAAGAGGCGCCTGCACCTGTGATGGTAAATACGGCGTTTTTGTCGCTACCTGCAGTGCTTGATGTTGCTGAGGCACCCGCTGCTTGATTGTCTGCTTGTTTGTTACCACAAGCGGTTAATGCTAAGGTCGATGCTACGACAACACTTAATAATGAATAACGCATGGATAGCTCCTAAAAACGTTTTTTGAGTTTACAATGAAACTGCCTGAATGAAATAAATGTCACTAACGGTACAATTTAACTTTCTTTGGTTATTTTCACTATGATAGCTCAAAGCTGATATAGTTCAATACTGACCGATTTAACTGTAATTATAATAACCATCATTCGGTTTGTATAAAAATTGTGTATATGATTACAAAGAAATGTGACAGTATCATGACAATTTGATGACTGACCGATTGCGCACGCTATAGATGAGACTAAATAACTACATTTAAGATTAAACTCGCTTATTAATTGCCAAAGCCTTGAACAGCTTTGTGACTTTTAGCGGTGCATGGGAAAGAAGCGATTAACCATTTAATAGCTTCCTAACTTCACAGCTTCTTAACTCTTAACTTAGTAGCTTAAGACTATAAAAACCAATGGCAGTCGCAACCAAGGTTAAAAGCACATGGATGCCAATCAAGGCGACACCTTGCACTACCTTGCCGGTATTCAACAAAGTAAACACTTCGGCACTAAACGTACTAAACGTTGTTAGTCCCCCCAAAAACCCGGTGGTGATAAACAGTCGTAAGTTTGGGTGCATCTTTTGGGTGAGTATCAAGGCAAATCCCATCAACAGCCCGCCTAGTACATTGGCAAGTAGTGTGCCATAGGGCAACCAAGGATGTACGCTGTTGAGTCTGCCTAACCACCAGCGCAGCATTGCCCCAAATGCCGCCCCCAATCCTATCCATAGCCATGGCATCTTCAAGTCCTTGTGGTGGTTATGGTTTAGCTGGATTGACAGCAGGCAGCGTTGTCATGTCCCAACGCGGCAAGCAGCTAACCGCTAGCTCATCGTGTTGACCGGCGTTCAAGCGCTGCCACCCGGCGAAGGCAATCATGGCGCCATTGTCAGTACACAAGGCAGGCGGTGCATAATGCACAGTGGCATTGATTTTGGCTAATGCCTCGGCTAGCGATTCTCGTAGTTGTTGATTGGCACTCACCCCGCCTGCGATCACCAAGCGTTTCATACCCGTTTGCTGCAAGGCTTTGACACATTTTTTCACCAACGTATCGACCATCGCATATTGAAAACTCGCTGCAATATCGGCGCGCGTCTGGGCATGCTCAGGATTATGGCTATCGGTTGGATGGTCTTTAATCAAATTATGCACGGCGGTTTTCATACCACTAAAAGAAAAATCCAATCCTTTACCCAACATCGGGCGCGGTAATTCATAGGCTAATGGATTACCTGTTTGCGCCAAGCGTGCAATATTAGGTCCACCAGGATAAGGTAACTCTAGCATTTTAGCGGCTTTATCAAAGCACTCGCCTGCGGCATCATCAATCGACTCACCTAATATTTCATATTGCCCGATGCCTTTGACCGCCACTAACATGGTATGTCCACCCGACACCAGCAACGCGACAAACGGAAAATCGGGCGGATTGGCGCCTAATAGCGGCGCGAGTAAGTGTCCTTCCATGTGATGTACGCCAATCGCAGGAATATCAAGTGCCATCGCCAAACTGCGCCCAAATAATGCCCCTGTCATCAACGCGCCAACCAGTCCAGGACCTTTGGTAAAGGCAATTGCATCGATATCGGTTTTTTTGAGTTGGCAGTCATCCAGCAGTTGCTGCAACAAGGGCACTAATTTACGGATGTGATCGCGGCTTGCAAGTTCAGGGACTACCCCACCATACGTCGCATGTAGCGCGATTTGACTATACAGCACTTGTCCGACCAAACCTTGATTGGGTTGGTGACGTTGGTCACTATCAAAAATGGCTAATCCCGTTTCATCGCAGGATGTTTCCAATCCTAGCACACGCATGGTATTTCCTTAAACGATAAATGAACGTCAACATACCGATGGCAACTTAGTTATTTTTTGCCATCATTGATAATTTTGACAGGAATGGTTAACCCTTTGGCAAAGGGCTCAGCAAAGACGTAAGTGTATTGGCTCGGGGCAATTTGCTGGGTGGTATGGATGACAAACGCGCTGTTTTTACCGGCTGTGAGTTCATGTGACACATAGGCAGTACCCAGCTGGTCGAGCACTTTGGATAAGACTTCATTGACTGCCATACCCACCGTTAAATTGTAGCGGGAGGTTTCATTATCCACATGATACATCTCGGCATAGGCTTTGACAGGCTCGCTATCGAGCGCAAACGGGTATTTAAAGCCAGCCTTATCGACTGGCTTAACGCCCGAATCCACCAATGCCCAGTTGATTTGTTTGGGCGCACCGTTTTGGGCGGCTTGGGGGGATACGGTACTGGCAGCAGCTACACTAGCAACGTGATGCGGACTTTGAACGCTAGCCACTGTGGCACTTACTGTGGCACTTACTGTGGCACTTGCTGTGCTATTTTGCTCTGGCTTGTTATCACTGGCAGGTTGACAAGCCGAGAGTAACAACCCACCTATCAGCAAACTTGATACTATAACTGCTTGTTTCACTGGCACGCCTCCAATATATCCAAACTCTTTGTCCAGCTTAGCCTAACTTAGCCTAGATTAGGCAGTGACGCCCCCATTACTGATGGGCTGATAAGAAAGATGACGATTGATACGTTTTTCAGCCAATCGAAACATCCCAATCAATAGCCAAGACAATAACAAATAAATGATACCTGAGGCAAAGAACAACTCAAAAACGGTATAAGTTTTTGACATAATCGTCGTTGCCACACCGGTGATATCCATCAAAGTGATGGTCGATGCCAGCGCACTGCCTTTGAGCATAAAAATCACTTCATTGCCATACGCAGGTAGCATGATGCCAAAGGCGCGAGGAAAAATAATTCGGCGCAATTTTTGGCTATATGACATGCCAATGGCGTCGGCAGCTTCATTCTCGCCCTTGGGTATTGACTTGATAGCACCGCGGATGATTTCTGCAATATAAGCTGCCGTATTGAGGGTAAAAGCGATGATAGCGCACCAAAATGGGCTCGCTAACACACCCGATTTCCACAGCACGGACTCGGTCACCCATTTAAATTGTGACAAGCCATAATAAATCAAAAAGATTTGCACCAGTAGCGGCGTACCACGAAAAAAGAAAATATACGCAAACGGCAATGCCTGTACCCAAGGTTTTTTGGATAGCCTAGCCAAGGCTAGCGGCACTGCCAACATAAACCCCAATAAACCCGACAACACCACAAGCTCAATGGTGATAATACTGCCTTGCAGCAGTTTTGGGATACTATCAATAATAATTTGCCAATTCCAGTTCATTGATGAATCCCCTATTTTGCCATGCCGATTTTTTGCAGGCGTTTTGCATAACGCTCTGCTGGGTTATTGACCCATTCTAGCCACATAATCACACCGGTGATGATGACGGTCAGACTCAAGTACAACAATGCTGCTGCCATATAAAAAGTAAACGGGCTTTGCGTGGAAGTCGCTGCCGTTTTGGCGTGGCGCATGATATCTTCAAGCCCGACCACAGAAACCAACGCGGTATCTTTGAGCAGTACCAAAAACAAATTACCCAGTCCTGGCAGTGCAATACGCCACACTTGTGGCAACGTCACTCGCCAGAGTATTTGAAATTTTTTCATGCCAATCGCTTGCGCCGCTTCGGCTTGACCTTTTGGAATCTCTTGAAATGCCATACGAAAAGTTTCGGTCGCATACGCACCAAATGCCACAGACAGTGCTGTAACCCCCGCCCAGAACGGACTGACATCCACGTATCCCGTATTGCCAAATTGCGATAGAATAAGACCCATCAACATCGAGCCGCCAAAGTAAATAAACATGACTGACAGCAGTTCTGGAATACCACGGATAATCGTGGTGTAAGCGGTGGCGATGGCGTTGAGCACTTTAAACCGTGACATCTTAGCGGTCGCGCCCAATAATCCCAAAATCAGCCCAATGACCAAACTAGTCAATGCCAGTTTGATGGTGACCCAAGCGCCACTTAATAATAGCTGCCCAAAACCTTGTAGATCTAACACAATATCGATACCCTGTCTTGTTAACTCTGTTTGCTGACCTATTACCCAAAAAATGCTTAAAACGCAGTTTTACCGTCACATAGACAAAAGGTGATAATGGATATAACCTTTTGCTTTGTTTTTTGCAGGGTGCAATTTTACGTGATTGCCCTATCAAAAACCATCAAAAAAACAAAAAACTGAGTGACTTTTCACCCAGTTTTTGACTAAACCCCAGCGCTTGGTTAAGTTACTTGCTAGTACTTGCCACAGTGGTCGTGGTCGTTGTAGTACTAGAGACCGTAACTGCCACGCTGCTTGCCGCCGCTGTTGTGGTGGTTGCATTGCCAAAATATTGGTTATAGATTTTGTCATACGTGCCATTTGATTTTAACGTAGCAATCGCTTTGTTAAATTCTAAACGCAGTGGGTCGCCTTTACGGACAATAATACCCATTTTGTCATTGACATCAATCTCTTTACCTTTGATTTCAAAGCCTTTACCTTCTGGCGTGGTCAGCCAATAAGCGGCCGGGGCTTTATCCGAAATCATCATATCTGAGCGCCCTGCTGCCAAGTCCATAAACGCATTGTCCAACCCTTCATACAGGTTTAGCTTGGCTTTTGGGTGATTTTTTTCCATCCACTGGGTCGATAGCGTTGAACGCTGCGCCGCAACTTTATGGCTGTCAATCTGAGCAGGGTCATCCGGATTGATAGGGCTACCTTGTTTGGTTAAAAACACCAACGTATTGGTAAAATAGGGGTCGGTAAAATCGACTTGCGCCTGACGCTCGGGGGTGATAGACATGGCATCAATTACCACGTCATATTTTTTTGCCATCAAGCCTGGCAATAAACCATCCCAATCTTGTGGCTTGATTTCACAGTTGGCTTTCATTTGTGCACACAAGGCCTGCATAAAATCCACGTCAAAACCTGTCAAACTACCATCCGCTTTGGTGATACTAAAGGGTTTATAAGTCCCTTCAGTGGCGATGCGAATGGTTTTGCCTGCCATATTGCTCGATGTCTCAGTGCTACTACTCGCCGTTGTAGAAGCGGCTGTGCTACCCGTCGTTGCCGCCGTTTTTTCTGCAGGTTTTTGACAACCCACTAGCGCTAGACCTGCCAATGCCAAACTACCTAATAATGAAATATTTGCTTTCACCTGATACTCCTAATTTTTAACATCCAACACATGACAAAATTTTACTTGTGAGTTGTAAGAAAACGAACAGCTTAATCAGTTATTTAACGGCTTATTTCGGCAAATCTGCAAAATATTTTTGGCTGATTTTATCATAAGTACCATTGGCTTTTAGCGCTGCCAGTGCGGTGTTGAATTTGCCAATCAATGGATCATTTTGACGAAAGGCAATGGCAATTTTGTCATCAATATTGATTGGTTGCCCTTTGACTTCAAAACCTTGACCTTTGGCGGTTTTTAACCATGATAGCGCTGGGGCGCTGTCAGAAATCATCAAATCTGTACGACCCGATTCTAAGTCAAGATAGGCATTATCTTGGGTGTCATACAGTTTTGGGGTGGCTTTTGGGAAGTTTTTGGCTAAGTACTCAGCGGCAGTCGTTGAACGCTGCGCACCCACGGATTTGCCCGCTAAGTCATCAGCGCCTTTTTCTACCCCTTTTTTGCCAATCACAACGAGGTTATTGGTAAAGTATGGGTCGCTAAATGCCACCACTTGGCGACGCTCTGCGGTGTCTGACATCCCTGCCATGATGGCATTGTATTTTTGTGCTTGTAACCCTGGAATCAGTCCATCCCAATCTTGGGAAATCACTTCACATTTTAGTTTGGCTTCAGCACATAGCGCATCTGCCAAATCAATCTCAAAGCCGATTAATTTGCCATTGGCATCTTTATAACTAAAGGGGACAAAGCTTGATTCGGTAGCGATACGAATCTGTGGCATATCTGCGCTTGCTGCTGTGGTAGCATTACTTGCTGCTACCGTGTCTGCCGGTTTTTCAGCAGGTTTTTGACAGGCAGTTACCCCCATCAAAATGGCTAACGACGATACACCCAAAACCGATAACTGTTTCATAACAACACCTTTTGTCAAAATTTGAGGGTCACCCACATCTGTTGTGTAAATATTAAATCGCTCGATACAACGTCAACTAATTACCAAAATGTTGCTTTTGTAATTTTGCCAACTCGCCATTGCTTTGTAGCGCATCTAAAGCTTTGTCAAATTCTGCTTTTAGTGGATCGCCTTTGCGAATGGCCATTGCGATGTTGTCACCATTATCCATCTCACTGCCTACGATTTGGTAGTTGCTGTTTTGTTTTAGCCATTCGCTTGCGGTTACTTTTTCAGACAGCACTGAATCAATACGACCTGATTTTAGGTCAATATAGGCGTTGTCATAGTTGTCATACAATTTGATTTCGTTGGTTTTGCTCAGCTTATCTTGAAGGTACTGTGCCATAGTGGTTGAGCGTTGACCGCCGATTTTTAGCCCTGAAATCGCTTGTGGGTTGAATTTGCCACCTTTGGCAGCGACCCAAACCATGGTATTTTTAAAATAAGGCGTGGTGAAATCCACTTGCGCTGAACGCTCTGGGGTAATTGACATACCCGCGGCAACCGCATCATATTTTCTCGCCATCAAGCCTGGTAAGATACCGTCCCAATCTTGCGCCACGATTTCGCAGTCGAGTTTCGCTTGAGCACACACGGCTTTGGCAACATCCACGTCATAACCGCCTAATGTGCCATCGGCATTGGTGTAGTTAAATGGTTTGTAGGCGCCTTCAGTGGCAATACGAATTTTTTTACCTGTGCTGGCACCGGCAGCGGGTTGGCTCGCGGCTGTACCTTCTGTTTTTTCAGCAGGTTTTTGACAGGCGGTTAATCCCATGCTAACTGCACATACCGTTGCCAAGGCGAGTTTTGAGTAGGTTGAATTCAAGGTTGATTGCATGGATGTTCCTTACAAATGAAATTTTTGAGTAAAAAGCGATTTAATATCAGGTTTCGCTTTCAGCGATTTCAATATTTAAAATCAATGCGACTAAAATAAATGCGAGTTTACAATTTAGTTAAAATTAACATAAATTAACATTTTTGCAAGTGAAAAACGTATGCAGCAACAATTAAATCAAATAAATTTTTTCCAATGTCTAAAATTACAAAACCGCCAATCGCATGGCGATTGACGGCTCATAGGTTGTTTGGATTATTTTTGATGGCTTGCCATAAAGTCTTTCACCCGCGCTGATTGCGGATTGTCAAACACCTGCTCGGGTGTGCCTATTTCTTCGATACGTCCCTCATGCAAGAACACCACTTGGCTTGATACATCGCGCGCAAAACGCATTTCATGGGTGACAATCAGCATGGTGCGACCTTCTTCAGCAAGCGATTTCATCACCGCTAATACTTCATTGACCAATTCTGGGTCGAGGGCAGAGGTTGGCTCATCAAATAGCAATACTTGGGGCTTCATCGCTAGCGAACGAGCGATAGCGATACGCTGGCGTTGCCCACCCGATAAGTTTTCTGGGTAAGCGTCTTTTTTATCCAGTAGTCCTACGCGTTTTAGTAGCACTTCAGCTTCACTGATGGCTTGGTCTTTGGCGATTTTTAGGACTTGGGTCGGCCCCTCAATGATGTTTTGCAAAATAGTCCGGTGTGGCCATAGGTTAAAGTTTTGGAACACAAAGCCCATTTTTGAGCGAAACTGCTCAAGCTGACGTTGATTAGCGGCAACCAAATCCCCGGATTTATTCGGTTTTAATACCAATGCTTCATTGCCCAAAAAAACCTCTCCTTGCGAGGGGTTTTCAAGCAAATTTATACAGCGTAGCAAGGTGGATTTGCCCGAACCGCTCGAGCCGAGAATTGAGATGACATCGCCATCATAAGCGGTCAACGATACACCTTTTAGTACTTCAAGCGATCCAAAGTTCTTGTGGATATTGTTAAGTTGCAAGGCTACAGGACGCTGTAAGTTTGGCATAGCATCTGACATGATATTCAATCCAAAATTTGACGATAGGTGGAAAAAAACTGTCTATTTTCGCTTAAAACGCTACTAAAACGCAACTTTTTCTCTCATTTAACTTTATTTTATGGCGCCGGTCTTTAGCGCTTGTTTTTAGATTGAGTCATAACCATTAATTTTTGTCTGTAAAAACTTTCTAAATTCCATTTTTGGATTGAAGTTGTTATGATGAAGCGATGATTATATTAGGGACTGACTATGCAAACCATGACTGATACCAAACATTATATGCAAACCGTGGGACAGCAAGCGCGCGCCGCTTCAGCGATTTTGGCAAAAGCAGACACCGCGCTCAAAAATAGTGCCCTACTCGCTATCTATGACGCCCTGCAACAAGCCAAATCGCAGGTGTTGGCTGCCAATGCCACCGATATGCAAAACGGTCAACAAAAAGGACTGGATGACGCACTACTTGACCGATTAGCACTCACCGATGCGCGTTTTGAAGGCATGTTACAAGGGCTAAAAGATGTCGCCATGTTACCTGACCCAATTGGCGAGGTCACGGATATGACATTTCGTCCATCGGGTATTCAGCTAGGTAAAATGCGCGTGCCGCTGGGTGTGGTCGGGATGATTTATGAATCTCGCCCCAATGTGACGATTGAAGCTGCGTCTTTGGCATTAAAATCTGGCAATGCGATTATATTACGTGGGGGGTCAGAAGCGTTTTATTCTAACCAAGCATTGGCTGCGTGCGTCAAACAAGGTTTACAAGCAGTTGGTTTGCCAGAGGCCGCTGTGCAAGTGGTCGAAACCACCGACCGCGCGGCAGTGGGGGAACTTATCACCATGAATCGCTATGTCGATGTGATTGTGCCGCGAGGTGGTAAAAGCCTGATTGAGCGTATCAGCAATGAAGCGCGCGTGCCTGTCATCAAGCACCTAGATGGTAACTGTCATACCTTTGTCGATCGCGATGCAAATTTGACTATGGCAACCGCTATTTGCGTCAATGCCAAAACGCATCGCTACGGCACTTGTAATACCATGGAAACGCTGCTGATTGATAGCCAAATCGCTGCGCAAGCCCTGCCGCCAATCGCTAGTGCCATTGTCGCTGCAGACAGTGCCATGCAATTACGCGGCTGTGCAAAAACCTTAGCCATCTTGAGCGATACCGCTGAATTAACAGGTCATCTGTCAGCGGCGAGTGAAGCAGATTGGGATACCGAATATTTGGCGCCAATTTTGGCGATTAAAGTAGTCGCCGATATCGACGAAGCCATTGCCCATATCAATACCCATGGCTCACACCATACCGATGCGATTATCACCGAAAACTACTCAAAATCGTTAACATTCATGCGTGAAGTTGACTCTAGTAGCGTGATGGTCAATGCATCAACCCGCTTTGCCGATGGGTTTGAATATGGTTTGGGTGCAGAGATTGGTATCTCTACCGATAAAATCCATGCGCGCGGCCCTGTGGGTCTTGAAGGTTTAACATCGCAAAAATGGATTGTGTTTGGGCATGGGGAAATAAGACAGTGACAGCTAAAACTTTTGGTAATCAAATGAATTGTTTTCACAAACCCACTTTAATTATTGGTAATAAAAACTACTCCTCTTGGTCTTTGCGCGCATGGCTTATGCTGCATGCCTTCGGTGTAGCGTTTGATGAAATGCCCATTAAGCTATTTCATCCGAGTAATCAAGAGATTTTGACGACCTATACGCCACTGGGTCAAGTGCCTGTACTGTTACATGAAGATAAAACGATTTGGGACAGTGTCGGCATTGCTTTATATGCGGAAAAATACTTAATTACGCAAAACATCTGGGGTAACCAGCCGCACTTCGCCATGAGTTTACTGGGTGAAATGCACAGTGGATTTTCTGCACTGCGCAATGAAATGCCAATGAATATTCGAGCTAGGCGCAACATTGCACCTTCCGCACCCTGTTTAAGCGACTTGGCGCGGTTTGAAGCCATCGTAACCGAAGGCTTTAAACAAAATGGCTCTGAGGGTTATTTATTAGGCGAATTTAGTGTCGCTGATGTATTTTTTGCCCCGATTATTTTTCGCCTCATCACTTACGCAGAAGCCTCCGATATAGAGTTACAATCCATGACTTTAATCTATATACAAAAAATGCTTGCTCACCCAAGCATGCAGACTTGGCAACAACAGGCGTTGACAGAAACCGATATAGTTATTGAAGATGAAGCAGGCATAGAGGTAGTTTGAGGTTACCCAGCTTTAATTCAATGAAAAACATTAGTTGGCAATCGCTTTAAATAGACTGATTTGGTTGTTATCGGTTACCGTCAACATCGGTGTGCCTTTGCTATCTTGGGTCAGTTTAAATTGCCCTTGTAGTGTGGATGGTGCAGCGGCATCAAATGCCATGCGCGATTCTGGCATACACATCATGCGCGTGGAAACGATATTTTTTATCAATACATTGTCATGGGTCAGGCTATAATTGCCCCACATACGATTGCAGGTGTTGTCGAAGCTGACACGACCTTTATCAAAGCTGACCAATAGCGGTTTGGCTTGGTTAAGCAATTCAGGTTTAGTGGGTTTACCCGCCAAATCAGTCACCGAGACCAATTGCCAGCGATAATTTTGCAACGTGGCATCGGATAACGGTAAGGTGACCGCTTGGGTCGGGTTAGACATCCCTAAGTTATTATCCGCTATGGTTTGACAGCCTGTCATTGCCAGCGTTCCTGCTATCATGCAACTTAGCGCTAGTGAATAGGTTTTGGCACATTTTTTCATCATGATTTCCTTTTGTTTAAAATTATTGTGTAAAAAATTATTGCAACCATTATATAAAATACCCTTAAGACTTTATTGCTAAGCATGACGATTATTGTTATTCGATTGTATTAGCGAGCTTTGACGGATGCTTTATTTGCGAATGGGTTTTTGCAAAAACTCTAAAAATACATCATCACGCTTGGGGTCGCCATTGTTGCCGTCTCTTGGAAATGCCATCCTCTCCCCTGTCAGTAGATAACCGCGGCGCTGATAATAACTTAACAGCTCTGGTCGATGACTTAAAATCGACATGGACAAATGGGTTAAAGGTAAATGGGTTAAGTTTTTGGCATAGGCGTGTCTGATAGCAAACGTTTCTACCGCAGACAACATCGTATCGCCAATGCCTCTACCTTGCAAATTAGGATGAACCGCAAAAGTACCAATATACGCCGCTGGCTGATGGTTAATGGGTGAGAAATCCACAGAAATACACCCAAGCAAATCATCGCTATCGTGCGGATTTTCAAACACGAACAGATAAACGTTGGGGTTGTCTATTAGGGCTGTCATTTCCTCGGTCGTGGTACGAATCCCACCAATTAGAGCAGCTTCATTGGTCCAGCCTTCATCTGAGCGGTAACAGCGATTGAGCAAAGTGACCAAATTTTCGACGTCTTGTTGCGTGGCAACGCGTAATTGCACAGCGTTTTTATCGATATCGCTATCAGGGTTTTTCATGTTTTTTCTCTTTTTATGCTCACATTCGCTAAAAAATAGGATGGGTTAAACATTTTGCCAAGTCAGGATGACCGATTTTGCCACCCAATGCACCCAATTCATCTAAATTAGCCAACACACTTAACTTAGCAAGCACTACTTTATTGTCTATTACTTTGGCATTCAAGCCGTATTTGACGTCATTGTTGTTGCCGTCATATTTTTAACCTATTAGCATAAGACAATAAAGCATGCCGATAATAAAGCGCTGCTATAATCGAATCTGTAATCGAGATGGTTTATCAATCATCCATTTGTTAAAATAAACCTTTTACAAGTAATACTAGCATGCCAAAACTGCCTTCACCCTATACCCCTGCGATTGAGTCCGCTATTTATAAACAACAACCCACTGATTTTATTGTCCATGAAAAACTTGGGATTGAATGCAGCCATACAGGCGAACATCTTTGGGTTCATATTCAAAAGACCCGAATGAATACCAATTTTGTGGCAAAAGTGTTATCTCAATGGGCAGGCATTCCACTCAAGGATGTGGGATACTCGGGGCTCAAAGATCGTCATGCGGTGACGACACAATGGTTTAGTCTTCGCTTGCCGAAAAAAATTGCCCCTGAACAAAACTTTGAGCAATTTGTCCAGACCAAATTAGCTAGCGATGAAACGCTAGAAATACTGGCACAGCATTGGCATCACAAAAAACTGGGTCGCGGTACCCACCAAGCCAATCAATTTATTATCACCCTACGCGACGTGGTGGGTGAGAAAGCTGCCATCGAGCAACAACTTGCGACCATCAAAACACAAGGTTTTCCCAATTATTTTGGTGAGCAGCGCTTTGGGCAAGATGCCAATAATATTGATGCCGCTATCGAACTATTTACCCATCATACGATTCAAGGTAAAAAAATTCATCGCAAATTTGACCAAGATAAAATCAGTCTGTATCTGTCGGCAGCGCGTAGTGAATTATTCAATGCTATCTTGGTAAAACGTATCGAATTGGGCATCTGGAACCAACCGCTTGATGGCGACGTGATGAATTTGGCGGGTTCGAACAGTATTTTTGTGGCACAGCATATAGATGATACCATGATATCAAGGCTACAAAGTGGCGATATCCATTTGACTGCACCGATGTGGGGCGCGGGTGAGCTAAAAAGTAGTGGTAAGGTTAACGCATTAGAACTATCAGTCATCACTGACAATCCCATTTATCAGCAGCTAAGTCAAGGTTTGATTGAGTTTGGTTTAAAGCAGCAGCGCCGCCCCCTGCGTATGCTGCCCAGTAACTTGCAATGGGTTTGGCAAGACGGTGAGACATTGGTGTTAGATTTTGAATTGCCGGCAGGCAGTTTTGCGACAACGATGATTGATACGCTTATTGCAAGCTAGGTACTCACCACTGAGTTATGAAGGCTGATTGCTTTGCGTCATCAATAAATAACATTGACCTTTGACCACACAGTTGCGACCATTGGCTTTGGCTTGCTGCATTGCCAAATCGGAGCATTTGATAATTCGCTCAAGGGCAGGCGGCAGTGCAGGCATGGTCGGTAAGCTATGCATATACTCACGCATATATTCGATAAAACCGCGATTATCAACCGTGCAGTCGCTATCTCCCCCATGATTTTGATAAACGCTGGCAATACCTAAGCTTGCGGTAAATTGAATTTCTGTATCAAAAATTCCATATCTCACCACTTGCTTTTCAAACGCTTGGCGCAGCTGTTCTGCCATATCGGCAGCTTGCTCAATCCCGGTATTTGGCAAGATGATACAAAACTCTTCCCCGCCCATACGTCCAAACATCGTCCCTGTCGGTAAGAAGTTTTTTAAGGTATTTGCAGTACAAATCAATGTCGCATCACCAGCGTCATGACCGTATTCGTCATTGATATGTTTAAATTTGTCCAAATCAATATAAATCACACTAAGCGTGTTCCAATCGCTTTTACGTTGCCATAAATAATTCAAAAAACTATAAATGGTACGCCGATTGGCAATATCGGTGAGCGCATCGGCTTCTAGCAAATCATAAATTTTGCGGCGCTGAAAACTCATGACTTTCATGCCCTGCAAAATACAATACAGCGTGACCGTTGCCTTGGCGGTTACCAAAAAGCTAAAAGACAATCCCCAGAGCCAATGACTACGCGCTGCTAAGCTTGGATACAACCTAGGCAACAATTGCCACCAGTTCATGCTATTACTCATATTAAAAATAAATAATGCAACAATACAACTGACAAATGACACCCAGACCAGTCGCCATCTTAATAGCACCATCCCAAGACCTGTGGCACTGATGAGCATTACGCCTTCAAGCGCGCTGTTGTTGCCAATCCAGACGATAAAAAGATTTTCATAAATCAAATAGATGATTACAAAAAAGATTTGGTACTCCCGCCAAAGTCTTGACTGTTCAGGAATGCGGGTGATAACCCATAGTGAATACCCGCAAAATAACACCATCGCGAGTCCCAAATAAGTAACATTTATCATCAAGCTGCGATTAAAGAGTTGGTTAAACTTGTGCGCAAAGGGAAAGATATCTATGGGCGATGTGATGACAAGAACCGTCGCATACCAAACTAAATGAAAAAATGTCTCAACCAATGCCAACATAATAAACAACATGAATTTATTGGTACTGTTGACTCTTGGCGAATTGATATATAGCGAAGGTTTAAAGCTAAAAAATTTTAGCGTTTGCTGCA
The DNA here is from genome assembly GCF_031975715.1 of Moraxella sp. CTOTU46711. NCBI lineage: Bacteria > Pseudomonadati > Pseudomonadota > Gammaproteobacteria > Moraxellales > Moraxellaceae > Moraxella > Moraxella sp. CTOTU46711. Next base: position 65,511 of record NZ_DALYMP010000008.1, read on the forward strand.
ATTGTTCTTTAAAGCTTGGCAAGGCGGTTTGGGTCATAGGATTATTGCAAAATCAATAAATCTATTAAAAGAGGGCGTCACGTATTAAACAAATCAAGACGGTTTTGTCAGTCATTGATTAGTTTTAGTCGTTTGCATTTAACTTACCCTAAAGATTATATAAGGTATTGTTGCTTCATTCTAATACTTTATTAATGACCAATGGGTAAATGTTTAATTTTTTTTAATTATTCTTGACTTATCTATTTTATCAAAATTTCCTCGACAAAATAAAAAAGGTAAGCATTGGCTTACCTTGATCAACATTTTACAGAGTTTTAACTTTATTAGTTTTTTCAACAATATTATTTAATAATGTTCTTAATTACACTCAAGCGTCCAACACACGGCGCGCTGTCACGAATTTATTTGCCCAATAGCCAGAATCTAAACTTGTAATAGAAATACTTTTGCCGGTTGATGGTGAATGAATAAAACGACCTTCACCGATGTACATGCCCACATGAGAGATACGGCCACCACCGTGAGAGAAAAACACCATATCGCCTGGTTTTAACTCACTACGGTTAATACGTTCACCCACTTGTGCCATGCTGCCTGAGGTACGTGGTAGATTGATGTTGGCGGTTTGTTTATAAACATATTGCATAAAGCCGCTACAATCAAAACCACTCGTTGGGCTAGTACCACCCCAGCGGTATGGTAAGCCGATAAAGTTTTTGGCTTTTGCAATGAGGCTATCTACTTTTGAGCCACCCTCTGGATTTTGAGAAACACTTGAGTTAAAGCTACCGAAATATTCTGTGATACCATTGTCGGCATTGGCAGCGGTTGGGGCTAGGCTGAAAAAGACACAAGGTAGAGCGGTTAATAAAGTTTTTTGAAGAAAGTTCATAGGGCTTTAATCCGTTCAGAACTTTTATCCGTATATGGGCTATATCAAAATTGATTGCTAGAAGCTAAAAAGTTGATATACGGATAAAAATTACATAACTATTGTATTGGTTACATTCTGTAAAACAACGCCATCATACCAATAAAGTTTTTTGGATGTGGATATCTTTTCTCCATAAAATGTTAAAAAATATTACAATGTAAGCTAATTTGCTTACAGAAAGCTTATAGAAAGCGTACAGCAATAATTGGGTAATAAAATCGTTGATTTAATACGACATTGGGTTAAATAACCGCCTATTACCTCGTATTTATTTTGGTGTAATGTAAAAAAAGCAGGGGCAATGTGTAACTGACCCTGCTTAATAGTTGAGTAAAAGCGGCTAAAAATTGTTAAATTGCTGTCTTTTTACACCATCATTTACACTAATCTCTTGCCCCAAAAATGGCGGTGCCAATACGAACGATGGTGGCGCCTGCGGTAATGGCTTGCTCAATATCGCCGCTCATGCCCATTGACAAAGTATCCCACTGCTCAGGATGTGCATGATAGCGCTTGTTTTGCTCAAATAATTGCTGGGTTTTGACAAAGGCAGACGCGGAATTTTTGGCGGGGATAATCATCAGTCCGCGTAATTGCAAGTTGGGTAATTGACTAATCTGTGTCACCAATTCGGGTAACTGGTCTGGCTGGCAACCTGATTTACTGGCTTCATCGTCAATATTGACTTCGATACAGATATTGAGTGGCGGAAGGTGTTCACCCCTTTGCTCATTGAGACGCTGGGCAATAATTAAGCGATCGACCCCATGCACCCAATCAAAATGCGCTGCCAACTCTTTGGTCTTGTTACGCTGGATATGACCGATATAATGCCACACCAATGGCTGCTCGTTGGCAGTAACATCTTTGAGTACTGCGATTTTTGTCACCGCTTCTTGCACATAGTTTTCACCAAAATCCTGCTGACCTTGCTGCGCTAACGTGCGAATCATCCAGTTGGGTTTGGTTTTGGATACGGCAAGCAGTTTGACAGTTGGATTGAGCCTAGCAACGTCAGTTTTCACCTGTTGCCAACGCGCTATCAAGGCTTGGTCTTCAGCGTCTGTTGCGATTGTCGCCGATGGCTGTTGTGCGTCGAATGTTTGCATGGTTAACTTTTCCTGTTGAACTTTTTCTGTTGATAGGGGACTGGCTTGATGGCTACCGGGTTAAGGTAACGTTTTTTTTGCACTTGTGTGCCCAATTTTCCAATTGAGTTTAACATAAGCTAAAATCAACAAAAAACTATGATCTCTAGTCAGTTTTTTCTGTTTTTTTTGTGGGCGGATGATTATAGTATAGCTATCTTTTTTTCCCGCGGCTTTTTTCTATTGCTGCTTTTGTATTTTCATTACCCACCTGTAGGATTCACTATCATGGCAAAGGAATTATCGATTGACGATTTGTTGCGTTTTGCATTCAAAAATAAAGCCTCTGACTTACACATTTCAGCAGGCTTACCACCGATGATTCGGGTAGATGGTGAAATCACCAAAATCAACATGCCGCCGCTCGATCACCAAAAAGTGCATAGTTTGATTTATGACATCATGAACGACAAACAACGTGCCGATTATGAAGAGTTTTTTGAAACCGATTTTTCGTTTGAAATTCCTAATGTGGCGCGCTTTCGTGTCAATGCTTTTAACCAAAACCGTGGCGCAGGTGCGGTATTTCGTACCATTCCATCTGAGGTCTTGACGATGGAGCAGCTTGGGATGGGACCGATTTTTGAGAAAATCTCTAACTACAAACGCGGCGTGGTACTGGTCACAGGTCCAACGGGTTCAGGTAAGTCAACCACCCTTGCGGCGATGATTAACTATATCAACGAAAACCGTAAAGAACATATCTTAACTATCGAAGACCCGATTGAATTTGTGCATCAATCAAAAAAATCCCTCATCAACCAACGGGAAGTGCACCGTGATACCTTAAGCTTTGACGCCGCGCTGCGCTCTGCCCTACGTGAAGACCCCGATGTTATTCTTGTCGGTGAGATGCGTGACCTTGAGACCATCCGGTTGGCATTGACCGCTGCTGAAACAGGGCACTTGGTATTTGGGACATTACATACCTCATCTGCTGCCAAGACCATTGACCGTGTGGTCGATGTGTTTCCCGCCGCAGAAAAAGACATGATTCGTGCGATGTTATCTGAATCGCTGCAAGCAGTTATCTCGCAATCGCTACTCAAACGCCAAACAGGTGGTCGTGTCGCCGCGCATGAAATCATGATTGGTACGCCTGCGATTCGTAACTTGATTCGTGAAAACAAAGTCGCTCAAATGTACTCTGCCATCCAAACCAGTGCAGGCGATGGTATGACCACACTTGATCAAAGTCTTCGCGAACTGGTCAATAAAGGCGTGATTAGCAAAGAATCGGCGCGCCAATATGCCAAACAACCTGAAAGCTTTATGTAATCACCGTTTTATAGAAATTATCTTATAGAAACAATGTTTATCAAAACACGGTTTCTAAAAATTTATAGAACCAATGCGAGGCACCTGTTATGGATTTTGATAAATTACTGCAGCTAATGGTACAAAAAAACGGCTCTGACCTTTTTATCACCGCCGATGCGCCACCATCAATGAAAGTCAATGGTACTATCATGCCAGTCACCAAGTCAGCGCTGACCCCAGAACAATCGATGACGCTGGTCAAAAGCGTGATGACGCCTAGTCAAATCAAAGAATTTGATGAAACCCTCGAATGCCAGTTTGCCATTAGTGACAAACACCAAAACGCCCGCTTTCGTGTTTCTGCCTTTGTCCAAAAAGACTGTGCGGGTATGGTGCTACGTAAAATTGAAACCAAAATTCCGACGGTAGAGCAACTCAATCTGCCGCCGATTTTGAATGAAATTGCCATGAAAAAACGCGGTATCGTGCTACTGGTCGGCGCGACGGGTACGGGTAAATCTACCACGCTGGCGGCTATGATGGGTTACCGCAACGAAAATTCGCGCGGTCATATTATCACCATCGAAGACCCGATTGAATACGTCCATGAGCATAAAGGCTGTATCATCACCCAACGCGAAGTTGGCATTGATACCAAGTCATTTGAAGCAGGATTAAAAAATACCCTGCGTCAAGCGCCTGATGTGATTTTGATTGGCGAGATTCGTACCCGCGAAACCATGGATTATGCCATTCAATATGCCGAAACAGGACACTTGGTCTTTGCTACCCTCCACGCCAACAATGCCAACCAAGCGATTGACCGTATCATTCACTTCTTCGAAGCAGAACATCATGAGCAGATTTTGATGGATTTGTCCTTAAACCTTCGCGCCATTGTGGCACAGCAATTGATTGCCACCCCTGATGGTAAAGGTCGCCGCGCTGCGATTGAAATTTTACTCAATTCGCAACTGATTTGTGATTACATCCGTAAAGGGGAAGTCCACGAAATTAAGCCCGTGATGAAACGCTCTCGTGAACTCGGTATGCAAACCTTTGACCAAGCGTTGTTTGATTTGTATGAAAATGGCGAAATCACTTACCGCGATGCCATCAAACACGCTGACTCACCCAATGATTTACGCCTACTCATTAAGCTGGAGAGTAAATCGGCCAATAAAATTGATGAAAATGAACTAAATTTCTCCCTTCAATCTGATGATAATAGCGCAGCAAATGAAAACGCAATGTTCTAATAACAGGCTATTGTCCACTAATCACAGTAACTGTCTAACACAAACAAGGCTCAGATTGAGCCTTTTTTTATCTAATCTACACTTTTTCCCAAAATCACCACATCAGCAATAAATCCGTTCATATCACAAACTTGCTTAAACTTGCCCCATGTCTCAAATCCTAGCCTATCAAACATCGCAAGGCTCGGTGTATTATGGGCAAAAATCAGCGCAACCACTTGCTGCACGCCACAACTTGGCGCCACTTGGATTAAATAATTGACCAACGCCTTGCCCACGCCTTGCCCCTTGGCTTCCTCTGCCACATAGATACTGATTTCAGTACTGATATGATAGGCAGGACGCGCATATAAATCAGACAAACTACCCCAACCGACGATTTCACCTAAGCTAGTTTCGGAGCTAGTTTCGGAGCTAGTTTGGGCAACCACTAACGGACGATTGCCTGTATGAGCGTCAAACCACGCTTGCCTATCTGCCACACTCACAGACTGTAAATCTGCCGTGGCTTGCTTACCTGCGATACTTTGGTTATAAATTTCAACGATGCGCGGTAAATCATCAATCGTAGCTAGGCGAATACTAAGGTTATGATGCGCTGCAGACATAGCGACTCCAAAATTGAACTAAAAAATGCGGCTAAAATTTGCCGAAAAATCTTATTAGCGCGTATGTTAACAACATTTTTACTTTATAATAAGCGATTTCATAAAATTGATAGTTTGCGATGCTCATGAACGTGATTGACTTATCTGACTGGCTAAAAAATCCAACCCTATTACCTGATTCAGTACTGACGATTGGTAATTTTGATGGTGTGCATTTGGGTCACCAAGCGATGCTGGATAAAGCCAAATCTTTGGCAAAATCTCAGCAACTTGCTAGCATGGTGATGATATTTGAACCACAGCCGCGTGAGTTTTTTAGCCCGCAAACCGCCCCTGCAAGGCTCACCAATTTGGCAGAAAAAACCCAATTGATTGCTGAACACAGTATAGATAGCTTGATTGTGGCAAATTTTGATAATGACTTTCGGAATTTATCGGCTCACGATTTTGCCAAAATGTTGGTCAAGTTAAACGTGAAGCGTTTGGTATTGGGGGATGATTTTCGCTTTGGGCATGACCGCACTGGCGATAGTGAGTTTTTGCGTGCGTTTGGCTTGCCTGTGCAAATTTTGCATACCGTGACCGACCATGCGCATCAAGATGAGCGCGTCAGCTCAACCCGCATTCGAGACTGTTTGCAACAAGGGGACTTGGCAACGGCAAAGCATCTGCTAGGGCGAGATTATGCGATTACTGGCATGGTGGAACATGGCGATAAAATTGGCCGCACACTTGATTTTCCCACCGCCAATATTGCGCTAAACCGCATCAAGCCTGCCCTGCATGGGATTTTTGCGGTGTCGGTGACCGCTACCGATGGCACAGATTTATCAACACTGGGGAAAAATACTCAAACTGGCGTGCAAGGACTTACCAAAGGCAGTTTGTTTGGCGCTTGCAATGTGGGTACTCGCCCTGCGCTAAAAAATAAGTATGGGGTAGAATGGCGACTGGAAGTCAATTTTCCGAAGTTTGATGGGGATTTGTACGGCAAAGAACTGACGGTGACGTTTTTGCATTTTTTACATGGGGAAAAAAATTATGCTGGGCTTGACGCATTAAAACAAGGCATTGCCCAAGACGTGGTGGATTTACTTGACTGGCGCGAGCAGCAAGCCTTTGCAAAATCAATCCCTTAATGACTTTAGCGTGTCAGCCTCCACCCTGCTACTCCTAAGCAACATACTAGGCGCAACCAAGCTAGCCCAATTCTCTGGTTCGGCAGGGGCAAAAACAACTTGCCTATACTTCCTTATACCCTGCGTTGCCATTTGGCATTGACTGTAAATGCTTTAATCTTTGTACGCTGGTGGAAAATTGTATCCTTCCTCAACTATTTTTAGCGTTTTCAACTATCTTTAGCGTTTATAGCTATTTTGGTGAGTGAGATTTTTTTGTGACAAACTTACCAAAATCAAGCATGAGATAAGCCAAACCACGCTTTGTCAATCTGCCAATTTTAACATATAATACCCTGTTATCAATTTTTTACCTTTTGCACTTTTTATAGAATACCGAGAGTTACATGACCGACAACACTGACAATCAGTCAATCGACTATAAAGACACCCTAAACCTTGCCGATACCGTATTTCCCATGCGTGGCGACCTTGCCAAACGCGAACCTAAATGGCTAGAACAATGGTTTGCCGACGATGTGTATGCCCAAATTCGTCGCGCGCGTCAAGGTCGTGAAAAGTATGTATTGCATGATGGCCCTCCCTATGCCAACGGTCAGATTCACTTGGGTCACGTGGTAAATAAAGTGCTTAAAGACATGATTGTCAAATACAAGACGCTTGACGGTTATGACGCGCCGTATGTACCGGGTTGGGATTGTCATGGGCTGCCGATTGAGCAAAAAGTAGAAGGCATTGTCGGTAAAGTGGGTCAACCCCATAAAGACAAAAGTAAAAACGGTGCTATCGTGACGTCAACCGAGTTTCGCGGCGCTTGCCGTGACTATGCCAAAAGTCAAATTGACCTGCAAATGGTCGACTTTAAACGCTTGGGTGTATTGGGTGACTGGGAAAATCCTTATCTGACCATGAACTTCAAGCAAGAAGCTGATACCGTCCGTGCATTGGCAGAAATCTACAAAAACGGGCATATCACTCGTGGTATGAAGCCGGTGAATTGGTGTCTAGACTGCGGTTCGGCGCTCGCAGAAGCGGAAGTGGAATATGAAGATAAAAAATCCGATGCGATTTATGTCGGTTTTGATATCGTCAACCGTGAAGCATTAGCAGCGACTAAAGCGATTGATGGCGCTTTGCAGGCGGTGATTTGGACCACCACGCCTTGGACGTTGCCTGCCAATCAGGCGATTACCGCAAGCTCTGAGCTAGAGTACTCAGTGGTAAAAGTCACGTTTAATAAACAAGCATTTGCTATTCCTACCACGCTTGACACGCCTAATTATTTACTTCGCCGTTTAACCAAAGACGATAAAACCGCTTTACAGGCAAGTGCATCTGACCCTTTGATTTGGGAATCGTTACCGGAAAAACGCCACGAACCTGCCGTATTTGAGCCGTATTTCAAAAAAGCCCTTGAACAAAAAGCCTTTGCGATTGTCGATAAAAAAACCAATAACATTATCGGCACGACCCGTTTTTATGATGATAATGTTGCAGAAAATTCGATTGCCATTGGCTACACCTTTTTGACCCGTGAGTATTGGGGATCAGGGGCCAATGCTGAAATTAAATCGGCGATGCTAAGTCACGCCCAACCGCAGCGAGAAACAATTTGGTTTCATGTTGCCCCCGATAATCAGCGTTCGGCTAAAGCGTTAGAAAAAATTGGCGCAACTTATCACAAAACTGCTGACAACGGTTTAGGCGAGCGCTTGTTTTATCACATGGCAGGCGAAAAGCCACAGGCGAAAATCAGCCATTTGATTGTCGCTTATAATTTAGTTCCGCATTTAATGAGTGTGTTTAACGCCAAAGAATACAGTGTGTTGGCGACCGTGAAAGGCGATGCGTTAACCGTACTTAAAGCCCAGCATCCACTGATTGCCGAGCGCCAAGTGCCGATTATCACAGGCGACCACGTGACAGCGGATAGCGGTACGGGTTTGGTACACACTGCGCCTGCGCACGGTGTCGATGACTATATGGTCGGTCAAAAATTTCACTTGCCCACCGAAAACCCAGTCGCAGGTAACGGCGTGTATTTGCCTGAAGCCAAAGTTTTTGTCGGCGAGCATATTTATAAAGCGCAACCAAAAATTATCGAAACGCTCAAAGCCAGTGACCATTTGCTTAAGCATGACGTGATTACTCACAGCTATCCGCATTGCTGGCGACACAAAACGCCGATTATTTTCCGTTCAACGCCCCAATGGTTTATCAACATGGAAAGCCAAGGTCTACGTGAGCAGGCGTTGACCGATATTCCAAAGGTGGTATGGACGCCAAGTTGGGGACAAAATCGCATCGAATCGATGATGCATGGTCGCCCAGATTGGTGTATCAGCCGCCAACGTACTTGGGGCGTGCCGATTGCCTTTTTCATCCACAAAGACACGGGCAATTTGCACCCAAATACGGCTGAGCTGATGGAAAAAGTCGCGCAAGTGATTGAGCAAGGTGGTGTGGAAGCATGGTTTGATGCCGCGGCTGAAGACTTTATCGGGGATGATGCTAAAGCGTATCAAAAATCGACCGATACGCTAGACGTGTGGTTTGACTCAGGGTCAACCAATTTTGCCGTGCTCGCCAATCGTCCTGACTTAGCCAATCCTGCGGATTTATACCTTGAAGGCTCTGACCAACATCGGGGTTGGTTCCAGTCGTCGCTTTTGGTGAGTGAAGCGATTTATGGTCGTCCACCGTACAAGCAAGTGTTGACGCACGGGTTTACCGTAGATGCCAAGGGCTATAAACTATCAAAATCCAAAGGCAATACCAAAGGCTTTGAGCCGCAAGAACTTGCCAATAAATATGGTATTGATATCGTGCGTCTATGGGTCGGCTCAAGTGACTACCGTTACGAGATGGCAGTATCGACTGAAGGCTTTGCGCGCACTACCGATATGTATCGCCGTATTCGTAACACCATTCGTTTTTTACTGGCGAATACAGACGACTTTGACCCAGCGACCGACATGGTGGATGCTAGCAATTTGGTCAGCCTTGACAAGTATATTTTAAAACGCGCTGAGGCGGTACAAGCTGATATTCGCCAATCTTATACCAACATGGATTTTCACCAAGTGTGTCAAGCGGTGGTGGGTTTTTGTTCACAAGATTTGGGCGGTTTTTATTTAGACATCATTAAAGACCGTCAATACACCACCAAAGCCAATGGTGAAGCGCGCCGTTCAGCACAAACTGCGATTTATCATATTGCCCATGCGTTACTGCGCTGGATTGCACCGATTTTGTCGTTTACCGCACAAGAAGCGTGGGAAATCTTAAAAGGTCCGCATACAAGCAATGGCTACATCTTTACCGAGGAATGGTATGAATTCCCGCCAGTGGTATTAGATGACGTGAGCGAATCGGATTGGCAAGCGATTTTGAATGTCAAAGAAACCGTCAACAAAGCTTATGAAATTGCGCGCACCGATAAAGTGATTAACGCCAATTTATCGGCTAATGTCACCGTGTATGCACCAGATACTACCATGGCGTCACTCAATCGATTAGGCGATGAACTCAAATTTGTGTTGATTTCAAGCCAAGCTAATGTAGCGGCATTAACCAACCAACCAAGCGATGTGACCTATACCGATGAAGACAGCCAAGTTGCGGTAGTGGTCAAGCCTGCCACGGGTGAAAAATGTATCCGCTGTTGGCACATTCGCGAGGATATCGGCATCAATCCTGCCCATCCAGAAATCTGTGGTCGCTGCGTCGAGAACGTCGAAGGTCAAGGCGAGGTGCGTCATTATGCCTAACACCCAGGCAACGACTGCTGCCACTCATTCATCCACTACCCTACCCATCAATGGCAATAAAGCCATGATGTGGTATGGTATTGCGGTTTTGGCAATAATTATCGACCAACTCACCAAGTTGTACTTTGAGCACAACTACCAACTGTACCAAACCACGGCGATTATTGAGCCGATTTTTAACTTTACCCTTGCCCACAACCATGGCGCGGCGTTTAGTTTTTTGGCAGATAAAGGCGGCTGGCAAAAATGGCTGTTTAGCGGACTGGCACTGGCTGTTTCCCTTGGCATCATGGCGTATCTACGTAAAATACCCCAACAAGCCAAATTATTGGCTTTGGGTTTGTCATTGGTGATGGCGGGCGCTTTGGGCAATTTGATTGATCGGGTACGTCTGGGCTATGTGATTGACTTCTTGCATGTGCACTATGGCGATGCTTGGCATTTCCCGATTTTTAATATCGCTGATGTGGCGATTAATATTGGCGTTGCGTTGATTTTAATCGATGCGTTTTTATTAGAATCCAAACGTAAAACCCCTTAAATTTTTAGATGGATGAACAACCGCATGAATCATGACATTATTACGCCAAATGAACAAACCCGCATCACTCAAGACTCAACCGTTGATTTGCATTTTGAGGTCAGCTTAGAAAATGGCACTGTCATCGACTCAACCTTTGAGCGTGGCGAACCTGTTCGCTTGGTGGTGGGTGATGGCAGTCTGCTTGAAGGGTTTGAGAAGGTACTTATCAACTTGACAGCGGGTGACACGCGCACCGCATCGCTATCGCCTGAAGAAGCGTTTGGTGAATGGAACCCTGACAACGTACAGACTTTTAGTCATGCGCAGTTTGCCGTGACGGGCAATTTGCCTGAAGTCGGTACCATGATGGAATTTGAAGATAAAGGCAAAACCACGCTGGTGGGTGTGGTCAGTGACGTCACTGAAGACGCCATCAAAGTGGATTTTAACCATCCATTGGCAGGTCAAAACATACTGTTTAAAGTGCAGATTTTTAGAGTGACGCCCAAAGACAGTAAAGGTATCACACTAAGCTGACATGAAGCTGAATGGAAGTTTTCAATAAAAAACCCTGACAATAAAAAAACCGCTGATTAACTCTCAGCGGTGTTATTTTTTACAATCTATCAATTAACCGTTTGGGTATCATCGTCTGCCGCATCACCTTGTTTAGCGTCTGATTGTTCTGCCAGTCTTGCACGCTGCTCAAAACGTTCGCCCGTCGCTTTAATACCCCACACCAATTCCACAAAAGCGCGGTTATTGATGAGCGGCTCATCTTCGATAATCAAGAAATAGCCCGTTTTATTAATCCATAAAAACACAATACTGGTATTGGGCATCAACATATCAATACTGGTAAAAAATGACACCCCATAGCCATGTACCGCCCAACCGCGCTGCTGTTGGCGTTCTAAAAAGCCATAAAAATCGGCGGCGGCTACCGATAGCGTATCTGCTTCTTGCTGACTAAAGCCCATTTTTGCTAGACAAAAGCCTTCATCTGATGCAATTGCGACTCGGCGACTACCTGATAGACTCGCTGCTACATATTTTAAAAAGTTATCCAACTGCACGTGCGGAGCGACCACCCGCTTTTCAATGGTCTCAATCCAACCTTCTTCGATAAACATATCTAGCCAAGTGTCACTATAACGCTCACCCCATTCCCGTGCCGTCATACTTTGTTCAGGTGCGAGCACCGCTTGCAAGGCTAGTTGCTGCTCTGAGGGATTGGCGCTTGAAAAACCATGCAATACCCCGGCAGGCGTTAAAATTACATAGGTGTCGTTTTGTTCTGGCATGGTGTTTTCCTTAAATTTTATAGACGGCAAAAGTAATGTTTTATGATAGGGTTGGTAAATGCAAAAGCTCATTCATTGGTTGGGCTGCTAAATTATCGATTCGGTTAAGGTTAAGCGGCTTGCTTGGCAAAATATTCTTTGGTCTCAAGCCATTTGTCATTAAAATCCCATTTGTTTTTTGACATTTCCCACCAAACCATACTAAATGCCAATCGGTCATGACAAACAAGACAATGGTTAAAGAATTCTTCTTCGATTTCGGCAATTTGCTCGGCTTGGTCTTCAGGGTCGTCGTCGTCTTCCATGATATCTAATAACGCAGCAATCGTCGTTTGTGCCACTACTTTTGAGTCATCGCTAGATACACGCAGCTGGTGTTGATAAGTGACTATTGAAGGTGATACCAATACGCTCCAGCGCGTGGCAAGATTGCTAACTCTAAACACATACTCACCATGATTGACGCATTGGTCAAACCCTTGCAGCAGCGTTGGCGTTAGTTTTTCTCTGACTTGGTTGAGCATACGGTCACCAAAATAGGGCACGTCAAACCAACAACCATAAAACATATCGGCTAACGCACCTTGCAACGGCTCTTTTTCATCAAGCTCCATCGCTGCCATGATGCGACTGGTGTGGATATCCATGTTCATCGGTTGGTCAATCACTTGTCGACTATAGAGACGAAAACTAAGCCAATGTTTTTGAAATTTTCTACGATTACGATTCGACAATGAATACATGCTGATTCCTCAAAAAATTAGCCTAATTATATAAAAAGTTATGTGACACGGGTGAGGTATTAATGACTAGCGCTGTGAAAAACTGCCGCATTTATCCCCTACTATACTATTAAAACCGATTGCAATCAAAATGCTTCAGCATAAAAAAAGCGCAACTCCATCTAAACATGAATTGCGCTGTTGGGCAAGATGACAAGCTTGACTGATTAATCCAATAAGGTATCCATTAAATCAATCATGAACTCGCCGTCTTCTTGGGTCATCGGCTCAAAACCGTCACTCATCCCCAGTTCTTGTAAGACTTGTTCACCCTCTGCGGTGTCTTTTAAGCTTAATAAGGCATCGATAAATGGCTGACTGTCGGCAAAACTCTCTTTAACCAGTAGCACATGGCTGATATCGCTCAAATCACTTTCAATCAATACCTGCATCTGCGATAAAGTCAAGCGTGACAAGCTATGATAAACTTCTGATAAAAAGAATGCCGCATCGGCTTCGCCTTTAATCAAATTGCGCGCAGCGGCTTGGTAAGTCTCGGTAACTTTCCAAGTAATGTCCGTTTCTAACAAATCCACGGCTTCTAGCAGACGAAGCCCAATCAGTTTGACATCACGGTTGTCTGCCATGGCAATGGTGCAGCCTGCTTTTAAATCATCAAGTGCTACAATGCCGCTATCGGCTTTTGCAGCAATCACCATTTCATCAGATTTGCCCAGTGGACGCGCCACCGCGCGATAACCCTGCTCCCGAATCATTGTCGCTGCATCAAAGGGATTGGCATAGATAATATCCACGTTTTGCGCTTGGATTAAGTCGTTTTGTTCATGCGCAGACGCGGGTGTCAGTAAGTGAATGTGAATGCCGGATTTTTTTTGTAGCAGTGTATTGAGCATATGCCACCCTGCAAAACGCTCAGGCGCGAAGTCAGGCGCAATGAGTAAATTAATTGTCATTAGGCTTGCTCCTCTAGCATTTTGCGATACAGTGCTTCAGCTTGCGCGATTTTGCTGCGTGATGGTTTGCGTCGTACCGAGGTATAGCCAACCGTTTCGCCATGGCGGATATTGGGCACAGCTGTCGCATACACCCAGTAGTAGCTACCATCTTTGCACAAGTTTTTGACATAGCCATGCCATTTTTTGCCCGCTTCGACTGTTTGCCACAAGTCTTTAAAGGCGGCTTTTGGCATTTGTGGATGTCGCAAAATATGATGCGGCGCGCCAATTAATTCATCACGGCTATAGCCACTGATATCCACAAAGGCGTCATTAGCGTGGGTGATAATGCCATCTAAATCCACGCGTGAAACGATAAGTTTGCCATCTGGGTAAGGTAGCTCGTTTTCGGTGGTATAAACGACACGACTTAAGCCATCTGAGTAAGTCAGACGATGCGCTGTGGCATCGCCAACCGGTTGGTCCATATCGGGTAATTGTACAGATTTCATTACCTCTCCTTATAAATTTTTGATTGAGTCATGGTTGCTAATATTAGTGATTGGCTGACAAAGTTAAGCTCTTTGTAAGTTTTAGATAAGTTTTGATAAGGCTTCAGCCGCACGCTTCATATCCAAGAACACCAGACCCAATTTGGCATTTGGTTTGGTCAAAATGGTCAATACCGCTTCTGTACCCGATGCAGACATAATCACATAGCCTTTTTCGCCTTGCACCATGACGCGCTCGATACTGCCACGCGCTAGTTCTCGACCTGCACGGTCACCGAGCGATAGTAGCGCGGCTGACATCGCACCGACACGGTCTTCATCAATGCCCGCTGGTAAGGCTGACGCAATCATCAAACCATCGGTTGAAATCAACGCAGAGGCTTCTACATCCGCTGAAGAACTGTTTAGGTCATTTAAGATTTGTTGGAACATATCGGTACGCATATCAAGAACCTTTTTAGTAAACAAATTTAGAGGGTTAGTGAAAAAATTTAGGGGTTAATGAAAAAATTTACGGGACAAAATAACCACAAGCTTGCACTCATTTAACCGGTATTAAACTCACTTGTCATTGTGGCGGGCAAAGTGTAAAAATAATGGTGCAAAAATAATCGTATAAAAATAACCGTGCTCAAATAGATAACAAACGTTGTCCAGTGACGATTTGATTAAGCGTCGCGCATGGGTAATTTATGTAGGTTAACGGTTCAACCGCTGTAGCGACTATTCAATCGCAAGTGATTGTCATATAACGTTTTGTTGGACATATGATAACAGATTTGATGAAATTTTTACATTTTATTACAATACAATGAGACTGAAAAATTTTAGTGAGCGTCTATGACATTCACATAAAAAAAGCCAAGGCGATGACAGCTTGGCTTTTACAGTTAACAATAACCTTAACGATTAAGGTTTTTTAGCGTGAAGTACTTGTTGGTGCAAACGCGCCAGTCCATCCACCATGGAGTGCTGCAAGATAGCGGTAATTTCGTTTCGAGTTTTACCCGCAGGGTCAATGGCTGGTAACGGCAACACATAGGCTTTGGCAGGGCGGTTATCAAGGACACGTTTGACGCTATCTATCAAGCCTATATCGCCATAATACGGAATGTTTTGATCAAGTTCGCCATCTTGATTGACATAGCAAATCACAATCGGTTGAATAAGCACTTGGCTATCCATCGCAGACTGTAACAAGTTGCCATATATACGTTTAATCGCTGTACCGTCTGTGGTGGTCGCTTCTGGGAAGAAAACCACGGGTGAGCCTTGTGATAAAAACTCACTCATCTGCTCACTGATTTTGCTGGTATCACCCGAACCGCGCTGGATAAATAAAGTGTGGGCGGTGGTCGCCATCCAGCCAATCACCGGCCAATTCGCGATTTCGGCTTTGGACAAAAAGAAGGTCGGTACAATACTACCCACCACAGGGATATCTAGCCAAGAGATATGGTTGCTCGCCCACAACGCGTGATGCGTCGGTATTGGCTCAAGTGCAGTCACCTCAATGCCTAACGATTTGAGCGATTTTTTACAGAATTTTTGAATCAGTTGGATGATTTGCTGATTATCGGGATTTGATGTGTGGCTAATATGCCACGCATAGCCAACCCCTGTTTGAATCGCTGCCATTAAATTTACAACGCGTTTGCTGCGTTGCCACTGGGTCGCCAAATTCTTTTTACTATAGGTAGCAGGTTGTCGCAGTTGTTTTGCTGTTTCGCTAAGTAGGCTGCTGATCGTCAGCGCCGATGGCGCGGTTTTACGGTTAGATTTTTGCATAAGGTAAATATGTGAGTGAAAAATTGTGGATATAGTATAGCAAATTATTGGTCACACGGCTTACTGCGTCTGTTTGAGTTTTAGCAATAACCCAATACCAATCCCTAAGTAACAATAACCGAGTAATAATAACTAAGTATCAATCACTCAATAACAGTGACCAAACCCGGTTTATCTTGGTTAAGATTATCACCTTTGCCTTTTTCAATAAACAAGTTAGTGCAAATAGTGCTGATAGCGCGGTTTGACTTGTTCAAACGGCAACCAAACAAACACATCGGCACAGTCAAACTCAGGATCATAACAAGCCGCTGCGCCAAGACTACAGCCCATTTTGACGTACATTTTTAACAGCGCTGGCAAGGCAAAATTTTGCGGATTCGCCAAGTCCACATCAGCCACTTGCGCCAAGTCGATAGCAGATAATTTGTCTTCTGGCAATTTACGGGTCACTTTGACATCTAGTTTGGTGCTATCAAGCTGATAATCTAACCAGTTTTGCACGTTGCCCTCTTCCATCGGAACTGAGGCACAGCCCATAAACGCATTGACATTGTAAGCTTTGGCGACTGCCGCGATGGATTCCCACAAATGATTAATCGTGGTAATACCGCGGTAATCTGGATGTACACAGGTACGACCGATTTCTAGCACATTATACGGGTAATCATCGAGCAAGCGACCCAGTCTAAACTCATGCTCGCTATAAAACTGCCCAGCTTTTATCGCGCCGTTTTTATCGAGTAAGCGGGTGGTTGCCACCGCGAGTGGCTGCCCAAAGCTATCTTGTTTGGTTTCGTCATACACCACCACATGGGTGCAATAATTATCAAAATCATCCCGATCTAGCGGCTGCTCTGAGCTTGGGTGAAATCCCGCAAAACTTACTGAAAATGCTTGGGTAAAGGTCAAAGTGCGTAGGCGCTGGGCATTGAGTAAATGCTGCTCGGTTTGTAGCGAAAACTTATCCTCACTCACGTTAATAATCACTGAATTAAATAACGGGCGTTGGCGGGTACTTGGGCGGCTAAGCGTTGGCTTCACCAGCGGTACTAGCGTCTCTACCACAGCCATATCAGTAAAATTATGTGCCAGCAACTGCGCAATCAACTGGGTATTAAAAAGACTATCAACAGGATAAGTGGCGATATCTTCGTATAATTTGGCGCCGTTATTTTGTTCTACAAAATTAGTTTGTTCTACAAAATCAGTCATCTTACTGTTACCTATGGTAGTTTTTGCTATGGCATTAGCCAGCCGCTGAGCGAAAAATGCCTTAGCTTGTCATTGACTCATTCTCAAAGCTACAAAGTCGCCATCATCTGATTGGATGGTCAGTCAGTCTGCATAAGGTCAGTATGCGTGACACCAATGTCGTTTCAATGACGTTTTCATGGCAAAACCATGACCAAACCTGCGCCTTTATCCCCGTTTTAAGTTACTAATTGTAAATTTGACTAAAAGTTCTGCAAAAAAACCTTATATTGATATACATAATCCATCTATCGTGTCTAGCGCTTTTCTAACGCCGCTATCGACTATTTAAGCGAATGTTTAACTTAATAGACTTAGATAATATATTTAGATATAGACACATTTTTACACTCACAACGAAAGGATAAATCATTGGAGTATTTTGAGCGTTATGAAGGTGGTGAAAAAGCCATCTTAGTCCATTTAAATATTACCCATCTCAATGACCCAGACGATTTGGAAGAATTTGAATTGCTGGTGGATTCGGCAGGGGCACAAAAACAAGCCTTGGTCACAGGTACGCGGTCTAAGCCTGACGCCAAATACTTTGTGGGTACGGGCAAAGCTGAAGAAATTGGGGAACTTGTCAAACAATATGAGGCAGATATTGTCATTTTTAACCACAGTTTGACCCCATCGCAGGAACGCAATATTGAGCGCTTGGTGCAGTGCCGTGTGCTTGATAGAACGGGTCTTATTTTGGATATTTTTGCCCAGCGTGCGCGAACCTATGAAGGTAAACTGCAAGTTGAACTTGCCCAGCTTAATCACTTAGCGACTCGCTTGGTACGCGGCTGGACGCACTTGGAACGCCAAAAAGGCGGTATTGGTCTGCGCGGTCCAGGTGAAACCCAGCTTGAAACCGATAGACGCTTGTTACAAGTGCGTGTCGGGCAGCTCAAAGCTAAGCTTGATAAGGTCAAACAAACCCGCGCGCAAGGTCGTGCCAAACGCCAAAAATCCTCGGTACCGACAATTTCATTGGTAGGTTATACCAATGCGGGTAAATCAACCTTATTTAATACCCTGACCCATGAAAACATCTATGCCGCCAATCAGCTATTTGCGACGCTTGATCCGACGCTACGGAGTGTGTCATGGTCGGGCGTCGGTAAGGTGGTACTTGTCGACACGGTCGGTTTTGTTCGTCATTTGCCGCATGAGCTAGTGGAAGCCTTCCATGCCACGTTAGAAGAAACCTTAGAAGCAGATTTATTGCTGCATGTCATTGATAGTCACCGTGAAGACATGCATGAGCAAATCGCTGCGGTACAATCTGTGTTAGCGGAAATTGATAATCAAGTGCCCGTGCTAAATGTGTTTAATAAAATTGATCTCACAGGTGAGCCGCCGCACATCGGTTATAGTGATAAAGCCAATCCCAATCGGGTGTATGTCTCTGCCCATGAGGGGTTAGGTATCGAGCAACTTACCCTTGCCGTGCAGCAGCTATTGGTAGGTC
Organism: Moraxella sp. CTOTU46711; assembly: GCF_031975715.1. Lineage (NCBI taxonomy): Bacteria > Pseudomonadati > Pseudomonadota > Gammaproteobacteria > Moraxellales > Moraxellaceae > Moraxella > Moraxella sp. CTOTU46711. The sequence continues at coordinate 84,153 of NZ_DALYMP010000008.1, forward strand.
AATTACAGCGGTTTGAATTAACCTTACCGGCCAATTTTGGACAATTGCAACACGAACTGCATAAGTTAGAAGTGATTGAAGACCTCAGCTATGATGAAACGGGTCAAACCAAACTGACTGCCATGATGTCGGTGGATAAGCTTAAGCAGTTGTTGGGTGAGTTTGGTATCGCCCCTGAGGAAGTGTTGTCGCAAGCCCAAACCAAACTGCTTGCGCCAGTACTTGAGCCATTTGAACAACTACTACAGCAGCAACCATTGGATACCGCCAACGAAACATAGTTTTTTAACCATTGACACCATCAGACCTGTATCAAAATTTAAGTTGGTGCAGGTTTTTTTTGACTGAATAAATGACCGTAAAGCCCGATAAACTGCGCTTATTGACCATAAGTTGCTTAAATCTTAAAAATATATTCGTCAATTTGTCATTCTTTTGTCATGTCGCCCATTACGCTATCAGATTTTTTTCAGTTATTTTGGGGGTTATTTGAGTTTATTTTTTATCAATATCAAACATTTAGGTTATTTTCCCCAATTTATGTGGATAACCATGTGGATAACTTCTGACTTGACAACAATAAACCGCATATCACTATAGGTTATCTCTAAATTGGTTATTTTTTAACCAATTATTTTAGTTATATAAATCATAGAGTTATAATTTTTTGCAAAGTGCAAGCAAAAAATTTTACTTTTTTTTTAAGATTTAAGGCTTGAAAATCTGATAATTTTTATGGCTAAAAATTTTGAACCCTTGTCTTTCTAATCCGTAGCATCCCACTAAACAGCTTGATAAGTTTCTTGGCAATTTATTCCCTTATTTCCCCTTATCTGATTTTTTGTAAACTTTAACCAGTTTTTGACAGATTTATGGTATATTTCATGCCAATTATTTTATAATATTGTTATCAAATGTCATTGAAACATAACGAATTTTATCTTTTTATGTCGTTTTAAAGCATTACGCTAATCTCTAATTCTGAAATATTGTCAAAAATTTTACATAGGTATATTTATGGTATTGTTTGCAAAGAAACCTCGCCTAGCCTATTTGCTATCGGCTTCCCTATTGTCATTGGGTGGTTTGGCAAGTATGGATGCAGCGAACGCTGGCAATATGTATGTGTTTAAAGATAGCAATGGTCAGGTGCTGTTGACCAATGTAGTCAGCAACAACCGCCCTGCAGGAAATAATTTCCAAAATTTTACCAAAAAAGTCAAAGTGACTTATTACGCGGATACCAATGTGCATAGTTATAGCAATTGGGGCGCCAATGAAGCTGCAGTAGCTGCCAGTGCACGTGGCAACAAGAATAGCTACGATAGCATGATTGTGGCTTCTGCGCTGCGTCATGGGGTTGACCCTGCATTGATGAAAGCCATGATGCATACTGAATCAGGTTTTAATCCCAACGCACGCTCACCTGTTGGGGCGCAGGGGTTAATGCAATTAATGCCTGCGACAGCTAGACGGTTTGGTGTGTATAACGCTTGGAACCCTTCCGAGAACATCGAAGGCGCGGCAAAGTATTTGAAATTTTTACAAAACCGTTTTGGTAATATTCAGCATGTGATAGCGAGCTATAATGCCGGTGAAGGCAACGTCAGTAAATACGGGGGTATTCCCCCATTTCGTGAAACCCGTGACTACGTACAACGTGTGTTAAGCCGCTACAACAACTTATATCGCAATGACCCCAATCTGCGCTCTAGCACTAGCAGCAATGGCTTTCAAAATGTTAGCTACAATTCCGCAAACTCTTATACGATTGTCCGCTAACAACCATGTCTATAAGCCCAAAGCCAGTCTAATACTGGCTTTTTTTATGTTACAAATTTATGCCACTTTTCCCTTTAATTTGTTGCATTAAACGCTATTATACTAAATATCATAGTCGACTCAGTGTTGATAAGTATATTTAATCGTTTGATTGTCTTTAGGAAACCGTCATGTTACGAATTGGCTTATTTCTTTTAACTAACCTAGCAGTAATGGTGGTGTTTGGTATCGTCATGAACGTCATCGCGCCAATGCTAGGGTTCAATTTGGGCGGCACAGGCACGACTAGCCTGTTGGTGATGTGTTTTATCTACGGTATGATAGGGTCTTTTGTATCGCTGTTGATGTCAAAATGGTTGGCAAAACGCTCTACAGGTACGCAAGTTATTGAACAGCCTGCTACCCAGTTGGAAGTTTGGCTGGTCGAAACGGTTCGCCGTTTGGCGCAAAACGTCAATATTGATATGCCAGAAGTGGGTATCTTTGATAATCCGTCACCCAATGCCTTTGCGACAGGTTGGAATAAAAACAAAGCTTTGGTTGCGGTATCGACTGGTCTACTACAATCGATGAACCAAGAAGAAGTCGAAGCGGTACTTGCCCATGAAATTGGTCACGTTGCCAATGGTGATATGGTGACCTTAGCGCTTGTTCAAGGGGTGGTTAACAGCTTTGTGATGTTCTTTGCGCGTATTGTGGGTTTATTTGTAGATCAGGCGGTATTTAAAAATGACAGCAATTCACCTGGCATGGGCTATTACATTACCAGTATGGTATTAGATATTGTGTTTGGTATTGCCGCGCAAGCAGTGGTCATGTGGTTCTCTCGTTATCGTGAATACCGTGCTGATGAAGCAGGCGCGCGTTTGGCAGGTAAATACAACATGATTGCTGCCTTAGAAGCGTTAAAACCTGCCAGCCAGCATCCCGACTATATGCCACAAGGCATGAAAGCCTTTGCCATTAATGAAGGTAAAGGGGGCTTTAGTTTTGCGCAGTTATTTGCCAGCCACCCTTCCCTTGATGACCGTATTGCCCATTTACAAAAATTGGCTTCGTAATTATTTTGACCACTTGTTTTAACAATGTAAAAAACCCAATCAGTGATTGGGTTTTTTAGTTAGTTTTTAATATATATTGGGTTTTTTAGTTAGTTTTTAATATATTTAGAAAATACCTTTGACAGTAATAAAATGACTTATTTGGTCAGTTTTTGTGCATCCATGGCATCTTTGTGTAGACGGGTATTGAGCTCATCGATGATTTCAATCCAACCTGCATCTGCGCGGTATTCATCTTTTAAAAATTTACGTTGGCTGTCACTCCAAAAAGGCGCATCGCTCAGCTCGAGTGATTGAGGCAATTGATTTTCTTGAATAAATTGTTCAACCGCGGCATCATCGCCATCCATACCCATTTGCTCAAACAACATATTAATGTTTCTTTCGCCATCTGTCATCATTGTGGTTCTCCTAGTACTCTAAAAAGTATTAATGGTTATTGTAATGTCATTATTTTTTAGCACTATTTTTATTTAAAAATTGTCAAAAAAGCGCCATGGGTTATTTCTACTGTCAGACCATTGTAGCCAAAATTGGGTAAAAAAAATGTGATTTGATTGTATAGTGTGGTTATTTCATGTAAAAAAACCAGCCTAATGAGACTGGTTTTTTTCGGTTAAAATATTCTAACCTAATTAGTTAGGAAGTAAGTGGCTTACCGCATCACGCTCTTCAGCCAATTCAGTTTCAGTGGCTTTCATTTTTTCTTGTGAGAAAGCCGATGAAACGTCTAGCCCTTCAACGATTTTCCAATCGCCATTTTGGCAAGTACATGGGAATGAATAGATAAGACCTTTTTGGATACCATATTCACCGTTTGAGTAAACACCCATAGACACCCAATCATTCTCATCGGTGCCTAGGGCCCATGAACGAATGTGCGCAATGGCAGCGTTTGCAGCAGATGCCGCTGATGAGGCACCACGTGCTTTAATGATGGCAGCGCCACGTTGTTGTACGTTAGGAATATAAGTACCTTCGTACCAATCACGTTGTACTTGCTCTAGGGCAGGTTGACCTTTTACCGTAGTGAAAGTCAAATCTGGGTACTGGGTTGAAGAGTGGTTACCCCAAATGATCATTTTTTTGATGTCATTCACAGTAGTTTCAGTTTCTTCTGCCAATTGCGCCATACCACGGTTGTGGTCAAGACGTGTCATCGCTGTAAAGTTACGTGGGTCTAGGTCTGGGGCATTGCGCTGTGCGATTAAGGCATTGGTGTTGGCTGGGTTACCCACAACCAATACTTTGACAGTACGGCTAGCGTTGTCATTTAACGCTTTACCTTGTGCAGAGAAGATGGCGGCGTTGGCTTCTAGCAAATCTTTACGTTCCATGCCTGGTCCACGAGGACGGGCACCCACCAGTAGGGCATAGTCCGCATCTTTGAACGCAACGTTAGCGTCATCAGTTTGTACGACGCCCGCTAGCAATGGGAATGCACAATCTTCAAGTTCCATTACCACACCTTTTAAGGCTTCTAAGGCTGGCGTGATTTCTAATAATTGTAAAATGACAGGTTGGTCTTTACCTAACATATCACCCGATGCGATACGAAATAATAATGAATAACTGATTTGACCAGCAGCACCAGTCACCGCAACACGAACAGGCTGTTTCATTGAAAGCTCCTATTATGATAAGTACAAGATCCTTTGCAAAAGCAAGGCAGTGAAAAAAGCAGAAAAAGTTGTCTAAAAAAGCCTGCCTAGTTTATCACTTGTCACCATCAAAGACCATAAATTTATGGGGTCAATTGTCGGGTGAGCTTGACAATTATGGGTTGAAGTGAGGCAAAGAACAATATAAAAAACGCTTAAACCTAAGCAAAAATTGATACTGCCATTTCTCAATAATTACCATCAATCAAAAATTGACTGGGACAGGTATAAGAGCGTGTGGCACATTGGGCAAAACGTCCGTTGTTGTCGTAGCACACGTTAATATAGGTCAGTACAGATTGACCTGCACTATTTTTTTGACAGAAAAAATTAAACGAGTTTGGCTTCATGCCAGGGTTTAAAGATAACAATTGACGGCTCAAGCCACTGGACGCAAATCGATAACTGCGACCGCTACTGAGTTCTTTTGGAAGTTTTAATTGACTGGCAAGCGAGGTAATGGTGCGAAAATAATTAGCGGTACTTAGACCACTGCAGCGACCATACTGCTGCCAAATATTTTTGCGAATATTACCGTCTGGAATGACTTTTGAGGTAAGATTTTCTTGCAGTGGCGACATGCTGTAGCGACTATTACTACAAGACTGGTTCGCCACTCGATAAAAATTCACCGTCATCGGATTGCCTTCGATACATTGGCGAAGATTACCCACGTAGGGGTTGAGCTTGCAAATGGCAGGGGATAATTCCACCCCTAAAACACTATCAGCATGGGCAGCTGAGGTTGCTATAGTACCCATTACCGCCAAGCAGCTGAGTGACAAGTAGCCACTAAACTTTGCGCTTTTTTGATGACTTGAGTTGATAACTAAACTCGCTAAATTTGCCGTCGCCTCATCTTGAAACTTTGCTCTAAACTTTAACGACGCCAATTTGGTAGTGTGTGAAACCGTGTGCCAGTTGGTAAAATCGAGTAATTTTTTTAGACAAGATGATAGCATAGCAATTAAACCAAATAGTCGATGATTAAAAACAAGCAGGTTGCTTTAACGTTTACAGTGAGCTTTTAAATTTATAGTAAGCTTTTAAAATAGAAGTGATAAAAATGGTCATTGACTTATTAACCGAAGTTACGCACCGCTAATAGCCTTAAGCTGGGCAAAAGCCGACT
>NZ_DALYMP010000009.1:0-82522 GCF_031975715.1 Moraxella sp. CTOTU46711
TTACCGTAAACTGTTGGAGCAGCATGGGCAGCAGAAACTGAAAGTGCAGCGACGGCTGTGGCTAAAAGTAATTTTTTCATAGGACATCTCTATCAGGAAAAACAAATTTTAGATAACTGGTAGCTTGTCAGCACCACTACCTCTCTGAATAACCAAAGCAAGAAAACTATTACTTTGATTACTATTAATAGCGTCAACTATTAATTGTATAAATCTAGCAATAAAGTTTGAATATATTTACAATTTCTTCTTACTAATTACTAAAAACATACTTCTAACTACTAGGATAACAATTTTGAAATATTTTGCAATATTTTGCAATAGTTTTTACAATTTTTATATCATTTGTGATTTATTTTTAATCAAATTGATAATTGTTGATTTTTGTCAAGATAATAGCGAACGTCATTTTTCCAATAAAAAAGCTAACTAAAGAATTAGTTAGCTTTTACAGCAATCTAAAAGTTAGATATATTAGAATTTATACTCTAAGCCACCACCAACGATTGTTTTATCTGAAACATTATCAGTATCGATTTGTGCAGCGTATAAGTGACCTTTGGTAGCTTTATTGATAGTGTATTCAGCACCTAATGCAACTTCAGTAGCGTCACGGTCTTTAACCCCTAAGCGATCAGTAGTATTAATATATTGTGCTTTTACCGCCCAAGGTGTCTCACCAACTTTATACTTAGCGCTTAGCAACCAAGATTTTTCATTTTCAGGAGATTTAAAAATATTAGCGTCTTGATACAGTGCACCAAGCGTCAAACCTTGCACCATATTCATTTTACCCATATCTAAAGCGCCAACTAAACGCCATGCATTATCGACAAATGCAGCATTCTTTAATGGTGATGCTTCTTTATATTGTCCAGTATTTTTATCATAGCCTGCTGCTAAATAAACACCGTTTTGGTCGTATGCTAGAGATGCTGAATAAGCGTTATCTTTTTCTTTTGCTTCGTCTGTAGTTGTAGCTGTAGTGCCTAGTTGAACACTTTTATTAGCATCGTTATCATTCTCTGATAAACCTACAGCAGCCATAAATGTGACTGGCATACCTACAAGTGTTGGTGATTTATAAGCGATAACATTGTTAGCGCGTTGCTCGCCAACCATTAAGTTACCTAAGCCAACATTGTCGTAGTCGTTGAATACGTCAACACTGCCCTTAGCCAATTTGTAAGGTGTATCATGACGACCAGCCAATACAGTACCTAAAGTGTTATGTGCCAACCCAAGATATGTATTACGTGAGTAAAATTGACCCTTTCCATTATTATCGGCATCAAGATCAATACCATATTCCAACTGGTAAACTAATTTAGTCGTATCAGTAAGATCATCTTCACCTTTAAAACCAATACGTGAATAGTTAGAAACCAATTTTGTGGTACTAGTATCTTTATTTGCAGCGGTTTTATCATCAACATCTGTATATTCGCCAGTTAATAAGACTTTACCATATACAGTTGGCGCAGCATGGGCAGCAGTGATTGAAGCTAAAGCGATGGCTGAAGCGATTGCGATTTTTTTCATAAGGATTTCTCCACAGTATCCTAGGTGAAACTACACAGATGCGTAGCAATTCTTTTGTATAGATAGATTTTGCCAACAATTTGTTACAAAACAATGAAACAGTTAACAGAATCTAAATTTAATTGTGAAATTAGAGTAATTCACTCTGAAACATTTTGCAATATTTTTATGCCATAAAAAAACCACCAGTTACAAATCTGATGGTTTTTTGAATAATCGACATGTTTTAATAGCTAAAATCTAGTTAGCTTTGAGATTAAGACGGGCTTGATGCAACAATGGCTCAGTATATCCGCTGGGTTGTACTGTACCTTTGAAGATAAGATCGCGAGCCGCATTGTATGCCCAAGTATTGTAGTCATTTGCCATTGGGATATAGGCTGGATCGTCTTTGCTTTGCTCATCGACCATTTTTGCCATACGCTTTAACACATCATCGACTTGCTCAGGCGTGACAATACCGTGCTCTAACCAGTTGGCAACGTGCTGGCTAGAAATACGCAAGGTAGCGCGGTCTTCCATCAAGGCAACGTCATCAATATCTAGTACCTTAGAACAGCCAACGCCTTGGTCAACCCAGCGCGCTACATATCCTAAAATACCTTGAATGTTGTTTTCAAGCTCAGCAGTTTTTTGCTCATCTGTCCAGTTGGTATCCGTAGCAAGTGGCACGGTCAAAATGTCATCTAGCTTGGCAGGCTCGCGGTCTTTGATATTATCTAACACGTCCATGACGTTGGTTTCATGGTAGTGCATGGCGTGAAGCGTTGCGCCTGTTGGTGATGGTACCCAGGCACAAGTCGCGCCTGACTTTGGATGATTGGACTTGGTGGCAACCATTTCTTTCATGTTGTCAGGTTTTGCCCACATGCCTTTACCGATTTGCGCTTTACCAGGCAAGCCCAATTTGACGCCCATGTCTACGTTCCAACGCTCATAGGCATTGAGCCAATCGGTATTTTTCATGTCGTTTTTACGGACAAATGGACCCGCCTTCATACTGGTGTGCATCTCATCACCGGTACGATCCATAAAGCCTGTGTTAATAAAGATAACGCGGTTTTTAGCAACGCGGATACATTCTTTTAGGTTAACGGTAGTACGGCGCTCTTCGTCCATGATACCGACTTTTAAGGTATTCTCAGGTAGGTCTAACGCTTTTTCTACCGCGGAGAATAAATCTACCGTAAATTGCACTTCTTCTGGACCGTGCATTTTTGGTTTTACGATATACATTGAACCTGTGCGTGAATTACTTAAGCTGTTTTTACCCAAAATATCTGGCAGGCTACACAGGGGTGTGATTAGCGCATCCATGATACCTTCATAAATTTCTTCTTGTTTGCCTTCAAAATCGACTAAAATCGCGGGGTTGGTCATCAAGTGACCGACGTTACGAATCAGCATTACTGAACGGCCGTGCAAGGTAACTTTACCACCATCTGGCGCGGTGTATTCACGGTCAGGGTTCATGGTACGGGTGGTTTGTTTGCCATTTTTTTCAAAGCTGTCTTTCAGGTCGCCTTTCATCAAGCCAAACCAGTTGCGATATACTTCTACTTTCTCTTCAGCGTCAACGGCAGCGACTGAGTCTTCACAGTCTTGAATGGTGGTAACCGCAGCTTCCATCAAGACATCTTTGATGCCTGCAGGGTCATCTTTACCCACATGGCTTGATGGGTCAATTTGGATTTCGACATGTAAGCCATTATTTTTCAGTAAAATACCTGTTGGGTTGGCAGCGTCACCCACAAAACCCACGAATTTTTCTGGCTGGGCTAATGAGGTGGTTTTATCGCCTTGGAGTATCACTAATTTACCGTCTTCAACCTTAAAACCAGTGACGTCAGCATATTTACCTTCAGCTAAGGCAAAGTTGCTATCCAAGAAGTTTTTGGCGTATTTTACAACTTCGCCGCCACGAACAGGGTTGTAGCCTTTACCTTTTTCTGCGCCATTGGTCTCATCAATGACATCAGTACCGTATAGCGCATCATACAAGCTGCCCCAACGCGCATTTGCTGCGTTTAGCGCATAACGGGCATTGCGTACAGGTACCACTAACTGTGGGCCTGCAATATGGGCGATTTCGTCATCCACGTTTTGGGTCTCAACCAAAAAGTCATCGCCTTCTGGGACGATGTAGTTGATGTCTTTTAAAAATTGGGTATAGGCGGCTTTGTCGATTTGACCGTTGCTAGCGGGATTTTTGTCATGCCAGTCATCGATTTGGGTTTGAATCTCGTCACGTTTTGCCAACAATGCTTTATTACGTGGTTGGAATGCTTTGACAATTTTTTCAAATTCTTGCCAATATTTTTCGTTGTCGATGCCCACGACTGGCGTAACTTCATTGGCAATGAAGTTATAAAGCTGTGTATCAATCGCTAGACTACCCTTCTGAACGCGTTCTGACATAGCATTTTTCCTTATGTTTTGACCTAAAATAGCAAAATATCACATTTGATTATACGAATATCATTTATAAAAATAAAGAAATAAAAACTATTTATTTTTTAAATAATCGTTATATATAAATTTTTGTGCTAAGGGTTTTATCGCTGATTTTTGGTAAAATGTCACTTTATTAACGTGTCAATAAGTGAGTAATCCCTTGTCAAATTCCGCTCTTATCAATACCCCACTACAAACGGACGGCAGTTTTGATGAATTAGCCGTCATCGACTTGGATAACGATAACTCTGTCTATCAGCCAAAGCCCATTGATATCACCCCTGTTTTGGCGTTTTTGGGTTGTACGACGTCGGATAAATGGCTAAAAGCTGCGATGGCAGATTTGCCGACTATCATCCAAGATCATGCCAATTGTGAAAAAAAAGCCGCAGGCACCGCGATGAATTTGATTTTTCGCTATATGTCGCATACCGAGCTGCAATTAAAGCTTGCTCAGCTGATTCGAGAAGAAATGCTCCATTATGAGCAAGTGATGGGATTGATGGCAGAGCGTGGACAAGCATGGCAACATATTGCTGCAGGTCGTTACGCTGCAGGTATGCTCAAACATAAACGCACTTATGAGCCGCAAGCGATGATAGACACTTTAATTATTGGTGCTTTCATCGAAGCCCGATCGTGTGAACGTTTTTGGGCACTGTCACAAGTAATTGAGGATGAGCGTTTAGCAAAATATTATCGCTATTTGCTAAAATCAGAAAGTCGTCATTTTGAAGATTATTTAGCATTGGCACAAAGTATCAGTGACGAGCCGATTGATGTGCGGGTGGCGTTTTTTCGTCAAGCAGAGTCGCATCTCATCAATGAACCCGATGATGAATTACGCTTTCATAGTGGGGTACCCAGTTGGATTGCGTGAGGTTTTTGTAGACTGATAACGATAAAAAAAGCTAACCATCAAATGGGGTGGATGGTTAGCTATTACAAGTTTAATTCTCAGACTTACTTGCTATTATTCACTACCAACGCTTGGAATAGAGCCATCAGGATTTATAGTGCGTTTTTGGGCATTTTCTGGGGTACTATAAAGATTTTGCTCGTTAATAGTGTCACTCTTTAGCACTTCATTACCAACCGCGTCCCCGCCAATGGTATGTTCATTGACATTATCATCGAACGCTTGTCCCGGTTGGTTACGACGATCAACAAACTCGGCAGACTTATCGCCTAAATTAACGTGTTTGGTTTGTGCTTCTGGTGAATTCATGGTCATTCCTTTTTGAGTATCAACCCAATAAAATGCTTAAAATTAACTGAATGATATCGAAAATTAGTGATCTCGGTCGATATCTACGCTACCGTCTGATAACGTATGAAGTGAATTTTCTGCATTGACATTGGCTTGGGCAGTTTGCTGTAACTTCTGCGCCTCTTCCTCAGAAATACGTGCCACATTTTTATCCGATAATTCGCCATTCGCCACGTCTTCCGCGGATTGGACTTTTACCGCCGCTTGTGGAGTATTATCAAAAATATCGGGCGTTTCCATTGAGGGTGACATGCCTGTAGTGATACCATCCCCTGATTGGTGGGTGACACTGTCTTCTACTATGACGGCTTGTGGGGTCACAGCAACACCCGTTTTTGGATCTACAATTTCTACATTATTTTGATTTTGCATTTTTTTATTCCTTTGATTAATTGTTATCGCTCAATAAGTTATTATTTTTGTAGGTTGAGCTGTATAAATTAGTCAATCAAAATTGAATGACTAAAAGCTTGGTATTCAAAAGTTTAACAATTAAAATTCTAGTGGTTGTCGGTACGCAATGATTCGTCAATAAAAGGGGTGTTTTCACTTTTTTCTAAGTCTTGTGGCTCACCTTTCACGCTATTTTGTTTATCCAAATTTTCTGATAATTGACTGGGATCTACATTTTCTGTCGCTTTTTGAATCTCGGTTTGGTTGCTTGGTTGATTTTGTGCTTGATTCTGTGACATGGTAATTTTCCTTATGTTTTTTATTAGTATCAATTCAAGTCAAAGATTTTAATCAAAGACTTTTAAATAGAACGCAATTAAATTTTTATGTAAAAAAATAGCCAATTCAATCGCTTTCATACTTTTGCTTTTATAAGTTCGATAGTAGCAAATAAAGCCAGTTTATGATAAGTGTTCGCGTAACAAGCTGTTATCACTATGTGATAAGTGTTTAGCTGTGTGAAATTTTGGCAGATTTATTACTATTCGGTAAATTTCGGAAATTGGGTTTACGTCAGCGCAGCGCTCAACAAAAAAACCGCCATCTTCTATAGATAGCGGTGCAATTAACTCAAAACCTGTGACTAGCAAAATTAGCTTTTTCGGGTGATTTTGGTCAATAAATAATCTTGCGCCGAAAACGCTGTTTCACCTTCACGAGGGCTAATCGCTCGCCATGTGCCGTTGGCATCAAGCTCCCATGCATTGACATTGTCTTTGAGGTAATTGTGCAAGTCTTCCATAATGCGTTTGAAGACGACGGGGTCTTCAATGGGAAAAGCCACTTCAACACGGCTAAATAAATTGCGATCCATCCAGTCTGCACTGGCGCAATATAAACGGTGGTTGCGTTTGCCATTAGCATTGGGATTTTGATGCCCATTGGCAAAATAATACACGCGGGTATGCTCCAAAAAACGCCCGACGATAGAGCGCACGGTGATGTTGTCGGATATGCCAGGTAATTGCGGACGAATACAGCACATCGAACGGATAATCAGATTGACTTTAACGCCTGCTTGCGATGCTTCATATAGCTTGTCAATCAATAGTTTTTCGGTCATTGCATTGACCTTGATGATGATATGCGCCTCTTTGCCTGCTTTGGCATGGGCAATTTCGTTGTCAATAAAGCCCATGAGCCTGTCATGTAAGGTGAAAGGTGCATGCAGTAGTTTTTGCACTTTGGCTGGCTTGCCCATGCCTGTGAGTTCGTTAAAGATTTTATGCACATCTTCGGTGATTGCTTCATTGGCGGTAAATAGACCGTAGTCAGTATACGCTTTGGCATTGCCCGCATGGTAGTTGCCCGTGCCGACATGCACATAGCGGCGGATTTTATCTTCCTCACGGCGCACAATCATCATCAGCTTGGCGTGGGTCTTGTAGCCGACGATGCCATACACCACCACTGCCCCAGCCTGCTGCAGAAAGTTTGCTACTTCAATGTTGGATTTTTCATCAAAGCGCGCACGCAGCTCAATCACCGCAGTGACTTCTTTGCCTTTACGCGCAGCTTTGGCCAGCGCTTGGACAATTTCAGAATTCGTCCCCGAGCGATAAAGGGTTTGTTTGATGGCTAATACATGCGGGTCATTGGCGGCTTGGCGCAAAATGTTGACCACAGGTGAAAACGAATGAAACGGGTGATGCACCAATACGTCTTGCTTACGAATGGCATGGAACACATTTTCATTTTTATCCAAGCTATCACGGCGAAACGCTTTGGGAATGGCATGATTAAACGGCTGATAACGCAAATTTGGGATTTTAAAATCAAACAACAAACGGGTCAAATTGACAGGACCATTGACACGGTATAGCTGCTCTGGGCTTAAACCAAACTCTTCAAGCAGATAATCCACCATCGGCTGTGGGCAATAGGTGGTCACTTCTAAGCGCACTTTGGCACCAAATCGCCGGTTCTCTAACTCACCTTCCAACGCTTTCGCCAAGTCTTCGACATCATCGGATAAATCTAAATCGGCGTTACGGGTCAAACGAAATTGGTGGCAGCCAGTGACCGTCATGCCAGGGAATAAGTCTTCGATATGCCCGTGAATCACTGCGGTGAGCATGATGTGATGTTCTTTACCGCCTGTCAGTTCATTGGGTAAACGAATAACCCGCGGTAAGCTTCGAGGTGCAGGGACAATCGCCATGTTAATATCGCGACCAAAGCCATCTTTACCCTCCAAGCCCACCATAAAATTCAAGCTTTTATTCACCAATCTAGGAAAAGGATGGGCAGGGTCAATACTAATCGGCGTCAGCACGGGTGCGACTTGCTCGGCAAAGTATTTTTTTACCCATGCGGCTTGCTCTTGGGTCAATTCATCACGTTTTAGGTAGCGAATATCTTGCTCCGCCAGTGCAGGCAAAATTTCATCGTTTAAAATACGGTATTGCTCATCCACCGCATGATGGGCGATTTCAGAGATATATGACAAAACCTTACTGGGGCGCATACCATCGATACTGCTCACCACATCGCCCATTTGTACTTTTTGCATCAAGCCTGCGACACGGATTTCAAAGAATTCATCTAAATTGGATGAAAAAATGATCAAGAAAAACAGTCGTTCAAGCAGTGGGTGGCGGGGATTGGTGGCTTGGGCGAGTACCCGCTGATGAAACTGTAACAGTGACAATTCACGATTAAAATACAGCTCGCTATCGTCTTGTTGATATTCAAACACGTTTGGGTAGCAAATGCTGTTAAATCCTAGTATCGGATTAATTTCTGATACATGCTCTTCGCTAAGTTTATCTTGTTTGGCAGTGTTTGCCATAGCACAGTCCTTTTATGGTCAAGCATTTTTAACAGTGTAAAGTTAACAATGTAATGATAAGCGTGTAATGATACATGAGTTTCTTGACTATTCCGTGTCCGGCAAATCTGCCGCACCCATGCGCCGTAAAATAATTTGGGTTTTGTTAAGCAGGCGGCGGTCGTTACGGTTGTCTTCAAAATATTTGGGATTAGGTAGCATGGCAATCAAAGATGCGGCTTGTCGTTTGGTCAAATGCGCTGCCGACTTATGGTAGTAGTGCTGAGCGGCTGCTTCAATGCCATAAATGCCTTTGCCAAACTCTGCGACATTGAGATAAGCAAGCAAAATCCGCTCTTTGGTCCACAGATTTTCAATCATCAAGGTAATTAACGCTTCTTCGCCTTTGCGAAAATACGAGCGGTTGGGGTATAAAAATAAATTCTTGGCAAGCTGTTGGCTAATGGTTGAGCCGCCCGCGCTGATAGCTCCCGCTTTTTCATTTTTCTTAATCGCATTCTCAATGCCTTGCACATCAAAGCCAGCATGATTGACAAAGTTGGCATCTTCGCTGGCAATCGCCGCGCGTTTTACATTCACCGAAATTTGATTATCATCCACCCAGGTCTGACTGACAGGGGCAAAATTGCCCAAGCGATACAGTATCATGAACATACTGTTGTTGATAGGCTGGGTTTTCCAGACAACCAATAAGGCTGCAACTATTACATGAAACGCAACAAAACAGGCAATCACTATGAGCAAAATACGCTTAAACCAGCCGCCAAACCCGATACCGCGGTTGGTGGGTGGTAAAGCTGTGTTGACAGGTTTGGGCTTTAACGACATTTTGGTATCAGTGTTTTTGGTAGTTGGTTTGGATTTAGGCACGATGTATTCCTAGCGGCGGGGGCAAAAGCAGCGATGGCTTAATCTAAAAATATAACGTATTATGGCATTTTTGGCTATATGCTAAGGCAGAATATGTCCGACTTCGACGCGCAAAACATGACAAATCCGCACGATCACATTATGGTCGACCCAACTACTTGGCAATTATATGGCACACTGGGCTGTCATCTGTGTGAAATCGCTGAAAGCTTATTGCTGCAAGCACAAGCCGTTGCCGATATACGATGGCAGTCGATTGATATTGCCGAGTTACCAGAACAAGAGATGCTGGAATTTGCTGATAAAATACCTGTGCTAGTTACCGCTACCAAAACGTTATATTATCCTTTTTCCATCATGGATATTATGGCGTTAAGCTGAAAAGCCAATATAGATTATTGGCATAATATTAAAAATTTAATTCATTATGTCTTGGCAGATTTTTTTTATAATCAACTCCCTAACGCTTATTGCCAATTGTTCGCATCGCAACCTAATAAATCGCAACCTAATAACCCTTGTGCTTATTACTTCAATAGCATAGCTAGCCCCTTTGCAAAGGACACATCATGAAAGACTTATCCAAAATGACGCATATCGAAGACTTACGCCGCGTGGCAGAGCGTAAAGTGCCGCGTATGTTTTATGATTATGTAGACTCTGGGTCGTGGACGCAGACGACCTATTACAACAATGAAACCGATTTTGACCGTATCAAATTACGCCAAAAAGTGCTCCGCAACATGGATGGACGTAGCCTAGCCACCACTATGATTGGTCAACCTGTCACCATGCCGGTGGCCATTGCGCCCACAGGATTTACCGGAATGATGTGGGCAGATGGCGAGATTCATGCGGCGCGGGCAGCAGAAAAATTTGGTACTCCCTTTTCGCTATCCACCATGAGTATCTGCTCGATTGAAGATGTCGCCACCCATACTACGGCACCTTTTTGGTTTCAATTGTATGTGATGCGCGACCGTGAATTTATGAAAAATCTCATCGCCCGTGCCAAAGCAGCCCATTGCTCGGCATTGATTTTGACCGCAGATTTACAAGTGCTAGGACAACGACACAAAGACATTAAAAATGGATTGTCTGCCCCACCCAAGCCTACTATCACCAACCTACTAAACCTCATGACCAAGCCTGAATGGTGCTTGCATATGCTCGGCACCAGACGTCATACCTTTGGCAACATCGTCGGACATGTCAAAGGCGTGGAAAACATGTCATCGCTGGGTGCTTGGACGTCGCAGCAGTTTGACCCGACATTAAGCTGGGATGATGTGGCATGGATCAAAGACTTATGGGGTGGCAAGCTTATTATCAAAGGCATCCTTGACCCTGATGATGCTGTCATGGCGGTACGCAGTGGCGCCGATGCCATAGTGGTGTCAAATCACGGCGGACGTCAGCTTGATGGCGCGGCATCGAGTATCTCAATGCTGGCAGATATCGTACAAGCCGTACAAGCAGAAAGTGGCACCCATGCCACTAGCTGCGAGATTTTCTTAGACAGTGGCGTGCGCTCAGGTCAAGATGCACTCAAAGCCATTGCCCTTGGCGCAAAAGCCACCATGATTGGTCGGGCATTTTTGTATGGCTTGGGGGCGTATGGCGAGGACGGTGTGCGCCGCGCGCTTGAAATTATCTACAACGAGATGGACATCAGTATGGCATTTGGTGGCTATACCAATATCCAACAGGTGAGCAAAGATATCCTCATTAAAGGCACGTATGAAGATTTGCTGACTCGTCCCTTCATTGTGCGAGAACGTAGTTAATCGACCGTAGCAAAAAAAGGACGGATGTGAAGTGTTTACGCACTTTACCCGTCCTTTTGCTAACCTCTTTTAACAGCTTTTTTTAAAGCTGATTTTAAAGCTTAGGTAATTGTTTTTGAAGCAGGCTTGCATCCATTTCCCGCTCTTCAAAATCCTGCGCTTCTCTCCAGCCTGCTTCATCGCCAAAGTACAAGCGATTAAATTGTTCATCACGATAAAACCGCATTGGCTGACCATTGTCGCCCTGAATCACAAAATTCTGTACAACTTCGTGAAATTTAGCACGGATATTGGCTTCATTGTGGTCGCTCGCGAGCGTCGGGGTGATGATATAAGCCAAATCGCTGTAAAGCTCGGGACTTAACTGTTTAAACACCGCCTTGTTCTCAAGTAACTTGTGGACGATATGCTTCATATCCTCCAAACCAATCGTGCCTTCATGAAGTTTAAGAAACATCATTTTGATTGCCTCAATGTGTATCAGTGTGTATCGCCAAAAAAATGTTATTGTAACGATTAGTGGTTTAGCAATTAGTGGTTTAACGATTAGTAGTATAAACCCTTAGAGGACACGTGCGTTTTCTACCTTCTTTTGGCTGAGGATAAAAAATAATTCGCTACCCTGTCTGGGCTTAATTGAATTATAGCAAGGCGCCAGTGTATCAATGGTGAAAAACTGCTGAAATAATGTTTCATATTCTTGCTTGTCGCCACCAAACGGTGGACTGCTTTCAAAATGCTTATCTAGCAACAAGCCCACCAATTTACCTGTGGGTTTGAGAAGCTTTTGCATTTGCTTGGCATAATCGCTGCGTCTACTGGGGTCAATCGCGCAAAAAAACGTCTGCTCAATAATATAATCAAACTGATACTGCGCAGGGTCTAAGCCAAAAAAATCCGCTTGTAGCAGGTGCGCTTTGGGAAAACTGGGATAGCGCTTGGCAAAATTATCCAAAGGGAGCCTAGCAAAATCCACCACATAAACATGGCTAAAACCTTGTTCATGAAGATAGCCTGCTTCGTAGGCGTTGCCCGCACCTGGAATTAAAATCTGCACCGATTTACTCACGCCGTTGTCGAGTAAATGCTCGATATAGGCTTGTAGGGGTGGCGAAACTTGACCGATATCCCACCCAGTATAGCCATCATCATAGCGTTTTTGCCAAAATTCGGCATCGTTGACCGAGTGTTCAGTTAGCGTGTTGTTATCTTCCATGATTGCTGCTCCTGATAGTTTTTTAGGCTTTTCGAATGGTTAAAATTTGCTCGCTACGACCAAACGCGCCGTGTGCGTCATGCAGCACGCTACTGGTCAGACCCACGCCATCGCCCCCAAATTGTTGCACGGTCTCAAGTCCCAACCAACGCCCAACGGGCATACGGTGCAGATGGATTTGCAAATCTAAATTGGGAAAAAACCATTCAATGGTATTGGGTTGGTGAATACGCGGTACCACGCCATTGGCGGTATCGACCATGCCCATCAAATGCACAAAGTCGGATGTGGGCTGTACTTGACCGTTTTCTTCGACCATGTCGATATCGGTATTGATCCACACGATGCCGTCGCCTTGGCGGTTGTCGGGATCGGCTTTGAGATAAATACTGTCAATATAGCCACCGCCCCAATGCTTCATACCGTCCCAGTTCGGGTAGCTTTCTGGATGACCGATTCGCTCATCTTCAAGCCCAGCAATCTCTGATGTATCGCTGGTTTGCATCCGCCACGCGCGGGCAACGATACAGGTTTTGCCATTGGCTGCCATGGTAGTTTCGATCAGTTCGATAGTGCGGCCCGGGCGGATGATGTGGGTGGTCACGCTAAAATCGCCAAAATGAATCAGCCCAAAAATATCTAGACTAATGCGCCCGATACGCATGTCACTGCGCGGTTTGAATTGTTCAAGCTCGTAAGCCAACAGTCCTGTCGCTGCCGCCATGTGCTGTTCATTGTCATTCCATGCGCCTTGGCAGTGGATATTGCAGCGGTAGTTTGATGTGGTGATATCATCGGTCATGGTGCGGTCAAGCAGTGTGTAATAGGTATTGCCCATAAAGTTCCCTTTTATGACTAGAAATTGGTTATACATAGAAATTGGTTGTGCCTAAAAATTGGTAAAGCACCTAAAATTGCTAAAAAATTGTAGCACATTGGCTATCGACTATTGGTGGAATTTTTGCAAAGTTGCCGCCATGGCGACTAGCCAAACTTGGCACTTGCTTAGCATAAACCCGATTTGCATCCGCCAAAATCTATCTACCTTCTGCCAATGAATGAGTTTGAAATGCTTAACGATTAGCCGCAAAAAGCCAGTATAATACGCGGATAATATAAAATTTTTCTGTATTTTGACACTGTCTTATATTTTGATACTGTCCTATATTTTAACAACATAAAGATAAGTAATCCTATGACTGCAACTGCCCTACTTGATACTGATCACATCAACACCGACAAGCCGCCGTTTATCTTGGTGGACGGCTCGTATTATATGTTCCGCAATTTTCACGCCTTGCCTGTCACCATGCAAACCACCCAAGGCTTGCACACCAACTCCATCCGCGGCACGCTCAACGCCCTCAAAAAACTGATGGAAAAATACCGCCCGACACACATGGCGGTGGCGTTTGACACCAAAGCGCCCACCTTTCGCCACAAGCTTTCCCCCACTTATAAAGGCGACCGCCCAGAAATGCCCGCCGAACTTGCCGAGCAAATCCCTTACATTCACAAGATGATACAAGCGATGGGCATACCGCTACTCGCTATTGAAGGTGTAGAAGCTGATGACATCATCGGCACACTCGCCCACCGTGCTTGCCTAGAAAGTCATCATGTCATCATCTCCACAGGCGACAAAGATATGTGCCAACTGGTCAATCCTTGCGTCATCGTGGAAAACAGCTTTGATGACAAACGCTATGACATCGCAGGGGTCAAAGACAAATTTGGCGTCGAGCCGCGTCAAATCATCGACTATCTCACCCTCATGGGCGACGCGTCTGATGGTATCAAAGGTGTCGCAGGCATCGGCGCAAAAACCGCGCAAAAACTGCTTGAGCAATACGACAGCATTGACAATATCCTTGCCAATGTCGACCAGTTAAAAGGCAAGCAACAACAAACCTTTTTGCAAAGCACCGACAGCATTGCGCTGGATAAACGCTTGGCGACCATTATCACCGACCTTGATATCGTGCCTGATTGGGAGACTTTGCGGCTACCGACAGACCCAAGTTTTAACATAGAAGAAAAACGCGCAATTTTTACCGAACTGGAATTTAAAAGTGAAATAGCGTCGCTCAATCATCCGTTTCACCCGTCCAATAACGGCAATTTTAAAGCCGCTGAGTCTGCTCAAAATGCTGTCCACAACCCAATGGTCGAAGCGATTAAAACTAGCCAAGATAGCAAAAATACTCCCAACAAGCAGTGGCATACTGTCACCAGCCAAGCCGATTTTGATAAATTAATCCAACGCCTTGGCGCATCAAAGCATTTTGTCATTGATACCGAAACCACCGATGTGAATTGGCAACATGCCGAGCTTGTCGGCTTGTCATTTGCGCTGCAATCGCATGAAGCTTATTATGTGCCTGTTGCCCACGTTGATGAGATGGGCAATCGGATTGAACAACTTGCCCGCGAGGCTGTTTTAGCCCAGTTAAAACCGATTTTGCAAAATCCACAAATCGGCAAAATCGGTCAGCATTTAAAATACGACGCGCATATTTTGGCAAATTATGATATCGACTTAATCAACGAGCCAAGCAACTGGGCGATGGACACCATGCTTGCCAGCTATGTGATTAATGCTGTTGCCACCCGTCACGGTATGGACGATTTGGCGCGCCACTATCTACACACCCAAACCATCACCTTTGAAGATGTGGCAGGCAAAGGCGCCAAGCAAATCACCTTTGACAAAGTCCCTTTAACCGTGGCAAGTGACTACGCCTGCGAAGACGCCGATATCACCTATCAGCTATTTGAACTGTTTAGCGAAAAACTCAGAGCCGAACCGAACAATGCCAAGCTACTCCATGAACTAGAAATCCCCGTTGCCCAAATCCTGTGCCAAATGGAGCATGATGGGATTTTGCTCAATAAAGCGTTTTTAGGGGAACTATCCGCGCGCTTTGATGAAAAAATCCAAGCACTTGAAACAGTCGCCTTTGCGCAAGCGGGCGAAACCTTTAACCTTGCCAGTCCAAAGCAGTTGGGTGAAGTGCTGTTTGACCGCTTAGGCATTACAGGCGGTAAAAAAACCAAAACCGGGCAATACTCCACCAGTGAAGCGGTGCTTGCCACCATCGACCATCCGCTAATTGAAACTGTGCTTGAGCATCGCAGTCTGTCCAAGCTTAAAAGCACCTACACAGACGCGTTGGCAAACGTGGCAGACAGCAACGACCGTGTGCATACCAGTTATCATCAAGCGTTGACAACCACAGGACGGTTGTCATCGACTGAGCCGAATTTGCAAAATATCCCGATTCGTACCGATACTGGGCGGTTGATTCGTGGCGCGTTTATTGCCCCCAAAGGTCGCAAAGTGCTATCGGCGGACTATTCGCAAATCGAGCTTCGGCTGATGGCGCACTTTGCCAATGACCCTGTGCTCATCCGCGCGTTTCAGGAGGGGCATGACATTCACCGCGCCACCGCCGCTGAGATTTTGGGTAAGGCGTTCGATGATGTGACAAGCGAAGAGCGCCGCCAAGCCAAAGCAGTGAATTTTGGGCTACTCTATGGCATGAGTGAATTTGGGCTTGCCAAGCAGTTGGGCTTCACTCGCCAGCAAGCGCAAGACTATATCAAGCTGTACTTCGCCCGCTACCCGACAGTACGTGCCTATATGCAAGCCACGCGAAAAGCTGCCCATGAGTACGGCTATATCACCACGATTTTGGGTCGTAAGCTGTTCACTCCCGATATGCAGCACCCCAACCGCGGTGTGCGCCAAGCGGCAGAACGCGCGGCGATTAATGCGCCACTACAAGGCAGTGCTGCCGATATCATCAAACTTGCTATGATTGCGGTGAATGAGGTATTGCCCACAGAGCACGCTAAAATGCTACTACAGGTGCATGATGAGCTGGTGTTTGAAGCCGATGAGGATAAAGCCGAGGCGATTGCTGAGTTGATAAAGAACGCCATGCAAAATGTGCTATCTAAGACAGCCAAAGAGAAAGGCTGGGATGTGGATTTTGCGGTGCCGCTTGTGGTTGAAGTGGGCATTGGTGATAATTGGGATGAGGCGCATTAAGCTTTATTAGTAGTTGAGTAAACCGATTGGATCAATCCGAATTTGTCAGTTATACTTTGAGAAAAGCGAATAAGGAGAGAAACATGGCGCAAATTGTTTTAACCCTTGATGATGAGGTACTTGAACAAGTGCTGCATCAAGCCAAAGCGGAAAACTTGTCATCTACTAGTTGGCTTGATAAGTTAATCAAGCAACGTGTTGGTATGCTTAATCAGCCTAATAAAGTTAAGAATCAATGGTCGTCTGACGTGCATGAGTTGGCAGGAGCGTGGCAGGATTTTCCAACTTTGGAAGACATCCGTCACTCAATGAGCCAAGACGTGCCTAGAGAGCCGTTATGAAGTATTTACTGGACACCAACACTCTTATCTATTATTTCAAAGGCTTAGGCAACGTCAAGGAGCGATTATTGGCTTGTCAGCCAAGTGAGATTGTTTTGTCGAGTGTGGTTTATTATGAGTTGCAAGTTGGGATTTTAAAATCCACCAGTCCGCAAAAACGTATTGCCCAACTTGCTATTCTTAAAAACCAAGTAAGTTGGGTTGATTTTAATGAAAAATCTGCCGAAGCGACTGCCCAAATTCGAGTTGAGTTAGAGCGTATGGGCAAGCCGATTGGTTCTTATGATGTGCAGATTGCGGGGATGGCAATGGCTAATGATTTGATTTTGGTAACTCATAATATGGGTGAGTTTGGTAGGGTGAGTGGCTTAGGCTTAAAATTGGAAGATTGGTTTTAAAACAATAAGGTTGAAGATATTAGCAATTTGATAAAAAGCGCTATGCAAAATGTGCTATCTAAGACAGCCAAAGATAAAGGCTGGGATGTGGATTTTGCGGTGCCGCTCGTCGTTGAAGTCGGCGTTGGTGATAATTGGGATGAGGCGCATTGATTTTTGCCAAATATGTAACAGTTAAAACAAAACCCACAGATTTTGTGGGTTTTTTAGCATTTTAAAAATTTAATTAATCTTTTGGTATCCATTTATTGATGGTTGTATCGAGATTGCCCGATAATTTTTCTAGATTGAGATACTGGTCAACATAGGCTTTGAAGCGAAAATCATTATTTGGGATAAGCCAACCGTTTAAGGCTGATTTTAATGGTTTATCGGGATTAACGGCGCAGAGTACGCCTTTGTATTCATGTTGTTTGACTCTCGCTTCTGCCGCTTCTGTCACGAATACGTCAGCACGTTTTTGCGCGACTTCATCAAAGATAACGAGATTGTCTTTTTGCATTGTTAAATTGGCATTACTCAACGCTGTTTTTGCAAAGTTTTCATTACTACCGCCTGGATTGGCAACGATACGCACGTTAGGACGGTTGATTTGGTCGATGGTTTGATATTTTTTAACATCGGGACAGCGTACTAGGGGCGTTTTACCATTGACGAAATAAGGCTCAGTAAATAATGCCTGCTGTTGGCGTGGTAGTGAGATAGAAATACCACCAACGGCAATATCGCATTTATCCGCGTTAAAATCACTTAATAAATTCGACCAGCTGGTCTTTACCATCACCACATCTGCGCCAAGACTTTTCGCCAAGCCATTCACCAAGTCATTATCAATCCCTTCGAATTTACCGTTATTATCATAGC
The DNA here is from genome assembly GCF_031975715.1 of Moraxella sp. CTOTU46711. NCBI lineage: Bacteria > Pseudomonadati > Pseudomonadota > Gammaproteobacteria > Moraxellales > Moraxellaceae > Moraxella > Moraxella sp. CTOTU46711. Next base: position 18,041 of record NZ_DALYMP010000009.1, read on the forward strand.
TAAATGGCTTGTAATCGCCTGGTGAGCAGACGCGTAGTTTTTTGGTTGTCATGACTTGGGATAGTGTGTCTTTGACGCCGACGGGTGCTACTGAATTTAGGGCTGTATCAGCATAACTTGTAGTGCTAAGTGATAGCGATACCATTGATAAGGTCGATAAGAATATATAGGCTGTTTTTTTCATTGCTATTCCTTTAACTAGTGGTTTAAGCATTTATAATTTAAAGGATTATAGCTGACTTAAATAAATATTCTTATAAAAAGAAATTTATACCAATAAACTTTTGGTGATAAAAATAAAACCCACAGATTTTGTGGATTTTTTATTAGGTTACAAATTATCTACTAAAACTTAAACGCTGCTTTACTCTATTTCGACGATTCAACGCTTCTGCTCGATATACCGAAAAGGTACGCAAAGCTAAACGTTTTGGCTTTTTGGCGGTCGGAGTTGAACGTTAAAATGCCGAAAGTTCATTAATTGATTGAGCAAAAGCAGATTGTTCTGACTGTTGAAGTCGTTTTTCTAACTCATCTGCTGGTGTCGATTTAATCTCTTGAACAACGGCATTTAAGATTTTTTGACTTACCATCATTATCTTTGTTCATATTCATAGATGTAAAAAGCGTCATCATCACCACTTAGACAAAAGCCTTCAATATTTTTTCTATCCAATTCATCAATACCATTTTGTAAATCTGTATAGTAAGTAAATAATGTCAAATGTTTATAAAAAGGTGCTCCAGTATAAGTTTGTACTCCTAACGCCATTTCTCTAATAGTTCTAATTTCTTGGTATCTCTTGAGACATTTCAGAAAATCTTGATTTAACGTAGCATTTCTATTTATGAGTGTATTATCTGAGAAGAAATCATAGTAAGGTATATTTATAGATTCATCAAAAGGTAATACAGTGATTGAATAGATACTTACTTTATCTTGAGTAGTAACTTTTAAATATGCATTTTCTAGCTTATACAAATCTGATTTATAAATTTTTTCGCCGCTATTGAATTGATTTTCTTCTTCAAAAATTGAATGGTCTTCATATGTCTTGTCAGGTTCGCCAAGTATTTCTTTAACTTTATTAAAATTACGTTCAGGACTAAAAGTATCAACTAATTCATTTGTCAGTAATCTTTTTGAGTTTGGATTAGCTAAGGACTTTTTAATATTTTCAGCTTTCTTTTCTTTCCTGTAATCCAAAAATCTTTCAATAAATAAAACTAAAGCACCGCCAACTAAGCCAGAGACTATACTATTCATTAATTCCGACATATTTATTGCCCCAAAAAAAATAAGATTTTGATTTCTCAAAATCTTATTTTAACCCAGTTATCAAATCGCCTTTAATTGCTCAATTTGCTTATTCATTTCAGCAAGTTGCGTATCCATTTCCGCCAATTTCGCTTTCTCGCTTTCCACCACATTGGCAGGGGCTTTACTCACAAATGCTTCATTGGACAATTTACTACGCAGACTTTCAGCCTGTTTGGTAAGTTTTTCTTGCGCTTTGGCAAGGCGATTAAGCTCCGCCGTCAGGTCAATCAAGCCTTTCATCGGCACTAGCACTTTTAACTGCCCGACCATACTCGATGACGATAACGGTAACTCTTTATCAGCGCCGTCCCCCGCATTGACAATAGTCAGCGTATCGACTTTGGCAAGCGATTTAAACTGATTTTCAATACGGCTAAGACGCGCGGTTTCCTCATCGCTGATGTTATCAAGTAGCACAGGCAGACGCACCGCATTGCCAAGCTTCATCTCACCACGGATGTTACGAATCGCCCCAATCAGCGCTTGTAGCCACGTCATGTCATGCTCGGTTTGTAGGCTGATTAGGCTATCATCCGCTGTTGGGAAGGCAGCCGTCATGATACTGTCAGTCGCTTTTTTATCGATGATAGGGGCAATGGTCTGCCAAATGCTCTCGGTGATATACGGCATAATCGGATGGGTAAAGCGCATGGCGACTTCAAGGCAGTTGAGCAACACATAGCGGATTTGGGCTTTACGCTCGGCACTCACCGATTCATCGTTTAAGCTCGATTTGGCAAGCTCGACATACCAGTCGCAGTATTCATTCCAGATAAACTCATAGATATCTTGGCTCACCAAGTCAAAACGGTACTGGCTCATGTGCTCATGGATGGCTTTCACCGTGGAGTTTAGACGGCTCATAATCCACTGCTCTGGCAATTCCCACAACTCGGTATTGGCGGTTTTGTCGATGTTGAGGGCGTTTCCTTCCTTATCGACACAGTTCATCAGCACAAAACGGGTGGCGTTCCAAATTTTATTACAAAAATTGCGATTGCCTTCAATGCGTTTGAGGTCAAAATTGATATCACGTCCCGTACTGGCAAGCGACGTGAAAGTAAAGCGCAGCGCGTCCGTGCCAAACGCAGGGATGCCGTCGGCAAATTCTTTGCGCGTGGCTTTTTCGATTTTTTGCGCGTCTTTGGGGTTCATAAGACCTGTGGTGCGTTTGGCGACTAGGGTTTCTAAATCAATGCCGTCAATCAGGTCAATCGGGTCAAGTACGTTGCCTTTGGATTTGGACATTTTTTGCCCTTGTCCATCACGCACCAAGCCATGCACATACACCGTCTTAAACGGCACTTGCGGGTTGCCATCTTTGTCTTTGATAAAGTATAGGGTCATCATCATCATACGAGCGACCCAGAAGAAAATGATGTCAAAACCTGTGACCAATACGCTGGTTGGGTGAAAGGTTTTGAGCGCTTGGCTGTAGTCGTCAAAGTTTAGCTCACCTGTCCAATCAAGGGTGCTAAACGTCCACAATGCCGAGCTAAACCAAGTATCTAGTACGTCACTATCTTGGCGCAGCGCTAAGCTATCAGAAAGTTGATATTTTTGGCGGACTTCCGCTTCATCACGCCCGACATAGATATTGCCCTCGTCATCGTACCACGCAGGGATACGGTGTCCCCACCAAAGCTGACGGCTGATACACCAGTCTTGGATATCGCGCATCCACGCCATATACATATTTTTGTACTGAGCAGGGACAAACTCGGTGCGACCGTCTTCCACCGCCTCAATGGCAGGTTTTGCCAGTTTTTCGATGGACACATACCATTGGTCAGTGAGCCACGGCTCAACGATGGTGTTACTGCGGTCGCCTTTGGGCACTTTTAAATCATGCGGTTTGATTTCTTCAAGCCAGCCTTCAGCCTCGCTTTGCTCAACCATTTTTTTACGCGCAGCAAACCGCTCAAGTCCTGCATACTCACTAGGTGTGGTCTCAAGCTGTGGCTCTTTGGTTTGCAAATCAGTGAAAATCTGCATCTCTGGCAAGATATGCGCTGAATTATCAAAGATATTAATCATCGGCAAATTGTGGCGCTTGCCTGTTTCGTAGTCATTAAAGTCATGGGCAGGGGTGATTTTGACACAGCCTGTGCCAAATTCCATGTCCACCGCTTTGTCATCGCCCACAATCGGCACAATGCGACCGGTAATCGGTAGCGTCACGGTTTGTCCGATAAGATGCTGGTAGCGTGCGTCTTCTGGGTTCACGGCAACGGCGGTATCACCGAGCAAGGTCTCTGGGCGGGTGGTGGCAACGACTAGATAATTTTTACCGTCTTGGGTTTTGGCATTTTTATCGGTCAAATAATAGCGAAAATGCCACAGTGAGCCTTTCTCGTCATGATTTTCTACTTCAAGGTCGGATAACGCAGTTTGTAGCTTAGTATCCCAGTTGACTAGACGTTTACCGCGATAAATCAGCCCATCTTCGTACAGACGCACGAACACTTCTTTGACGGCATTGGACAAGCCATCATCCATGGTAAAACGCTCACGGCTCCAGTCCACCGAGCTACCTAGACGGCGGATTTGGCGGGTGATGTTGCCACCGCTCTCGGCTTTCCACTCCCAAATCTTTTCAAGGAATTTTTCACGACCCAAATCATGGCGTTTGATGCCTTGGGCGTTCAATTGACGCTCAACGACCATTTGCGTGGCAATCCCTGCGTGGTCAGTGCCTGGTTGCCAGAGGGTATTTTCGCCCAGCATTCGGTGATAGCGGGTGAGCGTGTCCATGATGGCATTGTTAAAGCCATGCCCCATGTGCAGCGAGCCTGTGACATTGGGCGGTGGCAGGGCAATAGAAAACGATTGTTGTTTATCATAGCTTGGCTGAAAGTAGCCTTTGTCTTCCCACATTTGGTACATGCCGTTTTCGATGTCGCTTGGGTTGTAAGCGTTTTCTAAAGACGTTAAGGCTTGGGCGATTTGATGTTGCGTGCTCATAGATGGTCAACTTTTACAATAAAAAAGAAAGGAATGTGAAAAAGGTAATTAACGGATTTTACCGTAACTAGGCAGTTTTATAAATGTTTGGTGATAAAAAAAGGCTTAACCCAACTGATTAAGCCTTGCTTCAAAATGGTAAAAATTAAAATATCATTAACGTCTTGATTTCGCTCTTAATATTCTGCCTTGCTTGCTGCTCATACTGTGTAGAAAATCGTTCGGTAAAATACAGCCGCTTTCTATCCAAAAACCTTTTTAAGGCTTTTTTACGAGAAAAATTATACAAGAACTTGGCAACGTGTTGATATTCAAGGCGAATTTGTTGGCAATAGGCTTGATAAACCAAGTCAGTCTGCCCCAAAATACGCAAATCCATATCCAAAAAATACGCCATATCGCTGTCGTTCGTGTCGGCAAGTTCGTGTTTTTCGGTGGCGATAATCAATTCAACAACTCGATTTTGCAAGTCTATTGGCAAAAAACCGCCCAATTCGGCGATAAAATACGCCGCGCTTTGGCGTTCGTTGCTCATGGCTGGTTTGCCTTGGGTTTGATAGATGACATCATGGTAAAAAATCGCCAATAGCACGCTTTCAGGTTGCTTTAGCTGATCTTTTATCCCGTCAAACTGTTCTAATAACGCCTGAATATGGTGAAGCGTGTGATAATGGCGGTGAGGCTGCTGGTAGTGAGTGACTATGTTTTGCCAGCAGTCAGCAATAGTTTGATGATCAATTTCATAGACTTGTAACAGCTTAGCAAATGCGGTTTTCATCGCTCATTATCACATCACCCCAGGTATTGGATTATCCAAAATCGTTTGGGTTTGTTTGGCGCGAAAATCACTGATTTTTTGCGCGAGGGTGCTATCACCAATCGCCAAAATTTGCGCTGCCAGCAGCCCTGCATTTGCCGCACCCGCTGCACCGATGGCAAGCGTACCCACCGCCACCCCTTTGGGCATTTGCACGATGGATAGCAAACTATCCCAACCGCTTAAGATGGAAGACTTGACAGGCACTCCAAGCACAGGCAAATCCGTCTGAGACGCACACATCCCGGGCAGATGCGCCGCGCCGCCTGCCCCTGCGATAATCACAGACAGTCCGCGAGCTTTGGCAGTCTTGGCATAGTCAAACAATCTATCAGGGGTGCGATGTGCCGATACCACTTCACACTCAAATGGCACCCCAAAATCCGCTAGCACTTGTGCGGCGTTTTGCATGGTTTCCCAGTCAGATTGACTACCCATGATAATACCAACTTTGGCTTGACCTTGTGGCGATGGGATGGGTGGTGGTAGTTGGTTTGTCTGGGCGTTTGGCTGACTTGCTGACATGGAAAATTCCTTTTGCCAAAAAATTGACGGACTTAAAATAAAAAAACGTGCATGAAATGCACGGTTAAAACTTAATATAGCATGATTTTTTACCCTTGAAAATCAAAATCTATGCGGTAACTATATCACCACATTGGCGGGTACTCGCGGCTTTTGCTCAGGGGCAAATTGTTGCTGACTAAGCATGGCTAGCTGCGTCTCAATCGTATCGCACATCATCCCTAGGGGCAATTCGTTTTCCCCCGTACCAAACGGCTCGCTGATTTCATCGACGATTTCATTGAGTGCCATAAAGGTGTAGCCGACAAAGCTGACTACAAATGGCGTTACCCAGCCAATCGCATTGCCCAGTCCAAACGGCAGCATAAAGCAATACAGATACACAGTGCGATGCAGCAGCACAAAATAGGCATACGGAATCGGTGTGTTATTAATGCGTTCACAGCCCGCTTGGATATGGGCAATCTCCCCCAAGGTGGTATCCAAGCTTTGCCACTGCCAAACATCGATTTTTTGCTCGGCTTGCCAGTTGGCGAGCATCTGCCCCATGATTTGGGTCAAGCGTAAGGCAATAAAGTCTTGCCCAACCACGGCTTGCTGTTCTTCAACCGTTAATAGCCGCTGCAGGTTTGCTGTATTATCTTCACCCCTTAGCTGCTGGCGAAGACTATGGACAAAAGCGATTTGATGACGGATAAAGGCTTGTTTTTCCGCCATACTGACATTGGGCAGTGTCAGCACTTGACGAGCGATGTTGCGACTTAGCCAAACCAGTGTGCCCCACAGCTTGCGCCCTTCCCAAAACCGATCATACGCTGCGTTATTACAAAACCCGTGGAAAATCGCAAGTGAGATACCGAGTATCGCAAACACCGAAGGATTGAGCGGTACAGGCTCGGTAGCGATGTGGGTTTGATAAAAGTAAATAAGAAAGGAAAAAATAAACAACAAAACTTGTGGCACAATCAGCCGTTTAAAATACGAGCCTTGCAGCACAAATAGCATCTTTAGCGGCTCAATCGGACGTCGAATCATACCTAACTCATCTTAATCGTTTGCTCACTGGCTATCATTTTTAGCCGTAAGCTTTATACAAATGTTTTAATTTATGTTACACCCAGTTTACCGTTTAGCTTTGGGTCAATGCTGATATTGAATAAAATTCGCTGAGCTCAAAGCCGGATGATCGGTGTCAAATTGATAAGCTGTCAAAAACCCATCTTTGGCAGCAGAATAATCCACACAAACCACTTGATGACTAAGCAGCTCAGGCGTGCCATTGAGCCAATAATGCCCGACAAAAATAGGTTTGTCATGGTCAAGCCCAAACACAATCTCAGCGGTCAGCGTGTCTTTAGGGATATGAATCAAATCCTCTTGACTGGCGCGCGCGATCTGGTGAATCGGCTGAAACGACAAACTCGGTTGCCACCACTGTACCCGTACATTTTTACGTTGATGACCTTCTTTATCCACTAGATGAATGCCTTCAGGTAGCGGTGCTTCCACACCTTTAAGCACTCTTTCCAGTGCCTCAAAAGGTGGTGTGCCTTCCTCACTGGTTTTTTGCAGCGCAACGGGCGTCAAGCGATTGTCTGTCGTTAACAGCGGTTTTAAAATCGCCATCGCGTCACTGTCCCAACAAGCATGCACAAAACACGCATCATCCAACGCTAACCACAGTGGTAATTCATAAAACCGCTTGAGCCAAAACTGGTGCAACTCACTACCAAACCCTACTTCATCAAGGAAGGCTTGATGCTGCGAGGTATGTCTATCATCATGTTGTCGTAAATATTGGCTTGCATCACGGGCATCGGGTGTGGCGTAAGCTAATGCATTATACTCGTGATTACCCATGACCGCGAGCGCTTGCCCGTGGTCAATCATCGCAAATACAATAGATAAGGTTTGCAGCTGTTGACTGCCCCGATCAATCAAGTCGCCGATAAAAATCGCTTGGTGATTGGGGGGTGCTTGAAAACACTGACCATCATGGTGATAGCCCAACTGCGTCAGTAGCCCAATGAGTTTATCTGCCTGACCATGCACATCACCAATCACATCATAAATCATACTTTTCCCCTTTTTACTGCTTTCTTACGGCTTTACCGATAATTAGCCAAGCGACTGCTAACTAGGTAACTTGTAACTGGGCAAGCTGTAATCAGGCAAGCGGTGCCACGCAATTTTTAGTCCCTATTTTTAGCCATTCAATGTTAGCCACCAAAGCCTAAAAATCTTGGGTGCATTAATTGGTTAAAAAAATGCGCCACAATAGCTGGCTCAATGGCAATCGTGGCTAACATACCAAAAATACCACCCACCAAATGTGCCGAATGATTGATACTGCCGCGACCTTGCCCATCCGCCCACACACTATATGCCACATAAGCCACCGCGAACACAATCGCAGGTACAGGAATCACAAACAGCAACAATGTCGACCAAGGATTCATCAAGATATAGCTAAAAATTACTGCTGAAACAGCGCCCGATGCGCCTAGACTGCTATACCGAGGATTGTTCTTTTGTTTTAGATAGGTTGGCATAATTGCCACCACCAAAGCGGCAAGATAAAACAGCACAAACCCTAGACTACCGAGTTTGGACATGAACAATCCCTGCACCGCTTGTCCAAACGAATACAAAGTAAACATATTAAAAAATAAGTGCATGCCATCGGCATGGATAAAACCATGGGTAACAAAGCGATCGACTTGTCCACGCTGCACCGCAGGCGGATAAAAAATCAACCTTTGCATCAGTTGGGGCGATTGCCAAGCTAATAAACTGACAACCACCGTAATGATAATGATAAATAAAGTATGGTTAGAAAAGAGTGACATAGCACCTCAAAATAGCAATAAATAATGATAAGTATGATTATGATAAAGATAGCGTATTATCTCAATAAGCCAAATGTGAATTTATTGATATAGATGATACCTAAAGCTGTCTTGCAGTATAACGCTAACCTTGTAGTATGAAGCTAATGACAAACCCTTCAACTTTGAGCAACACACCCTTACCCAAGTTTACCCAAAATGGGGACGATTTGAATTTTTAACACAATATTTACGCAATAGTTACCTTAACATAACTGAAGGCGACCCCATTTTGCTTTAATTTATTAGTTATATTTGAGTAATACTGCAAAAGACTTAACAAAATCCCCTGTCTTGCGGCAGTTTTTCTTAGTATTGTTAAGCGTAAATTAATTAGCAATGCAATAACAAACCCAACAACCATAAATAATAATTTTTGAAAATATATAATAGAATTATTGGCTAGTGTGCTGGATATAAAAATAATACATTGGTTTTATGGTGGTTGATAACCCTTCATTTTGTTGAGGATTGAATTATGAATATCATTGAACATTTAACCCGTACAGTAACACCCGTTCTTTTAAATAATGCAAATGACGAAAACCGCTCATCTTTATTAGAAAAATTATACGCTATTATGGTTGCCCGTCTTGCTGACGGTAACGTCTCTAACAGCTTTGCTAATGCAACCATCGCTGATGATGACCACGGCTTTTTTGACCGTGTACTACCAGATACTACCCACCGCACAGAGCTAGTGCAACAGCTCTCACGTCATTACAGTGTACCAGAGCAAGAAACTAGTTCGTTGGTAAGCCGTGCCGCGCCGCTGGTACTGCGTGAATTACGCTCACTTGCAGGTACAACACCACTCAATACTTTCTTGTCAAATAATATTGCGTCTGTGGCTTCTGTAATTCCTGCTTGGGCATATGCATTTATCCCAGCGGGCATTTTAACTATGTTGAATTTGGCGCCTGTGCATGCAGCGACCACGCCTACTGTCCAAACCACTACTCGTACAGAGGAGCATCTAGTTGCTACGCCTAAAGCTGAAGAAGGCGGCTTGATGAAAATGTTACTGCCAATTATTGGCCTGTTGATTTTAGGCGCACTCGCTTGGGCATTGTTAAAATCATGTAACAAAACTGAACCAGTCGCGACGCCAGTTGTGGCTTCTACCACTGCTTCAACAACGACAACCACTACTACGACTGAAGTCTCTGCGGCAAGTGCAACAGATAGCATGGCAATGCCTGTAGCATCAACCACTGACATGGCGGTAGCAAGTATGCCAATGGCATCTGGCACCACGATGACCACAACTGAAACCACGGCAACAACTATCTCTAGCACTGAACCTTCAGTGGTATTTGAAAATGGTCGCCTAAGCTTCTACTTTGCTACGGGTAAAGCACAAGTTGCTGGTAATGCCACAGAAAAAGCCAATGATATCCTTGAAGCCGCTAAACAAGGCAAAAAAATCGGTATCAGTGGTTATACCGACAGCACAGGTAATGCTGCTGCCAATGAGAAGCTAGCAAAAGAGCGTGCCCAAGCGGTTAGATCATTCTTAGTAGCTAATGGTGTGCCACAATTACAACTTGAATTGATCAAACCTCAAGACACGACAGGTGCTGCGGGTAAAGACCAAGAAGGTCGCCGTGTCGATGCATACATTATTGATGACAACGCAATTCCTGCAACCGGTACCACAACCGTTACAACCGTTGCAAGCCCAGCGAAATAAATCACCTTTCACGGTTGATTCATCGTTAAAAATCCTCGATAGCTTATCGAGGATTTTTTTTGCTGTTAAAAACTTTTAGATGCCACTGGCTTTTTGGGTAAAAAATTTCATCAAGGGTGTGATTTTGCTAACTGCGCTGACGCCTTCACTGCGTAGCTGCTGAATCGGACGCAACTGTGTGCCAAAAATCCAATTAATCCCTGAAAAGCTGTGCATCATCATCGCGTTATTAGCGTAGCGTTGACGCTCATAACGCTGTAAGGTGGCAAAACTTGCCCATAGCTTGTTACCTGACCGCTGATAATCTTTTTGCAAAATATCGCTCAATGCGATGATATCCAGCATACCCAAGTTTAAGCCTTGTCCCGCCAAAGGATGCACCCCATGCGCGGCATCGCCAATCAACGCCAAGTTAGCTTTGACATAATTTTTGGCATGTTGGGCACCCAGTGGGAAACTGGCGATTGACTCAATCTCAGTGATATCCCCTAAGGCATAGCCACTGGCAAAGGCGAGTTCTTTGGCGAGCTCTTTTGGCGTCAGCGTGAGTAAATCAAGTGCCGCATTGGTCGGCAATGTCCATACCACCGATTGCCAATGTTGCGGATTTGCCTGATCGTCAGCCGTCACATCTGCCAACGGTAATAGTGCCAAAGGCCCTGTCGGCAAAAACACTTGTCGGGCTGTCGCCTTGTGTGGCTGCTCGGTTTTGATGGCGCAGCAGATTGCCGTTTGCTGATACGCCAAGGTATCTAACCCAATCCCTGCCGCTTGGCGTACCATAGAGCCGCGCCCGTCAGCCCCGATTAATAGCTTACCTTGATGCGTGGTGCCATTATCTAAGCTAACTTGATACCCCAAATCTTCACCTTGCCACGCAATATCAGTGACCTTATGCCCTGCAATATGACGCAAATAGGATTGACCCTGATGGACAAGCCGCTCATCGTCAAAACCGTCATACAGCGCTTTTTCGATGATAAAGGGCTCAACCATACTACCCAATAATTGCGGTGTTTGAGCATCACCAAAATTTAGCTCGCCCACGCCATTGGTTTGCCATACCTGCATTTGGGTATAGTCGGCTTTGCGTTTGCTTTGTTCGATACGCTGCCATGCATCGACCTCTTTGAGTAGGTTGATACTGGCAACACTTAGCGCATACACGCGGGCGTCACGCTCGGTGAGTTTCTTGTCCCAGTCGGCTGCTAAAAGTTTTGGGCGAGCATCGATTAAGGTGACAGGGTGGCGCGCTTGGGCAAGCTTTAACGCCAATGTCGCGCCAACAACACCACCGCCGATGATTAATGTAGTGTTTTTCATGATTTCAGCCCCATCGCAAAGGTAGCCACAGCTGGCTTTATAAATGGTACTTTATCAAAGGCAATGAGTCCGACGTTACGCGCGATTTTGAGCAGTGGATTTTGATGCATAAAGCCATACACCACCGTATCGCAGAAAATTTCTACCCGTTTTTGGTCGACTTTACGGCGTTTGGCGTAAGTTTGTAGCATACTACTATCGCCAAGATCTTCGCCGCGCATCACTTGCTGTGCCAGCATTTTGGCGAGCGTATCAGCATCGCGCATACATAGGTTAAAGCCTTGTCCTGCCACAGGGTGCAAGGTGTGGGCAGCATTGCCCATGATGACGCAGCGACCTTTGACTTGACTATCTGCCAATATTTTGACCAGTGGATACGCGCCGCGTTTGCCCGCTTTGACAAACCTGCCTGCTAAGCTGCCAAAGGCTTGTTGAATGGTGTCAAGAAAGTATTGGTCGTCATCCAAATAGCGCTGTTCTTCGCCTTTTGGGCACACCCACACCACAGAGCGGCGGTAGCCTTGCTGGGCTTGTCGTCCGTCCCCTTGACCGATATCAAACGCATCCACCAAAGGCAACACGGCAACTGCGCCCATTTTATTAAAGCGTTCAATCGCTTGATGATGGTGGGGTTTGTCTGTCATGACCACGCCCACGACACCGACTTGGTGATAATCGTGTGCAGTTGCGCCAATGCCCAGTAGTTGCCGGCTTGGCGAATGCTGACCATCACAAGCTACCAATAAATCAGCCGTTAAGGTTTGGCGAGCTTGGTGGTCTTGGTCAAAGCGAATGGTGACATCGGTTGCCGTCTGTTGTATATCGGTCAAAGTGGCACCGTCTAGCAGGGTTATCAGCGGATTGTTTTGCACGGCGAGCAGTAATTTTTTGCCAAGCCATGCGTTTTCCATCACTTGTCCAAAACTTTCCACCCCTTCGGCTTCTTTGTTGAGGGTGGCTTTACCAAAACTACCTTCTTCACTGATGTTAACTTCATCAATGCGGCAGGCATGGCTTTGCAAGTCATCCCATAGCGCTTTGCCATTAAAGGTCATACTACGATAAATTTGTACCGTACGGCGTGACAGCGCAATGTTACGGCTGTCAAATTGCTCGCGGTCTAAGTCATCATCAGGGCTGATGGTCGGATAGTTGGCTTTTTCTAGTAACGTACTTGAGATGCCTTTGTCGGCAAGCAGTAAAGCAAAGGATAAACCCACATTGCCGCCGCCGATAATCACCACAGTTTGGGGGGTAAGAATATTCATGCTTGTTCTCTTTTTTAAAGGGCGGTTAAAGCGCACCTTATCAGAATTTTTTACCAGTTTAGCACAAATCCTTACGCGCTTTGTGGCGGCATTTGGGTAAAATCCATAAAGCAAATGTTGAAGGAATAAGCAAAATGTCGGTACTGCATTGGTTGTTGCTGTTTTTGCTTAGCAGTATATTTTATGGTTGGGTGCTGCTGGGAAATGGTGCAAAATGGCTAGAAGGTTGGCAATCTTGGTGGCTAATTGGCTGGTTTTCGCTAGATTGGACCGCCGAGCAAATCCGCTTGTATGTACTGATCATTTGGATTGTTGAAACGATTTGGTTTGTGGTCGGTTTGTTTCAACCCAGTTTACGTAGTTTTTAGACTGTATTTCGAAAAAAATTTTGGCTACCTTTTTTTGTGAAGTTCTGTTAAAATAGGCAAAATCAAACCTTAGCGAGTTGGCATGATAAAGTTAATGGCACAGACTGGTAACGCATTAAAACCAGTTAGCTATTTTCTTTAAAATCAATGTCTTCTCGCTTTTTTGTGGGCGATACTTTTTACGGTATGTGCATTGAGTGGGCATCGTATACCGTCGCACACTTAGGTAGAACACAGGATACGAGCGGAGGCACTAGGTGAACACGAATTACGCAAAAGCAATTTTGGCATTGGCAGATGGTACGGTTTTTTATGGTCGCAGCATCGGTGCTAGCGGACATACCGTTGGTGAAGTCGTGTTTAATACTGCGATGACAGGTTACCAAGAAATCTTGACCGACCCAAGCTACGCCCAGCAAATCGTCACTTTGACCTATCCGCATATCGGTAACACTGGCACTAACGATGAAGACACAGAGTCAGGTCGCATTCATAAAGTGTGGGCAAATGGATTGATTATCCGTGATTTGACCATGGCAACCAGTAACTTTCGCTCAAGCCAATCACTAAGCGAGTATCTGATTAACCATAACACCGTTGCCATCGCTGATATCGACACCCGTAAACTCACTCGCCTACTACGTGAAAAAGGCGCACAAAACGGTTGTATTATGACCGCCGATAGTGACGGTCAGCTCGATGAGGCCAAAGCAATCGAACTTGCCAAAAGCTTTGCCGGTATCAAAGGCATGGACTTGGCGAAAGTCTGCTGTGACCAAGCAGGTTTTACCTGGACGCAAGGCTCATGGCAATTGGTGAGTCCAGAAGTGAGCCCAACTTGTGGTCGCTTTAAAGAATTGGGTACTGACATCGAGCAAAAATTTAACATCGTGGCGTATGACTTTGGCGTCAAAACCAACATCTTGCGGATGCTCGTTGACCGCGGCTGTCATGTCACCGTTGTGCCAGCCCAAACGCCTATCGATGAGGTGCTCAAACATAACCCAGATGGTATTTTCTTATCCAATGGTCCTGGCGACCCTGAACCTTGTACTTACGCCATTGAGGCGATTAAACACATCATTACCCAAACCGATATTCCGCTGTTTGGGATTTGTCTAGGTCATCAGCTATTGGCACTGGCTAGCGGCGCACAAACCTTGAAGATGAAATTTGGTCACCATGGTGCCAACCATCCTGTGCAAGATATCGAGCAAGGTACGGTGATGATTACCTCACAAAACCACGGTTTTGCCGTGGATGAAAGTACGCTTCCTAGCAATATTAAAGTGACGCATCGTTCGTTATTTGATGGCTCAAATCAAGGCATTGAGCTGACCGATAAGCCTGCGTTTAGTTTTCAAGGACATCCAGAGGCAAGTCCAGGACCCCATGACTGTGCGCCACTATTTGATAAATTCGCAGCTATGATGGCAAAGGCGAAAGCGTAAATGCAACAATACCCTTTTCACCTGGTTAATGTCTTTGCTGAAAGCCATTTTGGTGGCAATATTAGCCAAAATCACTATCCGATAAGCAAAGCCATTCACCAAGGCGATGACATGGGCAGACCCAACCGCTTGACGCTCAACGTCGATAACGAGCAAAACATTTTTGTGGGTGGCAATGTCATCGAAGTGGGCAAAGGTGAGTTTTATTTATAATAAAAAGTGCGTTAATCGCGCTTTTTTTAAAATTAGGGTTTTAAAACATCAGTTAGTACTCAGTTTTTTATTTTAAATTTTATGTAATGCAGTTAAAAAGGGTGTAAAGCAATGCCAAAACGTACCGACATCAAATCCATTCTTATCATCGGCGCAGGTCCTATCGTCATCGGACAAGCCTGTGAATTTGACTATTCAGGCGCACAAGCCTGTAAAGCCTTGCGTGAAGAAGGCTACCGCGTCATTCTGGTTAACTCAAACCCCGCCACCATCATGACTGACCCTGTCATGGCAGACGCAACCTACATCGAGCCCATCACTTGGCAAACGGTAGAGCGCATCATTGATAAAGAACGCCCTGATGCTATCTTGCCAACCATGGGCGGACAAACCGCGCTCAACTGTGCGTTAGACTTGGACAAATATGGCGTACTGGAAAAATATGGCTGTGAGCTGATTGGTGCGACCAAAGACGCCATCGAAAAAGCCGAAGACCGCAATTTATTTGATAAAGCAATGAAAAAAATCGGCTTAGAGTGCCCACGCGCCGAAGTAGCCGAAACCATGGAACAAGCCTTCGCTATTCAAGCCAAAGTCGGCTTTCCCTGCATCATTCGCCCGTCGTTTACTATGGGGGGTTCGGGTGGCGGCATCGCTTACAACCGCGACGAATTTGTCGAGATTTGTGAGCGTGGTTTTGACTTATCGCCCACTCACCAACTATTGATTGATGAAAGCCTAATCGGTTGGAAAGAGTACGAGATGGAAGTTGTCCGTGACAAAAAAGACAACTGTATCATCGTCTGTTCGATTGAAAACTTTGACCCTATGGGTGTGCATACAGGCGACTCTATCACTGTAGCACCTGCTCAGACTTTGACGGATAAAGAATACCAAATCATGCGTAATGCGTCATTGGCGGTGCTGCGTGAGATTGGCGTCGAGACCGGTGGTTCAAACGTACAATTTGGTATTGACCCAAAAACAGGTCGTATGGTCGTCATCGAGATGAACCCACGTGTCAGCCGTTCATCTGCATTGGCATCTAAAGCCACGGGTTTCCCGATTGCCAAAATCGCAGCAAAACTTGCCGTCGGCTACACCCTCGATGAACTCAGCAATGACATTACAGGCGGCTTGACCCCAGCTAGCTTTGAGCCTGCCATTGACTATGTGGTGACTAAAGTACCGCGCTTTAACTTTGAAAAATTCCCCCAAGCTGACAGCACTTTATCTACCCAAATGAAATCGGTGGGCGAAGTGATGGCGATTGGTCGTAACTTCCAAGAGTCGATGCAAAAAGCGTTACGCGGTCTTGAGATTGGGGTGAATGGTTTTGATGAGTATCTTGATTTCAATCAAGACGAGGATACCATTTGCAGCACCTTAAAAGTTAAGTTAAAAACCCCTACACCTGACCGTATTTTCTATATTGCTGATGCCTTCCGTTTTGGCATGAGCGTGGATGAGGTTTTTGAGTTTACTCGTATTGACCCTTGGTTTTTAGTGCAAATTGAAGACATCGTCAAAACGGAAAAATTGGTGAAAGAAACTGGCTTTGGCGGTTTGACCCGCGACAACTTGCGTCAATTCAAACGTAAAGGGTTATCAGATTTACGCTTGGCAACGCTCTTGGGTATTTCACAAAAACAACTGCGTAAAAAACGTTGGGATTTGGGCGTGTATCCTGTGTACAAACGCGTGGATACTTGTGCCGCGGAGTTTTCGACTTCGACCGCTTATATGTATTCAAGCTATGATGACGAATGTGAAGCCAATCCAACCAACAACAAAAAAATCATGGTTATCGGTGGTGGTCCCAACCGCATTGGTCAAGGTATTGAATTTGACTATTGCTGTGTGCACGCCGCCTTGGCAATGCGTGAAGATGGTTATGAGACCATCATGGTCAACTGTAACCCTGAAACGGTTTCAACTGACTATGACACCTCTGACCGTCTATACTTTGAGCCTATTACGTTAGAAGATGTGCTTGAAATCGTGCGCATCGAAAAGCCCGAAGGCGTGATTGTGCAGTACGGTGGACAAACGCCATTAAAATTAGCGCGTGCACTGGAGGCCGCTGGCGTGCATATCATCGGTACCAGCCCAGATGCGATTGACCGTGCAGAAGACCGTGAACGTTTCCAACACATGATTCAGCAATTGGGCTTTACTCAGCCACCTAATGCCTTGGCGACCAGTACCGAAGACGGTATCGTGAAAGCGACGCAAGTGGGCTATCCCCTAGTTGTCCGTCCCTCTTACGTGTTGGGCGGTCGCGCGATGGAAATCGTCTACAACGAAAACGAACTGCGTCGTTATTTGCGTGAAGCCGTACAAGCGTCCAACGAAGCCCCTGTATTACTGGACCGCTTCTTGGATGATGCGATTGAAGTGGACGTGGATTGTATCTCTGACGGCACCAATGTGGTGATTGGCGGTATCATGCAGCACATCGAACAAGCGGGCGTGCATTCAGGCGATTCAGCGTGTTCAATCCCTCCGTATTCACTCAGCCAAGAGATTTGTGATGTGATGCGCGAACAAACCGTGGCGATGGCAAAAGAGCTGGGTGTGGTGGGCTTGATGAACGTCCAATACGCGGTCAAAGATGGTGTGGTTTATATTCTTGAAGTCAATCCGCGTGCCTCACGTACGGTGCCTTTCGTATCAAAATGCATCGGCACTTCACTTGCGCAAGTCGCTGCGCGTTGTATGGCTGGCACAACGCTTGTGGAACAAAACTTTACCACTGAGGTGATTCCAACATTTTTTGCGGTCAAAGAAGCGGTCTTCCCTTTTGCCAAATTCCCAGGCGTTGACCCCATTTTAAGCCCTGAGATGAAATCAACCGGTGAAGTCATGGGTGTGGGTCAGACCTTTGGTGAAGCTTACTATAAAGCCATCATTGGCAGTAATGATAGATTGCCCGGTTTGCCAGTGGAGAATGAAGTTAAAAAAGTCTTCTTATCAGTGCGTGAAAGCGACAAAGCCAATCTGGTACCAGTGGCAAAACAATTTGCCGACTATGGCTTTAAACTTGTGGCAACCTCAGGCACCCAAAAAATCTTGACCGAAGCCGGTATCGCCTGTGAGCGCATCAACAAAGTCACCGAGGGTCGCCCACATATCGTCGATGCCATCAAAAACGGTGAGATTGCGATTGTGGTCAATACCACTGAAGGCAAACAAGCGCATGAAGACTCGTTCTCGATTCGCCGCTCAGCCTTACAGCATAAAGTATTTAATGTGACCACCTTAAATGCTGCGGCAGCAGTTACCCAAGCGTATAAAGTGCAACTGCCATTTGATGTGTATAAGCTCCAAGCGCTACATACACAGACACATGAATAATCACCGCTAGTCTAAAATACTGATAGCCAGCGCTGTCAGTATTTTTTTATGGGTTAAGATAATCCTAAGGTTTAGGGTGTAGACTGGGTTTGCCCTAAGTACAGCCACGTTTATCAATGTTTTGACCATTAACCACAATCAGGGTGTGAATGCCATGGGACAACCTTCTAAGACCTTTAACGTCATACTGCTCGCTGCTATATTAGCGCCGACGACAACGGTATATGCCAAAAGCGATAGCGAAAAAGCGGGCGATATATTGCATATTGCTATCCCGGTAGCAGGCTTAGGCATGGCACTTGCCAAACATGACCAAGAAGGCGTGTATCAACTAGGTAAAACCATGGCAACCAATTTGGCGGCTACCTATGCGCTCAAGTACACCACCAATGACACCGCGTGGGGCGAACGTCCCAATGGCGAAGATTACTCATTTCCGTCAGGGCATGCTAGTGATTCTTGCGCGGGCGCGACTTTCATCGGTCAACGCTATGGCTGGCGCTATGGCTCGATGGCAATGATTCCTGCCGCCTATGTGGGCTGGTCACGTGTGGATGCCGACAAACACCATACGCGTGATGTGGTTGCTGGCTGCGCGCTGGGTGTCGTCAGTGGTTTGGTGATGACGCAACCGTTTGACAATGCCACTATTTTACCTTGGTATGAAAATAAAGCGGTGGGTGTTACCATCAGCTCAACTTGGTAATGTGAGGGTTCATGCAGTCAATTGAGTGAATGCTTTGCATCACAAGCCGTTATCAAGTAAAATACGGTTATTGTGGTGATTGACGCAGCACAGCAAATTTTTTACTAGAACCTTGTTAGGCAGTAGCCCTGTCTAGCATGGTTTTTTTCATCTATACAAAATAGATAGTGGTCAATCACGAGAGTTGATGACCATTTTTTGTGACTTGTTACTTTGGCAATCTTGCCGTTTGAATCCCTATTTGTGACAAAAGGAATCCCCTATGCAACGTTATCCAATGACGCCTCAAGGTCACGCGGCTTTAGAAGAAGAGCTCAAACAGCTCAAAACCGTTGACCGGCCACGTATTACCGCAGCGATTGCCGAAGCGCGCGAACATGGCGATTTAAAAGAAAATGCCGAGTATCATGCTGCCCGCGAGCAGCAAGGATTTTGTGAAGCCCGTATTCGCGATATTGAAGCCAAATTGGGCGGGGCTGAAGTCATTGATCCGCTCAAACTACCGCAAGAAGGTCGCGTAGTGTTTGGCGTCACAGTAGTGATTGAAAATCTCGACACGGAAGAGCAAAAACGCTATAAGATTGTGGGTGATGATGAAGCGGATTTTAAAGCCAACAAAATCTCGATTAACTCGCCCATCGCGCGCGGTCTGATTGGCAAATCAGAAGGCGATGAAGCCAAAATCCAAACCCCAAGCGGTGAGGTTGAGTACGAAATCGTCGAAGTCTTGTACCAATAACCGCCATTTAGCCGATAAAGCCAATCAAATGATTGGCTTTTTTATTGTGACAAATTATGGGTAATTGTCAAAAAATGGCGAAAAACACGTTGACAAAAATGTTACAATAATTCGATAGGTTGATTTTACAGATTATTTTTTGATGACTTGATAGGAAAGGTTATGAGCCACGATACCACAAACAATGCCACCAATAACGCCACCATTTTACAATCTGTCCCCGTCGGGCAAAAAGTCGGTATCGCGTTTTCAGGCGGACTTGATACCTCGGCTGCGCTACTTTGGATGAAGCAAAAAGGCGCGCTGCCATACGCTTATACCGCAAACTTAGGTCAACCTGACGAAGACGATTACAACGCCATTCCGAAAAAAGCCGACCAATACGGTGCGGTCAAAGCGCGTTTGATTGATTGCCGTTTGCAATTGGCGCTTGAAGGTATTGCCGCAATTCAATGTGGTGCGTTTCATGTCAGCACTGGTGGTATGCCCTACTTTAACACCACGCCACTGGGTCGTGCGGTCACAGGCACCATGCTAGTGACTGCCATGAAAGAAGATGATGTCAACATTTGGGGCGATGGCTCAACTTATAAAGGCAATGACATTGAGCGTTTTTACCGTTATGGGTTACTCACCAACCCTGCCCTTAAAATCTATAAACCGTGGCTTGACCAAACCTTCATTGATGAATTGGGGGGTCGTAGCGAGATGTCACAGTTCTTAATCGACAATGGCTTTGACTACAAAATGTCCAAAGAAAAAGCCTACTCAACCGACTCAAATATGCTCGGTGCGACGCATGAAGCCAAAGATTTGGAGTTTTTGGATGCCAGCATGCACATCGTTGAGCCGATTATGGGTGTGGCATTTTGGGATGAAAATGTCAAAATCGACAAAGAAACGGTGACCGTACGCTTTGAACAAGGCATGCCCGTGGCAATCAACGACGAAATCTTTGATAGCCCAGTGGATTTGATTTTAAAAGCCAACGAAATCGGCGGTCGTCATGGTCTTGGGATGAGTGACCAAATTGAGAACCGTATCATCGAAGCCAAATCACGGGGTATCTATGAAGCCCCTGCCATGGCGCTGTTACACATTGCCTATGAGCGTTTGGTCACTGGGATTCATAACGAAGACACCATCGAGCAGTACCGTATCAATGGCTTACGCCTAGGTCGCTTGTTGTACCAAGGTCGCTGGTTTGACTCACAAGCCTTGATGCTTCGTGAAACCGCCCAGCGCTGGGTCGCTAAAGCTATCACGGGTGAAGTCACCATCGAGCTACGCCGCGGTAATGACTATACCATCTTAAATACTAAATCTGACAATTTGACCTACCAACCAGAACGTCTATCAATGGAAAAAGTGGAAGATGCGGCGTTCACGCCAATGGATCGTATCGGTCAGCTTACCATGCGCAATCTAGATATTTCAGATACCCGGGCTAAATTGGCGTTATATAGCCAATCAGGTTTGTTATCCAATGCCCACGGCTCAGACGTACCACAACTAGAGCAAAAATAATGCGGTAAATAAAAAGGGCGTATTGAATACGCCCTTGGTTTGTTACGACCCATCATTTAGTCATTGGTATGAAATAACAAAAACAACTCAACGATGTTTTTTTCTATGGCTTGTGCCATCTGACTCATGGTTTCTGGGTCTTTGAGTAGCTCTTGCATATCCGGTTGGTCTTCATCAATGCCACTAAACAAAATCATCGGTAACGTCAGCATTGCCACATCTTCTTCGCTGTCGTCATCATCAAGCCAATCATCTTCTTCGTCATCGCTGGCATACATGGCATCAACAAAACCCACCGACCATTCGCTGATTTCTGAGTTTTCAATATCGAGATAATCAGTTTCGTCGACATCAAAAGGTAGCTCAATTTCACGCTCATCTTGCAGCATGGCTTGCAGCTCATCACGCCACTGTACAATGGCTGATAACACCTCTGGCTTGACTTGTTTTTCATGCCCTTCAAAAAGATAGGTTTGCCAATTGTCTAAAGGTTTGCCGACAATAGAGGCGGTTAAAAAGCCGTGTGTAGCGATGCTCGATAGCCCAAATTCATTATCATCACTGTCTAAAAAATCGATTAAATCATCAAAATCCATGGTGGTTATCCTAGTATGCTATCAAAAAAGCGGATTGAAAAAAGAAAGGTTAATACCTAGTGTATTAACCTTTTGCTTGACTTACAACTCATCATCGTCAAAATCGTCGTCATCGTCTAAGTCATCAAGATCGTCATCAAAACTGTCTTTAAGTGAGCGCTCTAGACGCTTTTCTTCCAATAAATTATCAATCAAACGACGTTTTTCAAGACTACTTGCCCGACTTCGACCCGATGCGTCGTCATCCACGAGTCGCGCGTCATCGTCATCATCAAAACTGTCATCTTCAAAGCTATCATCAATATCTGGATCAGCCATTTATTGCTCCTTTCGCTGGTCGATTCGATAAATTTGCAATTTCATAAAGCCTTATAATGGGTTTTGTCAGTCAAGTCAAGTGGCGAAAGAAAAAATAGCCATGATTCGTTTATTTTTCTGTGGCGGTCAAAATTTCATCGCGTTTGGCAATGAGTTCGGTCATCAAGGTTTCTGATAAACCGTTGTACCAAACCATCTCACGCTCTGTGATAGTGGTCGGATGTTGCAGGTTTTTAAACTGCACTTTGCCATCTAACGTTTTAAGTAAATCCAGTGGATACAGGAGCAATAAACCATCTTCTTTGGCGTGGTTTGCCATCAGTTTTTGTACGTCATCGAATTGATGACTGATACTGGTACCGATGGTTAATGGCAAAGCAAAACGCGATAGCTCACGGTGTTTTTCGTATACCACTTGGTTGAGGATAATCAACAATTTTGACAATAACACCGCTGCCAGTGGCAATTGCTCGGCTTTACCTGCTAGATGAACGACCGCGCCGTTGGCATTAAAATGCGAGTTGTCTTTGATATACACGTCTTTGATATAGCGATTTAACACATTGTTTGACGAGTTAAATAAACTGTTTGATGCGCGCATCAATAGCTGATTACACAATTGAAAATACGGTTTTGCAACTTCAGGTGCCACCCGTTTTAGCAGATGATACTGGTCGTAAAAATGAATTTGTAATTCGATTTCGGGTTGTTTTTGGCTGTCTACTGTCGCTTCTTGAGCCAGATTGTCAGTCATGTTGGTCGCTGTGGGCTGGGTTTGGGGAATGTCTTTAGCAGATTTTGATTTTTCTCGATTTAAAAAATCATTGATGGTTTTGCCAGTGGCGGCAGGTTGCGCGGCCGCGCTGCTATCTTCTGCTTGATTGTATAAGGCGTCATGGTCATCCAACTGCAATTCACCATCGGCTGTCAATACCCTGTTGCTGGGTGCTAAGCCGCCACGGGCAAGCGCGATATGCTGCTGCACTTTTTCACCCAATTGCGCAAGCTGTTCCTGCGTTGGGCGCGCCATATAGCCATAAATCAACCATAAAAACCCATGCAAAATTGCTGACCCTAATACAAACAACCACTGACTACTGACAATCTCACCTTTGGATACCGCTTTCATGGTGATGGTGGCGTGACCGAGGACTTGGTTGTTTTGGATAATGGGTTTGTCAATCACCTGCCCCACTTCGTTTTGCGCTTGTCCCGTTTGCACCAGCGGCTGATTGTTTTGGTCACTGATGACAAGCTTGGCAACTTCCTGATCAACTTGGTAGCGGTTTGCCAAGACGCTCAGGCTAATTCTATCTTGGCTCGTGATGCCCACCATGGCTTCTTTGGCTAACTGTTCAACAATTTTTTCACCCTTTTGGGTACGCTGCTCGTATTGGGATTTTTCACTACTAAAAGTCAGCATCAAAAAATGTAAACAAAAACTAATAAGTAGCACAATAGCGAATTTGCCTTGACGGGGGGCTAGATGATTCATGGGTAGATTAAACTTTCTTTAGGAGCGATTAAATGCTACATTATCATGTTTATTTTTTTGGCATACAAGGGGTAAACTACCATGACGACGAATTTTTTGTATCAACTTAATCAGCATTTTCCCCATAGTTACGCGATTACCCTAAGCGCTGCCAAGTTTGAATTGGGGCTATTGAGCCAAATTAGCCAAACCCTTGCAAGCCTTCATCCTGCCATTCGCCTCTTACATCAAGACACCTTAGTCAATGAGCTTGATTGGCAAGCCAATGACACACTCGCCCAAGCTGAGCAAACCAGCCCTGTGACGACGATTCGCTGGATTTTGACGCTGGAATCAGATAGCGATATCCAAGACTTACCGCACCGTGTCAAACAAATCGCCGCCAACAACCTCTATCATGTAGATGTCAATGTCATGCCCCTTGCGACATTGGTGCGCCCGCATAAACTGGCGTTGTTTGATATGGATTCGACCTTGATTGAGCAAGAAGTAATTGTGGAATTGGCAAAAAAAGCCGGGATTGGTGAGCAAGTCGATACGATCACCGAATCTGCGATGCGCGGCGAAATTGATTTTGCCGAAAGCTTTACTCGCCGTGTGGCTTTGCTTAAAGGGTTATCAAGTGAGGTGCTCGAAGATATTATTGCCAATCACGTTACCTTTAGCCCAGGGGCAAAACGCTTGATTAGCGCACTGAAAAATCATGGTTACTATGTGGTATTGGTCTCAGGCGGCTTTAACTATTTTGCCGAATACGTAAAGAGCAGCTTAGGGATGGATGAGAGTTATGCCAATGACCTAGATATCGTCGATAATCTAGTGACAGGTGAAATCACCTCAGCGATTGTAGATGGCAAGCGTAAAGCCGAAATTTTGCAAGCCGTAGCACAGCGTCTAGGCATTAAGCTGTCAGAGACTGTTGCTGTCGGCGATGGCGCTAATGACTTGCCAATGCTAGGGCTAGCCGATATCGGTATTGCCTATCGCGCCAAACCGATTGTGCGCGACCAAGCGAATTATGCGGTAACCGTCGCAGGACTCGATGGGGTGATGACTGTCTTGGGATTGAGCGATTGATAGACCCAGTCAAACAACACCCATGACTAGGCGTCATAAAATTAACTCAAGTAAGTGAGTCTTTGCGATCACTTATTTTGATAACCTTACTTGTGGATAATTTTTATCGCTAAAAACCTAAATTTAAGCCCAAAAACACAAAACTGGAGCAAGCCCCAGTTTTAGATGTTTATCTATTTCACATGCCATCCAAATTTAATTGGACTTAATTAGATTCGCTGTAGCGATTAGCTAGCTTAATGAATGATTCCGATTTATCGACCTGGCTCATCAACCAAAGACACACCAATACGTTGGGCAACTTCTTCATAACCTTCGACCACATCACCTAGGCTTTGACGGAAACGGTCTTTATCCAGTTTTTTCTTGGTTTGTTTGTCCCAGACGCGGCAACCGTCGGGCGAGAACTCATCGCCCAGTACGATACGGTCTTTGAATACCCCAAATTCTAGTTTAAAATCCACCAACATCAAACCCCCGTCATCAAACATTTTTGATAACACGTCATTGACTTTAAAGGTTAAGGCTTTCATTTCATCCAGTTGTGCTTGCGTTGCCCAGCCGAGTGATACCGCTAACGAATCATTCACCATGGGGTCGCCCAGACCGTCATCTTTATAGAACAATTCAAAGGTAGGTGGCGTCAACGCTTGACCTTCTTGTAAGCCTAAGCGACGTACTAGGCTGCCTGCCGCATAATTACGTACCACACACTCGACGGGAATCATTGTTAGGCGTTTGACTAGCACTTCTTCATCCGATAATTGCTGTTCAAAATGGGTTTCGATGCCGGCTTCGCTGAGTTTTTGCATGATAAAGGCATTAAAGCGGTTATTGACTTTGCCTTTACGCGCTAACTGTTCGATACGCTCGCCGTTGAATGCAGAGGTATCATCACGAAATTCTAAAATCAGGTAATCTGGATTGTCAGTTTCGAAGACGGATTTTGCTTTGCCTTTATAAAGTAAATCGAGTTTTTGCATGGTAATTCCCAAATGGCTGTTTAAGATTGGCTAAGGTTGGCTTAGGGTAGCTAATTTATGACAGTTGCATTGATTGGCTGATACGCGGTTAGCAACACAAGCTGCCAACTATCATGAATGCTGTCAGCCACTCTTTATTTTACGGTACTAATCGGACGCGGTAGCTCAAAACGCTTACTGCCTTCTTTTGTGATTTTTAACGTATTTTCGCCTGATTGCGGCACGGCATAAACTGGCGTAAAAGGCAGCGTTTGTGCATCTGCCGGTAATTGGATGGGTTCAAGTTTTTTGGTTTTGGTATAGTCCAAAGAATTGTCGCCAACTTTACGTTTAAAAGTAGTACAGCCTGTCATAGCAATGCTAGCAGAGGCAATGATAGCTAGGGCTAGTTGGGCGTTGAATCGATTGTGGTTAGCGCTGCGTGTTTTTTTCATAGTAAACCTGCTTTGGCAAGTGCTTCATCCATCACTTGTTGGTGTTCTGGGGTAAGCCAAGTTAATGGTAAACGGATACCTTGCTCGATATGACCCATTTTGTATAAGGCATATTTTGCAGGAATGGGACTTGACTCGATAAATAAATCTTGGTGTAAATGGGCTATTTTTTGGTTTAATGCTTCGGCTTGGTCGAAATCACCTTTGAGTGCCAAGCCAAAAATTTGGCTCATGATTTTTGGCGCGACATTGGCGGTCACTGAAATATTGCCTTTTGCCCCATGACGCATCAGCGCAAGCGCGCTTTCATCATCTCCTGACAATACGCTCATACGACCTTTTACTGCTTCAATCAGTTTGGCACCACGCGCCACGTCACCGGTCGCATCTTTAATTGCGATGATATTTTCGATGTCCGCTAAGCGCTCGACAGTGGCTTGCTGCATATCAACAACAGTGCGCCCGGGTACGTTGTATAGCACTTGGGGAATGTCCACGGCTTCAGCAATGGCTTTATAGTGTAAGTATAGCCCTTCTTGGGTCGGTTTGTTGTAGTAGGGCACAACCAACAGCGCGGCATCCGCCCCCGCTTGTTTGGCGTGCTGGGTCAGCTCAATGGCTTCAACGGTATTGTTAGCGCCTGTACCCGCGATGACGGGAATACGACCACCCACTTGCTTCATGGTAAATTCAATAACGTCCACATGCTCTTGCATCGATAAGGTTGCGGATTCACCCGTCGTACCAACCGATACCAGTACGTCCGTACCTTGCTCGATTTGCCAATCAATGAGATTTGCCAATGATTGCCAATCGACGTCACCATTGCTATGCATAGGTGTAATAAGCGCGACCATAGAGCCTTGTAGTTTATCTAAAATGGGGGTCATAACAATACCTTGGACAAAACCTTAAGTAGAATATGTAACAGCTGCGACAATTTTTTGAAAATTTTTGTCTAGTGTAGCATACATTTGGGGCGAAGTTTAAGCGCTTTGATAGCAAACGCAAGTTTCTCCACCGCCATAGCCAATAAGGTTATAGAGCCCACTCAACTAGATAATAAGGCAGCAACTGGTTTATAGTCGCTGGCTTACAGTGGCGAATAATATGGGTTAAGCATCAGCCGTTTGAACCTGGATGGTTAGCACATCAATGGTAGGGGGGCAATTAAACCGAAACGGCAACCCTGTCATGCCAATCCCAGTATTCACCCATACTTGGTAGCGTTTGCTGGGTTTGTCATCCTCATTGAATGCTTTGGGATGATTGTCGGATTGTTTGGCTGTATCTGGTCTGCGTAACCCCGCCGCCAGTTTATTACCTGTCAATGCTCTCACCATCAGCGGTGTCAGTATAGGTATATTGACCTGCCCACCATGCGTTTGCCCCGCAATCACCAAAGTATCGTTGTTGGCGTCACTTAAGGTTCGCGGATTGGCTTCTAACTGCTTGATATCATGGGTAGCAATCACTAAAGGCTGCCCCGCGCTGCGCTGCTGTTCAATCACGCGCGGTAAATCCATTGTACTGCCATTATGAATGCCGATGATGTTAATCCCGGCAATACGCAAGCCTTGCTCAGGCAATAATTGAATACCAAAAGTTGGCAAGATGTTCATTAATTGCATATTGCTAGCAGGTTCGCTATTTTGCGCATCATTGACAACTTGCTGGGTATCGGCATCACTAAGGACGGTATAGCAAGGCTTGTTCAGGGTTTTAAATGGGCTTAGATGGGCATCCAAAGTTGTCGCTTGATATAACCAGTCGCCCAAAATCAGCACCGCATCAACATCCAAGCGATTAAGGCATTTCACCAAACGCGCTAACTGATGGGGGTTAGAAAATATACCCACATGGATATCACTCAGCACCGCAATTTTTGCAGCTTGTGGTGTGATATATTTTGATGATGACGCAGCCAGTGAAATATCGGTCGCAGGCTGATAGGTCGCAGATGCGGTCAAATTAATTGAAAAACGCGAAACGCGCAGCCGATTGGGTTCAACCCAGCTCATATAGATATACAACAAGGATAACGCGATAAGCAGCCAGTAAATGATTTGGTTGTCATACAGCAGTTGCACGTTTGCCCACAGCAACAACCAAACAAACCAATAGCGCGCGTAGAAACTGACCAGTTGTAGTAGAATCTGCAGATTATCCGTCCGGGCTTTGAGTTGCACGGTTTTTAGGCACGACCATAGGATTACCAAAACGGCAATGAGCGCTCCAAGATGACCTAGCCAACTGCCAATCATGCTACCACCCATATCAAGCGTTACCTAAATTTACTGAATAATCAATAATTTGGGTAACAAATACGTATAAAAAAAGCGCCCATTATAAATGGCAATCATGGATATGACAATTTAAACTGTCATCATATCGCAAAAAATGGATGAACAGCTAGGCGAATTTTTTGTATTTAACTCATCCAAAAATGCCTAACTTTGCATTTTAGATTCTTTGTCTGTCAGCGATGGCAAAATAAAGACGAGCGCATTTGCCTACGTCGTACCCTGTTTAGCCTTACCCATTGGCGATTTGGATGGGCTTGCTACTTAAACAACCCATAGAAAAAATCCGCCATCATTTATAAAAGCTGATATGATAGTTTTATTTTCACATAGCTTTTTAAACCTAGCTTTTTAATCATAGCTTTTAAAATAGCCTTTTAAATACAGCACGCTGACCCAATTTGCTCAGCGCTTGCTTAGATTTTTTGGCTCTTTAACTCATTAATTTGAAGGACGTCAGCGTTATGACAGCAAGCGTTAATGTGTCAAACTCCCCTATCAAAGAAACTCTCCAGCCGCAAGCACAGGCTAACCATCGCCACGCGTTTGATGTGGTGATTGTCGGCAGTGGCGGTGCAGGTTTATCGTTAGCTTTATCCTTACCAAGCCATCTATCGATTGCGGTTTTGGCAAAAGACAAGCTCACTGAAGCCAGCACTTTTTATGCCCAAGGCGGCGTGGCGGCGGTACTATCGGATGATGATTCGGTTGATGAGCATGTCGATGATACCTTGATTGCAGGGGCAGGTCTTTGTCATGAAGATGCGGTACGTTTTACAGTGGAGCATAGCCGAGAAGCGGTGGAGTTTTTGCTCAAACAAGGTGTCAAATTTACCTTGGATGAAAACGAAACCTTGCACCTGACGCGTGAAGGCGGTCATAGCAAACGTCGTATCATCCATGCGGCAGATGCCACTGGGGTGGCCATTTCTACCTCGTTAGTCAAACGTGTCAAACAATGTCCGAATGTCAAACTGTTTGAGTATGTCGCTGCCATTGATGTCATCACCACCCATAAACTTAGCAAACACAACTACAGTCCGATTACCGAGCCCAATCGTGCCGTGGGGCTATATGCGCTTGATTTGAATACCAATCAAGTCATCACCTTTACCGCACCCTTTATCGCCTTAGCCTGCGGCGGGGCATCAAAAGCGTATTTGTATACATCCAACCCCGATATTGCTACAGGGGATGGTATCGCGATGGCATGGCGGGCAGGTTGCCGCGTTGCGAATTTGGAATTCAATCAGTTTCATCCTACTTGTCTCTATCATCCAGAAGCGCGCTCGTTTTTAATCACCGAAGCCATGCGCGGTGAAGGTGCCTACCTGCGCTTGCCAGCAACCAAAGAACACCCAGAAGGTGAGCGCTTTATGCTTCGTTTCGATGAACGGGGTGAGCTGGCACCGCGTGATATCGTGGCTCGCGCCATCGACTTTGAGATGAAGCGACTAGGAATACGTCATGTTTGGTTAGATATTACGCATCAAGAACCAGCCTTTATTAAAGGTCATTTCCCTATGCTATATGAGCGGCTACTAGAGCTCGGCATTGACATGACCCAAGATAAAATCCCCGTGGTACCCGCCGCTCACTACACGTGTGGTGGGGTGATGGTCAATGAAAATGCCCAAACCGACGTGCTTAATCTATATGCCATGGGCGAAACGTCCTTTACCGGTCTGCATGGTGCCAATCGCATGGCGAGTAACTCGCTGTTAGAATGTTTTGTGTACGGGATGAGTGCAGCGCGGCATATTGCCGCTGCATTTGCAGAAAATCGCGTTCCCCCCATTCCTACTATCCCTGACTGGGACAGCCAAGATGTGACCGACCCTGACGAAGAAGTCATCGTGCTACAAAACTGGGATGAGCTGCGCCAAAGCATGTGGCACTACGTTGGTATTGTGCGCTCAGACAAACGCCTGCATCGCGCACTCAACCGCATTTTGTTGTTAAAACAAGAAGTCAATGATTACTACGCCAACTTTGTGGTCAGTAAAAATCTGATTGAATTGCGTAATTTGCTGCTAGTCTCTGAGCTGATTGTCCGCTCGGCGCTACTTCGCCACGAATCGCGTGGACTGCATTACAACAAAGACTTTCCACAAACTTTGCCAGTGGCGGCAGACGTGATTTTAACCCCATCTATGCCATAGTATGGGTTAATTGACTTCCTCCCCTTGCTAAAGCAAGGGGATTCCTTCTACAAGACGGTCAAGCCCGACCGCAAGAATGTTCCGACTGGCATTGATATCTCTATCATGCCATGTGCCACACGAAGCACATATCCATTCTCTTATTCCAAGCGATTTTCTACCTTTCGGACTATTGGCGGTGATGTCACCGCAACACGAACATCGCTGGGTCGTGTATCTCTCATTCACGATTTCAAAACGGCAACCTGCGTTCTCGCATTTGTAGGTCAGTTGTCGTTTGAGTTCAAACCAACCTGCATCGTAAACCGATTTGGCTAGTTTGCCTTTTTTACTGTTAAATTGATTACTCTGAATATCACCTACCACGATTAGGGCATTGTCTCTGACTAATTGGGTGGTGAATTTGTGTATCAGGTCTTGCCTTGTGTCTTTGATTTTGGCATGGATAGCCTTGATACGTTTTTTGTTGTTTGAGCGTTGGGCTATAGCTAATGCTTTGGCATATTTTAGCGTTTGCTTAATGGTTAGCTTGTCACCGTTTGAGGCGGTAGCACTGTCTTTAAGTCCTAAGTCAATACCTACACTACCTGTTCCGCATGATTGTTTGGGATAGTCTTTGACTGTGATACAGGCATACCAACGGTTACGGCTGTCTTGGACGATTTCTAGTGTGTTAATTTGATATAGGCTAAGGTTGTAGCTGTCCCATAGGTCAATGACTAGTTTTTGTCCTTTGGCTAAACTAAGCTGTAAGGTGGATTTTAAGCCTTTTTTACTTGTTTGGTGGGTAGCAATGTGTTTGATGGCGGATTGTTTAAAGGGTAGCCAGCCTAATGATTTACGTTTTGAATTTGGGTTGTTGGTTCGCCATGATAATTTAGCTTTTTTGAATTGTTTTCTAGCTTTGGCATGGGTTTCATTGATTGCCTGAATAGTCTGACTGTGTAAGCCAAGTAGTTCACCGCTACCTTTGGTGTAGTCGTTTAGGTCATAAGCACTAAAGAATTTACCAGTCTTTTTTAGGTGTTTGTAACTCAAGTCATTGACATAATTCCATACGAAATTGACCGCACCGCTTAGGCGGTTGAGTTTATCAGTATGTTTGTCTCGTATGCGTAGCTTGAGTGTTTTCATGCAAATTATTTTAGCAAAATTTATGCAAGCGTTATAGTGTATGAGTTGCCTTATATCCACCGCCTAAAGTCGGTGGTTTTACGGCAATGGCTGATAAAAAAGGGGGATGTTTATCATCCCCTTTTTTCACAATGATGTTAAAAGCTTTATGGTACTAAGTAATGACACTAAATAACAACATTAAATACCCAGCTGCGTTAGCACTTTTGCCAATACTTCATCAGGTGTACCCTGCGCATCAATGCGTTTGACGCGCTGCGGTTCTTGCTGTGCTTGATAAGCAAATCCTTGATGCACCCGCTCAAAAAACGCTAGCTGATTTTGCTCAAAGCGGTCTAGTTTGCCGCGATTTTTGGCACGGCTCATCCCTTCTGTGACCGGTAAATCTAGCCAAATGGTCATATCTGGCATTTTTGCCACAAACTGATGAATCAGTAATTCAATTTTGCTAAGTTCTGCCCTATCGCCCTGTTTGCGCCCAAACCCTTGATAGGCAATAGTGGAATCGCTAAAGCGGTCACACAGCACCCATTTACCCTGAGCGAGCGCGGGCAAAATCACTTGCGCCACATGATCGGCACGCGCCGCAAACATCAATAAAAGTTCACTGTCCTCTGTCATGGTCGTTGCTGGGTCAAGTAACATGGCGCGTAACTGCTCAGCAAGCGGACTGCCGCCCGGTTCACGGGTTTGGATAAAGTTGATGCCTTGCGCGGTCAAATGCGCTGCCACATTGGCAATCAAGGTGGACTTACCCACCCCTTCGGTACCTTCAAATGAGATAAATTGTTCGCTAATAGGGGCTTTCGCAGCTGTTTGCATGGGTATCGTTTTTTACTGACCTGATTGGCTGTTTTGGCTGGCGCGTTTTTCACGCATCACCCGCAAATAGTCTTGCACTGCTTGGTTATGGTCTTCTAAATTACTGGTAAATTTATGACCGCCATTGCCCGTTGCCACAAAATATAGCGAATCGGTTTGATTTGGGTTAAGTGCCGCTTTAATCGATGCAGTACTTGGTAAGGCAATCGGTGTTGGTGGTAAGCCGTCAATTTGGTAGGTGTTGTAAGCGGTTTTTTCTTCAAGGTCAGATTTGCGAATATTGCCATCGTAACGATCGCCCATGCCATAAATCACGGTAGGGTCGGTTTGTAGGCGCATATTTCTCTTTAGACGATTGACGAACACGCCTGCCACTTCACCCCGCTCGCTTTCGACACTGGTTTCTTTTTCAATAATTGATGCCATAATCAGCGCTTCATACGGTGTCTTGTACGGCAGATTGGCTTGGCGATTGTTCCAGTTTTCCATCAATGCTGTGTGTTGACGGTTAAATAAATGCGTTAGCACTTTTTTGTCACTACTGCCTTCATTAAAGTAATAGGTATCCGGTGAGAACCAACCTTCAAGGTTGCCATTTGGGTGATAGTCAGCAGGGATATTGAGCCCAAGTTTATCAACGTCAACTTTGCCGCCCTGAATAACTTCTTTTTTAATCCCTTTATTGTCCATCAAATGTTGATATAAATCTTTGGCTGTTTTACCTTCAATGATTTGCACTTTAATAAAAGCGACTTTCTCACCTTGTTGTAGCATGGCTAAATAATTGGCAAAACTTGGATTCTCAGGCAGTTGATAGACCCCTGGATGAAGCGGTTTATCCACCGTCATTTTGATATATAGTTTGGCAAGTGGCGCGACGAACAGTTTTTTCTTTTTATCCCAGTCGTCTACCAGCGCATAGTAGGTTTGACCTTTATTGATGGTCACCATCTGCTTTGGTTGGGTGATAGTGCCATATAGGGTGTTGTACCAAGCAAATAACAACCAGCCCAGCACCAATACAATAAACCCAAGCAGCCCCAATAGACGGTATTTATTTTTTTTGTTTCTACCGGTGATGTTGTCATTGAATTCTCGCGTTGAACGATTAATCAGACAAGCATCATTGCCATTGACGTTTTTGCTATGCGGGTCTTCGTCATCCTTATCCGTGATATCCTCGCCATCGATACCCTTATCTTTGCTATGATTGTCCTGCAATTGGGAATCTGGAATATCTGCGGCGTGAGGGGCGTCACTGGGCTGAGTAGGATGATGCTCAGAACCACCTGGGGTACTAGACAGGTTGTTATTAGATGGGTCGTTCATAGAGAAGGCTTATATTGACTCAATAAGCGAGAATTTAACAATTAATGACAAAAATAGCAATTTTTTTTAGTTACTAGCAACAGGATTTAAGTTAATTTTTGCGCATAGATTGGGGTCAAATCAAGCGCCTTTGGGTGTCCATCGGGTAGTATCAATGCCTGAATGGGCAAAATCCCGCGTACGGCATTGCAAAAAAACAAGCTTGTGATATTGGCTAACTCCTCGCTGGCTAAATATCGCTCCTCATGCGCCCTATCGGACTTGGCAAACTTAGCCAATAACACCTGCCGCATTACCCCTTTGACCCCTGAGCGGTTGATGGGCGGTGTGTACCACACATTTTCATGATTGAGCTGATAAAACACATTGCAAAAGGTACCTTCTACCCAATGCCCCATCACATCTTGTACCAACCCATCAATCATTTGCGCATCTTGAGTTTGATGCTGCCACAGCTCGTGACTTGCCATCACTTTATCTTGGGCATTTAGTAGCTTAAGCCCTACCAAGGGTTTTGGTAAACAAGCAATTTGCTGAGTGAGACAAATCGCGCTAGCGGCAGGTTGGATGATGACTTGATTGGCTTGCTGTGCTAATGGCTTATCCGTGGGCATAAGCTTAATAAAAGCGTCAAATTGACAGTTACAAAATCCATAGCCTTTGATAGGTTGGTTTTTTCGGCAGACTATTAGCTTGAGCATACCGTGATTGAGGGTTTTAGCGAAACTGCCTAACTGGCTATTAAAGTATGCGCGGATAGTATGATTGGGGGATTCTAAATTGACTGAGTCTAAATTGACTGAGTCCAAATTGGCTGCCTCTAAATCAGCGTTGGTTAAATTAAGTTGTAACGCATGGACACTCTCGTCGATTCTATCTAAATGGTAACTCAGCCAATTGATTTGTCCTGCCACCACCGCCATGGTGGTAAAGAAGCCATCGCCATACGCTATGACCCGTGAATCAATATCGATAGCGGTGATTGGCGTTTGCTTGGCATACTGAGCGTCAGAGAATGAATACCACATGGTTATTTGGCTACTTGATTAAATTGATAGTTAACTGTATGACAGTGAAAGCCGCAGCAATCAGCCGCTTTTTTTAGCGGTTTTGGCGATGACAGTGGGTTTTCTGACCACCAAATCACAATGATAATTGTCGCAGCGTGCTAATTCTACCAAAATTCCGTGGTAGCTGGCATTTTTAATCGGCTGTCCTTGCACCATGTGGGCAACAATGTCTGAGCCGTCTTGCCCAAACCAATTTTGGGTCAGCTGAAACGCTGTTTTGGCATGCTGGATGCTGGTGTTTTTAACGCTGGCATTGTCATGGGCACTGGCATAATACCACTGTAACTCGATATACATAGGTGAATCAAGCAAATCAAAATACGGCTCACCGGTTTTGGCAAAACTATATTTACTTGCCACATTGCTTCGATAGTCCAAATTTTGCGTATCAATGGTGATGGGTTGACCTAACAGTAACGTCATGGCTTCGGTATCGTGGATACTGACTTTGTTTGCCAGCGTTTGTTGCTGCCAATCATTGATGGGATAGACCACAGGCGTTGGCTGCGAGTTAGGGTTGATAGACGGATTGGCGGCTGTGGTCGATGCGGTAGTGCTAGCGGTCACACTGGCATTGCGTTGTGAGGCGATTTGTTTGACCTTATCACAGCCAGTTAAGGTGAGTGCTAAGATAACCCACCCCCAGCCAAGATTGTTTGGCCAAGTGGGTTTATTTTGGCTAGCGCCTTTTTGGGTAACGTCTTTTTGGGTAGTACCTTTTTGGGTCGCGCCTTTTTGGGTAACGTTTATCGGATGTTCTGAGCGGTTTTGACGCGGTAAAAAAAGCGGTTTGCGGGCAATTAGCTTCATTGTGTAGTATATAACGGGTTGGTGTGAATAGCGCATTGTAACAAGGCATTGGTGGCGGTTAACAGTACGCTTTTGTTGTTATTTTTAGCCAAATCGATGAAATGCTGCGCTTTACACCCACCCAATCAAAACCTAGCCAATCAAAACCCAGCATTGATATAGTAGCCACAGTTATTGTAAAGTGAGGGGGATTGCTAATTTTGCTCATCGTATTATAGGTTTTCTCATGTCATCAGTTCCTGATTCAAATGTCCGTTATCATTGCATGGTAATCGGCAATCCGATTGCCCATAGCAAATCGCCTGATTTGCACCAAGCCTTTGCCCAACAAACGGGCATCACCTTGTCTTACCAACGCCAATATTGTCCCAACGATGTCGACAGCTTTACCGCGGTCATCGAAGCATTTTTTGCAGGTGGTGGCACAGGGGCAAATGTGACCGTACCTTTTAAAGAGATGGCATTTGCGCTGTGCCAGCAGCGCGGTCAACTATCTGAATACGCGCGCTTGGCAGGTGCAGTCAATACCCTTGCCATCAAAGCCGGCAAACTGTATGGCGACAATACCGATGGTCGCGGTTTGGTGGCAGATTTATTGTCGCAAGGCGTCAGGTTAAAAGACGCAAACGTGGCTATTTTGGGGGCAGGTGGGGCGACTCGTGGCGCGATTTTGCCGTTGCTAGATGCGCAAGTAAAATCGCTGCATATTGCCAATCGCACAGTAGAAAAAGCAAAGAATTTAACCCGATTATTTGATACCGATAAGCTCACCTTTTCAAGTTTGACGGATTTGCCCAACGATATTGAGGTGATTATCAATGCAACGTCGATAGGTCTAAGCGGTGACACATTGCCGTTTGCCAAGGATATGACGGTCGATTTTGCCTATGACATGATGTATGGCAAACCCTCGGCGTTTTTGGACTTTTTTAAGGCGAAAAATGCCAAAACCTCGGACGGCTTGGGAATGCTGGTCAATCAAGGGGCATTAAGTTTTGCACTTTGGACGGGTAAACAAGTCGATTTGACGGATTTTAAATTTTGATTAATATTGGTAAAAATAGCAAAGACTTGACTGAAATTTTAACAACGATTAAAACCGCCAAAAATCGTGATGATTTACCTATCATCAAAATTACGTTAAAACGCTCTTTTATCACGTTTAATGTTATCATCCTTACTGTGATGATAGTCATCTTTTCGCTGATGTTTGCTGTGGCAATTTTTATTCCAGACACAGAGACTATATTTTTTATATCATTAATTTTCCTTATATTTTTACTTATTTTTGGTATCTATCGAGAAATAAAAGAACAACGATTAACGCTTTTTTACCGTAATGCACATGACCCATTTTATTGTGAGTTAAACCCAGTTAGCCTAATAATCGTATCTGGCAATCACAAACAAACATTAAAATGGCTGGAAATTAAATTCGTGAATAGATGTATAACTAATCGTTCCACACCAGCACATATCGCTATCCATTCTCATCATAATATTTATCTTTATCATAACCAATTACCTATCAATTATCGTAAGTTATTTTGGGTATTTCATGATTATTGGCTAAGAGCAAATCATCGCCCTATCATCAAGATTTTATAATCGTAAATAAACCGCCAGTTCAATTGAAATGGCGGTTCGTAGTCATGCTATTTAAATTCACTTTTAATCGCTCTTAGCGCTTAAATTGTGAAAGTTGCGATAAAATTTCACTAATTTCGTCATTGGCTTCAGGTTCGGTTCGGGTGTCGCCATTTGGCGTTAAGCTATCAAATAACTGTGGCAAAAGCTCCGCCATACCTTGACGTACTTCACTTTGATCCACGCCCGTTTGTGCTGCAACTTGCGCCAACTCATCATTATCAAATAGCTGATTGATATCATTGGGATCCAGCGGTTGGTTTGATTGGTCCGCACTCATCCAGGAATTGGCTTGATGACCAAATCCCATATTTTGGATTTTATTAAAAGCGCCTGATAGACCGCCATTTCGCTGGATAAACATCAACGCGATTGGCAATAAAGCCGCCATTAACATACCTTTACCACCAAAGCCACTTTGACTTTGTGGAAATTGGTTCATACCCACGTTATTGCCCATGCCACTACCTAGACCACCGCCCATGCCACTACCTAGCACGCTACCTAGCACTTGTCCTAGCACGCCACCCTGAGACATTTGCGACATGCCTTGATTTTGGTTCATTGCCATACCGATGATATCATCCAACCCAAAACCATTTGACTGCATTTGTGGCTGCTGCACCCCGCCGCCTAAAACATTACTAAAAATATTCCCTAGGCCGCCCATATCCGCTTGGCTTTGACCGCCCATTTTGCTTTGGCTCATTTTGCTTTGAATGGCACTTTGCGCCACTTGTGTTACTAGACTTGTTAATAAACCCATGGTCATTCCCTTTTATTTATC
This sequence comes from Moraxella sp. CTOTU46711, assembly GCF_031975715.1. NCBI lineage: Bacteria > Pseudomonadati > Pseudomonadota > Gammaproteobacteria > Moraxellales > Moraxellaceae > Moraxella > Moraxella sp. CTOTU46711. The sequence continues at coordinate 56,168 of NZ_DALYMP010000009.1, forward strand.
TTTTTCAATGATTGTTGTATATCACCAATAATACCGCGCTGACGCATGCCAACTGCACTTAAGTTCAAGCTAAAATGCGCAGTCGCCTCAACACTTGGTTGATTTAATTGTAGCAATATTGAATATAACTTATATACCATTTTTGTTATTGCCCTACTGTGTTCGCTAGCACCTTAAATTGCCGCCATGTATCGCGATCCACTTGGTCTTGCCAAATGGTTACGCTGATTTTAATTGGCGCTGATTCTATCAACTCAAACGTTAAAATCACTAGGCATCCCATATCAGCGATGCCTAGCAAATTTGCCTGCCACACCGCTTGTTTACTCTGTCTAGGTACTTTAATAACCCCACGCACCCACTGGATTTGCCAAGTTAAAAAATCAAAGTTGTCATAGGGTGAGGTTTGATTGCTAGTTTGCGGTTTGGCGTGTAACGATGAAATAGCCAATAAGTGACAACTAGAGATTTGCCCGAACCAAAGACTGGCTATCGCGACCATACCTAGCAAAAGTTTGTAGGTAAGCGCCAAAGGCACAAGGGTTAAAATGCCAACAACCACCCATAAACAAGCCACCCAAACCAATTTTTTATTCACACTGGGGTTGAGCGTGGCATCAATGTCAATAAATGAGACGTTATGACGCGATAAGTAGCGCTCGTTCATCTCAGTCCATTAAGAAGATGCTTTTAATGATTTGAGCTTGGCTATCAAATCAGCAAATTCTGGCTTGGTCGGCTGATTGTGTAAAAACCAGTCAAGCAAATCAGGATCTTCTTCTTTCACCAATTCTGCAAAAATTTGCTGTTCTTGTGAGTCGGCTTGTAGATAGTGCGCTCTCACATAAGGGTCAAAATAATAATCAAGTTCTTTTAGACCGCGTCTGGCACGATAGATAACTTTGCGCTGCTCTAATGTAGGTTCTGGCTGGTTGTCACTCATGATAAATCCTTGTCGTTGCGCGTTAAATTCATGTAATTTTTAAATTTTTATGAAGCTTTTGCCTCTTGGGTCGCTTGCCACATCGCAAGCCCTGCTTTAGTCGCTGCTACGTTATGGGTGCGCAATATACAAGCCCCTTGCTGCACAGCAAATAGCCCTGCAACCATACTAGCAACATCTCTATCGGTAGGGTCATGGGGTAGATTGGCTGACTTGAGGACTTCCCCAACAAAGCGTTTACGAGATAATGCCACCATGACAGGTAAGTTAAACCTATGCAACCGATAAAATTCATTCAGCCATGCCAGATTTTGCTGGGCGTTTTTGGCAAAGCCAAACCCTGGGTCAATGATAAGATTGTCACGTCTGACCCCACCCGCCATAACCTCATCAATGCGCTGCTGTAACTCGCTAATAACATCGGTATATAAGTCTTGATAATCATCTAGCTGATTCATGGTCGTTGGCTCACCGCGCATATGCATGAGCATGACAGGGATATCAAGTTTGGCAGCGGTAGCAATGGCATCGGGGCGCGTCAAGGCTCGTACATCATTCCAAATTTTGGCGCCGACTTGACTGGCGAGGGTTATCACGGTCGGGCTACTGGTATCAACTGACACCCACACTTGCTCACCAAAGTTATGATTAATCGCTTCAACCACTTTAATCACGCGGTCAATTTCTTCTTGCTCACTCACAGGACTGGCATTTGGGCGAGTAGATTCACCCCCTACATCAATAATCGTCGCCCCGTCTTTAATCATCTGCTCGGTATGACGTAAGCCTTGGTCGATGTGATTATATCGACCGCCATCAGAAAATGAGTCGGGGGTGACATTTAAAATGCCCATGATATGGGGATAAGACAAATCGAGCGTTTGATTATGATAATGAATGGCAAAGTTGGGAATGGGCTGTAACTGCATGATATCCACAATGATGGCTAAAATTTTCTACTATTTTAAGTGAAAAACAAAAAAACCGCTATCAAAGTGATAGCGGTTTTTGGGTAACTCATATCATGGATAATTTACATTGCAGGTAACGGCGGCGGGGTTAAGCCCGATCCACTTGATGGTGGATTGCTTGGTTTATCAAAATTTACTCTAACAGGCTCTTGATAAACTTTAGGCTCGCGTGGTGGAATACCTGCCATAATGTCTTGCAATTGGTCACGGTCGATAGTTTCCCATTTCATTAACGCATCGACCATGGCATGCATTTTATCCGCATTACCTTCAATTAATGCACGTGCGATATCATACTGCGCTTCTAGGATACGACGAACTTCATCGTCCACTTTCTGCTGTGTCGCTTCTGAGATAGTACGAGATGAGGCACCAAAATAACCTTGATTTTCATCTTCTTCATATACCATCACACCCATGGCATCTGACATACCGTACTTAGTAACCATCGCACGTGCCATTTTGGTAGCACGTTCAAAGTCATTTGACGCGCCAGTCGATTGCTGATTGATAAAGACTTCTTCAGCGATACGACCACCAAACAAAATCGCAATGTCATTTAGCATTTTTGATTTATAGACGCTAGTCTGATCATGCTCTGGCAATTGCCACGTGACCCCCAACGCCCAACCACGGGGCATAATAGTGACCTTATGGACAGGGTCGGTATCCGGTAGCATTTCAGCCACTAAGGCATGCCCTGCTTCATGATAAGCCGTTGCACGGCGCTCTTCTTCACGCAGTACCATCGATTTACGTTCTGGACCCATATAAAGCTTGTCTTTAGCTTCTTCAAAGTCGTTCATATCAACTGACGCTTTGTTGTTACGTGCAGCAAATAGCGCCGCCTCATTCACCAAATTCGCTAATTGCGCACCACTAAAGCCTGGCGTACCACGCGCTAATGAACGAATATCGACGCCAATGGTTGAGGGCAATTTTTTCATGTGTACACGAAGAATTTGCTCACGGCCTTTGATATCAGGCAAGCCAACTTGCACTTGGCGATCGAAACGACCTGGACGCAACAACGCTTTATCGAGTACATCGGCGCGGTTGGTTGCCGCAATCACAATCACCCCGTCATTGCCTTCAAAACCATCCATCTCAACCAATAACTGGTTTAAAGTCTGTTCACGCTCATCATGACCACCGCCCATGCCTGCGCCGCGATGACGACCGACAGCATCAATCTCGTCAATAAAGATGATACAAGGGGCATTTTTCTTGGCTTGTTCAAACATATCACGCACACGGCTTGCACCGACACCCACAAACATCTCAACAAAGTCAGAACCTGAAATTGAGAAAAATGGTACTTTGGCTTCACCTGCAATCGCTTTAGCAAGCAAGGTTTTACCAGTACCGGGCGGGCCTACCATCAACACACCACGTGGAATAGTCGCGCCAAGTTTGGTAAATTTTTCTGGGTCACGTAAGAAGTCAACAATTTCTGTCACTTCTTGTTTGGCTTCATCACACCCTGCCACATCTGCAAATGTCACTTTGATTTGGTCTTCTGAAAGCATTTTTGCTTTAGATTTACCAAAACTCATCGGACCCATGCCGCGACCACCACCTGCACCACCACCGCTCATATTACGCATGATGAACAAGAACAAACCAATAATCAATAGCACTGGGAAGCTTGCAATCAGTAATTGCATCATTACGCCTTGACGTTCAGGGGTGGCGCCTTGAACTTCAACATTATGCTTGATAAGCTTTGGCATTAGCTCGGTGTCAGTGACGGCAGGACGTACTGTCTCAAAAGTTGAGCCGTTTTTCTTTTCACCAGAAATTTGCTCACCATCAATTTTGACACTTTTGACCTGGTCAGTTGCCACTGCAGTGACAAATTGGGAGTAATTGAGCTTATCAGGTTCATTGCGGGTATCAAAATTGCTAAAGACTAGCACTAATACCCCTATCACAACTAACCACAATAAGGTATTTTTTACCATGTCGCTCACGTTGTTTTTCATCCTTCGCGTTAGGGGGTTGATTAAAAAGTGGGGTTAAATCAAAATGTTTACCAAAGAAAGATAGGTAGATGTTTCACCAAAAATAGACGTTACATTAATCTTTCAATATAGCATGATATATGGATTTACCTTAACATTATCAAGCGAATTCTCTGTTATTTTCTAGTAAAAACATATTACCAATTTTTATCCAGCCGACTTCACCGATAGACTGAAGCAAATTACCTTATTTGGTGGCAATCCAATACATTTCTTTTGAGCGTGCGCGTGACGCTGCAGGCTTGATACTACGCACTTTACTAAAACGCTGCTGCATATTTTTTCGTAAGGCATCAGAGCCTTCGCCTTGGAATACCTTAATCACTAAGGTGCCACCTTCAGGGAGCACTTGCTCGGCAAAGTCCATGGCAAGTTCACACAAATAAATCATGCGTGGCTGATCGACTGCAGAAAACCCCGAGGTATTGGGCGCCATATCAGATAGCACCACTTCCACTTTTTTATCAGCGACTTCTGCCATGATGTTGTCAAACACTGCTTGCTCACGAAAATCACCTTGGATAAAGGTCACATTCTCTAGCGTATCCATCGGCAAGATGTCTGAGGCGATGAGTTTGCCAGTGTCCCCGACTAGCTTGCCAGCAACTTGCGACCAGCTGCCTGGGGCAGAACCCAAATCAACCACCGTCATGCCTTTTTTAATCAGCTGCAGTTTTTCGTTGATTTCTAGCAATTTGTAAGCCGCTCTTGCCCGATAGCCATCGCGCTGGGCAAGTTTGACATAGTGGTCGTCAATGTGCTCTTTCATCCACGCACGGCTACTTTTGGACAATTTTTTGTTGGTAATACGCGTTGCCATAATTCTCTACAAACTACCCTTTATAGTTTAAAAATTCTTCACTTGGGATTTGGCTAAAAAACCCAACGCCATCCTACAATGACCATCGGTAAATTTTGACAATCTCAAGGGTTAAGACTGTTATTTTAGCATATTTCACCCAGTTAGCTTGTGTTAACTCATGGATTAGTTATTGATTTTTTCAATCCAGTGATTTTTGTAGATGGATAAGTCATGGCAGTTTTTTTGCCTATGTGTTTTTGCCTATGTATTGCCCATAATTTATTAGGCAAAATGATTAATATGGTATAATGCTAGCTAATTTTTTTATAGGTCAATTGACAGTTATGGCAAATTCAAGCTTATCAAATGCTGATATCAAACATTTAAAAGGCATCGGTCACCAGCTGAACCCGGTGGTAATGATTGGGGGTCAAGGCGTTACCCCAACCGTTATTGAAGAAATTGGGCGCGCACTGAGCGATCATGAGCTGATTAAAGTAAAAATCCCGGCCGGTAGCAAAGCAGATCGTGACGCTGTGGCAAATGCGATTGCGGAAGCCACTGATGCGATTTTGGTCACCAGCATCGGTCGTATGGTGTTATTACTACGTCGCAATCTGGACGCCAATCCTAAGTTATCAAACTTAGTACGTTTTGGCTAAGGCTACAATGGACGCGTTACAGGGTGTGACATTTGCACTGACGAGCACGGTTGAACCATTCACCGTATCGGCAACACTGGACTACCAGCTCTCAGTACATGTGGTCGCTGATAGTAAATTTTTAACTATCTTATTTGATGCTACCCATCCCAAGATTGATGATAGTCAAAACGCTCTACAAGCTGGTCTATGGGCAAATTTTCCGACATTTAGCCCATTGGCACTTCAACATGTGATGCGCCAAGATTATTTATGGCAAGCAGATTGTTTTGAGTGTTTTATTGCCAAAGATAGCCAAGCGGATAGCCCGTATCTTGAGGTCAATTTGGCGACCAATGGTGAGTTTAATCTTTATTATTTTGACAGCTATCGGACACCGAATGCATTACCACCTCGGCGCTTGCCTATCACAGCGCTGACTTACGGTGAGGATATCAATTTTTTTAGCCAGGCCGTTACACAAGATACCGAGCTTCCGCTTGTGTTTTGGTGTTCTGCAAGTCCAATGCTCCTCACCCATGTACGAGCGGTAGAGCAGCAACATGCGTTTAGCACTTGTACTTTTCGTGTCGGTATGACATTTGCCAAATCAGCATTGGACAAGTTGGTTGGTGCAAATGGTAATTATGCGCTAAATCCAACGCGTGTGATTCAGCATCCGCCAGACAATGGATTAGCAGATAACTCAGCTTCAACCGTCGATGAAATGAGTTATTGGGCCATACAGCATGCACACCCAGCGGACTTTCATAACAAGGCACACTGGATAAACATCTAAATTATGATGGTTTTAAACCATAGTACAGCGAAAAATAAAAACTGGCTTAAAGCCAGTTTTTTTATATACCGAGATATTGTCATGATTAACGCGCTGGCGCCATTGCTAAGTAAGTTTGTGGATTGATGGCTTGACCATTTTGGCGTACTTCATAATGTAAGTGGGCGCCTGTTGAACGACCTGTGTTGCCTACTGCAGCGATTTGCTGGTTTGCATACACCGTATCGCCAACGTTAACATAGTTTGCAGAGGTATGTGCGTAACGCGTGACAGTGCCGTTGCCATGATCTACTTCAACATAACGACCATACCCGGTACCCCAACCTGAGAAAGTCACCACACCATTACCTGTGGCATAAATAGGGGTGCCGATGGGAGCAGCAAAGTCCATCCCTTTATGAAACTGTGATTTACCCGTTACAGGGTGGATACGATAGCCAAAACCTGAACTCATGCGCGCAGATGACGTAATTGGGCGCAACGCCAACATGCCATTACCCGCATAGCTGCCCATGGCAGACATGTTGATAATGGTGGTTGGCTGAGTCGATAGCTTTTGTGCTAAACTTGCGAGGCGGTCTTCTTTTTGCTGGGTTTGCTGGCTTAGGTTTTTGATGGCGGCATTAACGGCATCTGAGGGCAGATAATAATCTTCACCATCATCTTCACGGACAATAACTTGACTGGTTTTACCGGCATTGGTAATCGATAGAATTTGAGCTTGTGCAACACTCATTGTGGTTAAAGCAACAACTGGTAATGCGATTAGAGCTAACTTCATCTTTTATCCTTTGTTAAACCTTATGCTATTAAACCCTGTGCCAATGTCATGTGAACGCTACTTGAACGCATTGGCAAGATTTAATTCACTATAATTTGGTCTTAAAATCACCTACACTAACACTAAGACCCAATACTAAGACTAAATCAAAATTTTTGTCGCTTAACTACCAACCCACACGCTCATTGACTATGAAAAAACCAACCAACCATCTTGCCTCTCGCACTGAGCGCCTTGCCAACTATCAATTACCGTTTCAAAAAAAGCTGCATCAATTACAGCAATTGACGGACGATGTTCGCAGCGCATGGCAAAACGTGTTGCCTCAAGAAGTCTTAGCAAGCTTACAAGTGATTGCTTGTGAGTCGTTTAGACTTGTGATTAGTACGACCAGTCATACCCTTGCCAATCACCTCAATTACAACCAGCAGCACCTACTGTCAACCCTGCAAGCGTTCGATAACAATTTTCGTCAATTTAATCAGTTACGTTTTCGCGTGGTGATTGTCAAACCTATTCATGGCTCGCAAATACTAGATTTACAGTGTAATCATAATGTTAGCAATGTAAAGAATTGTGAGCTAAGCGAATCTACCAAGCGAAATATAACACAGCTATGTGACCTTGTCACGGATAACGAGCCGCTTAGAACGGCGTTACAAAAATTGATAAAACACTAAAGCAGCTAATTTACAATGTAACTTTATGTAAATTATGTTACTGATATCGCAAGATTTATCAATAGATTAATGGCTTATGCAAGTGAAAGTAAAAATATAGGAATAAATTTACAATCAGTCTCGTAGATAAAGATATCTTTTTTTTCATTTTTACTGCGCTTATAGTAGCCAATGACTAAAAAAAGATATCCAAAAATTAAATAATAAAATTGGGCGGTTGGGTTTAGTTAGTGTAATGAAATGATAACTTCTTGATGAAAAAATGTTACTAATCAAACAATAGGTAAGGTTTTTTGATTAGTAAAAATACACAATAAAATTAATAGATTTAAATAAATCTAGTTAACATTGTCATGCTTTGTTACAACTTTATAGTTATTTTCATCACTAAATAAAGCCTGTAACAATTTATTATTGAGCGCATGCCCTGACTTATACGCATAAAACTCGCCCAAAATCTGGTGCCCGGCAAGGTATAAGTCACCAATCGCATCTAGTACTTTATGGCGCACAAATTCATCGTCAAAACGTAACCCTTCAGGATTAAGTACGCCGCTATCATCTAAAACAATGGCATTCTGCATACTCCCCCCCAGCCCTAAGTTATTGCTTTTTAGGTACTCAATATCTTTTAAAAAGCCGAATGTGCGCGCTTTGGCAATATGCTCGATAAAATTGCCTTCATTAAAATCCAATTTAAACTTTTGATGTGAGGCATTAAACGCAGGGTGATTAAAGTCAATTTGGAAATCTAACACAAATCCATCGTAGGGACGAAATCCTGCGACTTTATCCTCCACGCGAACCTCAATCGGTTGCAACACCTGAATATAGCGTTTGGCAGAGGTTTGCTCGGCAATACCCGCTTGCTGCAATACTTGCACAAATTCGATGGCACTACCATCCATAATTGGGATTTCAGGCGCTGACACTTCGATTTGTAAATTATCAATTTGAAGCGCAGCGATTGCACTCATCAAATGCTCGACTGTCCCAATGCGCTGACCTAGCGCATTGGTGAGATTTGAGGACATCATGGTATCGGTTACTGCATGATAGATAGCGGGTATGGGCTTTGCCTGTGCCACATCGCTACGTAAAAACTGAATCCCATAGTCAATGGGTGCAGGAGAAAAGCGCAGGTGTACAGGGTTACCGCTATGTAAGCCGATGCCTTCAAGATTGATGGGTTGTTGAATAGTACGCTGCTGCATAATGCCCCCTAGTAGATTGCACTCATCCTTAGCCAAAGCTAGGTTGATATAATTTGTTACATTTGGCTATTCTACCATTGTCCCTTGCTACATCATAGTGATGCTTAATTGATTTTATCCACCTTTACGATTGGCTACAGTGATAAAAAAACCCCACAACGATTAAGCTGTGAGGCTGTTAAAAGTCATACGGTATCTTAGCGATTTTGCTGGCGACGTAGATAGTCTTGAATACTGTTGCCTGTGCGCTGTGGCTGCGATGATTGCGGTGCTGGCGCAGGCTCGATAGTTTGCTGTACAGGTGGCTGAGGTGCAGGGATGGATTGTGGTATATCACGGCGTGCCGCATACGCAGGTTCATGCGTGCCTGCTTCCACTTTGTGGGTGCTAGAGGCATCTGAGACAAAATCTCTAGCTGGGTGCTTTGGGGTATTATCTAGGGTAAGACCCGTTGCCACCACTGTCACTTGGATTTCATCGCCCATGTCTTCATCAAATACCACGCCGTAGAAGATGTTGGCTTCGTCAATATCTACCAAACTATGCACTTTTTGGGTGATGCGCTCTTGCTCTTCAAAGTTAAAGTCTGAGCTTGCCACTACGTTGACCAATAGACCTTTGGCATTTTTAAGTAATAAATTGTCAAGCAATGGGCTTTTGATGGCTTTTTCAGCAGCGATCTCAGCGCGGTCTTCCCCACTGCCTTTCCCGATACCCATCATCGCATGACCCCGTGAGGTCATTGCCGTGCGAATATCGTTAAAGTCGATGTTAATAAAACCATCTTTTGAAATCATGTTAGAGATACCTTGCACCGCTTGAAGTAAGACTTCATCGGCTTTTTTGAAGGCATCTTTCATAGAGATTTTGCCATACACTGTCATCAATTTATCGTTGGGGATAGTGATGATGGAGTCCACAAAGTTAGAAAGCTGCTCAATACCTTCCCTAGCCACTTTATTACGTCTGCCACCTTCAAAGGTAAATGGCATGGTCACTACGGCAACGGTCAAGACGCCCAGCTCTTTGGCAAGTCTGGCAATGACTGGCGCAGCGCCCGTACCTGTACCACCGCCCATACCCGCGGTAATAAATACCATATCAGAATTTTCTAACAATTGGCGAATTTGTTCTTCATCGCTTTCTGCCGCTTCACGCCCTACTTCTGGGTTGGCACCTGCCCCCAGGCCGCGGTTGTTATTTTTGATACCGAGCTGGATTTTATTGGGCGCTGACAGGCGGTCAAGCGCTTGTCTATCGGTATTGGCACAGACAAAGGTAATGCCTTTTACACCATTTTGTACCATGGTTTCAACGGCATTGCCACCGCCACCACCGACACCGATAACGGTTAAACGGGCTGAATCGGCAAATGTATCAGTGTGATCTTGTACAATACTAAACTTCGCTTCCATAATTGAAAATCTCCGTATGCTGTCAAGTAGGCTTGAGTAGCATAAATAGCAAACATATTAAATTAAATATCAATTAAATCATTACACAATTAGTGGATTTTAGAGTTAATCATAACATGAGCACTCTTAAAATACTAAACATCTCTTTTTTAGAAAAATTTACCAAAAAATTTATTCACAATTTTAAGTTTTTCTCGCATGGGCTGAACTTGCAAAGAGTCAGGTGAGCTTTTCTCGCTATGATGAAACGCCTCACTTTGACTATATAACAGTGTGCCAAACGCGGTTTGGTATTTACGCTCACCAATCATTGCCGCAATGGTGCGAAGCTTGTCATCATCGCCATATTGGGTATAGGCAGAAATCGCTGAGTGTTGATTAACCTTGTTTACTTTATTGGCAAAGATTTTTTTGGCTAATGGCAATAATCCGCGCATTTCAGCCCCACCGCCCGTGATCACATAGCCTTGTTGTAAAAACTCACTGAGTCCTTCTTTATCCAGCTCTTTTTTAATATGACCTAAAATACTGATATAGCGGGCTTCCGTGACTTCAAGGAGCTCAAGCATATTAATGGTTTTTTCATCGTCATGCTGTGAACGCTTGATAGTAAAAAATTGGCTTGAGTCAATCCCATGACGATCGACATTGGCTTGGGATTTTTTCATATTCTCTGCTTCAGCAATGGTGACATCTAGTAGCATAGAGATATCCAGTGTCGCGTGATGTCCGCCTTCGGCAAAACAATGGGTATAAATCAGCTTATCTTCACGGTAAACGCAGATACTAGTCGTCGATGCGCCAATATCAATCAGACATACGCCATGGTATTTTTCTTCGGGTAATAAACCATATTCGGCGGTAGATACGGCATCAAATAGCATTTGGTCGATACTGACATCACATTCTTGCAGCAGTTGCTGCAAATTTTGGCGACCTTTGACGGGCATCATCATCAGATGATAGAGCACCATCAAGTCACTCGCTTGCATCCCAATCGCATCATCAATCATCTCAGCATTGCCATCTAAAGCAATACCTTGCTGGGCATAATGCATCAAATACAAATCATCTTGGAGATGTTTATTTTTGGCTTGGGTTAGCGCGGCGACCACGTCTTTGGCTTGTACGATATCGTGTTTGATTTTGACTTCGCCCACGCTATTGACGCTTTGCAAATCCGGGGTAGAAAAACTAAGCCAAACACTGTTGACGCGGCAATTTGCCATGTCTTCAGCGTTTTGAATAGATTGTTTGATAGCAGATTTTAGACGTTCGCGGTGGCGAATGGTACCTTGCGCGAAATCATGGTTTTTGACGGTAGATAAACCGATAATACGAATATCTTGCGCACTGTGGATTTGACCAATCACAGTATGAATAGCAGTAGCACTTAGGTGGACGACGACGATCAGATCTGGCTTTTTCATAGAACACTACAAAATTATGTTTCACCTAATGGCTGGGGTTGGCTGGGGTTTTTAAGGCTTTGGTTTTCGAATCGGTTGTTGAGTTGGCATCGGTCACGGGTTTAGTATCAGCAGATTTGGCATTGACGGCAGTTGTATCACTTGCTTGCTGTATCACAGGTCGTTTGGTAATTGCCATGCCATTTTTATAGCGTAAATCCACCGTTTGCAGCGTTTTGAGCTGTGGTTTAAGCTGATTTTGTAACATGATGCTCAGTCGATACAGTTTTTCTGACGTATTGTCATTATCAACCAGTACCCGAAGTCCGTTATCAAAGCGAAATAACCATGCCATTCTAGGCGTTACGATGACTTCTTCAATTTTCATACCCAGTGGCATAAACCAATCACTAACTTGCTTGATTTGCTGCATCATGACAACGGCATTTTGGCTATCGCCTTGTAGCTGCATCAAGCTAGGGTTATTTAAGTCATTGCTATCGGCGGGCTTAAATACCGTACCATTGGCATCGACTAAACGTTCACTACCAAACTTGGCAACGGCTTGGCGCGGTACTACATTGACCACAATACCTTGTTGCCAATCGCGCCGCACATCGGCTTGCCCTACCCAATCTACCGTCTCAAGTTTTGCCACATAGCTTTGCAAATCAGCTTTGAGTAGATTTGTGTCGGCTTTTTCGCCCAATAATTGCTGAAGCTGCAGGGTTTGCTGGGTATTTAACCCTTTATGCTGCAAACTAATCGCGGCATTGGGTAATTTGTTGAACACATTAATCGCCAAAGCCGCTAATATCAGCAACAATAACACAACGCCAAGCATTAACAACTTTGGCAGCAGCTGATGAAAGCGATTGGGGAGCGTAGTATCTAGAGAAGCAGTTGCCACAAATGAATTTGCCATATTGACCAATCATAACTCGGTCTAAAATTATTAATTACTAAAATCTCAACAACAAAAATCAAAATAACTAAAAATATTACAAGGATTTATGCTTAGAAGCATATCATAGCAAATTCAATGAAATGAATGGTAAATAGATAATACGCTTCTAGACAATTCAAGTACTTTTTTTGTAAACAAATATAAACGAAAACGACTTATTCGCTCAACGTTTGTTCTAAGATACGCACGCATAGCGTCGCAAAATCCATGCCACGCGCTTTTGCTGCCATCGGCACCAGACTATGACTGGTCATACCTGGCACCGTATTGAGTTCAAGTAGATATAGCGTGCCTTCGTCATCTCGTAAAAAATCCACGCGTGACCAACCTTTGCCCCCAATGGCGGCAAACGCTTTTCTGGCGATTTGTTGCATGGTTTGCTCTTGCGCCTCGCTCAAATCTGATGGGCATTGGTAGACGGTATCATCACGATTGTATTTGGCTTCGTAGTCATAAAACTCGGTCGTTGGGATGATGCGAATACTGGGCAATACTTCATCACCGAGAATTGAGCAAGCATACTCACCCCCTGTGATGGCTTTTTCTGCCAAAATAGCGCCGTGGTATTGTTTGAGCTGTGGGTAGGTCTTGGCAAGCTCGCCCGCTTCTTTAATTTTAAAGACGCCGACACTACTGCCTTCGGCGGCGGGTTTGACAAACAGTGGTAAACCTAGCTGCTGTTCGATAGCGGTAAAATCGGTATTGTCATCAAGCACGACATAAGGTACGTTTGGTAAATCTAACGCTTGCCAAACTAAGCGGTTGCGAAACTTATCCATAGCAATTGCAGAGGCTAACACGCCACAACCGGTATACGGAATATTAAAACCGTCTAGCACCCCTTGCAAGCTACCATCTTCGCCAAAAGTGCCATGCAGCACATTAAATACGCGGTCATAGTCGCGCAGTTTTGAAATATCTGTTTCTTTGGGGTCAAAGTGATGGGCGTCCACGCCTTTAGTTAGTAGCGCCTCAAGCACAGCTTTACCACTCGTCAGTGACACTTCACGCTCAGCACTCCAGCCGCCACAGACAACCGCCACTTTACCAAATTGTTTGACATCGATAAGCTCTGACATATTGATTCCTAATCTTTTATTAACCGAATTTATTGCTACAATTATTTCACAAAAATTTTTAAACTATTGCTTGGCAATTTTAGCTCACTCATAAAATAATCGACTGCTGGCAGTATGGGCAAGCTAAAATAGCTTTTCAATACCTTAAGTTTGCTAAACGCTTGCCGCGTGGTTTTTCAATCAAACGGTTACTTGTCCGCTAGAAATAAATTGTTTTTTGCCAAATCTAAACAGAGTTGACCCACGTTACCCGCCCCTTGGGTAATCAGCAAATCATTGCCTTTTAACATACTACCTAGCACCTGACGGATTTGATCCATGTCATTGATGTTCAGCATAATTGGCTCAACTTGTCCGCGGGTGCGGATGGTACGGGCAAGGCTGCGACTATCCGCGCCTTCAATCATGGCTTCACCTGCGCTATACACATCGAGTAGCATCAACACATCGACTTGTGACAATACGTCTACAAAATCATCGAAGCAATCACGGGTACGGGTAAAACGGTGAGGCTGGAAAATCATCACCAAGCGGCGATCGGGATAGCTTTGGCGAGCCGCTTTGATGGTCATTGCCACTTCAGTTGGGTGGTGACCATAGTCGTCAATCAGTAGCACATCGCCTGCGCCATCTTTCACAGGGTAGTTACCATTGTTTTCAAAACGTCTGCCCACGCCGGCAAATTTTTTGACCGCTTGACAAATGGCTTCATCACTGACACCTTCATCGGTGGAGATGGTGATAGCCGCTAAGGCGTTATAGACATTATGAATACCGGGAATGTTCAAAGTAATCGGCAGTGGCTCACGGTCTTTACGCAGTACGGTAAAATGGGTTTTGGTGCCATCTGCCACCACATCAATGGCTTGCACATCGTTATGTTTTTCTAACCCATAAGTCAACACAGGGCGTGCGATTTTATCAATCAGTCCGTACAATTCTTTGTCATCACCGCACAATACGGCTAACCCATAAAACGGCATATTTTGTAAAAACTGCACATACGCCGCTTTTAGTTTATCAAAACTGCCGCCATAGGTTTCCATATGGTCTTGGTCGATATTGGTGACAATCGCTGCCATCGGACGCAGCGATAAAAACGACGCATCTGACTCATCCGCTTCCGCCACCAAATAACGGCTTTGACCTAATGACGCGTTTTTGCCTGAGGCGTTAAGTTTACCACCAATCACATAAGTAGGATCTAACCCTGCTTCGGTTAAAATCATGGTAAGCAGGCTAGTGGTGGTAGTTTTGCCATGCGCACCCGCTACTGCAATACCATGACGGTAACGCATCAGCTCACCTAACATATCGGCGCGGCGTACCACAGGAATACGTCCTGACAAGGCGGCTTGGATTTCTGGGTTGGTATGATCAATGGCTGATGACACCACGACCACATCGGCTTCACTGATGTTTTTGGAATCATGCCCGATAAACACTTGAATGCCCATTTGGGTCAAACGGTCAGTCACTGGGCTTTGTTTGATGTCTGAACCGCTAACCATATAGCCATGATTATGGACGACTTCGGCAATACCGCACATCCCTGCCCCACCAATACCGACAAAATGCACGTGGCGAATACGGCGCATCTCTGGAATTTCGACCACACGCTTGGTAATTTTTTTGGTGACACGGTTGGTTTTTTCAGGTTTTTCAGTAGATTGGGCAGTGGCAGTTTTGGCTGATTTTGACATAGACAGGCTCAATGATAAATGACTTATAAATTGTAGAAAATAATTAAGGGTTTAACTGGGATAAAATGGCATCGGCAGCCAGCTGTGTGGCATTGGGTTTGGCAAATTCACGCGCTTTTTCTGCCATCACTAAAATTTGATGACGGTCGAGCTTGGCTAAAATAGCACTTAAACTCTCTGCTGTTAATTCTTTTTGCGGCATTAAAAACGCCGCGCCATGTTGTGATAGGGTTTTGGCATTGGCCGTTTGGTGATCATCTACCGCATGGGGCAGCGGCACAAACACCGCAGGCAATCCAACCGTGGCAACTTCTGTGACCGTCAGCGCCCCAGCACGGCAGACTATCACATCTGCCCAGCTATATGCTTCTGCCATATCTTTGACAAATGGTAAAATTTCATATTGGGTTGATTGGAGCTGTGCTTCGCTATATACCGCTTGAGTAGCCTCTTGGTTGTTTTTACCACATTGATGGCGCACTTGCCACGGCTTGGCGTCTGGCATACTTTCTAGTTTTTTTAGCGTGGGCGCGATATGATTATTTAGCGCCTGAGCACCCAGAGAACCGCCAATGACCAATAGCTTTAAAGGACTGGTATCATTGACATCAATACGGGCTTTTGGTGGCGGTACCTGTACGATAGCCTCACGTACTGGGTTGCCCACTGTCATTACTTTATTAGAAGGTAGTTCGGTGAAGGTGTTTGGGAAGGCTTCTAACACTTGATTAGCAAGCTTAGATAGATAGTTATTACTCATGCCTGCGATGGCATTTTGTTCATGAATCAAAATTGGTATTTTACAAAATTTGGCGGCCAATCCGCCGGGTGCGGTCACATAACCACCAAACCCTACCACGATGTCGATTTTATTGGTTTTGATGATTTTGATAGCCGCTAATGTTGCTTTAAGTAAGGTTGACGGGGCTTTAAATAAGCGTTTGATACCGTTACCGCGCAATCCCTGCATATTGATGGCATGGTAGGTAAAGTCGTAATGTTGTAGCAACTCATTTTCCATACCGACTAGGGTGCCAAGCCAATGCACTTGGGCACCTGATTGTTGTAACGCTTGAGCCACCGCAATCGCGGGAAACACATGCCCACCCGTGCCTGCTGCCATCATCAGCACGCGCGGTTTTTGCATCGTTGGCTCACTCATTACAAAATCCTTATTCAATCGATATATTCATTGGGATTATCCCATCATAAAAGACCGATTATTTGGAAAAACAATCACCATAAAAATGGCAAAATCATAGCATTTTTTTTATACCTTTAAAAGATAAAAGGTTATTTTATAAAAAAACCCTTGAATCACTGTTCAAGGGTTTTTGATAACTTTGTTGCGTGTTTAACTTATGTTAATGACTCACCTAAAATCACACCGCCGTCTTTTTTGGTAATCATCACCGTCGCTGAACGTGGTGTAGTACCACCAGTAATCGCGCCCCATGTGACCCCTGGTTGATCTTCGCCTGGATGTTGGATATTGATGAAGAGTGTTTTAAAGTCTGGCGTTAAGGTGATACCCGTTACTTCACAACCTTTTGGACCCACAAAGAAACGTTTGATATTTTGTTCTGTAGCTTGCATACCAACGCGGGTTTTGATACCCGCTGATGTGGTTACTTCTTTACCATCATTTACTTTACCTGGCAACGCAGCTAGTAGCATACAGTTGGTTCTGCTAGTGTAAGCACCGTCATCGGTTTGAATCCATAATACGCCACGTGGGTCGAAGTATAAGCCATCTGGTGAAGACAAATCGTTATTGGCATTTAAACCAGACAAATTTTCTGCGGTTAAATCATTTGGCGCTGCAAATAGGTAGATATCCCAGTTAAAGCTGGTAGCTGTATGGTCGTTACCTTTTTCAGCCCAACGAATGATATGTCCGTTACGGTTACCCTTGTTGGTAGCATAGTTACGTGGGTTAGCTGCATCTACCGGATATGAAACGCCACGATTAGAATTGTTGGTTAATGTGACATAAACTTCACCCGTCACAGGGCTGACCGATACCCATTCTGGACGATCCATTCTAGTTGCACCTAGTGCGTCACCCGCAATACGAGCATGTACCAACACATCAGCTTGGTTAGCAAACGCGTATTTTGCATAAGACGCAGTTAATGCGCCTGTACCAAACGTTAATGGTTTCCATTCACCTGTACCATCATCTTTAAATACTGCAACGTACAAAGTACCTTTATCTAAGAACCTGTTCACGATTAAAAAATATGTTAGGATAGACGCTGCTCAGTGGCCGGTTCTGCCAAGCGGTGATGTCATCCAAGATGTTGTCAGTGACTCTGGAAACCAAGCTGCTTGAGATGTCGACGTCGTAGATGTCCTTGATGGTTTCGACAATCTCAGTAGTGGTTTGACCTTTGGCGTAAAAGCTGATGATTTTGTCATCAAGACCTGAAATACGGGTTTGGTGCTTACTGACAAGTACAGGCTCAAAGCTACTGTCGCGGTCTCTTGGGGTGGAGATCTCAAGCTCGCCTGTGTCGCTACGGACTCTCTTTTTAGTGTGCCCATTGCGCTTATTAGGCCTGTCTGCCTTTTCATGCTTGGGGTAGCCGAGATGCTCTTCCATTTCTGCTTCTAGGGCAGTGTCGATGAAGGACTGCATGAGCTGCTTTTGAAAGTCTTTGATGTCATCGAAGCTTTTCATGCTGCTGGCCATTTGCTCAGCCAGTTTCTTGATGTCAGATTGGTTAGTCATTGCTTATTCTCCTGTTAGTGGATTATAAGCAGTTACACAAAGTTTGGGAAACTCTCTGCCTTACATTTCGTATTTTCTATTTGTAACGTAATTTCAGTAATATTATGATTATGTTTTAGAACTTCTAAGGCCTTTTGATAGAGTTGATCTGTATTGCTATTCGGAGCAACCAAATGAGCAGTTAAATGAATATTTTTTGAGGATATAGCCCAGACTTTCAACTGATGAATCCCTTCAACGCCCTCTAGCTTCAATAAATCATTTCTTAACGACTCAATATCAATCTCATCAGGAACTCCTTCAAGCAGAATATTAATACTTTGTTTTAATAAAATCCAAGTTCGAGGTAAGACCCAGAAGCCAATTAACACAGCGATTACGGTATCAACCCACATCCACTGGGTAAAATAAATAACTATTCCTCCGATAATCACGCCTATCGATCCTAGAGCATCACTAAGAACTTCTAAATATGCACCTTTTATATTTAGACTTCCTTCAGCACTAGCAGAAAGGATTTTCATTGAAATCAAATTTACGACCAAACCAATGACCGCGACAATCATCATTTCAACACTTTGAATTTCAGCAGGGTTCGTAAAACGTTGATAAGCTTCATATACAATATATATTGCTACCACAAAAAGCATCACCGCATTAAACAGAGCCGCTAAAATTTCAAATCGCTGATAGCCAAAAGTTCTTTTATCATCTGCGGCTTTTTTACCAATTTTGATAGCGGCAAGAGCAATAGCTAAAGCGGCTACATCAGTAAACATATGAGCTGCATCAGATAACAAAGCCAAACTTTGGGTAATAAAAGCAGCGACAACTTCTACTATTAAAAAAGTAGTCGTTAAACCTAAGGCAACCATTAACTTCTTACTATTTTCTTCAGTAACAACCGCATGGCTATGATCATGATGTTCTGACATAAAATATTTTCCTTATTCTATTTATGATGAGCAGAGATATTGGATAACAGCCAATATCTCTGCTGTAAATCGACTAATCTATTGGATTAAGAAACTTTTTTTTCATTTATCCAACGATAAAGCACGGGTAACAGCACCAAAGTTAGTAATGTTGAAGAGATAATCCCGCCAATCACTACGGTTGCCAGTGGCCGTTGAACCTCAGCCCCTGTTCCGGTTGCCAGCGCCATTGGTACAAAACCCAGTGAAGCCACACAAGCTGTCATCAACACTGGTCTTAAGCGCAAAATAGCCCCTTGCCACACGGCTTTATGCACTGGATATTTGTCCCTTAATTCCTTAATAAAGGTCAGCATTACCAGTCCATTGAGGACTGCAACACCAGATAAGGCAATAAAGCCAATTCCAGCTGACATCGATAATGGAATATCCCTTAGCCAAAGGAACAGCACACCACCGGTCAAGGCAAAAGGTACCCCGGTAAAGACCAATAGACTTTCTTTGACATTGTGAAAGACCGCCATCAGTAAAATAAAGATAGTGATTAAAGCCAGTGGAATCACGATTTGCATCCGTGCTTTGGCTGAAGCCAAATTTTCAAACTGACCGCCATATTCTATCCAATAACCACTTGGCAAAGTGTATGCTTTGAGCTGTGTCTGTACATCAGAAACAAAAGACCCTAAATCACGCCCTTCAACATTCGTTGTAACCACAACTCGGCGTTTACCATTTTCTCGACTGACTTGGTTGATTCCTTCAATGGTCGAGACTTGCGCGACATCCGACAATAAAATACTGCCACCATTTGGAAGCTGAATAGGTAACTGGGAAACAGATGCGACACTACGGTCTTGCTCTCCAAGACGGATAACAAAATCAAAACGACGATCGCCTTCTAAAATCTCTCCCACGCTTTGTCCACCAATACTGGTTGCCACAAGGTCTTGAATTGAACGCACACTCAAACCATATTGTGCAGCCAAAGTTTTATTTACCTCGACATTCAGTAATGGCAAACCTGAGGTCTGCTCAACTTTCACGGCACTGCTACCCGATATTTGCTGAATGATTTTGGAGATTTTAGTCGCCTCAGTATTGAGGACATTCATATCATCACCGAAGATTTTCACACCAACATCACTACGCACACCTGAGATCAATTCATTAAATCGGAGTTCAATCGGTTGTGAAAATTCACTATTATTGCCTGGAATCGTGGCTAAATACGTCACCATACGGCCACGTAATTCATCTAAACTTTCTTTAGGATTTGGCCATTCTGAACGAGGCTTTAACATGATATAGCCATCTGAAATATTGGGTGGCATGACA
The DNA here is from genome assembly GCF_031975715.1 of Moraxella sp. CTOTU46711. Lineage (NCBI taxonomy): Bacteria > Pseudomonadati > Pseudomonadota > Gammaproteobacteria > Moraxellales > Moraxellaceae > Moraxella > Moraxella sp. CTOTU46711. Next base: position 76,600 of record NZ_DALYMP010000009.1, read on the forward strand.
TCTGTTGCAACCTCGGCTGTACCCGTTCTGGCAAATACTGCCTTAATTTCAGGGAAACTCTTTAAAAGAAGTTTTTCAGTATTCTTCTGAATACGTAAAGACTCTTCTAAGCCTGTACTTGGTGAACGTAACTGTTGTATCGCAAAGTCTCCTTCACTGAGCTGTGGTGCAAATTCACTGCCGAGTTTGGTACTGATAAATCCCGTAATCACTAATACACACAGTGCAAAAGTCAGCACAACTGCTTTGTATTGATACGAAATATCAAGAGTTTGCTGATATTTAGCTTTTAGCCATAACATCCAACGACTTTCTTTTTCTTGAATATCGCCTTTGACCCACAATGCCACAGCAGCAGGCACAAAGGTGATCGATAAAATAATGGCTGCAACAAGGGCGAGTACCACTGCCAATGCCATCGGATGGAACATTTTTGCTTCCACACCACTTAAAGCAAAAATCGGCAAATACACCACCAAAATAATAAGCTGACCAAAAATAAGAGGACGACGTGCTTGGCGGGCAGCCAGAAAAACTTCCTTAAAGCGTTCACTTTGTGTGAGAGGTCGTTTTAACAGTTGCTGTGTATGGGCTAAACGCCGGATACAGTTTTCGACAATCACCACAGCACCATCGACAATGATGCCGAAATCGAGTGCACCTAAACTCATCAGATTGGCACTGATATTTTTCTGTGCCATCCCGGTTAAGGTAAACAGCATAGAGAGTGGAATGACACAGGCAGTAATCAAGGCAGCACGGATATTCCCTAAAAACAGGAACAGAATGATGATGACCAGGATTGCTCCCTCTACCAAGTTTTTCTGAACGGTTTTAATCGCCTTCTCAACCAAGGTAGTACGGTCGTACACCGTTTCAATCACTACCCCTTTAGGCAAACTATTCTGAATATCTTGAAGCTTGGCATCCACAGCTTTAGAAACAGTCCGGCTATTTCCACCCATCGCCATCATGGCAACCCCTAAAACGGTTTCTTTGCCGTTATAGGTTGCCCCACCGGTTCTTAAATCATGCCCAATAGAGACTTGCGCAATATCACCAACCCGAATTGGGCTGCCATTTGGGCTACCCAGCATGGTGTTCTCAATATCAGAAAGCCCATTGAATGCACCCGGTACACGTACCGTCAGTTGCTGACCATTGTCTTCAATATAACCTGCACCTCGGTTCTCATTATTTTGCGCTAAAGCCTGTTGCAGTTGTTCTAATGAGATATTCAGTTGCTGCATCCGGTTTAAATCGGGAGAGACCACATAGGTTTTTTCAAAACCACCAATACTGTTGACCTCTGCAACTCCCTTAACACGTTGCAGTTGAGGACGCACAATCCAGTCCTGAATCTCACGTAAATCCATCGGCGTGTATGCAGTTCCATCCGGCTTTTTCGCATTCGGATCTGCCTTCAGTACCCATTGATAAATCTCACCGAGACCCGTAGAAACGGGGGACATCGTCGGTGCGATTTGTGCAGGCAACTCAGATTGCGCCTCCTGTACCCGTTGGTTAATCTGCTGACGGGCCCAATAAATATCAGTCCCATCTTTAAAGACAATGGTGACTTGAGAGAGTCCATAACGGGATATGGAACGGGTAAGCTCCAGATTCGGAATGCCAGCCATGGCATTTTCAATGGGATAGGTAATCCGCTGTTCGACTTCAAGCGCAGTAAAACCCTTGGCTTGAGTATTAATCTGGACTTGGGTATTGGTAATATCGGGTACAGCATCAATCGGGAGTTTCTGATAGCTATACACCCCGACCGCAATCCAGGTACAGACAAAGAGCAACACCCAAATCGCATTTTGTATGGAAAACTGAATGATTCGTTCGAATAAACCTTCTGGTTTTGGCAGATCAGAATTAATGTCCATGGCCTGCCTCGTCTTTTTCTAATTCAGACTTTAATAGAAAACTGCCATCCGCAATGTATTTCTGCCCTTCAGTTAATCCAGAAATGACTTCTAGCCATTGCCCATCCTGACTGCTCACGCCCACTTCTATTGGCTGTGCTTTAAGATGAACCAGTCCCTTTTCTTCAGACTCAATCACAAATACCACAGGTTTTCCTTCAACCTGCTGTAAGGCTTTTTTCTGGACTCTTAACGCTGTTTTTGCTTGTGCATCAGTCACAAAAACATTTACCAAAACATTTGGACGCAGTACATCCGCTTGTGTGGTGACTTTGGCACGCACTTGTAAACGTCCAGTTTGTAAATCTGCCTGTGAATTCAGCGTTTGTACTTTTGCTTGGTAATTTTGATCAGAACCATTGGTTTTAAAGTTTAAAATTTGCCCTACTTGAAGGTGAATATTTGAGGTATTTGGTAGATTAAATTCCAACCAAAGGTCTTTTAGATTTTCAATCACAAAAAGCTGATCCGCCAGTTGGACATTTTCACCGACCACAATATCTTTTTTACTGATCACCCCAGAGATCGGTGCTTTAATCAGAAAACGCCCATTGTTATTGCCACTTGCACTTAATGCATTTAAACGTGCTTGTGAGGACTGGACAGTAATCTGCGCTTGACGGTAGGCATTTTCGGCACGCTGGTAATCCTGTTTGGCAGAAATCCCCTGTGACCAGAGTTGCTGTTCGCGCTGGTAATCTTTACGGGCCAAATCCAGATTCACCTGTGCCATACGCAGATTTGCCTGTTGGTCGATCAGTTCAGGCACGATTAGTACAGCCAGCGTTTGTCCTTTTTGCACGCTCTGTCCTAAAGCCACATTGACCTGCTCGATATAACCACTAAAATTAGGCGATATATGCGCTTGTTGATCGGTATTCACCACCAATTTACCTGGCAGGGTTGTCAGCTTTTCAACCAATCCTGTGGATGCAACAGCAACTTTTAAACCTTGTTCAACCATTTGTTGGCTGGTCAGTTGTATTTCGCCTTCTTCAGCATGTCCTTCTTCAGAACTATCTTCATCAGAATGTTCGGCATTTCCCTCATCATAACCACGCCCCTCAGATTCAGTTTTTTTTGAACTTAACCAAATAGCCAGACTGACCAAGACCGTAATCAGAATCAAAACTACAATCATGAGAGACTGGGATATTTTTCCGTTTTGCTTGGCGTTCATTTTATCGTGCTCCCCCATTGATTAAATTTTGCGATGCTTCGACTGCCTTTTTATTCAGTTGTGTATAGGCATCCGAACGGCTAATTTCTTCATAACTTGTGCCAATACTGAGTGCCTCAGCTGCTAGGGCAGTTTGCCAAGCTTGACGTAGAATTTGTAATTGACCCAATCGAAGATTCTGCAGTTGGGTGGTTGCTTGCTGAACGTCGGTAATGGACAGTTTCCCTGCCTGAAACCCTTGTAAAGTACGGCTCTGAACTTTGGTCGCCAAAGTAACTTGTGCTGTTGTGGCATCGAACTGGCTACGTAAACCTTTGAGCTGATGCATGCTGTTGGCAATATCGAGTATTTGTTGCTTCAGCTCACGCTGCTGCTGTTGGTTCAGCAATATTTGCTGTTGCTGGACCATCGGGATCGCATATTGCTGGCGATTGAAAATATTCAGTGGAATAGCCACGCCGATTGCTAAAGTCGTATCGTTGCTTTTATTAGGGGTTTTGCTACGTTTCATGCCTACATTTAAAGTCGGATTGGGACGTGCCTGAATTCTTAAATTTTCAATTTGATGATCCGATTGCTGAATGTTCAAGGCATAGAATTTTTCTAGCCACCCTTCAGCAATATACCGTTGCACAGTTTGGAGACTTTGCTCTGGCCAAGGGATAGCGGTTTTATTCAATTGAAGATGTGAAGATGTTTCTCCCCCCCACAAATTAGACAGCTGACGACCGGCAGCTTGTTTATTCAGCATCGCTTGCTCATAAAGTCGTTGGATTTCTAGCGCTTCAATTTGGGCACGCTCAAAATCAACCAGGGCAATACTGCCTGCCTGATAGCGTTTCTGGGCACTGTCCAGATTGGCTTTACTTGTTTTTAACAGTACTGAATAAACAGACTGCTCAACCTCAGCAAGTACAAATTGCGACCATGCAAATTTAACAATCAGTTGGCTTTGTGCCTTCCATAATTGCTGTTGCAATTGGATTTGTTGATTCGAGGTATTGGCAATCACCTGGTTCAGCTTACGCTGACCAAATAGATCTAGAGGTTGACTAACGCCAACATTGAATTCCTGTTCTTGACCTGAGCCAAAGCCAGACTGTTCTAAACTTATACTTGGATTCTGCCATAACCGACTTTGCTGAATATTCAATTCAGATATTTGCTGAACTTGTTGCCACGGCTTGTCTTGAGTCTGGTAACTTTGTACTTTTGCTAAAGCGGATTCAAAGCTGGTAACGTTTTCAGCATAGCTATATTGCATAGCCGCTGCACATATACAAGCAACCAAGCTATGACGCAAGAGTATAATTGATTGTGAAGACATGATTTTTCCCACTTATTTAAATAACCCCACTCTCAACTTGAAATAAGCAATTCAAACTGAAGTGGGGGATTACCTAACTGTTTATTGATTACAAAGCAGAAGTTATGAGCCAAGATTTTACGCATAAATCTGTGGGATAAATGCCATAAATCTCTCGCTCTCACCTTTTGCATATTAAACCGCTGTGATAACTGACCAATCACCGTCTCAATATTGCGACGAGCATTTTTAAGACGATTAAGTACACTGAGTGGTCGTTTATCGGGCATATTGACACACAGGAATGGGAAAGCCATCAATAAAATGAATGTTGTCTTGCCCATGCTGTTTAACGATATGCTGTTGTATCAAAGTTTTTACCTGTAGTAAATTGACGCACTGCTTGGCAAAGTTGGGATATGAGCCTATTTGTGGAAACCATGTTTGCCAATGCTGTTTAAAATACTGATGGATTTGTGAGTCGGTGTCCATCTGTAAAAACTCACCCACTATCTCCATGGTGATAATTTCACTGTCGGTTAGTTTTGGTACGTAACCACCTTGTCTTAGCCGGTTTGTTACAATCTTTTTGTAGTAGTCATCTACCATTAGATAGATTTTAATGATAAATTCATCAATGGGCATGGCTTATCCTCTAATCTTTTTGGTCATTGATTAAAGTTTAAGTTCATGCCTTTTTTGTTTCAACCCCCTCTAAAAGTGTTGAGAGTGGGGTTTAAATAATAAAAGTGGTGGGAATGTTTTAGGCTACCCCACCATGAGCGGGGAAAATTCGGGAGGTGGGCTTTGTTGAAACAGGTCAGGAGCCTGATAGCTGTTTTTCCAATGAAATTGTGGATTCACTTTAACTTCAGAGCTTGGATGAAACACATCTACTTTTTCATTTTGTACAATCACATGCATCATCGATGGTAGATGATCTTGATGATCTTCACCGATTTCTAAATCGCTACTGAATGTTTTTATGTTTTCTGACTGTCCATTATGATCGTGTTGACGACTATCGCTGGCACACAAGGTATTTTGGTGATGACCAAAATGATAACTCTGCTGTGATTGAGGCTGTTGTTCATGGACACAAAAGGCCGCCGCCACATTCCAAAAGCTTTGGAACATGAACAATCCAACCAAGACTGTAATCCATGTAGTAGAACGCATCATCATAACAATCGAAAAATTTGTACCAAGTATAAGGCTTAGAGCCACTCCAAGGTCAAGCTTAATAAATTAAATTAAACATTCAATGAACACTGAATAGCCGGCACTTTTGCAAATTTACCTTGTCTCTATAAGCTCACATCAATTTCAGGTAAGAATAACAATAGATAGTGAACCGTACCGGGTTTGTCGGAGACTTTTTATTTAAGTTAGGCCACCTGACCTAACGGGTTAATCTTATCATTGTACATTGCTTCAAACTCAAAAGGCAATTTATTTAAGTTAGGCCACCTGACCTAACGGGTTAATCTTATCATTGTACATTGC
>NZ_DALYMP010000009.1:82622-82702 GCF_031975715.1 Moraxella sp. CTOTU46711
TTCAAACTCAAAAGGCAATTTCCATGAGAGTTTCCCAAACTTTGTGTAACTGCTTATAATCCACTAACAGGAGAATAAGC
>NZ_DALYMP010000010.1:0-75943 GCF_031975715.1 Moraxella sp. CTOTU46711
TTCTTCACCGCCACGCCCAAAGATAAACGGGTCACCCGACTTTAAGCGTACAATAATTTTGCCTTGTTGCGCTAGGGTGATCAATAAGCCATTGATATTTTGTTGGGACATGCTGTGCTTGTGGCATTTTTTACCCACATAGATTTTTTCTGCCGTTGTGTTAAGTGCCAAAATCTCATCACTCACCAGATTGTCATAACAAATCACATCCGCTTGCAAGATAGTTTTATAGGCTTTGATGGTTAAGAGCTCGGGGTCGCCTGTACCTGCACCAACCAGATACACTTTGCCCTGATTTTGTACAGCTTTTGCATGTCTGGGGGTTATAGAAAGGTCAAAACGATTTTCTTTCACGCTGTCATTGGGAAAAAATTCAACACTCACAGGGCTACTGATTGAAGGCATAGCAGTTTTCCAACATAATCAAACAAGGTAATTTAAAAATGCAATTACCATGCCTAAATTTTAACTCATACCCTTAATCCTACCCTTAATTGATGAAATTATTTTATATACTGTTAATGTGAATAATTTCCCAAAATTTGACCTATTTATCCTATGTCATTGAGTGAGTTCAACGCCAAATTAAATTCATTTTTGGTATTAAAATTTGCTAAAGCTATCCATTCATTCGGCAATGCAGCGGTTTGTATTTTTTTATCCGCCAAAAACTTCATCACTGCGCGCTGCCCCTTATCCAAATAATCGTATAATTTTATTAATAAATCCGTACGATACAAACCCAACAATGGATAATCCTTTTCAGCTTTTAAATAAATCACCGCTTCATTATCGGTTACCGCATAATGCAACTTATCAAAAACTTGATGGGCATGAACCAAACTATCACAGCTTATCACCAGTAAATAATGGTAAGGAGACATGACTTGATTCATGGCACTTGCCATGGCTGATAACGCCCCTGCTCCTTTGCCATCTTGTTGATTTGGCAGATAATCATCAATGATTTTGACGGTTGCATCATGACATAAGCGCTTACCATTATCCGCCACCATGACAGGGACATTTAAGCGTTTAGCATGACGAATATGAAAATCAAGCAAAGTCTCGCCATTTGGCAAGCTTAATAACGCCTTGGGCGAACCCATCCGAGATGATTCACCCCCCGCCAAAATCACCACCCCTGCCAATTTAATGGTCATGTTTTGGATTTTCACGCATCAGATGGGGCACAAAGTTACACGGACGGGTACGGTTGTCGAGCTGCTCTTTGATAATGCCTTCCCAGCCTGTGCGACAGGCACCCGAGGAGCCAGGTAAACAAAAAATCACCGTATTATTCGCCATGCCTGCTAGAGCACGAGATTGCAAGGTTGACATGCCGATTTCATCACGAGATAGCGCGCGGAACATCTCGCCAAAACCTTGTACTTCTTTATCAAACAGCGGGTTTAGGGCTTCAGGGATTTGGTCACGGATATAAAAACCTGTCCCGCCTGTGGTAATGATAGCGTGAATCGCAGGGTCGGCAATCCATTGACTCACGATAGCACGGATTTGATAAATATCATCGGTGCGTATGGCTCGCTCCGCCAGGGTATGCCCTGATTCGACAAGGCTATCAGCTAGGTATTTACCAGAGGTATCTTCTTCTAAACTGCGGGTGTCTGATACAGTTAAGATTGCGATATTAAGCGCAATAAAAGGTTTTTCAGGCTTGCTCATTGGGGTTTCCTTATTATTTGATGGGCATACAATTTTATGGGCATATCAAATATTGCCATACATTAGGCGTTTATTATAGCGTTTTTCTTTGTAACGTATGTCTAGGCTGTCACTCTGTCAATTAACGCCCATTGGTTGACTGCCTAGACGGGCATCAGCTTTGCGATGCTTGCACCCGTCCACTTATGTTAATCAAGAAAAACAATATTAGTCATCTTTAGCCACCACGGGCGGACCCAGCAATAAATGCTCATCAATAAACTCATTCGCTGAATTATGCTCAGCAGACTCTGCCGTGATATACCATTGTTGATTACGGTACAAGGTCAATCTATCTCGTGATAGCCCTCGCCATAGACAATACATCATCACAAACACCACGATGGCAAACGGAAAGCCTGCAATAATCGCGACCGCTTGCAACGCAGATAACCCCCCTGCTACCAATAATACCGCAGCAATTACCCCTTGGCTCAATGCCCAAAATAACCGCTGGATTTTTGGCGGATTGGTATCGCCGCCTGCCGTGAGCATATCAATCACAAGGCTTGCCGAATCTGACGAAGTGACAAACCACAACATAATCATCACCACAATCATCAGCGTCAAAGGCTTGGTTAAAGGATAATATTCAATCAGTTTAAAAATCGCACTACCATAATCGGCTTTGACTGCTTCTATCAACCCATAATTGCCCATCAATTCCATATGTACCGCGCTGCCGCCAAAGGTGGTAAACCAAAAGAACAACAGCAGCATCGGAATAAATAACACCCCAAAAATAAACTCTCTGATAGTACGACCCCGAGAAATACGCGCCACAAAAATTCCCACAAATGGCGACCAACTCACCCACCATGCCCAATAAAAAATCGTCCAATTTGCCTGCCAATCTGTATTGCTATACGCCTCACTCCAAAATCCTAGCGGAATAAGTTGGCTGACATAATTGCCGATATTTTCAATAAAACTATCAATGATAAACTGGGTCGGACCAAAAAATAACATAAAGCCAAGCAGCAACACAGTCAGCACAATATTGATATCGCTTAAGCGTTTAATCCCTTTATCCAGTCCCATCATCACTGATAACGTCGCCATCGCGGTAATAATTGCAATCAGACAAAGCTGTACTGGGACATTGTTGGGAATACCAAACACATTGCTAAAGCCTGCGTTGATTTGCATCGCACCTAGCCCCAAGGAAGTCACCACCCCAAACATCGTGCCAAACACCGCAAGGGTATCGACCACATGCCCCCATTTGCCATAGATTTTTTGACCAATCAATGGGTACAGTACCGAGCGAATCGACAATGGCAAGCCACGACGATAATGAAAATACGCCAATGACAATGCTACGACACAATACAACGCCCACGCATGAATCCCCCAATGCAAAAACGAAATACTCATCGCTTGTTTAGCCGCTTCTACGGTTTCGGCTTGCCCCATCGGAGGCGACATAAAATGATATAACGGCTCTGCCGTCCCCCAATACAACAGACCAATCCCAATCCCCGCACTAAACAGCATGCCAAACCATGATAGTAAGCTATACTCAGGATGCTCTGTTTGATGCCCAAGCCGAATATCGCCATAACGACTCAAGGCAATATATAGGCTAAACACCACCGCGACATTCATCAAAATGATAAAAAGCCAACGAAAACGGTGGGTAATAAAAGATTGTAGTTGGTTAAAAACCTCACCTGCCAACTCACCAAATAACGAACCAAAAATAATAAATCCGACAATCAGCAATGCGGAGGCAATAAAGACGGGACGATTGACCCGATGGAAAGGGCCGAATTTTTCGACTTTCACAGAACTCATAAAGATATCTTTTCATTAGATTAACTGGAAAGCAACCTTAACAAATTATTTACAATATTTCAAATTACAGCAAGATTTCACAGGGCATATATACCACAAAAACAAAACTAAGTTTTTGATTGTAAAGGATATATATCTTAACATACTGTAACATTTTAGTAGAATATACAAAATTGGATTAATTAATTTTATTTAATAATTTAGTGTAATTATAAATTTTATAATTCAACATTTGTTAACTATGTATCTGCTTTAATTTGACTAACTGACGCCTCATCTGGGTTACGACCCCATTGGATAATCGGATGATTTCAATGACGAGCTTACGGGAAAACGCATTGGCAAGTTGGTAGTGGGGCGATGAGGATATTGGCGTATAGCTCATGCCATAAAATGCGAGACTTGGTTGTTCGATTGCATGAATTTTGGTTGTCTGGACAGCTTGTAATGAAATCCGCCTTTTAATTTTTACTGTACTTTTTGTATTTTAAAAATTGGTTTTAATAATTGGCGGATGACCCTATAGACCGTAAGCCAAAATTTTTGGTCACAAAATGGTCACGTTTTGGTCACAAGCGTTTGGTCACGTTAGTTTTACTAATATATCCTTCAGAGTATGTCTAGTCACTTAACAATCAGTCAGTCAAAACACGGTTCATAAGTAAAAGATTTGTCGAAAAAGTAATATTTTTTATATTCAATCACTTAGCTAAACACCAAGACGAAAAAAAACCTCAAATCAGGGGAGATTTGAGGCACAAAACTTTAAAAATTTTGTTTTTTAACACTTATAAAATAAGTGGCGCAGCGGACGGGACTCGAACCCGCGACCCCCGGCGTGACAGGCCGGTATTCTAACCAACTGAACTACCACTGCACGGTAGCTGGTGACGATGACCCAAACTTGTCAAATTGGTGGGTCGTGACGGATTCGAACCGCCGACATTCTGCGTGTAAGGCAGACGCTCTACCAACTGAGCTAACGACCCATCGTCTGTGGTGGGTATTATAGAGAATTTATTTTTGCTGTCAACGATTTTTTTTGGCAAATGTTAAAAATTTTAAAAAATTTTGCTGAGCATGTCATGTGGTTGTCACATAAAAAACCTATCATACCTACATGGCCAGCAAGGTCATAGCTAACAATAAGAATAATAAGATAACAATAATAACAATGTCTCTATCGCTTGTCACCCAAAGGATTTAATTCCCCCAATTAAATCCTTTTTATTTTTTTTCTCCCGCCTTTTCTTACGGTTGCGCCAGTAGTGCTTTGATATCCATCTCAAGGTCTTGGGGGGCTTTGGTCGGTGCAAAACGATCTACGACTCTGCCGTGTGTATCAACTAAAAACTTGGTAAAGTTCCATTTGATAGCGTCACCCAACATACCCTTGCCTTGTGGCTGTGATTTTAAAAACTCATACACAGGATGGGTGTCTTTACCATTGACGTCAACTTTTGCCATCATCGGAAAGGTCACGCCATAATTAATTTGGCAAAACTCACTAATTTGCGCTTCACTGCCGGGATCTTGCTGACCAAATTGGTTGCAGGGAAACCCCAACACCACCAATCCTTGGTCTTTGTAAGCTTGGTATAGCTTTTCTAAGCCCTCAAACTGTGGGGTAAAGCCGCATTTGCTTGCGGTATTCACAATCAATACGACTTTACCTCTAAGGGTGTCAAAATCAAATAGCTGACCTCGAATATCGGTCGCGGATAATTGGTAAAAATCTTCCATAGTAAATCTCCTTGTTGTTAGTTAAAAAATTGTAAGTTTTTCTTGCATTATTGTGCTGACAAGCGTAGTTTATCTGTTGGCAGTTATCTGCAATATTTATAATTTAATTTTGTCAGTATTTCTGACAAAAATTGATATGACTTATTAATACTCAAACGGAATCCCGTGCTATGCTCACTGACGCTAAACTATCGGCTGGACAACGCTTGACGCAGCTGCGTAAAAGCAAAGGTTTGACCACTGCCGAACTTGCCGATTTAATGACCCAAGCTGGTGCTAAAGTTAGCCGTGCCGCGATTTCTAATTGGGAGCGCGGCTCCAATGGCATCGTGTCCAATAAACTGCCTGTGCTTGCCAGTCTGTTAGGGTGCAGCGAAAGCTATTTGCTATCAGGTACTGGGGTGGAAACTCAAGTCGTCAACACCCAAGCATTAGCAGCGCATACGCTCAATGATGCTACTGTAGCACAAGCATCAACCGATGCCAATCAAGCGAACCCGCGGCAGGGTCAAACGGCTCAATCTACCGCTACGGCTGCTACCAATTTTCAACCCAACCATCTCACACCGAATCCCGAACCCAATCCCAAACCTAGTAGTGATGTATCTACCATGAAAACTTTGAACAAATCTAACAAACTGCAAAACGTGTGCTATGACATTCGCGGCCCTTTGCTACAAACTGCCAACCGCATGGAGACACAAGGTCATAAAATCATCAAACTTAATGTCGGCAACCCTGCGCCATTTGGGTTTGAAGCACCGCAAGAGATTTTATCAGATGTGGCGATGAATTTGCCCAATGCGATTGGCTATTCAGACTCTCAAGGGATTTTTGCCGCGCGTAAAGCGATTTTGCAGTATTACCAAGCCAAAGGATTGTTAGAAGCGGTAGATGTTGCCGATGTGTATTTGGGCAACGGCGTCTCTGAACTGATTGTGATGACCATGCAAGCGTTACTGGACGATGGCGATGAAGTGCTGATTCCAATGCCTGACTACCCGCTTTGGACAGCGGCGACGAATTTGGCAGGGGGTAAAGCGGTTCATTATTTGTGTAATGAAGCAGACAACTGGCAGCCAGATATTGCCGATATTGAAAGCAAAATCAATGAGCGCACCAAAGGCATTGTGGTCATCAACCCAAACAACCCAACAGGCGCGCTTTACTCTACCGAAAATTTAAAAAAAATCGTGGCACTGGCAGAAAAACACGGGCTTGTACTGATGGCGGATGAGATTTATGACCGCGTGCTGTATGATGATGCCGTGCATGTACCGATGTGCACCCTTGCCAAAAACTGCTTGGTTATCTCCTATAATGGCTTGTCAAAGTCGCACCGTATCGCAGGTTTTCGCTCAGGCTGGATGATGTTATCGGGTAAAAAACACCATGCGGCTGATTTTATTGAAGGGTTAACCATGCTATCATCGATGCGGCTGTGTGCCAACGTCCCCTCACAATACGCGATTCAAACGGCGATGGGTGGTTATCAAAGTATGCAAGCCTTGACCGCACCAACCGGTCGCCTGTATCAGCAGCGCAACATCGCTATCGAGCGCCTAAATGCCATTAAAGGTATCTCATGTACCATGCCACAAGGGGCATTTTATTGTTTTCCAAAAATTGACCGTGACATTTATCCAATCGAAGATGATATGCAGTTTATGATGGAATTATTACTGCAAGAAAAAGTCTTGATGGTACAAGGTACGGGTTTCAACTGGCATGCGCCTGACCATTTTCGCGTGGTATTTTTGCCCAATGCATCAGATTTGCATGAAGCGATGGATCGACTTGAGCGCTTTTTTGCCACAAAACGCCAAGAATATGGCACTGATTAATGTTTCAGTGAAAGAAAAAAACCCCGACGATTCGGGGTTTTTTATTGTCAGCAATTAATTACATAAAGCTATTGAGATAAAGCCATTGGGATTAACCCAGTAACTCCGTTAAAAATACAGCGATGATACCAATCGGTGCGACAAATTTTACCACAATTTGCCAAATAGTCCATTTCATGCCATCTAGCCCCAATTCACGTTTTACCGATTCTTGGTTGATAAACCAGCCAATGAAGATAATGGTACCCAAACCAATCAAAGGTAGCATGATTTTACTAGAAGTATAATCTAGTGCGTCAAAGATACCTTGTGGGATGTCTTTACCGTTTTTGTGGATAGTAAATACCGCAAAATCAGACAATTTATTAAATGACAATAACGCAAGTACACCCACTGCCCACGTTGCCACTGCCCCTACTAGCGTGCAGATTTTACGGCTCATTGGGGTTTTTTCTTCCAAGAATTCGACAATAGGTTCAAGAATTGAAATCGACGACGTCAATGCCGCAAAGGTCAATAACAAGAAGAATAAAGTACCTACTACTACACCTAGACTCATTTGACCAAAAGCGATTGGCAAGGTCACAAACACCAAACCGGGACCTGCCGCTGGATCCAGATGATTGCTAAATAAAATCGGGAAAATCGCAAGACCTGCCGCCAATGAGAAGATAATATCCCAGATAATCACCGTGCGCGCGGTTGCCAATAAATCCACATCTTGTTTTAGGTATGAACCATAACTCACCATGATCGCCATACCCAGTGACAAACAGAAGAACGCATGTCCTAGCGCCGCCATCAGCACTTTACCCACGCCAACTTCCTGCATACGCTGCCAGTCAAACTTAAACAAAAACTCTGCGCCTTTGGCAAAATCCATATTAATCGCGTTATATCCCACGATAAATAATAAGATAAAAGCCAACGCAGGCATCATGATTTTTGATGCTTTCTCAATACCTGCTGATACACCGCCTGCCACAATTAGCGCCGTCAAGCCCATAAACGCCGTGTGCCACAACGTCATTTCGGTCGGATTGGCTAACATCGTCTCAAAAATTTTGCCAGTGGCGTCGGCATTGAGACCACCAAATGCATTGATACCGGCTTTTAAGGTGTAATTAAGCGACCAGCCGCCAATCACACTATAAAATGACAAAATCATAAAAGCGGCTAAAATACCAAAGTAGCCGAGCAGACTCCAAGCCGGTGAGGCGTTATTGGCTACCGCCGCTTTGCGGAAACTTGCCGCTGGGTTACTTTGACCACGGCGACCAATCAGCCATTCAGTGACCAACACTGGAAAACCGATGAGCGCGATACTGATGATAAACACGATAACAAATGCCGAACCACCGCTATCGCCTGTCATGTAAGGAAACTTCCAAATACTACCGAGACCGACCGCAGAACCCACGGCTGCCATTAAAAACCCAATCTTTGAGCTCCACTGGGAATGAGACGACTTGTGATTAGTGCTCATAATCCCTCCCTAATCGAATGTAAATAAATGAAAAAATTGCAACAAGAATCTTGCAGTATGTAGATTTTTCATGAATCAATAGTTAATGTCAAACTTTCTTTTCACGAAACCCAACCAAAAGTTATACAAGCAAGTCATTATTTTTTTGCAGTTACATAAAATGTAATAAAATCAAATATTTATAATGGTTATTTTTAAAATTCATTAAACGCAAATTATTTTTATACTAAATATTACTTTTTGGAATCAATAATTTTTTCACCTATTTGATGGCGAATTGTTGGCAAAACTTAGCGGTTAATATCAACGGTTTAAACTTGCACAATTGTGGGGATTTTGATAGCAATTTTTTGCCATTAAAGGTAAAATTTCATTTTCAAAAATTGCACGCCCAAACGTGCTGACCGTTCGCAGAATGATGACAAGGGACTTATTGATGACGCAGCCTTATAATGTGTTGTTCTTGTGCAAGCACAATGCTAGCCGTAGCCTGATGGCAGAAGCGATTTTGAATAAAATTGGTGGTGACCGTTTTGTAGCCTATAGCGCAGGCGTTGAGCCATCCCCTAGCGCGCATCCATTCACGCTTGAGGTATTAAAACAAGAAGGTTATGATGTCACAGGCTTAGCGCCCAAATCCGTCAATCAGTTTTTACAAGACAACGCGCCAAAGATTGATTTGGTGATTGGGCTGTGTAATTCTTTACAGCAACATGCGGACATTGATGGCAAATTCCCACTCACCGCGCATTGGCATATCAATGATACGGACAGTGTATCAGCGGATAGTGAGGTGGAAAAAGCTGCCTTTAGCCAAGTATTACGCCAACTCTCTCAGCGCATTCATTTGTTGACAAACTTGCCCGAAGATAAAATCGAACATTTAGCACATCCATCAGCCGATGCCTAACATGGCGATGAACGATTGATCTTAAAAAAGCCCAACTGTCTTGGGCTTTTCTTTTTTCTATTTTTTTTCTTTGCCTCTATATATAGATGTGCCTCTATCTATGAATCAACTTTTTGCTGCATTAGCGCTTCAATCGCCTCCGTTGTTTTTGGTACGTCACGGGTGAGAACCAGTGGCTCACCCTCGGTAATGACCACATCATCCTCAATGCGAATGCCAATACCCCGATATTTCTTGGGTACCAATGCATTGTCATGCGCAAAATACAAGCCTGGCTCTACAGTAATCACCATGCCTTTTTCAAGCTTTCTGGGTTTACCGTCGTCGCCAGTATAGCGCCCTGCATCATGCACATCTAAGCCAAGCCAATGCCCTGTGCCGTGCATATAAAACGGTAAGTAGGCTTTATCAGCAATCAACTTATCGACATCGCCTGTCAAAATCCCCAAATCAATCAAGCCTTGGGTCAGTACTTTAAGCGCAGTTTCATGATGGATTTTGCCATGCTCGCCTGCTTTTAGGCTGTTGATGGCGGCAATATTGGCATTGAGCACAATGTCATACACCTGTTTTTGCACGTCGCTGAACTTGCCACTCACCGGAAAAGTACGGCTGATATCACCTGCATAATGTTGGTATTCGGCGCCCGCATCTATCATCACCAAGTCGCCATCGTGCAGCGGTTGGTCGTTTTCAACATAATGCAAAATATTGGCATTGTCCCCGCCAGCCACGATACTATTGTAAGAGGGTACGCAGCCGTATTGGGCAAAAGCATAATTGACTTCAGCTTCCAGTCTGCTTTCATTGCCCTGATTTTTCTGCATTAAGGATGCCACACTTTGCATCGCGCGAATATGCCCGTAAGCACTGATTTGGGCGGCGACTTTCATGCGTGCAATTTCACACTCATCTTTTATCAGCCGCATTTCATTGATAAGGCTGTCAATATTGGTGATAGTATCGACCACACCTTCGCCGCGCTGCAGCTGCTTGGCTTGATTAAGCCAGCCAATCAGCTCATTATTAAAGCGGGCAAACACGTGTTTTTTACCAAAAATCAATGTCGGCATAATCTCATCAATTTTGCCAATGGCAATCGCTTTATCCGCGCCAAAATCTGCAGTTGCACCGTCAAGCCCCACCCGTTTACCATCCCAAATCTCACGTAGTTTGTCTTTTTCACGTAAAAATAACGTGTAGTTGACAGTATGGTCAGTTTTTTCCAAAACCATAACTGACTCTGGCTCGGCAAAGCCAGTTAGGTAGAAAAAACTGCTGTCGGCGCGGTATTTGTACTCAGCATCGTTATTGCGGATATGCGCGTGTGCCGTTTGCAAAATCGCGATGCTATTGTTTGGCAAGGCTTCAGCAAGTTTGGCACGGCGTTTGGTAAATTGGCTTTGGGGAAGCTTTGGCAACAACTGTATGGTTAATTGATTTGACATGATATTTCCAAAAATTTTTAATGGCTGTCACAGCATTGTTGAAGAATTTGCTGTAAGAAGCTTTCGCATTTTGCTAGTTGGTTTAGACTGACAAACTCATTGGCTTTATGGGCATTGCCAATATCGCCAGGTCCGCAAATCACCGTCGGAATGCCTGCATTGGTAAACTGCCCGCCTTCGGTGGCATACGCCACTTTATGGCGCTGCTGTTCATCCACCAAATTTTCTATAAGCTGTTGCAAGGCTTGGCTATCTTTATCGGTCATCGCAGGGACATTTTCGTTGCGAGTTAGCTCAATGCCCGTGTCGCTGTCAATGGCGTGCATCTTAGGCTCAAGGGTTTTGATAAAGGCACGAATCGGCTCAATCACTTGGCTTTCATTCATATGCGGCAAATTACGGTAATCAAAGGTGAATTCGCACAGGTTAGGCACGATATTGGTTGCCGTACCGCCGGTAATAGTGCCGACTGACAAGGTCGAAAACGGTACATCAAACGCCATATCTTGGTCGTTACGTTGTTGCAATTGCTCGGCAATTTCATCAATAAAATTGATAATTTTGCTAGCATAGCTGATGGCATTGACGCCTTGCGGAGTCAGCGATGAGTGCACCGATTTGCCATGCACGCGGCAGCGATACACTTGGATGCCTTTATGCGCGGTGACCATTCTCATCATGGTCGGCTCACCGACGATACAGTAGTCGGGCTTAATCCCTTGGGCTTTTAAATCCTCGAGCAGTAATGGCGCACCCAAACAACCCACTTCTTCGTCATACGACAGTGCCAAATGAATCGGTTTGCCTAGCCTCTTATCGCGGCTTGATTGCACCACAGTGGGCAACAGGGTTAAGGCGCAAGCAATAAAGCCTTTCATATCACAAGCCCCACGCCCGTATAGTTTATCTTCCACAATAGTCGCCACAAACGGATCGGTATCCCATGCCTGCCCATCAACGGGCACCACATCGGTATGCCCGGAAAACACAAAACCCCCTGTCGTTACGGTATCACCCCTACCCATCGCAGTTACAGTCACAAAGAGGTTGGCTTTGGTATTATCGGCATTAAAGGTCAAACGTGGCGACAACCCCAACTGCTCACAATAGCCCGCCACATACTCAATCAATTGCAAATTGGAGTAGCGACTGACGGTGTTAAAACCAATCAGCTTTGTTAACCAGTCTACGGCGTTGGATGGATAGCCCATAGTCGTTCCATTTTTCTCAAATTTTAAACCATTAAAACAGCCTATCAAGATAAATTTAGTCGAAATAGGGTGTTAGCATCAATTCGGCTTTTTACCATTCATGGCATCAATGACCATATGGGTAACAAAATCATCATTGGTATCTTTTTCTGCTTCCCAATCGAGCTCGTCATCGCGTAGCTGCTCAATAAAATCCAAATGCTCCTCATCAATCTCTTGGGCTTTGCCCACAGGGCGACTCATGGCAAATCCTGCGATGAGCGGCAACTTGGCGACTGATTTACGTACTCGCCCTTGTGACACACTCACAGGAATCATGCGCACAAACTCAAGTAGCTCCATATATTCAACTTCGCCTTCAGCATTGTCTGTCCCTTGCAGCGCCTCATCATACACATCAATCCGCAGCGCGCCGATTTTTGCCAAGTCATTAAATAGGTTTTTTTCTTCCGGGCGTAGCGCACTATCGGTGACGCCAAAGCCTGTCAAAAAGCCATTTGCCCAGTTCTTAAGTGCCATCAAACGCTCATACAGTGGATGGTCATCATCGGGCAACAACGGCATAAACTGGTAGCTATCGGCATCATCGGTTAACATCGCCACCATATCCTCGCCTTCTTCAGTCACTATCTCTAACGCTTTTGGCTCAAGCTCGGTAAAGCTCAGCTCAGTCAGTAGCAGTTGCCACTCTTGCTCGGTTGGCGCATCACACACACTGAGCACCCCTGAGATTAACCCATGTAACTCACTAATTGTGACGTCATGCCAATCCTCAAATGCTTGTGTCCAATCTTGCCAACCCGAAATATAATCATCCATCGCTTTACCCTTTTTTCACAAAAAATTATATCAACATTGAGATAATACTAGCCTTAATGCGGTCAACTATGGCATTATTAAAGTGGTAAAATAATATAAGTATCACTCAAATTTTAAGCCTTCACGCTATAGTTATACCAAAAAAGCCTTTTGCTATTCATGTCAATGAGCGCCCATCACGTCGCTCTTGATGATTTACTTGATTATTCACTCGATTACTGACTAGACATCATATCATGAGCACCCTAATTGACCAACTGACCCAGCTACAAACCGCATTGACTAAGCTTCGCGATAAATATCAATTCGCCAGTAGCGAGCTTACCCGTATTAAAGCACAGCCAACCATTACTGCAGATCAACTGCAGGCGGTACAAGCTGAGCTCGATACCAGCAAAGAACTGCAGCAAAATTTGGAACAACAACTTGCCAGACAAGCCGAAGAGTATCAAGCACTCGAGCAGCGGTATCAGTCACTTGCCGAATCTCACAACATGCTAAGTACCGAATACGAACAAACCCAAAACCAATTACAGATTTTTACCGCACAAAATCAAAAACTGATTGAAAAAAATCGCGTTGCGGCAGAGCATACCAAGCTTGTGTTAGAGCGCTTGGCAAAAATTGACAGCGAAAACTAACCCGCCCTTATTTAAGCCAGCCTTAGTGATGTTTAAAACATTTGAATACGTTAGGAAAATCTTATGGCATCTGCCCAAAGCATTAAAAAAGTTGATATCCTGATCAATGGTCGTAGCTATACCATCAACTGCCCAGAATCTGAAGAGCCTGCGTTGCAGCGTGCGGCAAGCTATATTAACCAGTTTATGCAAGATGTACGCCGCCAAGCGCCTCAGCTACCCCAAGAAGAGTTATTGGTACTGTGCGCGTTGACGTTGTTTGAAAAATCAGAAAACTTACAACGCTATCAAGAAAACGAAAGCCAAGCGCAAGACCTGGTGGGTAAAATGTTAGAAGACGTTGCGCGTTTTGCCTAATGTCTGTAGTGTAAAATAAAATTCGACTAATTTTGAGCGCGCTGGTAGTGTTTGCCAGCATGAAAATCCGCTTGGTGTTCTTGATTACAAAAGAACTTATCCCCTTCTACAATCCCTCGCCACTCTGCTAACGTATGATGGCAAAAATCACACGCACGTGGCTCGGTACTCTCGCCTGGCTGCGGCTGTAAATAGCCTTGCGGTGGTCGTGGATACATCCATTTCATCCCAACCCAGCTAAGCCCCATAATCACCAAAACCACAAAAATTGCGGTAAACATCGCTTCACCTCATTGTCTAATGAACGAATCATCGTTGCCAATTAAGAATTATGACTGCCTGTTAATTAGCATTGTAAGGTTTGATTATACTGCAAAAAATCGCGCATTGATGGGTTATTCATGCTATGTTTAAGCTAATTTTACCAGTTGCAGCGTTTTTCGGTTGTAGCGTCTAAAGATTGCAATTGTAAACATATCATAAAGCGATATAATGTAGAATAATTTTATCTTGTAATGCCATCGCTGTTGCCACCAATAATTATAATAGCGGCATGATGCTTGCATACCGTTTTAGACGGATATGACTAAAGGGACGACCCCATAACAAATTTTTACTGAAGGATTTTTCATGTCACACCTCGATTTAACCCCCGATGATAGCATACCAACGCAGCTGCCGAGTGAGTCAATGACCGCCGAAGCTACTACGCCAAACCAACCCGCAAACCCACAGCTAGTTTCTCAAAAACCTGCTCAGCAAGCTTCTCAATCAGTTTCTCAGTCAACCTCTCAGTCATCAAGCCAACCGACTAGCCAAGCAGATTCTATGGTGGGGCTAAAAATTGCGGTGGCACAGCAGCAATTTATTGTCGGTGATGTCATCAATAATGCCAAAAAAATGGTAGAGCTGGCTAAAGACGCCCGTGACAAGGGGGCTAATATCATTGTCTTTCCTGAGTTATCACTGCTGGGTTACCCGCCTGAAGATTTGTTATTACGCCCAAGTCTTGCCTCACGTGTGAAACTTGCTTTTGAATTACTCTACACGGTCAAAGATATCGTCATGCTAGTGGGTTATCCGCACATTGACCCCAATGGCACGTTTAACTCAGTAGCTATCATTCACAATGGTCAGCAAAAAGGCTTTTACCACAAACAATGCCTGCCAAACTATGGCGTGTTTGATGAACGCCGCTATTTTAATACCGGTCACAACCAAGTGTTGTTTGACTATCAAGGGCTGACCATCGGACTACTTATCTGTGAAGATTTATGGCAAGACGCTCCCATTCGCGCACTGAAAGAAAAAGGTGCGGAAATCATCATCAGCCTCAATGCCTCGCCCTTTGAGCAAAACAAGCAAGAACAACGTAAGGCTTTATTAAAAAGCCGTGCCACTGAGCACAATATCCCGATTGTGTATGCCAATAGCGTGGGCGGTCAAGATGACTTGGTGTTTGATGGCGGCTCGATGGTCGTCAACGCTCAAGGTAAAATCGTGCAAGAAGCACCAAGATTTTTGCAGCATACCCTGTATGTGGTTGCTCGTCACGATGCCCAAAGCGGTCAAGTGATATTATCAGAACAGCGCAAATCACCGCTTGCGCTCAGCCAAATCGCTGAAACTTATCAAGCGCTGGTTGTCGGCTTGCGTGATTATGTCAATCATTCTGGCTTTAAAGGCGTATTGGTTGGATTGTCAGGCGGGATAGACTCGGCGCTCACGCTATGTATCGCGGTTGATGCCTTAGGTGCAGATAAAGTTTATGCAGTCATGATGCCCTATGAGTACACCTCGCAAATCAGCCTGCAAGATGCGCAGGCACAGGCACACCGACTCAACGTGTCTTATACCGTGTGCCCGATTCATGCCGCCGTTGAAGGCATGCGCCATACGCTAGAGCCGATGTTTAGCAACACCACCGCTGACACCACGGAAGAAAATATCCAAGCCCGTGCGCGTGGCATGATTTTGATGGCTTTGTCCAACAAATTTGGTCATCTAGTCATCACCACTGGCAACAAATCAGAGATGGCCGTGGGCTATGCGACACTATATGGGGATATGGCAGGCGGATTTGATGTATTAAAAGATGTGTATAAAACCCAAGTATACGCCCTCGCCAACTATCGCAACCGCCTAGAAGAAACGCCAGTGATTCCTGAGCGTGTGATTACGCGTCCGCCTTCTGCCGAGCTTCGCCCTGACCAAAAAGACCAAGACAGTCTGCCCGATTATGATACCCTCGATAAAATACTGGAGCTGTATATCGACCGCGACTTTGGGTATGATGCGATTGTAGAAGCCGGTTATGATAAAGACGTGGTGAAAAAAGTACTCAGTATGGTAGACCGCAATGAATACAAACGTCGTCAAGCGGCGATTGGCACCAAGATTACCCACCGCGCCTTTGGGCGTGAACGTCGCTACCCACTCGTCAATCACTGGTCGCTAGAGTTTCCAAAACTTTAATTTCCAAAATTCTAATTTCCAAAGCTCTAATTTCCAAAGCTCTAATTTCCAAAGCTCTAATTTCCAAAGCTCTAAGGCGGAACAGCATAAAAGGACTGCAATTTGGCAGTCTTTTTTTTCATCTGTCGCAAAGCATGTATCGGAAATTATGTATCACAAAGCATATATGGTAAAGCTTGCACCACAGTTAGGTCATTGTCACATCCAAATGCAAGCTTTCTTTAATCTCTTCCATCACAATCAAACTGTGGGTTTCCACCGCCGCTGGTAATTGCTTTAGGATATTGCCCAGTAACTTGCGGTAAGAACTCATCTCTTTTAGCCGCGCTTTGACCAAAAAATCAAACTCACCCGAAATCAAATGACATTCCAGTATCTCGGGAATTTCTGACAGTTTTTTACTCACTTGTTCAAAGACATCGCCCGACTTGGTGGATAGCTTTATCTCCAAAAACACCAACAAGCTTTTATTGACCAAATTGGGATTTAACCGCGCATGATAGCCTGTGATAATACCTTCACGCTCCAGCCGTTTAACTCGGTCTGAGCAAGGCGTGGTTGATAGGTTAACTCTGGCGGCCAATTCGCTGATAGAAATTCTGGCTTGTTGTTGCAAGATTTCAAGGATTAAACGGTCGGTACGGTCTAAAGTACGCATAGCAAAATGAAAACCCTGTTTTTTGATGATTAACATGATAAAACCGATAATATCAGCAAAATTCTAGCATAAAAACAGCAAAATTCACTGCAAAACTTTGCTTATACTAGCGAAATTAACTGATAATTAAGCAGATATTTGGGGATGGGTATGCGCGTATTGGTACTAGGTAGTGGCGTGATTGGGGTGACAAGTGCCTATTATTTAGCCAAGCAAGGTGTAGAAGTCACGGTGATTGACCGCCAAGCGGGTGCCGCACAAGAAACCAGTTTTGGCAATGCTGGGCAAATCTCCCCGGGCTACTCTACCCCTTGGGCAGCGCCTGGTATTCCATTGAAGGCGGTTAAATGGTTATTCCAACAACACGCCCCTTTAGCCATCAAATTAGATGGTAGTCTGTGGCAGTTACAATGGATGCTACAAATGCTCAAAAACTGCAATGCCAAGCGCTATGCCATCAACAAAGAGCGTATGGTACGAGTGGCAGAATACAGCCGCGACTGTCTGCAGCAGCTGCGTCAAGACACCGGTATTCACTACGAAAACCGCTCACAAGGCACCTTACAAGTTTTTCGTAAACCCGCCCAACTAGAGGCTGTACAGCAAGATATTAAGGTGTTGCAAGATTCAGGCGTGCCTTTTAAGCTGATTGACAACAGCAAGGCGTTGGCTGAGATTGAGCCCGCGTTGGCAAATGCCACTGATAAGCTGGTTGGTGGATTGCATTTGCCGCATGATGAAACAGGCGATTGCTTTTTGTTTTGTCAAGCATTAGCGCAGCAAGCCAAAGCGCTGGGGGTGAAATTCTTATACAATCAACCCATCGAAAAACTGGTAGTCGATGCTGGGGCGATTAAAGGGGTGATGGTAAATGGTGAGTTATTAACCGCAGACCAGTATGTATTGGCGTTGGGCAGTTATTCGCGGGCGCTTTTGCAACCGCTACAGCTTAATCTGCCTGTATACCCTGTCAAAGGCTATTCGCTGACTGTACCGATTATCAATGCTGATTTAGCGCCCCAATCAACGGTGCTGGATGAAACCTATAAAATCGCCATCACTCGCTTTGACAACCGTATTCGCGTGGGCGGTATGGCAGAATTAAGTGGTTTTGATGTAAGTCTAAACCCGCAGCGCCGTGCCACACTCGAAATGGTCACGCAGGACTTATTCGCAGGTGGTGATTTGCCAAACGCAAGTTTTTGGACAGGGCTACGTCCGATGACCCCCGATAGCACGCCCATCATTGGCGCGACTCGGTATCGAAATTTATTTTTGAATACAGGACACGGCACATTGGGTTGGACAATGGCGTGTGGCTCTGGCAAATTAATCAGCGATTTGGTGCTCGGCAAAACGCCTGACATTCACATTGACGGCTTATCATTACAGCGTTATTCCTAGTATCTATTTTCTATCAGAAATAGTTGTAAAGACTATGCATCAATAACATTTATCCATTCACAAGGAAAACACCATGACCGCACACATTCAACGATTTGATAGCAATGACTATCTAAGTGAAATTACCATTTTTAACCACGTGGTGTACCTCGCAGGACAAGTGCCAAATACCGATACTGCCGATATCCACACACAAACCAAAGAAGTGCTAGACAATATCGACACCATGCTCGCCAAAGCCAATAGCGACAAATCACGTCTGCTAACCGCTCAGATTTTTATCAAGGATTTGGCGGATTTTGCGGTGGTGAATAGCTTGTGGGGCGACTGGTTAGCCGATTGCCCAAAGCCTACCCGTGCGACAGTCAAAGCTGAGTTGGTTAATCCTTTGTGGAAATTAGAAATTGTGGTAGTCGCAGCGCAAAATACCATAGAATAAATGAACCCATAGCCGCTCAAAAGGTTAAATAAAAAAGGTGCATAAATCGCACCTTTTTTACTTTGTCTAACCTCTACATTAATAGCTCACGTTTACCACTTTTTGTCATGCCGCTTACCAAGCCCGCCTCTTCCATGGCATCAACGATACGTGCTGCGCGGTTATAGCCGATACTAAATTTGCGCTGGATGCTTGATGCAGAGACTTTACGGGTTTCGAGCAAAAATGCCACTACATCATCATACAGCGGGTCTTCTTCGCCATTGCTAGACCCACTAGCATCGCCACCACTTGGCGCTGAGCTTAACTCAAAATTATCAAACATATTATCAATATAATTAGGTGCGCCACGCTCGCGCCATGCATCACACACACGGTTGACTTCCGCATCGCTAATAAAAGCACCATGTACACGGTTTGGCTCGATTTGACCAGGCCCTAAAAACAGCATATCACCATGCCCAAGCATATCCTCTGCGCCACCGGCATCTAAAATGGTACGAGAGTCGACTTTTGAGTTGACGCGAAGCGCAGCACGGACGGGAATATTGGCTTTAATCAAACCAGTAATCACATCCACCGATGGGCGCTGGGTCGCCAAAATCAAATGAATCCCTGCGGCACGCGATTTTTGCGCCAAACGCGTAATCAACTCCTCGGCTTGTTTGCCCACCTGCATAATCATGTCGGCAAACTCATCCGCCACAATCACAATTTGCGGTAATGGTTTTAATTTTGGCGCTCTATCTTGGCTGACACTGTCATTGGGTCGCCACAGTGGATCTAGTAACGGTTCACCACTTTGTTCGGCTGCCATGACTTTTTTGTTGAATTCATCAAGCTTACGCACTTTGAATAATGACATCAACTGATAACGACGCTCCATCTCAGCCACACTCCATGCCAAAGCACTGGCTGCTTCGGTCATATCGGTGACTACGGGGGTGAGCAGATGCGGAATATCGCCATAGTTGGCAAGTTCGAGCTGTTTGGGGTCAATCAAAATCAATCGCAGCTGCTCTGGTGTGTATTTGAGCAGCATTGACAATAACAGCGAATTCACCAACACGGATTTACCCGAACCTGTGGTACCTGCGACTAGCATGTGTGGCGCTTTCGCCAAATCCGCAATAATCGGTCTACCTGCAATATCTTTGCCCATTGCCATACTGATTAAGCCATCGGGGTCTTGATAAGCTTCTGTTTTCAGCAGTTCGATGAGGCGTACCATTTGGCGCTGCGGATTAGGCACTTCAATACCGATATAAGGTTTTCCTGGAATGACTTCCACCACACGCACCGATGCCATAGATAGCGACCGAGCCAAGTCTTTGGCAATACCTGTCACCTTGCTTGCTTTAAGTCCTGGTGCTAGAGAGACTTCAAAGCGCGTCACCACTGGACCCATTTGCGCATTGACCACTTCTGCTTTGATATTAAATTCTTGTAGCTTGATTTCTAACAGTGCTGATAGCTGCTGCAACTGTTCGCGGCTGTAGCTTGGCTTGCGGTCGGGGTCTGGCAAATCAAGCAGCGATAACTCAGGTAACGGGCTTAAATTGGCACGATAAGCTGCGGTTTGCATGGCACGCGATTTATGACTAAACAGGCTATCGTCATTGATATCGAGCGGCTGGTTGACCTGAGTCGCTGCGGGCTGTTCGATTTGGTCGAGTAACTCAGATTCCACCGAACGACTATGGGTCGGTATTGAAGACGTTATCTGGTCGGTATCAATCTCGTTGCCAGCCATTTGGGTGACGGCTTGCGCTGGACGTGCTATTTGGGTTGGCATCGGACTTGCGGCAGGGGTTGAAAATCCCGCTACAACCGGTGCGGTGGCAGTGTCATCTGATGGATTAGCCCTATCTTGCGCTGGGACTTGTCGCATACCTAATAGCGATGCGACTGAGGTGGGCGGTGTTTCAATGCCTTCTACTTCAATACTTTTTGCTTCAAAGCCCTCTGTCTTAATGCCCTCGAATGGTGACTCTAGCACAGGATTTTGTGATAATTGATATCCAGTATTTATGCTATCCGCTAAATCATCCGAATTTGACAACCCAATAGCCGTGTCCTGTGCAGCCATCTCTACATCCGTCATCGGCTCAGAAATGTGTTTATCCGCTAACTCCCCTGTGCCTACGGCAGACATCCTAGATGCTTCATCCATAGTTGGCATAGCTTGCGATACATCTACACTATCTACACTAGGCTGCTTTGTCTGAGTTGGCTCAGTGAGTTGCGAGTCTACCTGTATCGAATGGGGTCTGTTCAAGGTAGGCATTTTAAACGGTTTTTTAATGATTTCACTTTGCAGTTTTTCATCGAGTTTTTTGGTCAGCTTGGTATTTGCCACATAGGTTGAGCTGACGGGTTTAAATGGATTAGTGGCATCGTTTTCTTCGAGCCATTCATAATCTTTGATTTCACTAAAGCCCGTTTCATCCAAAAACGCATCGAGTGGACTACCGACAAAATCCTCATTATCCGCTAGATGACTACTCTCATAAGCGGTTTGTTCAGTGTCATGGGAGGCTAAAGGCAAAGGCAGTTGCGCGGTGTCGTTTGGTTTTGCTTGGCTTGCTTCTTGAGCAGTTGCTTTGAGCTCAGTATTGGTTTCATCATCATCTGTAGCTTCAGCTTGTAGGCGGCTGCGAATAGCTTGACCTGATAAAATCTCATGCCAATGTAAATCAAAGGTAAACGTCACGGTGATGGCAATAAACACCAATAAAAACAACAAAGTCCCCCAGTAGGTTAATAAACTACTAAGCCCATTGCCCACGATTTGCCCGATCATGCCTTGCGCCAACCAGCCAAACGATAACACCCCTGTCAGCCCTGCAGTGGCAATGATTAAAAAGATATAACCCAAAAAACGTAACAAGCCATTAGGCTCTACATCATGGCGCCATACATTCCAAGCTTCATAACAGGCAATAACAATGAGCCACCAGCTTGCCGCACCCAAAAACGCATACAAAATATCAGCCAGCCACGCACCACCCGTGCCTGCCAAGTTACTGACTTCATTTGCCGCACTACTGATATGCGACCAACTAGGATCATTGGCAGAATAACTGATGAGGGACATGACTAACAACAATGCCACGATTAGCCAGATAATCGTAAGCACACTTTGACGAATATAATAAGACAACGCAATTTACCTTTGAATTTGAACCCGCTTTGGATAAGCCGTAAGCCAACGCTTTGCTCAGCCATGACTGACTGATAATGATGGTGAAAAAATAATGATTTTTGGAAAACGTTGATTAAAATCACCCTTTTAATCGACTATCATATCAAATCTCAGTGGTGAGTTGCTGAGCTTTTTTTGCGAAAAATTGCTTTGTCAAATCAGCCAATTCAAGCCCTATGATAAATGCAGTTTGAGCCAACAAAGCCGAATGGTAGGGTATTTTTTGATAACGAGCTAACGCCATTTTTGAGCGTTGCTTGAGCTTTGATTGCGCGATGAATCTGTTATAAAAATAACATTTACTTGCTATTTTCGATGTTAGCCCCTATCTTACTTATGAATCAAAAATTAGCCTATTTTATTATTCAGCGATTGTTAGGAAAGATGTATGTCAGAAATTATCCATCACCAGCTTATTATTTTGGGTTCAGGTCCAGCGGGTTATTCTGCCGCCGTGTATGCGGCGCGCGCCAATTTAAAACCAGTCATTATCACGGGTATGCAGACTGGCGGGCAGTTGACTACCACCACTGAAGTTGATAACTGGCCTGGCGATCCACAAGGCTTGACAGGACCTGACTTGATGGTACGCATGCAAGCCCATGCCGAGCGTTTTGGTACCCAGTTGGTGTATGACCATATCCACCAAGTCAACCTAACTCAGCGACCCTTCACCTTAGTGGGCAATAGTGCCACTTACACTTGTGATGCGCTCATTGTAGCGACAGGGGCATCAGCGCAATACTTGGGTCTCGCCTCTGAACAAAAATTTATGGGGCTTGGCGTTTCTGCCTGTGCGACCTGTGATGGGTTCTTCTATCGCGGCAAACCTGTGGTGGTGATTGGCGGTGGCAACACAGCGGTTGAAGAAGCCTTGTATCTATCAAACATCGCAAGCCACGTCACCCTAGTGCATCGACGTGATAAATTAAAATCAGAAAAAATTCTGCAAGACCAATTATTTGAAAAACAAAAAAATGGCAATGTGACCATCGAATGGAACAGCCAAGTCAAAGAAGTGGTGGGTGATGACGCAGGCGTGACGGGTGTGGTCATTGAAAATCTCCAAGACCAGTCTACCAAAACCATCAACGCCCCTGGTATGTTCGTAGCAATTGGGCACAAACCTAACACCGATATTTTCCAAGATCAGCTTGACATGAATAATGGCTATATTGTGGTCAAAAGCGGTTTGGATGGCAATGCCACGGCGACAAGTGTTGAAGGCGTGTTTGCCTGTGGGGATGTGGCAGACCATATCTATCGCCAAGCGATTACCTCGGCAGGCACCGGCTGTATGGCGGCATTGGATGCAGAAAAATATTTAGATATCGTTAATCTAGCGAATGCCAATACCACGGTATCAGCCAACACCTCTGCTATTTAGCTAATGCCTTGAACGATGCCATTGCCAAATTACCACCCATTACAACGCCCTTTCGTTTGCCGTTATCAATTTCCCGACCCGATGGCGGCAGACCCTGACGGTGAAGGGTTGATTGCGCTGGGGGGTGATTTGGCAGCTGATACCTTAGTGTGTGCTTATCGCCAAGGCATATTTCCTTGGTTTAATGAAGGCGAGCCCATCGCTTGGTGGTCGCCTGACCCGCGCTGTATTATTTATCCTAGTGATTTTTGCGCCAGTAAAACCCTGAAACGGCGTATCAAAAATGCAGGTTGGACGTTTTCCGTCAATCTTGCCTTTGCTGAGGTCATTGCCGCCTGTGCCGATACCCGTGCCCATGCCCAAGCTTCTACATCAGCCACTTGGATCAGCCCCGCTATGATTGAAGCGTATACGGCGCTACATGCCGAGCAAGTCGCTTACAGTGTCGAGATTTGGGACGATGATGAGCTGATTGGTGGTTTATATGGGCTAAAGCTAGGACAAGCATTTTTTGGTGAAAGTATGTTTCATCGAGTGACAGATGCGTCTAAAGCGGCTTTTTTTGTGTTAATGCAGCTGTGTGCACATTCCCAATTTGCTTGGGTGGATTGTCAGTTGCCTAACCCACATTTGCTGCGTTTGGGGGCATCCATTTTGCCCAGAGCGGAATTTTTAGCTGGGCTTGCGCAACAATTAGCGCTACCGAGTATTGATTGGTCATCGATTTGCGCTCAAAAATTACCACTTAATCAACTGTTAAATGAGGATTTGATGACTTATTATCTATCTCCAACTGCGCAAGCTTAGGTAAGTTAAGGGTATTTAAAAGCACCAATGACGTTAAAACCACTCCATTCCGCTACTAATCTAGCATTGACCAGCCAATTGACGCCGCTGCATCAATGTAGTTATTTGCCCGATCGTGCGGCACGTTTAGAACTGATTGAATTAGCAAAGGATGAACGTTTAGATACGCCTATTTTTTCTCAGTTCTCTCGGCTCGGATATCGGCGTAGTGGACAACATCTATATCGCCCTATATGCTTCCATTGTCAACGCTGTATCTCTACGCGTGTAGTAGTTAACGATTTTAAAGCCAATCGTACCCAGCGCAAACTATGGCAAAAATCGCACGAGATGGATGTGGTAATTACCGCTTGTGATGATGCCGATGAATCACATTTTACGCTATATGCTCGCTATATCTGCGCTCGCCATAGTGATGGTGATATGTATCCACCCAATTTACAAGGATTTAAACAGTTTTTACAATATAGTTTTACCCAGTCATTTTTTATGGAGTTTTGGCTTCATGATGAATTAGTCATGGTTGCAGTTTGCGACCAATTAGATGACGGTATATCCGCGGTCTATACTTTCTATGATCCCGATGCAACCATAAATAGTTTGGGCACCCTTGCGATACTTACCCAAATTGACTATGTTAAACGTCTTGGATTACCGTATTTATATTTAGGTTTTTGGGTACCAGATTCGGATAAGATGGCATATAAATCGCGTTTTTATCCCAGTGAATTATTAATCAATCAACAGTGGCATCGCTTCGATGAGGCTGTCACAGCCGCGCAAGTTGAACCACTGCTTCAACAGGCGATAAAAGCACATTACCTAAACATGTGGAATACTACTTAGCGTTTAATTTAGCATTAATTTGCGCTGCATAATTAACGCATGGGTTTTGGTCGTGTCATGATTATCGTAGTAATTTTTGCGAACGGCAATCTGTTCAAATCCATGTTTTTGATAAAATGCAAGGGCAGCATGATTATCTTCTCTTACCTCTAATAGCATCCGCTCGGCGCCCGCTATTTGGCATATTTGCGCCATAGCTGTTAACAATTGGCTTGCAATACCTTGCTGCTGATAATCGCGACAAGTTCCAATTTTTAAAATTTCCGCATCCTCAAATATATGGCTGTAAAAACAATAGCCGACCAATCGCGTATTTAGCTCGTCTGTCGCATAAATTATATGGTTAAATGGCTGCGCCAGCAGGGAATTGATTTGCGCAGCTGACCAAGCATCGTGGACAAAAAGCTCGGATTCAATTTGTGCCAGCTGCGCCAGTACTTGCTCCGAAGTATTATCTTGTGTACTCGTTTTATTTAACTTATATATCTGTATGGCAGTCATAATTTATTTCCTTGACTTCCTCCCCTCCCTATCGTTCGGGGATTTCTTCTGCAAGACGGTCAAGCCCGACCGCAAGAATGTTCTGACTGGCATTGATATCTCTATCATGCCGTGTGCCACACTTAGCACAAGTCCATTCTCTTATTCGCAAACCTGCTCTACCTTTCGGACTACTGGACATATCACCACAGCACGAGCAAGTTTGGGTAGTGTATTTCTCATTCACGATTTCAAAACGGCAACCTGCGTTCTCGCATTTGTAGGTCAGTTGTCGTTTGAGTTCAAACCAACCTGCATCGTAAACCGATTTGGCTAGTTTGCCTTTTTTACTGTTAAATTGGGTGGTTTTAACATCGCCAACCACGATTAGGGCATTAGCCTTAACTAATTGGGCGGTGAATTTATGGATTAAGTCTTGGCGTGTGTTTTTGATTTTGGCATGGATAGCTTTTACACGTTGCTTGTTTTTGGCACGTTGGGCGGTGGCTAACGCTTTGGCATATTTGACCGTTTGCTTGATTTGTAGTTTGTCGCCATTTGAGGCGGTGGCACTGTCTTTTAAACCTAAATCTATGCCTACACTACCAGTTCCACAAGTGGTTTTAGGGTATTCTTTAACAGTGATACAGGCATACCAACGGTTACGGCTGTCTTGCACGACCTCAAGGGTGTTAATTTGGTATAGGCTAAGGTTGTAGCTATCCCATAGGTCAATGATTAGCTTTTGTCCTTTGGCTAGACTTAGTTGTAAGGTGGATTTTAAGCCTTTTTTACCAGTTTGATGCGTGGCAATATGTTTAATGGCAGATTGTTTAAAGGGTAGCCAACCTAAGCTTTTACGCTTTGATTTTGGATTGTTGGTTCGCCATGATAACTTAGCTTTTTTGAATTGTTTTCGGTTTTTGGCATGAGTTTCATTGATTGCTTGAATAGTCTGACTATGCAAACCTAACAGTTCACCGCTACCTTTGGTGTATTCGTTTAAATCGTAAGCTGAAAAGAATTTGCCAGTTTTTTGTAGGTGCTTATAACTCAAGTCATTAACATAGTTCCATACGAAATTAACCGAACCGCTTAACTTATTAAGCTGTGCTGTGTGCTTATCTCGTATGCGTAACTTGAGTGTTTTCATGGGTTTATTCTAGCATGTTTTATATTCTTTGTGCGTGAATATGGTTGCTTAAGCTGCCTTATATCCACCGCCTGAAGTCGGTGGTTTTACGGCAACGAAGCATAAAAAAAGAGCCACCGAAGTGACTCTTTTGTATGCTTACTAACGATTAGTCGTTAACTTTAGCAACAACACCCGCACCTACAGTACGGCCACCTTCACGGATTGCAAAGCGTAAGCCTTGGTCCATTGCGATTGGGTGGATTAGCTCTACGTTCATTTCAACGTTATCGCCAGGCATTACCATCTCTGTACCTTCTGGTAATTGGATTGCGCCAGTTACGTCAGTAGTACGGAAGTAGAATTGTGGACGGTAACCATTTAGGAATGGAGTGTGACGACCACCTTCTTCTTTTGATAGTACGTATACTTCTGCGTCAAATTTGGTGTGTGGTTTGATTGAACCTGGTTTAGCCAATACTTGACCACGTTGTACGTCTTCACGTTTGGTACCACGTAGTAGTACACCACAGTTCTCGCCTGCACGACCTTCGTCTAGCAGTTTACGGAACATTTCAACGCCAGTACAGGTGGTTTTTGCGGTTGGTTTGATACCAACGATTTCAATTTCTTCACCAACTTTGATGACGCCTGATTCTACACGGCCTGTTACTACGGTACCACGACCAGAGATTGAGAATACGTCTTCAATTGGCATCAAGAATGGTTTGTCAATCGCACGTTCTGGTTCTGGGATGTAGCTGTCTAGGGTGTCAAGTAGTTCTAGTACGGCTGGTTCACCGTATTTGCCTTCGCCGCCGTTTAGGGCTTCTAGGGCAGAACCTTTGATGATTGGGGTGTCATCGCCAGGGAAGTCGTAGCTTGATAGTAGTTCACGTACTTCCATTTCGACAAGTTCTAGTAGTTCTTCGTCATCAACCATGTCACATTTGTTCATGAATACCATGATGTATGGTACACCTACTTGGCGTGATAGTAGGATGTGTTCACGGGTTTGTGGCATTGGGCCGTCAGTGGCTGATACAACTAGGATAGCGCCGTCCATCTGTGCTGCACCGGTGATCATGTTTTTAACATAGTCAGCATGGCCAGGACAGTCTACGTGTGCGTAGTGACGTGCTTGGGTGTCATATTCAATGTGTGAGGTGTTGATGGTGATACCACGGGCTTTTTCTTCAGGGGCTGAGTCAATTGACGCGTAGTCTTTGGCTTCACCACCGTTGTGTTTTGCTGCTACAGTCGCAATCGCAGCTGTTAGGGTTGTTTTACCATGGTCAACGTGTCCAATGGTGCCTACGTTAACGTGTGGTTTAGTACGTTCAAACTTGGCCTTTGCCATAATTTAATCCTCTGATCATTGTTAAACTGTTAGCAATACCCTAGCTCAAAGCTATAAACCAACTGGTGTATCTGTATTGCCAGTGCTGGTGTTGCCAATTTGAGTGTTGCTAGGTCACTAAAATAGCAAATTTAACATAAATTTCAAGTTTTTTCCATAGCCTTCATCTTTATGGTCAAACTTTTTTGTTATTGCTAAAACAAAAGGCAACACATCTGTGCTGCCTCAACTATTTTTTGGTTTATCTCAATGTATTTTCTATAAAACTGGAGCTCATACCGAGAGTTGAACTCGGGACCTCTCCCTTACCAAGGGAGTGCTCTACCTCTGAGCTATATGAGCAAAACTTTGGTTTAGAATAATGGAGCGGGTGGCGGGAATCGAACCCGCACCATCAGCTTGGAAGGCTGAGGTTCTACCACTAAACTACACCCGCAATGCGACCCGCCCAAGCATACTGGACTTACTGTTAACGTGATTAGGGAATATTCAGATAACAATAGCAGGCAAATGGTGGTGGGGGAAGGATTCGAACCTTCGAAGCTCTCGCAACGGATTTACAGTCCGTCCCCTTTGACCGCTCGGGAACCCCACCATAGTTGTCTTTCAAGGTACGCTTAACACGATGTGTTAAAGGATGGTGCCGGCTGCCGGAGTCGAACTGGCGACCTACTGATTACAAGTCAGTTGCTCTACCAACTGAGCTAAGCCGGCGTATCGCTTGAAAGTGGTGAGCATTTTAGCAAATATTTTTAATCTTGCAAGCGTTTTTTTAGTTTTTTTTCATTTTTTTTGCTAAAACGAAAATTTAATGATTCAAATCTGCATTTTGGGCGCCTTGCGCCGCTTATTTGCTACCTAAACCCTAATACATCAACAACACTGATGCAATAATCAGCGCAATGATTACCACAATCATGATTGCGACTGTGGCGTTTTTCTTTGCCGCAGGTTTTGTTGGCGCAGTCTCCATTGCCGCATGGTTCATTGGCGCAGGTTGCATCGCATCAGCGTCTACTGTGCTCACTGGCGATGGTTGCGCTGGCTGAACGGCTGAGACCTGAACCGATGGGACAACGGGCTGTGATGGTACTGGCACTGCCTCAGTGACGACAGGCGGCTGAGATGGTGTATTAAGTATTGGCGATGGTGAGTTATCAACGCTTGCTACATCCACTGTTGTCGGTGTAGAGGGTAAGGATTTTGCGACGTGAGTGTTGCTCAGCTGCTCGCTAGGTAAAAAATCTTGCGTGGTAACGACATCTATCACAGGCGCGGTGTTGGATTCAGCGTTCGGTGATATGGGCTCAACCGATTTATCCAACTCAGTTTGGGTATGAATGTCAGTGGTGGGTGTGAAATTCTCAATATCTTGTAAACCATCGAGAAAACTAGCATCGTCCAGTGCATCGACTGGGGCATTTACCACCAAAAATACCAAGTCAGCAAAGGCAAGTTCATCGGTGGCTTGCAAAGCATGGGCGTCTGTACTGATACGCTCACCATTGATAAAGGTACCATTGCTTGAGCCTAGGTCTTGCACATACAGCTGCTCACCAATACGGTTAATCTTGGCGTGTTGGCGAGAGATTTGTGAGGTTGCTAATACCAAATCATTGCTATCACTACGCCCGATGCTTAAGCTTTTATCAATATCAATGGTTAAATCCGCCAACGCTGGTGACAGCCCAATAAGTTGCCATAAAGTGCCTTGCCAGTTGTCGGTAAGGTTCATCGTATTCACTGCATTAGTTTGCTGATTGTCCATGCAAGTCTCCTACTCCTAATGGGTATTTAATAGTATCATTATGCTTGGCATTATGGGACATTTTTAGGGATTTGTCACGGTGATGGTCTGCACCGCAGGCGGGGTCGCAATCACCACAGGCGTTTGCGCTATTTTTGCGCTCTGCCCTGTCTGCCCTGTAGATTGGGTGACGGTAGATTGGGTAATGGGCGCTTGGGTGATGGTCGCTTGAGTAACGGTACTGTTCGCTTGGCGACTCACGCTTGTGGTCGATGAACTGCCTGTGCGAGACACATTTGCTGACACGGGCGTGACGATATCGACACCATTGGCATACACTCTTGGGGTGTTTGATAAGCTTTGCTCGGCTGGGGTAACCAAGTCGTCTGTTGGCAATTTGACGCCATTTTGCACCGTACTGGTATTGGGGAACATGGCGTTGACGTTGAGCGGGATTTGTTTGAGCGTACCGTTTTTATCAATTACCAGTTGCATGGTACGAATACCGTCTAAGCTTTTTTCGGTCACGCTTGCCACCGCGCTACCATTACGCAAAATGGTCGGCTGTAAAAAGACAATCAGATTGGTTTTGTCCGAGTTTTTGCTTTTTGAGCGAAATAAATTACCAAGAATCGGCGCATCACCCAATCCTGGGACTTTTTGCTGACCATAGGTGCTGTTATCCCGCATCAACCCACCCAATGCCACGGTTTGTTGGTTATCCGCTAAAATAGTGGTTTTGATTAAATTCTTGTTGGTGACGACACCGCTCACGTTATTGAGGGTACCGTCGACAATGGAGGACACTTCCTGCGAAATCTCAAGTCGCACTGAGCCATTATCACCAATATGCGGAATGACATTGAGATTGATACCGACATCTTGACGGCTCACGGTCTGAAACGGCGTGGTTGAGGAGTTACTTGCCGTGGTATAAGAGCCGGTCACAAATGGCACGTTCTGCCCTACCAAAATATTGGCTTTTTCGTTATCCAACGTCAAAATAGAGGGCATGGATAACAGATTGGCATTGTTGGTTTTATTGATGGCTTGCAAAATCGCGCCATAAAACTCACGATTACCGTTACTATCGGTTTTACTAGTACCAATCCCCAATAGCGCGCCTGCCACGGAGGCTGCCGCCGTACCTGGGGTTTTCCTTAATATCTCAGATGCCAGACCTACTGCAGATGCACCGATGTTATTAAAGTTAATCACCCCTACGCCGCTATTGGCATTGCCCATTGCCCATTGCACGCCAAGTTGCTGGGTATCATTGCCTGAGATTTCCATAATCGCCGCTTGAATCAACACTTGGTCACGGCGGGTATCTAGCTCATTAATAGCGTTTTCGATTTCTACCATTAACTCTGGGTTAGCATTGACGATGACGGAGTTTTGGGTTTGGTCAGCGATAATACTAAAAGGTCGACCTTGATAGCCGTTGTTTTGCGCAGTCGTTGTGTTGCTAGTGGAGGAGGTATTAAGCGGCGAGCCTGTCGGTGACGCTGCAGTATTGGCGGTCGTCGCTGCGCTGTTATTACTGGTATCGCTACTAGATTGAAACATTGAGCTTGCTTGCAAGGTGGTTTGGTCACCTGAGCTATTGATGGATTGATAGGCAAGCAGTCCGCGTAGCATTTCTGCAATATGGGTGGCACTGGCATATTTTAGACGAAACACGCGAAGCCCACTGAGACGTTGTGTCGGCACGGTGTCTAACTGCTCTACCATTCGCTGTACTTTGGCTGTCATCTCGGCACTACCTTTGACGAGCAGCCTATCAGAAATCGGGTCGGCAATGATATTGATCAGGCTGCCACCGGTTGATGCCACAGCAGGTTGTCCTGATTGACCCGCAGCAGCTGGCGCTGTACCACCGCCCGTACCTGTCAGCGAGCTTAATAAATCCATCATGCGCTTGGCATCGACATGACGCAGCGGAATAATGGTCAGCTTGTCATTCATATTGCTATCAAGATCGCTAATCAATTTTGCGTATTGATTAAGGCTGTCGGCGCGGTCAGAGAGGATAATCGCATTGACATTTGGCACCACAGCGGCATTGGCATACGGCGGCATCATCGGACGGATGACGTTTAAGATGTCATTGGCATTGGTATTGGTGAGATAATAGATGCGGGTCGCCATTTGACTGCCTGCGGTATTACCCCGTAAGTCCACATCCACCCCTGCTTGCTTGGCAACGGTATCAGGGACCAGCTCTGTGGTCAGCCCGCGATCAATCGCTACAATGCCATTGACTTTCATCACGGCTAAAAACAAGTCATACACTTCTTGACGGGATAAGGGTTTATTTGAAATCACCGTCACATTGCCATTAATGCGTGGGTCTAGCACAAAGTTCTTTTGCGTGATGGTGGCAATTTGGTCGATAAACGCCTTGATATCGGCGTCTTGCAAATGCACTTTATAGCCAGTGGCTGCATGGGCAGCTGACAGACCACTGCTAAGCAAACTGATACTCATAGCCAGTGTCGTGCTCAAAAATAGTGGCTTTAGCATGGTTGGGTATTTCATAATTTACCTTATCAATTTTTAACGCATATCACCGACTTGTGTCTCACGTAGCGATGACGTCTGTAACTTTTTACTATCTTTTATCAAAATGACTGGCGTACTGTCACGACTTGGTCACCGCGCTGAACTTGGATTTGCGCTTGTCCTGCTTGTTGCACTTGACGTAGTAGCTGGGCATCTTGCGTTGGGTTTTGACCCACGTTTTGTCCATTGACGGAGAGGACTTTATCCCCTGTTTGTAGCCCCAATCGGTTTTTTAGTCCTGCGGACATCGCATCGGTCACCAAATAGCCTTGCCCTGTCGCTGCCACACCCATTTGGCTTAGATACCCTGAGGCATTTTGCTGCAGCCCTTGAATCGCCCCGCCAATGGCTGACGATGCACCGCTTGGCGAGGTATTGGCACCATTTGACGTCGCCATAGTGGGCGCAGAATCCTCTCGATCATGGGGATCGCCTGTAGCCACTGGCGCGCCGCCAATCGCTTGTGGCGCAGCGCCGCCTAAGCTCGGTGTCGGGGTTTGTCCCATATTTGAGCCATTACCCACGCCTCCCGCACCATTAGCTTGCGCTTTTGCTCTGATAGCCTCGCTTTGGTCAAGAAAAAATGGTTGCCCAAATGGCACTTTACTGGTTTGACCACTGGCATCTGCCACTATTACAAAATCGGCTGCGACTTTGACCAGTTTATAACCACTGCCGTCAATCATGTCGTTGATACGATAGCTTAAGGTTTTACCATTGGCGGTCAAAATTGCATACGATTGACTCTTTGGGGTGGCAATGGTCACGCCCACCACTTTAATATCTGGGGGTGTCGCTGCCGGCGCTTGCGGGGCAATTGGCTGCGCAAAAAAATCCAACGCATTGCTATTGGCAGATTGCGCGACCAAGTTCGGCTGTAAGGGGATTGGGGTGAGTGCGGGTGCTTTGGGCGGTGCAACCACCAGCCAAATTGCTTGGCTTAATTGCCACACCAACCAAAAAATAGCTGCCAATAGCAACCAAGGATACAGTTTTTCTACCACCGCCATCGGCACAAATTTACCAGTCGCCGTTCTACGGCTTAACGAGGGACGCTGGGTGGCTTTTATCATATCTGCTATCATCGCTACGTCTCTAATTACCCATACTGGTCAAAGGTTGGCGAATGGACACCACCACACTGTCATCAGCCCCTTTGCCTTGGTACGCTGGCATATTTTTGAGCAGCCGCTGGGTCAATGACACATCTATCATATTATCTTGGTCAAGATAAAAATCCCCCAATCGCTCGGCTCGCGGTGTAGTAAGGGCTAAATGCAAGCTTTTACCTTGCGCTGTCTTGTTGCTATTATTAATACCATTGGCGTTGGCTATTGGCTGCACACTTGCTTTATCTGCACTGAGAGTGGCTTGCATGGTGGGGAGTTTAATCAGGTAGGTTTTGCCGCCTGTGGGATACCCCAAATCGCCACCTGCCCAATTCATACTGCCTTTGGCGGTTTGATAACCTTGCTTATTTTTTTCAATCGACACTTCTTTGATGGTAATCGGTGTGTCGGGTAATTGCCAACTGACCAACTGCGCCAATGTGTCATGGCTGATTTTGCCGTTGAAATCATTGGCTTGCCAGCTAGTTTTATTGAATTTGACCACACCTTGCAAGTCGGTTTTGCCAGAGCGGATATCAACCGCTAGACCCACTTTGCCCATCAATAAATGCCACGGCTGCCAGCGCCAATCGACACTACCCGCCAGCGGCGTATTGGGGCGCGCATTGATTTGCCAATTGGCTTGACCTTGCCAAAGGTTGCCGGATATTTGCTGCAAGTAAGGGTTGTTTGGGGCAAATTTTTGCAGTAACCACGCGGCAGGTAGCTGAATCACCAAGCTTAAGCAAAGCAAAACTAGACCTACCAGCCACCATAGTTTTGTCGGACGTAATGAATTGACACTTGCCAAACTTGAATACCTTTTACAATGATTTTTGACACCAATATTTTTGACATCAATAAAGTGACACAATCCACAAGCAGATTAATCAACAATCAAATAATTCATGCAGGATAAAAATTGCCATTAGCGCAAAAAATTTTGAACCCACTCTGCGCCAACACTCGAATATTTTTCTAACTAAAATGAAACGCTTTATCATAACTGATTTTTATTGCGTTGTAATGTCAATCCATAAAAAATCAAAATTTTGTCCGCCTTATTTTGGGTGAATTGTTTATTGCGGCTGCCTGCCGCACTCACTACAATTTGCAACCGACTTTATCACCATGAGTTTGCTACAATCACTTCACCAAGCTGGTTAAAACTATAATGCAAAACACAAGGAAAATAGCATGCAATTTGATACATTGCCACAACTGGGCGATAGCGTCTCCAAAATTTGCTTAGGCACGATGACCTGGGGACAGCAAAACAGCGAGCAAGATGCCCATGAACAAATGGATTATGCCCTTGCCCAAGGTGTGAACTTTTGGGATACCGCAGAGATGTATCCGTCACCCCCTGATAAAGACAAACAGGGTGATACGGAGCGCTTTATCGGTGGCTGGTTTGCCAAGACAGGCAAGCGAAATGATGTGGTATTGGCGAGTAAAATCTCTCGCAATGACTTTTTGCGCGATGGCAATACCAAGTTTGATAAAAAAACCATTCGTGAGGCATTAGACAGCAATCTACAGCGTTTGCAAACCGACCATATCGATATTTATCAGCTACACTGGCCAGAGCGTCAGACCAACTTTTTTGGTCAACGCGGCTATACAGAAAGTATGGCGCAGCAAGACACCAAAGAATTGACGCCATTTTTGGAAACCATCGAAGCACTCAATGATGAAATCACCAAAGGTCGAATCCGTGCTTATGGGTTATCCAATGATACCCCTTGGGGCGTCATGCGCTACTTAGCAGAAGCCGATAAACATGGGCTTGCTAGACCTATCACCATACAAAATCCATATAGTTTACTCAATCGCTTGTATGAAGTGGGACTGGCAGAAATCAGTCACCGCGAGCAAATTGGGCTACTTGCCTATTCACCGCTAGCATTTGGCGTGTTATCAGGCAAATATTTGGGAGGTAACAAGCCTGCCAACAGCCGCTTAAGCCTTTATAGCCATTTTACTCGTTATTTGAATGAGCAAGCGCAACAAGCCACCAAAGCCTATGCCGAGGTCGCCAAAAAACATAATCTAGATATGGCACAAATGGCACTGGCGTTTGTCAATAGCCGCTCGTTTGTGACTGCCAACATCATTGGGGCAACCACTATTGAGCAGCTAGCCAGCAATATCGCGTCCGTAGACTTGGTATTATCCCAAGAGGTATTGGCTGATATCGAAGCGGTGCAGACCTTATACCCGAACCCTGCACCTTAAACCCTGTAACTTAAATCTGCATCTTAGACGCTGCAACTTACTAGCAGGCTACGATCAGAAAAAAAGGCATAAAAAATCCTTGCGACAGTGTGACTGTGCAAGGATTTTTTTAAACCTAGTAAAAATTAAAATATTTAAGTTATATAATTCCAACTAGTTCATTTGATATATAGATGAACGGGATATCATCATCAACTGCGCCTGGTTTTGGCATTGCCATGGCTGGATTTTGTTGGGGATTTTGAGCAGGCGGATTATTTCCTGTATTTGCCCCTTGTGGCGCTTGATTGCCATTCATAAATGGATTATTGCCAAATCCTGCATTTTGACCCGCTTGTGGCGCAGCCTGGGCATTATTTTGGTTTGGATAGCCACCAAAATGATTAGGTGCTTGGTTGCCACCTTGGTTGTAGCCAACTTGATTATAACCACCTTGGGGCTGGTTTTGGTAGGTTGTGCCTGCAGTGTTGTTATTAGGAATACCGCCTTGAACGCCGCCTGCTGTACCGAGCATTTGCATTTGGTCGGCACGAATCTCTGTGGCATAACGCTCTACGCCATTTTGGTCGGTGTATTTACTGGTGCGAAGGCTACCTTCGATATAGACTTGGCTACCTTTACGTAGATATTGCGCTGCAATTTCACCAAGTTTATTAAACAATGAAATACGGTGCCATTCGGTTTGCTCACGGCGCTCACCTGTTTGTTTGTCGTTCCACTGCTCACTTGTCGCCACGGCGATACGCGTCACGCTACCGCCATTGGCAAATTGTTTGACTTCAGGATCTGAACCAAGGTTGCCTACAATGATTACTTTATTTACGCCGCGCATAGAATTTCCTTGATAACTTTTTTGATGATTTTTTTGATAACTTTCTTGATGAATTTCTCAATAACGCTATAGTGTTTTTAGCCAAATCTTTGCGGATTTAGCGCAAGTACAATGCCATTACTTTACTAAACTTTGCATCAAATTGCTAGCGTCTGACCGGTAAGATGTGACAAATGCTGTCGCGTGTCATCGGTCAATTTTTCTTTATCCAGTTTGAGATAAGCAATGTTTTCTTTTGGCATCATCACTATTTCATCTACGCCGTCAATCGCCAAAATTTGCTGTGACCATGCAGTCGTGTCAATACCTGTTGGCAGGGTAATCGTTAGGCTGGTCAAATACGGTGGGGATGCAATCGGCAGGATAAAAAATAACGCAATGACGGTCACGATGGCGAGCACCGTCCACGACAACCACATCGGTTTGGTCAGCAAAATACCGCCCATGGCACCGCCCACAAAAGCACCCAAAAACTGTGCAGATGAATTAATACCCATTGCCGTCGCTTTGTTGGCAACGGGCGCGCGTTTGGAAATCCAAGACGGAATGGTCGCCTCAAGGCTATTAAAGCCGATGTAATAAACCGCAAGCCCAATAATTAAACCCACGATGGTCTGACTAGCCACCGCCAAAAATACCAATCCCGCCACCAAGGTCGCTAAAGACGCCAAAAACACAGCGCGCATTTGCCGTTTTTTTTCTGCGATGATAATCAATGGAACCGCAATAATAAAACCCAATAACAGTAGCGGCAAATACACAAAACCTTGCTGCGCCACCGTCAAGCCGAGCACATCATGAAACTGGTGCGGCAATAAGGTAAACATCGCTGTCATTGACAGATGCAGCGAAAAAATCGCCAAATGCAACCGGTTGATATCGCCAATTCTTAATACTTCAGCAAACTGTGCTTTAACTGAGTGATTATTGAGATTGTGCTTTAGTACCCGATTTGGGGTGGGCACGATCCACAGTAAGCCAATGGCGAAAATAGCGGACGCCACTGTCACCCAAAACAAGCCTGAGATATCGAGCACATGCGTCAAAATCGGACCGAGCCCAAATGCGACCATCACCGACATGGCAATGGTCAGCCCCATGGTTGCCATCGCTTTGGTACGATGCTCTTCACGGGTCACATCCGCGAGTAGTGCCATCACCACCGCTGAAACCGCGCCACTGCCTGCAATCAAACGCCCCAATATCACCATATAAATATCTGTTGATAAGGCGCAAATCGCTCCCCCGAGCGCAAACACCAATAACCCTGCAATGATAATCGGTTTACGCGGATATTTGTCCGCCAAAAAACTCATGGGAATCTGAAAAATCGCCTGCCCTAAGCCATAGATACCAATCGCCAATCCAATCAAAAACGGCGTGGCGTGTGCATATTGCGTCCCATACACTGCAAACACAGGCACAATCATGAATAGTCCGAGCATGCGCAAGGCAAAGATACCGCCCAATCCTGCAATTGCTTTCTTTTCGGATGCATTCATGGAGGGGTTATGACTTATATTTCTCGACGTTGATTTTACTGACATGGTGGCTCACAAAATTTTGCCAAAAACGGCTTATTATATGCCTAATTTTTATCACAGAGAATTTATTGGCAATAAAAATTATTTTAGCCTTATTTTTTCGGCTTTAGTGTTTCAGCCCCATTATTTTAGCATTGCGTAAGCGGTTACCATGATGGCTAAAATCACCGCGATAGCAATCATCAGCCACGTCACATTTTTTTGGTTGTCAAAAAAT
This sequence comes from Moraxella sp. CTOTU46711, assembly GCF_031975715.1. Classification (NCBI taxonomy): domain Bacteria; kingdom Pseudomonadati; phylum Pseudomonadota; class Gammaproteobacteria; order Moraxellales; family Moraxellaceae; genus Moraxella; species Moraxella sp. CTOTU46711. Next base: position 38,427 of record NZ_DALYMP010000010.1, read on the forward strand.
CCTTGCGGTGACTGTCTGATAGATGATGATTTTGGGGTAGCCACTAGCGCGCCCTCTAACGGGCTATGCTTCACTTGGGTAGCGATTTTTTGCTGTTTTTGCGCTTTTTTGGCTTCAAATTGCTGTTGGCGTTGTTGCTTTTGTGCCAATTTTTGCTGTTTGGCTTGTTGTTGTAGTTGGCGCTGTTCTTCAAGCTTAGCCTGTTTTTGTCGCGCTTGTTCGGCAAGTTCTGCTTGTTTACGCGCCGCCTCTTCGATGGCTAACTGCTCAGTTTGCTGCTGCTCGCGAAGCTGTTTATCGCTATAGCGCGCGTGAAAATCATCCATCACGGCGTTATCAATTTCGCTTAGGGTAAAAGGCATTTCATTAATTACTTCAAGCGCGTCATGTACATCGACGTCGTACACGCCCGAGGCTTTGGTGGTTTTGCCATCGGCAGAGAGTTTTCTGGGTACTTGGTAATCAGCAAGGCGCTGCTGCAAGTGGTTTTCCATTTGTCCGATGGAGTCGGTGCGACCTATCATCGCTAATGCCCAATCGTTGATTTCGGCATGATTTTCGCTATTTAATTGCTGGATGATATCGCTCGCGTTTTCAACGAGGCTGATTTTGGCAAGCAGCTGACTGGGTGATACGGCGATATAGACCTCCCCTGGGGTGGCTTGGCGTTTGAGCGATGCGATGGCTTGGGGGTTGCATTGTAGGCAGTTGGCTTGTTTGTTTTTGAGGGTGTGACCTTTTGGGCAGGGTGGTACACCGTAGGCAACGAGCGCGCCATTTTCTTTCATTTTGGCTTTGTATTCTTTGCTCGATAGTCCGCTGGCGTCAAAGGTTTTGTCCATTGGAATATGGTGGCTTTTTAAGAAGTCGGTTTGTTCTTGGGTTAACGTTGCCATGTTGTTTTCTCAAATTCTTATTTTTTCCTTTGGTAAAGTATAGCAAGGTTTGAGAAATTTATAAAAATTAAAAAAGTTGCTCAATTTAACGGTAATTTTATGCTTTCTTTGAATTATCCAAAACTTGCCCAAACTGCATAGTTTAACTCAGCACATTTGGCATAAAACTCTCTTAATTCTTCAAAACACTCAGCTAGCCAATCATATGCTTCAAATATATAGGGATCATTATGGACATACTTTTCTATATGAAGTTGATATAGACTTTTAAAGTCTACAGTGTTTAAAACCTGTGAAATTTGCTGAACTCTTTTATTATCATTAAAAGCACCACTGTGACAATCCCACCACCAGACATCATCACCCCATTCACTATTATCACCCCACATAAAGTATTGCCCTGCAACAGCGTTACTATAAATATTATTCTCGGTTGGCTCTGTCAGCCCTTGTGTTAAGATTTCATGTAACCGATACCACGCCTTGCCAATTTCACATTGAACTGTTGGCTCGTCAGATAACGCTATTTCTTCAATCGGTTGTTGAACATCTGCACGAATAGCATCTAAATCTCTCTGTGGCAAACCTTTGTAAAAAGCCCAAACACCCATTACTTATCACTTTTAACTAAAATTTCTTTTATTTGAACACAAACTTTTCTTTTTAACAAGCCAAGTAAAAAACTTGAAACCACCCCATTTCTACCCCATTAAAACCCCATCTTTTTACCCAAATTTCCCACTCAAAAACACACAATAAGAAGCTCAATATGGCACAGCACGACGCAATCAAAATCCGTGGCGCACGCACCCACAACCTCAAAAACATCGACATCGATATTCCCCGTGACAAACTCGTCGTCATCACAGGTTTATCAGGCTCGGGCAAATCTAGCCTAGCCTTTGACACCCTATACGCCGAAGGACAACGCCGCTACGTCGAGAGCCTGTCTGCCTACGCTCGCCAGTTTTTATCACAAATGGAAAAGCCCGAAGTCGATAGTATCGAAGGGCTGTCACCTGCCATCGCCATCGAGCAAAAATCCACCAACCATAACCCCCGCTCCACGGTGGGTACCATTACCGAGATTTATGACTATTTGCGTCTGCTGTATGCCCGTGTTGGTACGCCCATGTGCCCTGAACACCACCTGCCGATGGTCGCGCAAACCGTCACCGAAATGGTCGATACCGTCATGGCATTGCCTGAAGACACCAAGTTGATGATTCTCGCGCGCGTCGTCGATGACCGCAAAGGCGAGCATATCCAGTTGATGGAACAGCTAAAAGGACAAGGCTTTGTGCGGCTGCGGGTCGATGGCGAGATTTATGACATTGACGATGTGCCACCGCTTGCCAAAACTTTTAAACACACCATTGATGTGGTGGTTGACCGTTTCAAAGTGCGGGATGACTTGGGTAATCGGGTTGCCGAAAGTTTGGAGACCGCCTTACGACTGGGTAGCGACATTGCCATCTTGCATGACATGGACGCTGAGTTTGAGGATAAAATTTTGTCCGCCAAACATAGCTGCCCTGTCTGCGATCGCTCGGTTGCTGAGCTTGAACCAAAATTGTTTAGTTTTAACAACCCCTATGGCGCGTGCCCCGTGTGTGATGGCTTGGGCAAACGCCAATATTTTGCTGCCGAAAAAATCATCGGGCATCCTGAAAAATCGCTCAACCAAGGGGCGATTCAAGGCTGGGATAAACGCCACGCCTACTATTTTGGCTTGCTGACCACGGTTGCCGAGCATTACGGTATTGATATGGAAGCGCCGTGGCAACAACTGGATAAAAAGCATAAAGATGTCATTTTACAGGGCTCTGGTAAAGACAAAATGACTTTTAACTTTGTTGATGAACGGGGGCGCAAATCCACCAAAACCGTGCCATTTGAAGGGGTGTTGCCGTATATGGAGCGTCGTTACCGCACCACGCAAAGCAACATCGTGCGAGATGAGCTTGCCAAATACCTTGCTGATGCCACCTGCGATGCCTGTCACGGCTCACGCTTAAACGAAATCGCTCGCCATGTCGAAGTCAGCGACCGTACCGTTGCCGAAATGGTCAAGCTATCGATTGGCGAAGCGATGGCATATTACGAGCAATTAAAACTCGAGGGCGCAAAAGGCGAAATCGCCGCCAAAATTATCAAAGAAATCCGTGAGCGGTTGGAATTTTTGGTGAGTGTGGGCTTGGATTATCTTACCCTTGCCCGCTCTGCCGAAACCCTATCGGGCGGTGAAGCTCAGCGGATACGCCTTGCTAGCCAAATCGGGGCAGGCTTGATGGGCGTTATGTATGTACTCGACGAGCCATCAATCGGCTTGCACCAACGTGACAATGACCGACTGCTGCAAACGTTGACTCGCTTGCGTGATTTGGGCAATACCGTGATTGTCGTCGAGCATGACGAAGATGCCATTCGCCTAGCCGACCATATCATCGATGTGGGTGTGGGGGCTGGGGTACATGGTGGCAGTATCATTGCAGAAGGGACGGCAAAAGACATTGCCAAAAATCCCGAATCATTGACGGGGCAATATTTATCGGGTAAAAAGAAAATCGCAGTGCCAACCGTGCGTCACCGAGCCAAAGTCGCTAATGACGATAAATATGAAAAAATGCAAGATTCCGCCATTCCGTTAACCAAAAACCAAGCGAAAAAAGCGGAAAGCGAGAAGAAAGAAAAAGCCAAAAAGGGTAAAGTCGAAGCCAAACCCTTGATGCTGACTTTAACAGGGGCAAAAGGTAACAACCTTAAAAACGTAACCTTAAACTTGCCGATTGGGGTGTTTACCGCCATCACAGGCGTGTCGGGTTCGGGTAAATCGACCTTAATCAATCGCACCTTATTGCCACTAGCGACCACGCAGCTCAATAATGCCACCACGCATGTTGCCGAAGAGTTTGACAGTATCACTGGGCTAGAACATCTGGATAAAGTCGTCGATATCGACCAAAGCCCGATTGGGCGTACCCCACGCTCCAATCCTGCGACCTATACGGGCGTATTTAGTCCGATTCGTGACCTATTCGCCCAAGTGCCTGAGTCCAAAGCTCGTGGCTATCAAGCAGGACGCTTTAGTTTCAACGTGAAAGGCGGGCGCTGTGAAACCTGCCAAGGCGATGGTTTGATTAAGGTTGAGATGCACTTTTTGCCTGATATGTATGTGCCTTGCGATGCGTGTCAAGGCAAACGCTACAACCGTGAAACCCTTGAAATCACCTATAAAGGTAAAAATATCAATGATGTGCTCAATATGACGGTGGAAGATGCCGCAGAATTTTTTGAGGCGATTCCGGCAATTTACCGCCGTTTGCAAGCCCTACAAGAAGTCGGCTTGGGTTATATTCGTTTGGGTCAGTCTGCACCAACCTTGTCGGGTGGTGAGGCGCAACGGGTGAAACTTGCCAAAGAGCTGTCCAAACGTGATACCGGTCAGACCTTGTATGTGCTCGATGAGCCGACGACAGGTTTGCATTTCCATGATATCGCCAAGCTCTTAGACATCTTGCATACGCTGCGTGACCGAGGCAATACCGTGGTGGTGATTGAGCATAATCTCGATGTGATTAAGACAGCTGATTGGATTGTCGATTTGGGTCCTGAAGGCGGTTCGGGCGGTGGTGAGATTATCGCTGAGGGCACGCCAGAGGAGGTAGCAGAAAATGAACGCTCACACACAGGGCGATTCTTAAAGCCGATGTTGCAAGCCTAAGTTTGTTACCAGCGTAGGTTTGTTAGAGGCATAAATTTAGCAATAAGGGTTGGTACGTTGTCGTCTAACCCTTTTTTTAACCAATCATCGCTCTATGACTTGCTGTTCATTGATAATACTTTACATTTCGCCCCAGTATTCACACAATGAAGCCAGATAAGGATATTACGACATTATCCAAGGAAAAAACTGTTATAGAACGATAAGGATGCTAGGATGATTTTATTTAAAGGAAAAACCAACGATCTTGAAACCTTATTTCCCCCTACCCTAAAACTAGATGGTCAAATCTGCGTGCGAAATGGTATTAGCGCTCGCAGTAAATTTATGATTGGTATCTATGATATTGCCCTATACTTGGGTGAAATGACTGAAGATGCCGAAACAGCCATTACCTCACGTTATGCCAAGCAATTGCGCATGGTGTCTCGCCGCAATATTAAAGGCTCATTACTGGAAAATGCCTTCAAAGACGGCATCAGAGCGAATAGTAGCGCAGAAGAATATCAAAAAATTGCCTCAGTAATTGATGACGTGTTTGGTGAGTTGTTCAAAACCAATACCATCAAAGAAGGGGCAATGTTTACGATTGAGTTTTCGCCAGAGCATGGCGTTCGCTTAAATTATGATGAGGTTGGCGATCTTCCTTATATCAAAGAAGAAGGCTTTGACCAAGCTATTCTTCGTGCTTGGCTAGGCGATAATCCCATATCACTTGAGATGAAAAAGGATTTGCTGGGTCAACACTAATGTTACACTGAGTATTTTTACACTTCCCATATTTTTAGATTTCCCATCCAGCATGGGAAGTTAATCTAGCTAATTGATAGTGCCAGTTAATTTATTGTTAGGTTTACTAGGGTTGTATTGATTGCAACCCTATTTTAAAGATGAATAGCGGCGTTATCGATATACTTGGCATCATTCAACCTCATAAATGGGCATTCATCCCTTACCTGCCTAGTTTTGTTTTATCCGATAACAAGTAAGTTGGCTTTTTTCATTTTTATCCCAACTTTTTATCTCAATAGGGGCATTCTTGGTTTGAGCCTTTTATCCTGTCGTCCATCAGGGGTTACTACAATACTATGTTTCTTTTTGAATGGGTATGCTAGTCTAAAGCAAAAAAATTTAGGCAGCTTATGAAACCACTTGCGCAAAAGCCCACTAAACCAATCATATCAACCCGTAACACCCCACAGACCTTTACCCTCAATAAGCTTGCTAAACCTATCGTGCGCGATGATATTTTCTCGTTGCCGCCTGCTGTGTATGGCACTATCTATTTGACGCTGATTCCGCTATTTGGCTTTTTGTACAGTACCTTGCCAAATATGCAGTTTAACCATGAAAACGTGGGCTTTTTGGAAGCCATGTATTTTAGTACCATCACGGTGACCACCACTGGGTTTGGCGATATTACCCCAACTAATACCTTTACACGGGCGTTTGTGATGATTGAAGCGACCATTGGGGTGGTGTCCGCAGGTTTGTTTTTAAATGCGATTACTTATCAGCGTGAAGAAAACATGAGCAATCTGATGGACGCCTATGAAGCGAGAAAAGAAATCTCTTATGCCTTCGCGCGCCTGCACAGTCATGATAGTTTAATTACGCTTAACATGAATACTTATCTAAATCGGGTTAATCAACTGCTCGGCATAGAATCAGAGCAAACCCCAGTGGCGCAATCTGACCGTGAAGGTCGCACTAATTTAAACCGCTCGCCTGATTTGCCTGCGGCGCCTGACGCCAAAGTCCCCCAGCAGCTTATTGGTATTCATGAGCCTATTCCCGAAACGCTAGCATTTACTAATTTACAGCACTTATTTAATGCCTCGGCACGCTTGACCGATGACCCGCGCAAGCCGTTGATTTGGTACTATTATCAAGCCTTGGATGAATTGGTCAATAGTATTGAAAATTTGGTGCGTGAAACCGAAACTTATCGCTGGGCAGATTTGGAGTCGATTTGTATTCAATATTTAAGTGATATCAAATCCTATGACTCCAGTAGTTATATACTAGCAGAGCCAAACTTTGAACAACAACTTGCGGATATCCAAGCCCAGCGCCAGCAAGACATGTTACTTATCAGTGAATATCCAAGTGATAAAGCGGTTGAGCTGTCGAACGAAAATAGTTTAAACCCGTATATTATTTTGTTTATGGGTATTCAGACCACCATTGATTTTATCAAAAAATTCCAACTTCGCTACCAAGAAATTATGCAAACTATTTAATTTTATCCGCTCATAAAAAAACACCCCACATGCCGTGAGGTGTTTTTGTTAATCAATCAATCAATGAAGCATTAGTGACCAAATTGGTTGGCAGTGTTTTTGGCGCCGCCCGCTTTAAGTGCCATTTCACCCGAGAAGATTTCTTTGTGGTCATCACCGATGTCAGAACCAGCCATGGCTTGGTGCTTAACTGCCGCAACGCCTTCACGGAGTTCTTTACGTTGTACTTCTTCAACGTAAGCTAGCATACCTTTGTCACCGAAGTAACCTTTTGCCAACTGGTGTGTACTTAATGCCGCCGTGTGGAAAGTAGGTAAGGTGATCAAGTGATGGAATACACAGGCTTCACGTGACGCATCAGCTTGGAAGGTGCGCGCTAGTTCATCAGCAGCGGCATTCAACTCAGTGTTGTCGTAGTCAGCAGACATTAAGTTCGCTTTGTCGTAAGCTGAGATGTCTTTGCCTTCTTTTTCCCATTTTGCGATGACTTGTTTACGGAAGTTGAGTGTCCAGTTGAATGATGGGCTGTTGTTGTAAACAAGCTTAGCATCTGGCACTTGCGCAACGATACGGTCAGTCATTGATTTGATGTGCGCGACGTCTGGTGTTGGCGTTTCAATCCATAGTAGATCAGCACCGTTTTCAAGGGCAGTCACACAGTCAAGTACTACGCGGTCAATGTTGGTGCCTTCGCGGAATGAGTACAAGCCGTTTGGCATACGAGTTGGGCGAACCAATTTACCATCACGTTTTAACAGAACATCGTACTCGCTTGCATTTTCTAACGTCACTTCTTCAACTTCTAAGAAGTCTAAGTATTGTGAAGCAAGGTCGCCTGGCTCACGTGACACAGGAAGTTTTTGCGTTAATGACGCACCTTCAGAGTCAGTACGGGCAACGATTACACCATTGTCAATGCCAAGCTCTAAGAACGCATAACGAATCGCGTTAAGTTTTGCGATGAAGTCTTCGTGTGGTACGGTGACTTTACCATCTTGGTGACCACATTGTTTGGCGTCTGATACTTGGTTTTCAACTTGGATAGCACAAGCACCGGCTTGGATCATTTGTTTGGTGAGCAAGTAAGTTGCTTCTTCGTTACCAAAACCTGCGTCGATGTCAGCGATGATTGGCACGATGTGTGATTCAAAGTTGTTGATTTTGTCTAAGATGGCTTTAGTGTCTTGACCTGCTTCTTGCGCCGCATTTAATTCACGGAAGTAATCGTTTAATACTTTTTCGTCCGCTTGACGTAAGAAAGTGTAGATTTCTTCGATTAATTTTGGCACAGCGGTTTTTTCGTGCATAGATTGGTCAGGTAGTGGACCAAATTCTGAGCGAAGCGCAGCAACCATCCAACCTGAAAGATAGATATATTTACGTTCAGTAGTACCGAAGTATTTTTTAACTGCATACATGGTTTGTTGACCGATAAAGCCATGCCATGCACCAAGAGACTGGGTGTATTTTGATTTGTCAGCATCATAAGCTGCCATATCACGACGCATGATGTCGGCAGTGTATTGAGCGATTTCTAAACCTGTTTTGAAACGGTTTTGGATAACCAAACGCGCAGCATCATTTTCGCTGATGTTTTTCCAGTTACCATATTTGGCTTTTAGTTCGCGGATATGGTCAATCGCTGAAACGTAAGTTGACATAGCAGTCTCCTGTTGAGGACGGTGGGATAAAAAAACTTAGGATGAGTGTTGTGTTGTAATAAAAGTAAAAGTTTTAAATAAGCCAATATTTAGCGAGCGTTAAACACCGAAAATATAAATAATGTTTAAGACACAAACTAAATATCCAAAATAGGCTAACAATTTTTTTAACAAAATACGTGATATTTCTTACAGTGATATTAAATAGTCTGTTAAAATTAAGAATTCTATTTTGGCACTAATAAAGCTTTAAGTTGGCTTAAATAATGGAATGAATGCACTATACCCTTTAATTCATAATTTAGCTATTTAATGATTCGTATCTTTAGTATTTATTTAAAATATAGTATAATACAATCAATGACTTAAATTTTATTGCTAGGTTTTAGCCCTGTTAAAACTAGCGGTTTTAGCCTTTTTTTCTTAACTTTTAACTAGACAAACAGTAATTTATGGATTTACAACGTGTGGATTTGAACCTTTTGGTGCATCTTGATGTGTTACTTCGGGAAAAAAACGTCACCAGAGCCTCTGAGCAACTTGGCATTACCCAGCCCGCCATGAGTAATATTTTACGTCGTTTGCGTAAGTTGTTTAATGATCCCTTGTTGATTCGCTCATCTGAAGGCATGACGCCAACGGAGCGGGCGCTTGAATTACAGCCGCGCGTACGCGAATTGTTAGCAGATTTAACCCAGTTATTAGAGCCGCGTACTGAGTTTCGTCCTTATACCTCAAGTCGTGTGTTTCGGATTATGACGTCAGATTATGCCGAAGCGACGCTGGTGCCTAGGTTAGTCAAAGCGCTGCGCAGTGAAGCCCCAAACGTGATTTTGGACTTCTTGACGCCTTCAGATGTCTCCTATCGAGATATGGAACAAGGGCGTGTTGATTTGGCGATTAATCGTTTTAACGAGGTACCGCAAAGCTTTCACCAAGTGCTGATTTGGCGTGATACATTTAGTTGTTTGTTGTCGGCTGATAGTCCGTATGTCAATCGCTTTAACCTAAAAAATTATCTTAAAGCTCAGCACGTTTGGGTTTCTAAAACAGGCATGGGTGTGGGTTTTGGTGTCAATCCCGAAAAATCTGGTGGACTTGGCTCGATTGATGCGGCGTTACAACGCCTCGGTCAAAAACGTCAAATCAGTGTCTTTACCCGTCATTATCAGATGCCTGCCATGCTCACCGCTAACAAAGACCTAATTGCTACGCTGCCGACTCGGGTGGCGCGCATGCAGGCAAATAATGATGACATCGTGATTAAAGAGCCGCCATTTTTTATTCCAGAGTTTGAATTGACGATGGCATGGTCGCCGCTATTACAGCATCACCCTGCGCATCGTTGGTTACGTCAGTTGATTCAACATGTGTCGCGACAAATCATCGCCGAAGATCGCATCAAGTATCCGCTCCAAACTGCGATTCAAGACGGTTCGCTGCATACCCAGCCCATTGATTTGGTTGAAATTGATCCCGATCGTCAATGAAGGATGGTTAGACAAGCTGCTTATCTAGGATTGGTTTAGGACTGGCAAATTTTATCCACCCATAGCTCATACGGATATTTTCCTAAATGTCCGTAACGTCCTTTTTCAGTCACTCGCCCTTCAATACAGACAGGTAAACTAATCGATACGCCCGTTTGACCTTGCGCTTTGGCATACTCGGCTAACAGGTTGTTCGGGTCAAATACATGGTATTTGGTGGTACCGTCATTAAATTCAGATTGCTCTAAGCTTTGAGTAAATGTGCCTTTTAGGGTCACCGTTTTTTTGGGTACACTCTCAATGCTTTCTTTGATATCGCTTAACTTACCATTTTGCAGCGATTGATACGCCACGCTGGCGCAACTCGCCAATAGACCAATTATCGCCACACCACCGCCCAACCATGCGGTTTGTTTACCCTTTACCTTGTTAGTTAGCATGGTGTTTTCCTTATTATTGATCACAAAATTATTGGTATAAAAAAATGATAGCAATATTCGTTGCTATCATTTGTAGATTTTATTTATCGTTACACTACCCTTGGGTAAATAGCTTAGCGAATATAGGTATGATCTTCAGGGTTACTCACCTGCTGTGTCAGCGCTTGGGTTGGTAAGACTTTTTTAAGATAAAAATACCCTAGCATACCTGCCAATAATGATCCTAAAATAATGCCGAGTCGTTCGTCAAACGGTTTGACTTCAAGCCCCGCAAAGGCAAGCCCACCAATAAACAAACTCATGGTAAAGCCAATACCACATAAAATCGCCACGCCAAATACTTGTCGCCAATCAACATTGGTAGGCAAGCGGGCTAAGCCAAGCTTGACGCCAAGCCAACTAAATAACATCACCCCAATCGGCTTGCCTAGCAGTAGCCCTAGGGCAATGCCGAGCGGTACCGTATGCAATAGCGAGGATATCCCCGTACCACCAAGATAAATGCCCGCATTGGCAAACGCAAAAATCGGTAAAATAATAAAACTGACTGTGTCTTGCAAGTCATGTTCAATCGATTCGAGGGGTGAATGCTCAGGGTGCTTGTTGTCTGTCATTGGGATAAACAGCGCAAGCAGCACACCGGCAAGCGTCGCATGTATGCCCGACTTAAGCATCGCTGCCCATAGCAAAACGCCAATCATTATATAAGCGGTGGTGCGCGTGACGTTAAAGCGATTCATCAGCCACAATATCACCAAACATACCCCAACCCAAGCCAGTGCCGCCATCGACAAACCCGATGAGTAAAATAACGCAATAATGATAATCGCGCCAATATCATCAAAAATAGCAATCGATGCCAAAAATACTTTGAGTGCGGCGGGCACGCGATTGCCCAGTAAAGTCAGCACACCTAAGGCAAACGCGATATCTGTCGCCGCCGGAATCGCCCAACCTTTCATCAAATCTGCGTGCTGATAATTGAATGCGGCATAAAAAATTGCCGGTACCATCATACCACCGACCGCAGCAATCGCAGGCAAGACGACTTTTTTGACCTCTGATAGTTCGCCCACTAGCATTTCCCGCTTGAGCTCAAGCCCCACTAAAAAGAAAAACACCACCATCAAGCCATCGTTGATCCAATGTAATAAATGATGATCGATACTAAAAGAGCCGATTTTTATCGAAATAGGCAGATGCAAAAAGTGCGCGTATATGTCACTCATCGGAGAGTTTGCTACCACCATCGCCAACACAGCGGCAAACGCCAACACGATACCTGCAGCCATATCGTGTGCCAAAAATTTTTTAAATTGGTTAAATACTATCATCCGTCTAAAACTCTTTTTAATACCATTTTTATTTATGCAACATACCACACTTAAACCAAGTAAAATAGCCTATAATACCATCATACCATATATTTTATTATATCATATAATCTATTTTTATGATAAATAATTTCATAATTTCAAATTAATAGAAAATTTTATTCATTTATTCACTATTTTAGATAAATTAATTTTTTAGCCGTATAATTTACTAGGATTGATAGTTAACATTCTAAACATGAATGATTAATAAAGTTGTTAACACCCCATCGCTATTTTGTATTATCATTTTATCGCTACCCTCCTACCCATTTAGAATCAGCCTTTCAACAGTGTGGATATTTTGCCAACTTCTCTTACCGATCTTGATTTAACCCCGCTCAAACGTTTTTCACATAACGTCATCGCCAATATCCGTGCCACGGGTCACATGCTAATAGGTTCAAAACGTGCGTTTTATTGGGTCAAGCCCACCGTATGGCAGTTTTTGTTATTTGGATTGACGGCACTGGCGAGTAATTTGCTGTTTTCGTGGTTGGTGGCTGAAGATGCCACCCATTTTAATCCACAAGGGCTGATTAGTTATTTGGTGTGGCCGATGGTGATGTTAGTGGCAGGATTGATTCTTGCCAAACGTCATTTTAATGCCATGCTAATTTTTGTGCCGGCGATTCTGTGGCTGTGTGCTGACACCTTTATGATGCTGGTGCAAAGCTTGATTCAGTTTATCTCAGACTTGGGCTGGCTACCTGAATGGACGTTTGATACGATTGGTATTGTGTTCGTATTGGCATTTGTTTGGCAGTCGTTATCGCTGCTATGGATTTTTGGCAATCAATTACGCTGGTCATGGATTGAGCGTGTCCTGATTATGCTGGGTGCGTTTGCCGTACTCAGCGTGTGGCAAAAAAACGTGCAATCTGAGCCGATTTTTCAATCCGACCCCGTAGAACCCGTGGTCACTGAAGCGGCATTTTATGCGCAGCCTGAGCTTCTGGCTGATATGCTAAATAACGTGCAGCCGCAACGCCCGACTATATATGATTGGTACTTTATGGGTGTCGCAGGTCATGGCGAGCAAGATGTGTTCCGGTCAGAAATTGAGCTGACCAAAGATTACTTTGACCATCATTTTGGCACAGCAGGACGCTCGGTGGAACTCATTAACAACGCCAATACCCTGTCTGCGCTACCAATTGCCAGTAAAACCAGTATTGAACGCACTTTGCAAAGTATCGCCAAAAAAATGGATGTCAATGAAGACGTGCTATTTTTGACCTTGACCTCGCATGGGGGTGACAAAGTGATTGAAATGTCCAACCCACCGCTAGCGCTCGATAATGTCGATGCCAAATGGCTACGCCAATCATTGGATAAATCTGGCATTAAATGGCGCGTCATTGTGGTATCAGCCTGTTATTCTGGCTCATTTATCAATGATTTAAAATCACCAGAGACACTTTTGATTACTGCCTCAGCGGCGAACAAATCATCGTTTGGCTGTTCTAATGAAGCCGAATATACTTACTTTGGACAAGCATTTTTTGCTGAAAGCTTACCCAAGCTTCGTCGTTTTCAACCTGCGTTTGAAGCCGCCAGCAAACGCATTGCTGAACGGGAAAAAATGATGGGCTTTGAACCGTCTGAGCCGCAATTGGTGATGGGTGAGGCTATTAAAGCGAGATTGCCAGAGTTTGAAAACAGTCTCAAACCCTTACCTGCGGTTGTGATAGCGCCATCGACTGCCGCCAGTACTACTAGCGATGCCCATATTTTAAGTAGCCACCAACTGGACAAGTAACATAAACCGTTTTGGCTGCTTCAGATGCCAAGACCCCTTGCAACTCGTTTTACAATCCATCGCGATAGCAATTTTACAATTTTTGTGCATAAAAAAAGTGGGTTAACCTAAGTTACCCACTTTTTTATCAAATAGCGCGTCAAATGGACTGTGTCAGTCAATTATTTGATTTTAGCTTCTTTGAATACAACATGTTGACGTACCACTGGATCAAATTTTTTGATTTCCATTTTGTTTGGCATGGTACGTTTGTTTTTGGTCGTGGTGTAAAAATAACCCGTACCTGCAGTTGAAACTAATTTGATTTTATCACGCATCGCAATTGCTCCCTAAGAATATGAAAAGGCAAAAATTAGATTTTTTCGCCACGAGCACGCATATCAGTTAAAACTTGGTCAATACCAACTTTATCAATGATACGCATACCTTTGGTAGTCAAGCGAAGCTTAACAAAGCGGTTTTCGCTCTCTACCCAAAAACGATGGGTGTGTAGATTTGGTAGAAAACGACGGCGGGTTTTGTTGTTTGCGTGAGAAACATTGTTACCTACCGCTGGGCGTTTTCCAGTCACTTGGCATACTCGAGACATGGCTTACTCCTAATCGGTGTGCATGAGGGCTGCTCATGCCTGTCACAACTGATACTCGCACATCTCGCATATCATTGAAGCTAAAAAAGCTAGGGTTTCAACGATTCTAGTGTTGAGTATCTCAGTTTGAATCAATAATTAATCTTTTGGCGGCGCACTTAAAATTAGCTACTCACGGCTAGTCACTTGACTTGCGTCAATCAAAACCATTTTAAGCAAGCGTCAAAAAATCGCTAGTAAATTTAAAGCCGCTATTTATACCATAACTTATGCCAAAATGCAATGTGATTGGATAAAAATTTAATGGGTTAAAACGCCTTGTTTGACCATCAAGGGTGGCGGGTTTTGATAACCAGTAGACTGGCGTAAAATTTGCTGACTTAACCAGTCAATTTGCGCATCGACAAACGGCGTGTCGGTCTGTAATTGGTTAAAAATAACCAAAGCGACTTTTAGCCCTGCTTGCCAAATTGCTTGTAGGGTTAGCATGGCATGATTAAGGCTACCAAGCTTGATACCGACAACCATAATCACAGGGTATTTGAGCGCGGCTGCCACATCAGCAAGCGTTTCTTGCTCGTTAATAGGGGTAAACCAGCCGCCTGCCCCTTCAACCAAAATCACATCGGCAGGATAGGCTGCGATGGCGTTGTTGATGGTATCGACTAATTGGGTGTTGGTAAGTGTCACGTCATCAATTTGGGCGGCGATATGCGGTGAGCAAGGTGTCGCTAGCTGGATAGGCGCAATGACAGATAGCGGTGGTTTGACATTGGCAAATTGATTAATGCGTCGTGTATCATCGCTATATGTTTGCCCATTGTCATCGGTTTCTAGACCTGCGGTGACTGGCTTGATGGCATAGACACTTTTGCCTTGCTGAGCTACATTCTTGACCAATTGCGCCGTGGTAGTGGTTTTACCGATTTCGGTGTCGGTACCTGTGACAAAATACGCGCCGTTTAGTGAAGATGAAGCATCGTTAACATTGGATAAATTCATTATTTCTTACTTGCTTTATGGTTAATGGTTTGGGTGGTTTTTTGAGCTGATTGGGTGATTTTTTCAATTTTTTGCTCAAATGCTGGCATTAGCTCTTGCAAAGTTTGTTGCTGATTTTTCATAAGCAGCCCATAAACAACCCATGAACACAGCCATTTTTAATAATTTCATCGTGATTCCTTTTTTAAAATAGGTGCAAAAATCTGCTAAACTTTATCACAACTCTAATCAATGTCGCAAAATAACAGGAAAAAAGATGAACGATTCACCGATTATTGCCATTGTTGGATTTGGCTCATTAGGGGCGTTATTTGCAAGTCTATTAGCCCCAAACATGCCTTTTGAAAACTTGCGTATCGTCGCCGATAGTGACCGTGTCAACCGCTACCAACAGCAAGGTTTATTGGTGAATGGCGAGCCATTAACACTCAACTATGTCACACCAGATGAAAGCCCTCCTTCAAACCTAAGTCCTGCCGATTTGGTGGTGGTGTGTACCAAATTTTATCAGTTAAACGACGTGTTACCGCTCATCAAAAGTCAACTTGGCGACAATACGCTGATTGTTTCTGCCCTCAACGGTATCGCCAGCGAAAAAGTGTTGGCAAACGCCTTTGGTGACGAGCGCATTGTGTATTGTGTGGCGCAGCAAATGGATGCCATGAAAAATGAGCCGCATGAAAAAAATGGGAAAAATGGTAGCCAACTGATTTATCGCGATCATGGACAATTGGTCATTGGCGCGATGACAACTGATAGCGTTGAACGCGCGCGCGTGCAACAAGTCGATGCCCTCTTTAATCAAGTCAATTTCCCGCACTCAGTAAGCGATGACATGCCGCGCCAGCTGTGGGGCAAGTTGATGTTAAATACGGGCGTCAATCAAACCGTGGCATTGTATCAAGGCACCTTTGATACCGTGCAACAAGCGGGTAAAGCGCGCGACATGTTCAAAGCCGCCATGCGAGAAGTGATGGCAGTGGCACACGCTGAAGGCGTACCCTTGACCGAAGAAGATTTCAAAAAATGGCTGGCGATTATGGATGCGCTGGATCCCAAAGGCATGCCATCAATGCGGCAGGATTTAAAAGCAGGGCGACGTTGTGAGCTTGATTTGTTTGCAGGGACAATTCGTGAATTGGGGGATAAGCATGGCATTGACACCCCGGTCAACGATACCCTATATGATGGCATCAGTGCATTAATGGCTAACAATCAGTCGGGATGACAACCCTAGCGCTATTGAAAAAACTAGGCATAAAAGCAGTAAATAGAAACGGTGGATAAAAGCAATGAATAACCACTACCAATAAAAAAAGGGCATCTAGTTTGCCCTTTTTTATCTCAACAACCGTTATTTTTTACCAAAACGCTCATTCATTTGCGCATAAAAACGTGCTACATGGTCACCCACCACACTGGCATCTTTGGGACTAAACTTCATCACTCGCCCAAAATCCAAGCCAACATACAACACGATATCAGCGAAGGTAAGTCGATCACCGAGCAAGTATTTATGACTCGATAATAGCTTGTCAAAGTACGGCAAGGCTTTTTTGACACGGTTGATGCTCTCTTCTGCCGTACCAGGCACTTGGTTGCCCACCGACGCGCGAGATGGATGCCCATGCTGGAAAGCCAGCATCATGTTATACAGCACGTGAAACTCCGCATTGCGTGACATGGCGGTGATTTTGGCGCGCTGTATAGGGTCTGAGCCCATCACTTGCTTGCCATTGCCTGCAAGTCGACTATCAAGGTACTCACAAATGGCATGTGAATCGTTGAGCACAGTGCCATCATCAAGCACTAACACAGGCAACAGCCCCAGTGGATTGACTGCCAAAAACTCCGGCGAGTTTTGCTCATTTTTGCCAATATCCACGTTGATGACTTGTAAATTATGAATATCATTGATATCAAGTTCTTTGACTTTTAACAATAAGTCGACCTTGCGCGGGTTTGGCGGGGCATTCATGGTATATAGTTTCATCACTTGTTCCTTATGATGTGTGACTTTAGCTTTAATATACTTGAAACCACCATTTTACGAAATAGGGTTTTTAGGCACAAAGGAAATTTTGCTAATAAAAAATCCCCCTAACGGCAGGAGGATTTTTCGGTTTGAGGACAAAAGTATATTAAAGCTTATTTTTTATCCTGCGCTTTTTGCTCATCTTTTCGCTCGTCTTTATGACCTTCTTTATGCCAAAAGGCTTTGACTACTTCAAATTGCTCGGCAAGCGTCTGCATTAACGAGCTGTCTTTGTGCGATTTTTTGGCGACGGGTGGCAAGATGTGCTCATAATAGGTATTGGCGAGCACTCGGCGCAATAAGCCCTCCCCAATGAAGCCTTGGTCATCGTTGAGTGTACTGGCAGAGCGGAGTATGTTGCGAATATCGTATTGGGTTGGCACGATATCAGGCACTTGCTTATTGCTATCTGTGAGGGTGTACACCGCGACCCGCGCCGAGCGTACCGAAGTTTCAACGGTGAACACCACATCATTGTTGGTCTCAACAAATTGACCGATGAGACCTAAATTGGTGCAGCCTTCGGGTACAATTTGTGGGCGGTCGCCTTTGGCACGTGGCATAAACATCGAAGTGATATAGGGCATATAGGCGGTGTTGGCGATGGTGTTGGCTAAAATATCATCTTTTTGCTCAAGCAAATCTAGGTGGTATAGCAGCTCCGTCACAATTTCATGCCCGGTACATTCTGGCATGGTTTTTGGCACGTAATTGCCTTTTTTGTCCATCAATAGCCCATACACCCATATTACCACCACGTCTTTGGGTTGGTCAGGAAATTGCGGTTGGCGGTTGATAGTAAAACTCATAAGCCAGTTGGAATCGGTGATGGTAACAATACCGCCTGTGACTGTTTTGCCTGATAGCGGCGGATTGACACAGTATTTTTCGCTGATTTTGCGCAAAAGCGCCGAGTCTTTGCAGGTTAAGGTTGCTGACATCCAGGCAGATTTGGGTACATGACGGTTAAATTTTTCTGGACGACCAAACACAGCAGATTGTTTGGCAAGGTAATTCCATAGTACCCAACCTTTCGTTTTTCCCATGTTATCATCAGTTAGACGGATATCAGGCGCAGTGTCACTGGTGCCATAGCGCGTATCTTCTGTCATTGACCCTGTGGTAATAATCACAAAATCATTGTCTCGTACAGGGATATGGACTTGTTGACCTTGTTGGGTGGTTGTCAGCCCTTTAACGATTTTTTTGTCGCCTTGCTGCTCAAAATCAACCGCTGTCACTAACGTGTCACTTTGTAGGTTAACGCCTTTATTGATTAAAAATTTTTGCGCAGGTACCACAAAGCTGTCGTATTGGTTGTATTTGGCAAATAACAGGGTCGACATATCTTTGATGCCATCTAAGGCTTCCAAAAACCGGTGCATATAAAGCTTGCACTCAAGCAAGCTGTGCCAGTTTTCAAAAGCAAACATACTACGCCATAGCGTCCAAAAATTACTGTCCAAAAAACTTTGGCTAAAGTAATCTTCGATGGTGAGATTATCGAGTTCGTCTTGATTTTTTAGTAATAAGCGGACGATGGCAAGTTGGTCGGCTTTGTTGAGATTAAACTTATGAAAATCTTTGATTTCGCCTTTGTTATGAATCAACCGTGCTTTGGAGTAGTTGGGGTCATTGTCATTGATCAAGCGGTATTCATCAAGCACTGAATAAGGCTCTGGTAGCTCTAGCGCCGGTATATCTTGGAACATATCCCAAAAATTCTCGTAGGTGGTAATCATCTCACGACCGCCCCGCATGATATAACCGTCTTTGGCATTACCAGCGCCATCAAGTGAGCCGCCTTGCACCGCTAATTCTTCTAAAAAAGTAATATTCTCGCCCGGGATATGGGCATCTCGGATAAAATAATACGCTGCTGCTAGACCGCCAATACCGCCGCCGACGATATAGACTTTACTGTCTTTAAAACGTCCGGTATCAAAGCCGATATTACGCTGATAGTTACCACGGGCATCGCTAAACGGCATCGAATTGCCAGGTTGATTAGATTGATAATCTGCCCGCTGTGGCTGGTGATCGACCTTTTTAAAAGCTAGATTTTTTAAAAATTCACTGTTGTTCTTAGCGTTGGTTGTCATAATGAAGTGCCCTATTTTGAATAAGATTAGTATTGAATAACATTAGCGTTAGCTAACTCTTTAAACCGCGCTACTACCTTTTGACATTGATCTTAATTGCCCATTAAGACTGCTACACAATAACTAAAGACAACGGCGCGGTTATAAAATTATGATTGATAGTCATTGTTTATAATTAATAAACTCAGTTAGATTTTTAACTAAGCAATTTTATTATAACCATATTGTATGACCTCGCTAAAGCGACTTTGTGTCGACTAAGCTTTGATTAAATATTCAGTTATTTGCGCTTTTGTAATCAAAAGTAACCAATTATCGCACCTCTTCAACTTTGTAAAGGGATAAAAATCGATTGAGTTCACTTGCTAAACGCCGTAAAATGTATCACTATACTAGAACACTGAAATGCTTTACTTGTCATCTTTTACTCAAAAAAACTACTATGCCGCACACTTCGCCATCATCCCTACCCGCCTATGATTATTTGGTTGAGCTATTGAGCCAAACCGATGATAGTGACTTTATCCGCGAAATTTTGGCAGCGCTACTGACTGAAAAAGAACAAAAAGAAATCGCCAATCGCATCCAGATTTTTGCCTTGTTTCAGCAAGCGCTACCACAACGCGAAATCGCTGAGCGCTTGGGCGTGGGCATTGCAACCGTATCACGGGGCGCCAAAGCGTATGGTCAACATGATATCAACCAATTATTGCCAAATCTGAGTCATTTAACCCAATAAATCTGTGATAATGGCTTCAAGCGTAAATAAGCCCATCACAGTAGCATACATACTTTAGGGTGATGTGGAGGGTGATTAGAAGGGCGATGAAAATCAGCGTGAAAATAACTGTCATGTCATAAAAGAGTTGCAAGCAGGGGTTAATCTGATTACAATGTATCATCATACTAGAACACTGAAACATTGATTAAAATTTAAGATAGGGTAAATTTAAGCCGCTATAAATTTAAGATACTGTAAATTTAGCATACTATAAATTTAAGACACCATGATGACTACACACGCCAAACCACCCAAAATCGCCCTTGCCAGCAAACCAAGCCTGATTAAACTTGCACAAGACATTGATTTTTTTGAACTCTTTAAACGTATTGAAGCCAAATATGCTACCTGTTTTTTACTGGAATCGTTGGGCGAAGAAAGCTATATCTCACGTCATCATGCCATCGGCTTTGACCCTGCGTTGACGGTATTGGCAAAAGATCGCCATACTTTGACTATCACCAACAATCGCACGGGGGAAAGTACGGATTATACCTGTGACAATCCTTACCAACTACTGCGCGAAATCACCCCACAACATGTGATTTCACGTAGCCATACCGGCGGATTGGTCGGTTTTTTGGGATTTGATAGTGTCAATTTTTTCGAGCCGACCCTGAATATTCAGACCAGTGATGATTTCGAGCCGTTCAAATTCGGGGTGTACTTAGATGGGTTAAGCCTTGATAAGATGACCGGTGAAATTTTTTATTATTATTACGATACCGACCACCAAAGTAATCGTATTGACGAAATCAAGTCATTATTGACCGCTATTTCGCCTGACTATACCCAGCCCACTACTGAGCATTTGGGCGATGGGATGAACCGCGAGCAACATGCGGCAGCGGTGATGAAAGTCAAAGAAGACATTAAAGCTGGGCTGATTTTCCAGTGTGAAGTGGGTTTCAAGTCGCATTATCGCATCCAAGGCGATAGCATGCCAATTTATAGTAAACTGCGCGAAGTCAACCCGTCACCGCATATGTACTATGTCAAATTTGGCGCCCAAAAAATTATCGGCGCATCGCCTGAGTTGTTGTTCCGATTGCGCAATGGTGAGATGGAAACCTTCCCACTGGCAGGCACCACCAAGCGCGGCAAGGATGAGACCGAAGATCGTCAATTAGCGCGCGCCTTGCTCAATGACCCCAAAGAAATCGCCGAACATAATATGTTGGTGGACTTACATCGTAATGATATCGGACGGGTGGCACGCTTTGGGACGGTAAAAGTACGTAACTTAATGGATATCAAGCGCTTTTCACATGTCCAGCATATCTCCAGTGAAATCGTCGGTATTCTTGACCCTAATCATGATATGTTCACCGCGCTTGCCAGTAATTTTCCCGCAGGCACGCTATCGGGCGCACCCAAAATTGAAGCGATGAAAATTATAAATACGCTAGAACCCGATGGTCGCGGCGCTTACGGTGGTGCACTTGGTCAGTTTTGTTTTAATGGGGACTGTATTTTTGCTATTCCGATTCGCTCACTGTTTATCAATGGCGAAAAAGCGTATGCGCAAACTTGCGGCGGTAATGTGTATGACTCCAACCCTGAAGACGAATATGAAGAAATCCAGCGTAAATTGTCCGCGATGAAAGTTGTATTGTCCAATTTTGCGCCAGTGCAGTAAAGTCTGCTCCATCATGACGATACACCAACTAGATACGCATGATAGCAAGGGATATCAGCAGTATTTTAAACATTTAGAATAACCGCCATAACCTATTTTTAGAGTTGACTATGCAAGTGTTAATTATTGATAACTACGATTCTTTTACCTTTAACTTATACCAATATATTGGTGAGATTTTAGCCGCAGACAATCAGCCTTTCAACGTGGTTGTGAAACGCAATAATGAGATTAGCTTGGCGGATATCCAAGCCATGAATCCTGACCGCATTATCATCTCGCCCGGTCCAGGTTCGCCCGATGACCCTGCGTATTTTGGCGTGTGTGGTGACGTCATTACTGAGCTTGGCAAAACCACGCCGCTACTAGGCGTGTGTCTTGGCATGCAGGGGATTGCGCATTTTTTTGGTGGGCAAGTGGTGCGAGCCAATGTGCCCATGCATGGCAAGACGTCACCGATTCGCCACGATAATCAAGGCGTGTATCAAGGTTTGCCACAGCAGCTTGACATCATGCGTTATCATTCACTGATGGTAGATGCCGCCTCACTCCCCGAGTGTTTGGTAGTGACCAGTGTGGTATCTAGTGAGCAACATAGTGATAAAAACCTCAAAGAGGCCAGTCTAGCAGGCGATGAAATCATGGGCATTTGCCACCGTGACTATCCGATTCAAGGGGTGCAATATCACCCAGAATCCTTCGCCACCGAAGGCGCCAAAATGCTGCTGAAAAACTTTTTGTGGCAAAATTGAGGTGAAGCCATCGCGGTGAATCGATGGCGGCATAGCCATTGCACCAATATCGCAATAGGGTTTATGCCATAAGGCGCTACCCTACCAAATTTGTTAGTAGGTTTATTTACAACAGCAGCAAAATCACCGACATAATCGCTCCCACCGCCACAAACGCCAAACCACGTTTAAAGATTTTTGAACTTGGGGCAAATAAAAAGAAACTCGATAGCACAAAAAACAATAAACTCATGCCAAACAATACATTGAGCCCACCCATACTACCTTTAGAGGGCGCTTTATGAAAATTCACCATTTTATCTAATACCACAGGCAGTTTTTTGCTGGTATAAGTCACCTCACCGGTTTTAGTATTGTACTGTCCATCTTTAAAAAGCTGTATATCACCCTGCTGCTCCCTAAAATCGATGTTTTTCATTTTTAGGGTTTTGGCTAAATTTTTCTCATCAAGATTGGTTGCCACGACTTGCTTGACAGTTTTTGAAGATTTTAAAAAATCAGTGTCGCGAAATACCAGCAACATGCCACTGAGTGAATAGACCAGCATAATGCCAACCATAAAGAATCCAACATAGCGGTGCCCAAGCCTCATGTAGATACGAAAATCTTTCATTGTCATTGTTTGACTGCCTCTTAAAAAATTGAGCCGTCATTATCCAATAATAGATTGAGAATGTAAATAATAATGATTATCATTTAATTAAATAACATTGCACCCATCTACACAGACCAATTTTTGCGCAATTGGTTACTGCTGCAAACGCGCCAAATGTAGACTTCACCGAGAAAGCCTATGAATCAAAAACCGTCAATCAAATTTGGTGAGACTGTTTTAACACATAAGCATAGGCAATCTTTTTACCTTGGTCGTCATATTCCCAGTACACGCCCTGCACTTCTGGCTCAAAGCCTGGCAAGCGATTAACCCCTTCTTGCAATGCCAAGAAATACTCAAGCACTGCCCCATCCCACACTTCACCAGGGACAATACAATATACTCCCGGTGGATACGGTAGCGCCCCTTCCATGGCGATTCTGCCTTTGATGTCATGCAGCGATACCAACTCGACATCATTACGGATAAAGGCGTTATGGGCATCAAATGCACTCATGGCGACTTTTGGGCGATGTTCGCGCTCGAACATTTGTTTTTGTCGTTTGTTCAGCTGATGCTTGGCATAGAAGTTATGCATCAGTTGGCACAGCTCATTGATGGTCAGTTTGCGGTACTGCGGATATGCCTTAGCCAGTGTCGGTAGCACTTGGGTGACGGGGCTATTTTCGCGGATGTGCTTTTCAAAACTGACGATACGGGCGACCAAGTGCTGGAATTTTGCCAAAGTTTCGGCAGGCGTTAGTAAGAATAAAATCGAGTTTAAATCGGCTTTTTCTGGAATGACCGAGCTTTCACGCAGATAATGCGCCAAAATCGCGGCAGGAATCCCTGTCGCTTCATACTCGCCCGTTTGCATATCAATGCCTGGCGTGGTCAGTAGCAATTTACAGGGGTCGATAAAGTATTGGTCATCGGCATAATGCTGAAAATCATGCCAGCGCGCCCCTGCTTCAAAGCGGAAGAAACGAATATCATGGGCAATGGTTTCGGTATCGTAGTCTTGCCAAGATTGCCCATCTACTGTAGGTGGGACAAATGGCAAAATCATGCTACAAGTGTCTAGCAGCATTTTACGAGCTTCGATACCGCCAATGACACACTCATGCCACATGCGTTGACCGGCTTTTCC
Source organism: Moraxella sp. CTOTU46711 (assembly GCF_031975715.1). NCBI lineage: Bacteria > Pseudomonadati > Pseudomonadota > Gammaproteobacteria > Moraxellales > Moraxellaceae > Moraxella > Moraxella sp. CTOTU46711. The sequence continues at coordinate 62,661 of NZ_DALYMP010000010.1, forward strand.
TTCATGCATTTTGGCATTGACATCGAGTGAGGCAAACAACGGGTAAAACGGCGAGGTCGACACGTGCATCATAAACGAGTTGTTAAAGCGTTTATGATTGACATAACGGGCTTGCCCGCTGATATGGTTATCTTTTTTATGGATTTGTGAGGCTTGAGAAAAGCCCGCTTGTTGCTTATGTACCGATTGGGTCACCAAAATTCCAGGATCATTTTCACCCAGCTCAAGTAGCAGTGGCGAGCAATCACGCATCATCGGGATAAACTGCTCATAACCCACCCAAGCACTGTCAAACAAAATATAGTCACACAGATGCCCGATGCGATCCACCACTTGGCGGGCATTATAGATAGTGCCATCATACGTGCCCAGCTGAATTACCGCCAAGCGAAATGGGCGGGCATTATCGGCTTTATCGGGCGCAACTTCACGAATACGCTCACGGATTTCGGCTTCATCAAAACAATGGGCGGGAATGCCACCAATCAAACCATAAGCATTGCGGTCGGTCTCTAAATACACAGGCGTACCACCTGCCATGGTTAAGGCGCCTTGGTACACAGATTTGTGATTGTTACGGTCAAACAGCACCAAATCACCATGCGCCACTAAGGCACCAATCGCAATTTTATTGGAAGAGGAAGTGCCGTTGAGCACAAAGTAGGTTTTATCCGCATTAAAAACTTTCGCCGCATGCGCTTGTGCCTCAAAAGCTGGGCCTTCATGAATTAGCAAATCGCCAAGACGGACATCGGCATTACAGGAATCGGCACGAAATAGCGTTTCCCCAAAGTATAAATAAAAGCGTCTGCCCGAAGGATGCTTACGAAAAAACTGTCCGCCTTGGTGCCCAGGACAGTCAAACGCCGCATTGCCATAGTCGGTGTAGTCCATCAAGGCTTGGAAAAAAGGCGGATCGAGCGTGGCGATATAATCCGCCGCTGCCGCATTGACCAATTGTCCGTTATAAAACTTTTGATCATCTGCCAGCTCTAACACACCATACACATTGGGTAGCCATTCATCAGGCACTACATCACCATATTCAATCGCCACAAATATCGGAATGGCAAAACCTAAATCTTCAATATCTTGATACACACGCGGCAAGTCTGTCATCGTGACTACAATTGCTGCAATATTGGTATAGTCGGTCGATTCAATATCGATGGTACGATAATTAAGATTTAGGGCGTACTCGATGCCATCACTGATGACTACTTTCATAATTATTTTCCTTGCTGCAACCGTGTCAGTTGCCAAAACGCCATCATCGTTGTCATAAAATGGCATTAATAAAATAAGCGGTTGAAAAGATGAATAGTAACGTAAAACTGGCACAAAGTGCGAAAAAAGTATCGCTGCTTATTTCCTATTTCCTCCTGCTATTTCATACCACGATTGGCACAAGCAAAATAGCCAGTAACATCGCTACCACACATCATTACGTGAATGGCTCAATACTGTTAGTCAGACCTGCTACACTAAACCTGAACAATATTTGATAAAAGCTAATGCCATTTGATAAAAAAAGGTGATAAAAGAAAAGGAGGTCACTATGGGCGTACAAATGAATATTTGGATGACTATTTTGGGTTTTATCAGTTTATCGATTGTGATTAGCATCGTAACCCATTGTTGGATTCGCTATCATTTAAAAAATAAAGCCGCTAACCTGCCGCCGCAATCTCATACAACGCCTGAGTCGCAAAACAATCACTCATAAGCAAGGCGTCAAATGTTTAGCAACACGCTAAGCGAATTAGTTGGCTAATGCGCTTGTCATGCCGCTCTACCAAGTATCATGGGTCACCGTATCACGGGCTAATTGTTAAAAATATAAAAAAATAGATAAAAAACAGTTGACGGCAAAAATAAAAATATATATTATACGCTCCACTTCGACATTAACGGTGAAAGCGGTCGAGGTCACGCTATAAACTAAGCGTGCTAGTGTCCCCATCGTCTAGAGGCCTAGGACATCGCCCTTTCACGGCGGTAACCGGGGTTCGAATCCCCGTGGGGACGCCAATTTTTTTAGTGGTAACGCTAAAAAATACAGTTAAAAAGCCATGCTAATCTAGTATGGCTTTTTTGTTTTTGTGGCTTTATAAATTTCTTTTGCTTATGCACTTCTTTTGTTATGCACTTTTTAGCGGTAACCTCAATTTGTTACCAAGCCATTTTTGCTAAGGTTTCGCCAGATACACCTGCGCAAACTGCAAATCCTCTGGAAAAGTCAGTTTGATATTGCTATGACTGCCTTCCACCAATAACGGCTGTTTGCCAAAATGCTCAAATAAACTGGCTTCATCGGTAAACGCAATCGTTTGCTCAATGGCTTGGGTCAGATAATCATAAAGTGTTGCCAATGGAAAAATCTGCGGGGTTTGTGCTAGCCACAACTGACTGCGATCAAGCGTTTTTTGTGACAACACTTGGTCTTGTGCATGGATGATTTGTTTGACCGTATCACGCACCGGTACTGCTAATAAGCCACCCGCCGACTCCTGCACATGCTCTTTCTGTGACTGTTGAGGCAACTGTTGCAAAAATTGCTGCGTGGTCTGCGTGATCAATTTTTCTATATCGCTCGGATTGACACAAGGACGCGCAGCATCATGAATCAGCACCCAATGATTATCATACGTATGATGACTAGCTTTTTCACTGAAGGCTTTGTCACGGAGGGGATTTTGATATTGTTGCCAAATCGTTTGCACGGCGTTAAACACCGAATTCATTCGCTCTTTGCCACCTATCACCCACTCGATTGGCATGCTAAAGCCCAGTGTTTTGGCAATTGTATCTTCCTCAGAAATCACCAAATAGCAAGTGCTTAGTTGCTGGACTTTGCTTAGCGCCGCGATGCTGTGTTGTAGCACCGTCTGACCGCCAATATGGGTGTACTGTTTTGGCATTTGACTACCAAAGCGTTTGCCAACGCCTGCAGCGACGACCACGGTGTCAATCGTAAAGTTGTTAGATAAATTGGCGGCTATCGCGTTAAATTCTGACATGGCGTCTTTTCAACAATAAAGTAAACAGTTGACAGTAAAAATTGAGACAAACATAAATTTGGCAGTTTTTATGCTTTTATGGGTGAGGCGTGGCGGTGTTGTGGGCAGTCGGTGTGATGACATCGGTACTGTACACACTGCTAGCGGTCGACATTTGCACAAATGTTTCACCTTGTTTGATTAAGCCTAAATCAGAGCGAGCGTGTTCTTCCACCGCTTCAAGTCCGTTTTTTAGGTCTTTGACATCGGCAAGCAATACTTCATTGGCTTTTTGCTGATCACTATTGATAGATTGCTGTTCGCTGATTTGTTTATTTAACGCTGCCAAATCGCCACGACCATTGGTGCCAAACCAATACTGGTATTGTAGACATACCAACACAATCACCGCAAAAATAATCATAAACAGTTGACGCAAATAAGTCATGACAGCACTCAATAATAAAAACTTTTGGCATAAAAAAACCTTATCCCACGCATTGTAGCAAATTCAATGTCGTGGGTTAAGGTTTTTATCACTTCAATGCTTTATCAAGCTTCAAAATTTAAGCTTTTAGAGTTAATCTTTTGGCGCTGAGCTTTTAAAGTTAGGCTTTTAAAGTTAGGCTTTTGGGTTGCGTAAACCGATAAACTCGTCAGCACCGTGGTAGCTTGCAGTGACCATCTGCTCGATACGAAGCAGTTGGTTGTATTTGGCGACACGGTCAGAACGGCACAGTGAGCCTGTTTTGATTTGACCTGCAGCTGTCCCCACGGCTAAGTCAGCGATGGTGCTGTCTTCAGTCTCACCTGAGCGGTGTGAGATGACGGTGGCATAGCCATTTTTCTTCGCTAGATAAATGGCGTCTAAGGTTTCTGATAAAGTACCAATTTGGTTGAATTTAATCAAAATCGCATTGGCAATGTGTTTGTCGATACCTTCTTGTAGGATTTTTGGGTTGGTGACAAACAAATCGTCACCCACGAGCTGCACTTTGTCGCCCAATTTTTGCGTTAAGTACGCCCAGCCATCCCAATCGCTTTCATCTAGACCATCTTCAATCGAGATAATTGGGTATTGGCTCACAAGACCTGCTAAATAATCCGCAAAACCTTCTGAACTAAAGGCTTTATTGCCTTCGCCTTCAAGTACGTATTGACCGTTCCCTTGCTCATTTTTATGGTAGAACTCTGATGCGGCACAATCAAGCGCTAAGTAAATGTCTTTACCTGCGGTATACCCTGCTTGCTCAATCGCTTGCATGATGACAGTAATCGCTTCTTCGTTTGAGCGTAAATTTGGTGCAAAACCGCCTTCATCACCGACGGCGGTGTTTAGGCCTTGTTTTTTTAGCACAGATTTTAGGCTATGGAACACTTCCGTACCCGCACGCAAGGCTTCACCGAAGCTGGTGAAATTAACAGGCTCAATCATAAACTCTTGGATATCAACAGTGTTGTCCGCGTGGGCACCGCCATTTAGGATGTTCATCATCGGTACAGGCATCGATAGTGATGTTTGCCCACGTAGGTTGGCAATGTACTGGTGAAGTGGCAGTTTTTGTGATTGTGCGGCGGCACGGGCTGCTGCTAAAGATACTGCTAAGGTGGCATTGGCGCCCAATTTTTCTTTGTTTTCTGTGCCATCAAGCGCTAATAATTTGTTGTCAAGATCTTGTTGTTTTGATACGTCCATATCAACCAGTGATGAACGAATTTCACGGTTGACGTTGGCAACGGCTTTTTTGACCCCTTTACCCAGATAGCGTGATGCATCACCATCACGCAGCTCAAGCGCTTCACGTGAACCTGTCGATGCCCCCGATGGCGCTGCTGCACGACCGATAGTACCATCCGCTAAAATCACATCGGCTTCAATGGTTGGGTTGCCGCGTGAGTCCAAAATTTCGCGCGCAATGATATCTTTGATTTGGTTATTGGTGGTGGTTTCTTCAGCGTACATGGTGTTTTCCTTAGCTGTCACAATCAACAATGGGAGTGTTAAAATACAAATGGGGTGGGTTTATCATAGCATATTTTAACAGGTTTTAGCAGCTTATCACTATCGCCTATAGGTCATGCATAGTCATACGCAGCCAAGTAAAACCAGCTCCAACAGGTTGTCAAAATAACCATAAGCCGTTAGGAAATGACCTTCATGCGAGTGAGTCGCAACGCATTAAGTAATACAGAAATCGAACTTAGCGCCATCGCCGCTGCCGCTATCATTGGATTGAGTAGACCAAACGCCGCTAACGGTATACCAAGGCAATTATAGATAAACGCAAAAAATAGGTTTTGCTTAATATTACGCAGGGTTGCACGGGCAATTGTGACCGCATAATCGACATGTTTGAGCGACTCGCCCATTAGCCTTGCCGTGGCGCTATGTTTGGCAATATCGGTTGCGCCTTCTACCGCAAAACTTGCGGTTGCCGTTGCCATCGCCGGGGCATCATTCACCCCATCGCCCACCATTGCCACTTTTTTGCCTTGTTGTTGTAGGCTATCAATTTTTTGCGCTTTATTACGGGGTGATAGCTCACCAAGTGCCTTGCTGGCGTTAATCTGCTGACCCACATAATCCACCACCGATTGCTTGTCGCCACTCATCACTACCACATCTAGATGATGGGCTTGCAGCGACGCAATTACCTTAATGCTGTCTTGTTTGAGCTCGTCGGCTAGCGCAAAAGCTGCCACAGGGGTGTCATTGATACTTACCGCCACTTGACTGGCAATTTGCCAAACAGGATTGGCTTGGATAGTCGCTGCAGGCAATTGAAGATTGGCAAAACTTGGCGTGCCGATTTTCACCCGCCCAATCGTGGCTACCTGTGCCTGTATCCCCTGCCCGAGCACTGTTTCCACATGGCTTATGGTAAATGCCGCTAGACTTTGAGGCGTATCAGTCTGTTTATTGTAAGATTCAGCATAGTTCACTAGCGTGGTCGCAAGTGGGTGGTTCGCATGACGCTCGACACTGGCAACGAGCTGCAGCAGTGCTGCTTTATCTAAGTTAAACAGTTTTAAATTGTCTTCTATTAGGTACGCTGCAGATAATTGGGGTTTACCTTGGGTGATGGTACCTGTCTTATCGAGTACTACCGTATCAATTGCACCTGCCGCTTCTAAGGCTTGCGCATCTTTAAACCAAACCCCTGAGCGTGCTGCCACCCCCATGCCCGCCATGATGGCTGCGGGCGTCGCCAGTCCCAATGCACAGGGGCAAGCAATCACGAGCACCGCCACCGCGCGCATGAGGGCCGTGTCAAACGCGCCTAAGAACCAATAATTGGCAAAAAAAGTTAACAACGCGATGGCAACCACCACCGGCACAAAAATCCCTGCAACTTTATCTGCGATACGGGCGATATGGGCTTTACTGCCTTGCGCGTCGTTGAGCGCTTGTATCATATCGCCAAGCCGTGTTTGGCTACCTTTGGCGGTGACTTGGTATTCAAAGCTGCCGTTTTCTACCATGGCACCTGCTAGCACCGTGCTGCCAATATGTTTAGACAGGGGCACTGATTCACCCGTTAAATGGCTCTCATCACACCAGCCTTTGCCAGCGGTGACGATGCCATCCGTGGCAATGCGAGAGCCTGCTTTAGCACGTAAAATTTGACCAGCTGTGACTTGCTCAAGGGGCAGGATTTGCCACTGCGCATCTGGGCTTTGTGGATTGGGGTTTTTAACTTCCACTTGCTCAGGGGTGAGCGCTAATAGCAAATTGATGCTATTTAGGCTGTGTTTTTTGGTACGGGCTTCTAGGTACTTCCCCATTTTGACAAAGGCAATCACCATCACGCTGGCTTCAAAATACACATGGGGCATGCTATGAGCCATCCCATCATGCCCCATTTGGGCTGTGGTTTGCAGATAGCTTAACCAACTATAGGTTGAATACGCCCAAATTGTCAGTGTGCCGAGCACCACCAGCACGTCCATATTGGCAAGACCGCCTTTGATACTCGCCCACGCACTTTTATAAAACGGTATCGCCAAGCCAAACTGTACGATAGTCGCCAACACAAATTGTAGCCATAGCGGCGGCATCAGTGCGTGACTGCCCATCATCATGCCTGCCATGCCAATCAAAAAAGGCAGCAAGCAAATCCAGACCGCAATCAAGCTGTAGGGCGCTTTTTGCTCATGGGCTTCATGCTCAAATAGCGCGTTCTGCGGCTGAACTTTTGCCTCATAGCCTGTCTTTTTCACCCATTCTACAATCTGCTCGGCGTTGGTTTGTGATGCATCAAACTGCACCTGCGCTACTTCATTGGCATAATTGACATCGGCTTGCACTATCGCAGGCTTTTTATTGAGCACTTTTTCGATGCGGCTGGCACAGGCTTGACAAGTCATGCCATCGATATCAAGAATGATTTGCTCGGTATGGGCGTTGTCTGACGCGTGTATCGATTGGGTAGTCATGATAGTGTCTGTCTTGTACATTGTCTTTGCGTGGCGTCGTTATACTACGTCAAAGCCAGCGTCTTCAATCGCTTCTTTAAGCGTGCTTTGTTGTACTTGGCTGTCATCAAAGCTGATGGTTGCGTTGTTATGGTCAAGGCTGACATCGACAGATTGCACCCCTGCCACTTGATTGAGGGCATTGGTTACGCTTTTGACGCAGCCGCCACAAGTCATGCCTTGGATATTTAAGGTGATGGTTTGGGTTGTCATACTACGCTCCTTTTTTACGTTTACGTGGCTATTTTTTTAATTAATGGGCTTGTTTGCTAAGCCAATCTTGCATTTGTTTGATTTCTGGCGTTTGCGCTTGTTTAATCTGCTTGGCGAGTGCTAGCATCGCTGGATTTTTACCATAGGTTTGTTCTATCGTTGCCATATCAATCGCGCCTTGGTGATGCGGTATCATACCCTTGGCAAAGGCGATATCAGGATTGGCGTCCATAATTCCTTGCATCATGGCATCGTGGTTGCCCATGGCTTTTTGCTGATAGGCTTGCGTTATTTCTTTGGCATTGCTCGCGGCTGGTTGACTGTCTTCGTTTTTGGCTAACCAAGCTTGCATATATTTGATTTCACTTTGCTGCGTATCGACGATTTTTTGTGCAAGGGCTTTCATCTCGGCATCTTTGCCATATTGCAGCTGCACTTTTGCCATCGCAATTGCGCCTTCATGATGCGGTATCATACCCTTGGCAAAGCCGACATCGGCATTCTTAGCTTGCACCCCTGCTGACATGGCTTGGTGCATTTTATTCATGATATCCATATAAGCCATGATATGCGGCGGCTGCGATTGTGACTGCGTGTCCGCTGTCGAAGCCATATGATGCATTGAATGCGCTTGGGTCATACTCGCATTGGCACTTGTAGCATGGCTACTTGATGCTGTCATTGCAGTTTGGGTAGTGTCATTTTTTGTACACGCCGTCATACCTAGTGCCAATGCAACCACCCATGACAAACCTACGATGTTATTCATATTCATATCCTTCAGGTTGATTTTTTACGTTCTTTAAAAAAAAAGATTGATTTATCACACTGTGGTATTACTATAAACCTTAACATTAGGTCAAGGTCAAGCAAAAAATGAATATTAATGAAGTCGCTAAATTGACTGAGTTATCACCTAGACAAATTCGTGATTACGAAAAACTCGGTTTATTACAGACCATCCAGCGCACCGACAGTGGTTATCGTGTTTTTACCGATACCCAATTACAGCGTCTAAAATTTATCAAACATGCCCGTGATGTGGGATTTTCATTAGCGCAAATTGAAGCGTTATTGGCTCTACAAGACAACAAAGAGCGTAGCAACGCCCAAGTCAAAGCATTAACCCGCAATCACATCAATGAACTAAGCGATAAAATACAGCGGTTACAATCAATGAAAGCCACCCTGCAAGCCTGGCACGATAGTTGTTTGGGAGATGGCTCGCCTAACTGTAGTATTCTAAAGGGCTTACAAGATGGCGTACAAAATGACTCAGTGACTAAGCAAGCTTGCCGCACCGAGTGTAGCCACTGAACAAACGATTTAGGAAAGTCTACCATCTTTTGCCAAATCACCCGCTAAAGTGCGATTGTTGGCAGGGTTGGCAGGTGCTTCAATCGGGAACGGCTCGGTGATATAGTCGACATTGGTCAGCGCAGCTTTGAAGGCAAAAACTGATGTCTGGGTATCATCAAAGCTGACAATCACGCGATGATTTTCAGGCTCAAGATGCACTGCCTGCACCCCGCCGATGGTGGTCAACGCTTTCATGACTTCCTCATAGCCTGCTGGGTCATTAATGCCTTTTAAATCATACGCGACTGTTTGAATTGCCATGGTTATTCCTGTATTTATGCTGTGGGTTATCAAATATTGTTATATCCTATAAACTAGCACTATACCATAGCCAAAAAAAAGCCTCGTTATCGATTGATAGCATTTTAATAACAAGGCGTTGCAAATTTGTGTTAAAAACTTGCGTAAAAAATTAATGAGTATCCAACACCTCAAACCCTTTGACTAACGTATCAAGCTGTTTTAACTGGGCTAAAAACGGCTCAAGCTGACTCAGCCGCAGCGCACAAGGACCATCGCATTTGGCGACATCAGGATTTGGATGCGCTTCTAAAAATAACCCTGCCAATCCTGTTGCCATGCCAGCGCGTGCTAACGTGGTAATCTGTTCTCGGCGACCGCCTGCACTATCTTCACGCGCACCCGGCTGCTGAAGGCTATGGGTCACATCAAAAAACACGGGAACCTGCATTTTTTTCATGGTGTCAAAACCCAGCATATCGACAACGAGATTGTTATAACCAAACGCACTGCCACGCTCGCACAAGATGATTTTATCATTACCGGCTTCAAGGCATTTATTGATGATATGTTTCATCTCATGGGGTGCCAAAAACTGTGCTTTTTTGACATTAATAATCGCACCGGTTTTTGCCATCGCTGCTACCAAGTCGGTTTGGCGACTCAAAAATGCGGGCAACTGGATAATATCCGCCACTGCTGCCACAGGCTCAGCTTGGTACGGTTCGTGTACGTCAGTGATAATGGGCACATTGAACGCTTTTTTGATATCGCTTAGCCATTCGATACCTTTTTCCAGACCTGGACCACGAAACGAGTACAAGCTTGAGCGATTGGCTTTATCAAAACTTGCCTTAAACACATAGCCGATATTTAAGCGTTTACAGATTTCAATATAGCTTTCAGCAATTTCAAATGCCAAATCTTTGCTTTCTAGTACATTCATGCCGCCAAACAGCACAAACGGTTGATCATTGCCGATAGTAATATCGTTGAGCTGAATATGCGATTGTGGTGTCGGTAAGTTAGTGGTCATAGGGCTCTCAGTATGTTGTTAAAGTTGTTATTGATTATCACTATAGCATAATTGGCTAGATACGAAGCTGGCTAAAAACAAAAAACCACCTGTAACAGATGGTTTTCTTATGCGCCATAAATACTATTTTTTGGTTTGTTTCGCCGCTGCAACAAAGCTATTGAACAATGGATGACCACCGCGTGGCTGGCTGGTAAATTCTGGATGGAATTGTACCGCGATATACCAAGGGTGATTGGCAATTTCTACTGACTCGACCAAATGCTGTTTGGCTGAATAACCAGAAATTTTCATACCGGCATTTTCCAGCTGTTCAATATAGCGACCATTCATTTCATAGCGGTGACGATGACGCTCAGTAATCACAGGGCTGCCATAGATTCGGCGCAGTTTGCTGTCTTCCACAAGCTCGGCTTTTTGGGCGCCCAAACGCATGGTACCGCCCAAATCTGAGGCGTCACTACGCACTTGTAGTTCACCTTTTTCATCAAACCATTCTGTAATCAAACCAATCAATGGCGCTTTGGTTTTTTTATCAAATTCCGTTGAGTTGGCGTCTAAACCTAATACATTGCGCGCAAACTCAATGACGGCTAATTGCATTCCCAAACAAATCCCCAAATAAGGCACATTATTTTCGCGGGCATAGCGAATCGCTTTCATTTTACCCAAGGTTCCGCGCTCACCGAATCCACCAGGGACGAGCACAGCATCGGCAGATTTAATATGCTCAAACAGGCTATCATCATTTTCAAGTTTTTCGGCATCGACATAGTCAATATTGACTTTGACATTGTTTGCCACGCCCGCATGTAGCAAGGCTTCATTGATTGACTTATAAGCATCAGGCAGTTCGACGTATTTACCTACCATTGCCACAGTTACGGTTTCTTGGGTATTTAACAACGCTTGGGTAAACTGGTGCCAATCACTTAAGTCCGCCTCTGGGGTATCTAACCCAAAGCGTTCACAAATCAAATCATCTAAATGCTGGGCATGCAGGATACTTGGAATTTGATAAATGGATTTGGCATCTGGGCAAAGGATAACGGCACGTTGCTCAACATTGGTAAACGATGCAATTTTTAGGCGATTATCATCGCTAATCGCGTGTTCACTACGACAGATTAACACATCAGGTTGCAAGCCAATGCTGCGTAATTCTTTGACTGAGTGCTGGGTTGGTTTGGTTTTGCTCTCGCCTGCACTCGCGATATAAGGCACGAGGGTTAAATGCATCAGCATCGCATTGTTGCGACCGAGTTCAACTTGCATTTGGCGCACCGCTTCCATGAATGGCAAGCTTTCAATATCACCGACAGTACCACCGATTTCAATCATGGCAATATCGTAGCCTTCGCCACTGGCACGGATACGCGCTTTGATTTCATCGGTAATATGCGGAATGACCTGTACCGTGCCACCCAAATAATCACCGCGACGTTCTTTCTCAATCACTGCCGAATAAATACGCCCGCTGGTAAAATTGTTGCGTTGCGTCATTTTTGAGTGGCGCAAAAAACGCTCGTAATAGCCCAAATCCAGGTCAGTCTCTGCGCCATCTTCGGTAACAAATACTTCACCATGCTGAAACGGGCTCATTGTACCTGGATCAATATTGATATAAGGGTCCATTTTGGTCATGGTGACTTTCAGACCACGTGCCTCAAGAATCGCGGCTACCGATGCAGCGGTGATACCTTTGCCAAGTGAAGAAACGACACCGCCAGTTACAAAGATGAATTTTGTCATGTTATCTATTTCGCTCGTTGGTAAAAAAGAATTTTACTCGAAAATGCCTAGGTTTAGCAAAAAATTATTTTTATCAATAAATCGCGCACTCATAAAAAAATCCACTCATCGCTGAGTGGATTTTTTGATAGCAAATTCTAGTAAAGATTAGAATTTGTATTCGATACCTGCACCTAGACCAAAACCACTTGCATCTAGATCATAACCATCTTCGCTAAATTCAATTTTGCTGTAACCGGTATATAGGTGACCAGTTGTTGCAGCATTAAAACCATATTTACCACCAACTACAAAACGTGAACCATCTAAGCCATCACGACCACTAATGTTTTTTACTATATCGCCTTGTGCGTAAGCTTTCCATTTTGTAGCAGGAATTGCGTATGAACCGCTTAGAGTAAATAAGTTCTCATTTTTATCTTTATCTAAATCTGTAACTTGATATAGTGCGCCTAATGTAGTAGCAGCATTTACATCAAATGCTCCACTTACGCGCGCAGTACTGAAGTCGCTAGATTTGATATAGGTTGCACCTGCACGGAAAGGTTGGTTAGTTGGCTCATATTTTAAGCCTGCACCGAATGCTTCTGATTTAGTCCATAAATCAGTTGAATTTTTTTCTTCCATAACATACATGCCCATGAACTGAAGACCATTGTATGATGGAGAGAAGTAAGCAAGGGCATTGTTAGCGCGATTACCGTCCCAAAATGCCAAGAATTTTACTGTCTCGCCTTCGTCAACACCTAAAATATCTGCTGTTTCTTTATCAGCAGCTTCGACGCTGAAACCTGTGCTATAGGTGTCATATAGACTTACAGTTTGACCTGCGTAATTGATATTGTCATCGATTGCAGACAAATGACCAGCAACTAAAGTACCATATTGTTTGTTAGAGAAGCCAATATAAGTATCACGTGAGGTAAATTGTTGTTTTCCACCATCATCAGGGTGAACACGATATTCTAACTGGTAGATTAAATCAGTATTGGCTGTTAATGCTTCCGCACCTTTAAAACCGATACGTGAACCTGTAAGATTACTTGAACCTGTAGAATTTAGTTGGGTGGTACTATAATCTTCATCGATTAATTTATTACCATCTTTCTTTACTGTTAAGTTACCATCAACATAGTCAGTAGTTAATAGAACGTTACCGTAAACTGTTGGAGCAGCATGGGCAGCAGAAACTGAAAGTGCAGCGACGG
>NZ_DALYMP010000011.1:0-19858 GCF_031975715.1 Moraxella sp. CTOTU46711
TGACTAACATCCTTAATTTCAATGGCGCTAACTGTCCCTATTGTCTCGCTAAATTTTAACAGTAAAACCACCGCCACAAAGGACAACCAAAACCCTGCTTGCCCGACAGCCATCGGCTCAAGCCAAATCATGCCTAGCGCAACCCACGCCAACAGCCGATAAGCAGAAAAATTAACCAATAACTGTTTCGACAGCGTAAGCAGTAACAGCATCCAAAATGTCCTCTGGGCAGGTATCTCAAAACCCACCAGCAGCGCATAAAACCCTGCCATCACCACACTCACCCAAAGCACCAATAAACTACTCGGTAATTTGACCAACAACTGGGGCGCAAGCCATTTAGCGAGCCATAATACAAAAACAGATACGATAGCGGCGAGCATCAACACATGCGGCCCTGAAATTGCCAATAAATGGCTAATTCCCGTGACTTGATAGCGGTTCTTAAGGTCGCTATCCATCAGGCTTTTATCACCCGTTAACAGTCCCAATAAGATTCCATGGCTTTGGATAGCATTTTGAATAGAACTCTGACTAGAACTTTGACCAGAAGTTTGAAAAGCAGGTTGGGCAGTATCGTTTTTAGCATTGACTATAGAAGTCGATTGTTTCAGCAGGGTTTTATGCAAATTGGCGAGAATTTTTTGGCGTAGTTGCCAGCGCAATTGTTCGATAGCAATAACCATACGGTCTTTGACATGGGATGGGTTAAATTCCCGTAGGCTCGTTTTTTCAATACCAATTATCACTCCCTTTGCTTGCACGTCCCGCTGCCTTAACCATTGCGCTTCATCAAATCCTAGTATGAGCGGTTTGGCATTGCTGGGTAAGCTCGTAGGCTTAGGCTTTGCAATAGGCTCAAGCTGTAATTTTACGTTAAGCTGCATCCCAGGTCTTAACTGCGACAGAGTCGCTTCCCATTCAGGGTTATCTTTGATGTTAGCGCTAATCAGTGCCGTTAGCGGTGGTTGAGGGGTTGCTGACGATACATTAGCATCACCGCCCCTATCAACGCGAACTTGCAGGATTTGTTTGATGAAACCATTGCCAATCAGGGCATTATCATTTGATAATCGGCTCATTTGGCTCACCGTATCGCTGATTTGATGCGATTCAACGATAGCATCCACTGTGAGCGCTGACGGCAATAACGCGTCTTCATAGCGCTTATAATGATAGAAACCGTAACTGGCACTCACCATGAGCGTCAGCAAAAAGATAAAGCTTGATAATAACAATAAGGCAAAACGGTAGGCGAATGCAGGGTTTGACGATGCTCTTTTTAGCTGTTTACGGTTGCAGCCATGGTATAAACCTACATTGATTAGCAGCGCTATCAATAGTACTACTGATAACATCTGCCAAATTTTTGCATCATAATTGGCTAGCGCAGAACCTATCATCAAGGGTTGGTTTGCTAGTGTATTTACCACTAAAAAACCCAACAAACTGGCAACCGTGATGAGCCAAATCATGTTTCATCCCTAATAAAGATAGCGATAGCCCGCTACTTCCCTTACAATTATCGAATGAGCGATATAGTAAAACAAATAGCAACTTTTGGAAATTATTAATCGATGTTGACTCAATTTAGTAGCGGCAATGACAATGCCTCTGTGTTCGGCAAAAAAAGTATTCAAATCAGTCTAGGAATTGCAGGATTAATACTGGTTGTTGACTGCGGGCTATTGCTGGCCAATCGTGTTTTTCATATTGGCACCCTAGTGCCATTGGGCATAGGGCTAATTTTTTTAGGCCATGCGGTATATTGGGAGCGTATCCAACTTTATTTGGCGTCACAGCCGTCATTAAAAAAACTATGGCAGCTGGTTTGGCTACTATTTTTTGTCTGGTTGATAAGTTTTTGTGTCTTTATCAGCTATTTAAAACAGCACTTTAACACCGATAACCATCCTAAAGCAGCGCAAGCGATTATTGTCTTAGGTGGCGGAACAAAAGATAATAAGCCGACCGATGCGGTAAAACTGCGTTTGGATAAAGCATCTGAAGTCATCAAGCGTTTTGCAAACGCACTTGTGATAACCAGTGGTGGTTTTGATGCGGGGGAGGATGTCAGTGAAGCCAAAGCGATGGCGGACTATTTACATGATACCTATGGTATCAGCTTGGCGCATATTGCGCTTGAAGAACAAAGCACCAGTACCGAGCTTAACTTTGTCCATAGCAAAAAAATTTTAGCGCAGCAAGGGATTGCCTTAAATCAGCCGATAATCGCAGTCACCAGTGATTTTCACACCTTGCGCGCAAGCCTTATTGGCAAACGACAAGGATATACCAATTTACAGGTGGTCGGGTCTGACACCCCTTGGTATATCCGTCCAAATGTGTGGTTTCGCGAATACTTTGCTTTTATCAGCGGTTGGCTACTCGATGAGTATTAAGCCACCCACGTACCATTTTGTAACGCCAATTGTTTATCCGCTAACTGTGCCAATTGCCGGTCATGGGTGACCATCAATAGCGCCGTATTAAAATCTTTTTGTAGTTCTGATAGGATTTCAAACACCGCCTGTGCATTGGCATAGTCTAAGTTCCCTGTGGGCTCATCTGCCAGTATTAATGAAGGCTTTGTCACCAGCGCCCTAGCAATCGCCACCCGTTGACGTTCACCGCCAGACAGCTCGCCTGGGCGATGGGTCAGCCGATGCCCCAACCCTACTTTTTCCAGTAATTCAATAGACTGTTGACGCGCCGCTGCAATTGGCACTGCTTTTCGCATCAATAGCGGCATTGCCACATTTTCAATGGCAGTAAACTCCGCTAACAAATGGTGAAACTGATAAATAAAGCCCAAATGTTGGTTACGAAGCTCACCGCGCTGGGTTTCATTCAGATCATTGATGCGTTGCCCATGTAACCAAACTTCCCCACTGGTCGGCACATCTAAGCCACCCAAGATATGTAGTAAGGTACTTTTACCCGACCCACTCGTACCAACAATGGCGATGCGCTCGCCACTGTTAATACTGATATCCAAATGATTGAGCACATTCGTGGTGGTTTTACCATCCTGATAGGTCTTGGTGATATTGTTTCCTGTTAAAATCGCCGTCATGGCTCACTCCTATTCATAACGCAATGTTTGAGCCGGTTGAATGCTAGCTGCTCGGCGTGCTGGGTAAATGGTTGCCACAAAACTTATTACCAGCGAGGCTACCACGATGATGGATACGTCTTTCCATTCAAGTTGTGAAGGTAAATAGTTGACAAAATACGCATCAAATAAATGTAACCCAAATAAATTATTGATACCGCCTACCACATCGCTCACGGTCAACGCTAAAATCACGCCCAAAATAGTTCCCGCGACGGTACCAATCACCCCGATAAACAATCCTTGCACCATAAACACTTGGGTGATGAGCTTAGGCGACGCACCAAAGGTTTTTAAAATCGCAATATCCGCCTTTTTATCAGTCACCAGCATCACCAAGGATGAGACGATGTTAAATGCAGCAACCAAAATAATCAAAAACAGCAATAACCCCACCATGGCTTTTTCCATTTGGATGGCACCAAATAAATTCCCATGCGTCGATGTCCAGTCACTAGGCATGAGCATATTGGGTGCAAGGCTCGCTGCTTGCTGAGCCACTTGGGGTGCGGCAAACAAATCCTTTAGCTTCATGCGAATACCTTGCGCTCCCGCAGGCAGACGCAATAACGTAGCCGCATCATTCATCGGGATGAATGCCATAATATTGTTGACTTCAGGGCTGATATCATACACCCCTGTGACGGTAAAACGCTTAAAGCGCGGAATCACGCCAGCAGGCGATGGCGAGGCTTCTGGCAATACTAGCGTGACCATATCGCCTTGTTTCACCCCCAGTGAATCCGCCATTTGCTTGCCAATCACAATGTCAAATTGACCTGCTTTTAGACTATCGACACTACCACTTTCCATATGCTGATGAATAATCGAGACTTTTTTCTCATAGCTTGGCTCAATACCTGTCACCATGATACCTGCGACTTGTCCATTCGCGGTGAGCATACCCTGTAATTGGATAAAAGGTGCGACGGCTTCAACTTTGGGGTTTTTTTGAATCGTTTGCGCTAGCGTCTGCCAATTTGGGATAATTTCACTGGCAGTGACAGTGGCTTGCGGCACCATCCCCAAAATACGACTCTTAAGTTCGCGGTCAAAGCCATTCATCACCGATAATACGGTAATGAGCACGGCGACGCCAAGTGTCAAACCCACCATTGAAATCAAAGAAATAAAAGAAATAAATCGGTTACTTCGCTCAGCACGGGTATACCGTAATCCTAAAAACAAAGCCAACGGTCGAAACATAGCATTCCTAAAAATTATCACTATTTTGATGATACCAGCAGGCAAAGAAATAGCTTATGTTCAAAACCATTATTTAAGCCCGCTAAAAGCGTGTTAGTCTGACACACTTTTTTACCATTTTGGCAAAAGTTTTTTTGCAATTTTGCTAAAAATTCGCAGAATCAAACATATCTGCGCAATAAATTGTGGATGATTTAAGCAAAATAAGGTGAAAAAATTCTGCATGTCCCCATTAACATAGCAGAATTAAATTTCATCTCTGCTTAATCAAGGGTTAATCCATTGTTAACAGATAGTTTAATAGCTGATACTCGTTAATTTAATCGCGATGATTTGAAGGCTGATATTAGCCTATTGATAGCTGATAATGTAATCATTAAAATTTTGATAAATATCGTGACAGCTGTTTAGTTTATTAAGTTTGTTTGCAACATAAGCCTGTTGTTACTGATAAACCTGTTGTTACTTAAAGGACGTCTTATGACCAATACTCACCAACCCCCTTCTTCAAATGCCCCCAATACGATTAGTCTAAACTGTGATCAAGTGGTTGGTCATGCAGATCACTGGTCATGTTTTACCAACAATATTCCCGATGACGTCCCAAATTGGTTGCAATCGCATATCGATACTGCCACTATGCCTACCCCGCTAAAGACTACCAACGCCACGTCTTCGCATATTTTACTATCAGGTAATCAGCCAATTCATGTCAATCAAGTGATTGAAATTGATAGCAATCGCTCACCCAAACGTTTGATTAATGCGTTTCCTTGTGTCAATAGTCCGTATGGGCAATGGGTCACTATTGAAGGTGTCTATAAATGTGACAATCAGATAGAGGCGATTTTGCGCTTAAAAACTGATGACAATACCGTACTGTATGTATTTGACCAGTATTATGCCATCAATGCGCACAACTATGAAAAAAATCACCGCTACTTAATCAATCTGAGTGCATTTGCTTACACCGTAAGCTTGAGTAACCGCTCAGAAACCATTGTGGTTGATGAGCCTGAAGCGATTCGCTATCACCGCGCTTTTAATGATATTTTGACCAAAAATAATAACGTTGCCCCAAAAGACCTTGAAGCCCAAATCGCCGCTTGGCAACCTAGTGAAAACGACTTGCCGCTTGAGCCAATTGAAATCAACGTCGGTCACATGTGTGCTTATTTATTTGGTGAAACCATCGGGCAACAAGATGAAGCCTGGTGTCAAGGTCAAATTATTGGCAAACAAACTGCCAGCTTTAATGGGGTTGAATTTGTGTTGCTTGATGTGGTGATATTACGTGAAAGCCTTGATAATCCTGTTGTTATTCGTTTAGCGGTCAATGCCGATAACATCGACTCAACCATTCAAGTCAACGATTATATTCAAGCCAATATTTGGCTACAGGGGACTATTTTTATGGAAAACCAGAAAAAAGCAGCCACCAATTATAGAGCGTTTTAAGCCATTCCCCTGTAAGATTATTGATTAATTTTCTCGAAGCCACTGCCGACTATGACAGTGGCTTTGTTATTTTGTAAATAAATGTAAATTTATCCCGTTATTTTATTTAATTCATTGAATTGACTATAATTTTATATTATCGTTATTTTAAGTTTAATTTTAATCAATTTTTACCCATTAACGTCATGAATCATATAGCGGCTCAGTCATAAATCCTATAGTGGCTCAACAGCCTACCCAATATCAGCCGCTAACGTTTGTGAGTGTTATACCAGTTATTTTGGGAAGATTACCCATGCCAAATCAGTCGACTAAATCCGCAGTTTCTACTTCAGACGCTATCCAAACCCAGACTGGATTGGTAAATCACAGCCCACTCCCACTATCTGCTCAAACGACCCAAACCACCTTAGCCACTCAAACCAGCTTAGTCAATGGTCTGATGGTTTATACTACAGGTTTGCTACTGTACCCCACCCAAGCACGCGATAAAAAAAATCACCGAATATTATCGATGATTTTCTTTGTGCTCGGGGTGTTAGTAATATTTCGGTTAGCACACGGATAATGCTCGCAATATCCTAAATTATTTGATCAGCCCGATTACACTTGTGTATTTGCTAAGATGTCTTTGAAAAGCTGTTTTTGCTCAGCGCTTGGGCTTGCGGTTTGGATAGACATTAATTGTCCCATATCGCCTTCGACGCGGATTTTTCCAGACATAAAGGCTTCCATCGCACGGTTCATATCACGATCTAAAAATATCGCTTTTAAGGTATCGGCATCAAGTTTTAAGGTGGTTAAAGCGCCATCTTTCAAACCCTGATGAATGGTCCCATCATAAAAAGCTGCATTGACTTCTTGATTGTCGCTATCTGTGACTTGTAAATTAATCGACATGTTTTTAATCGCGGGTGGTAGGTTTAGCTCACCTGCTTTGTTGGTTAATTCGTCAACTTTATCAAACCATTCTTGTGTTAAAATTTTAGCCATTTTAAATCCTCATTATCGTTAGTTGTATTAGAACTTGTGCATCTTACCGAGATTTTGTATGAATGACAATTCTCTAACGCATAATAAACCTATTTCTAGAACAACGATAATGGCACTCGGTTAACCATTTTTAGCATTGTTACTAGATAGTATATGGGATGTTAAAAAAATCCCCACAATTTACATGGTTTTTTTTATTTTTCATATTATAATGGTTGGTATGTAATTTTTTTTTGCGCTATGAACGTTACATTAGATGATATTTAGCAAAGATTAAGTTACAATACTTGGTGAGAATCGTGAGTTTGAGCCTATTTTACTGCTTGTAAATTTACTGTTTTGCGTCAAGATTTAGCCGCTAATTTCTTTAAAATTCATCGTGAAACTAGCCACTAAACAGTTAGCCTATCTTATAAAAAAATAACTAGTGCCAACGCCTCTGACCTGATAGTTTTATTGACAGGCACAAAGGAGATTTCTGCTTAAACTTGTTGATAATATAGGCTGTAAAGGAAATCATCGAATGAATTTACAAAACACAGCAATACCTATTACCGATGATTATGAAGTGGACATCATTAAGTTGTTCTCAATCATGGCGGTAGTATATGGTATTATCGGTATGGCAATTGGGGTGTTCATTGCATCACAATTGGCATGGCCTGCCCTCAATTTTGGTATCCCTTGGCTAACATTTAGCCACTTGCGTCCATTGCACACCAACGCGGTGATTTTTGCATTTGGTGGTTGTGCGTTATTCGCAACTTCATATTATATCGTTCAAAGAACGTGTAAAACGCGTTTATTCGCACCTTATCTAGCCTGGTTCACCTTTTGGGGATGGAATCTCGTTATTGTTGGCGCAATTATTACCCTACCCTTGGGTTTAACCTCAGCGAAAGAATATGCTGAGCTTGAATGGCCCATTGATATTTTAATTGCCGTGGTGTGGATATCTTATGCTATTGTGTTTTTTGGTACGTTATTGAAACGCAAAACCTCGCATATCTATGTTGCTAACTGGTTCTTTGCTGCATTTATTTTGACCATTGCGTTACTGCATATTGTCAATAGTATGTCAATCCCTCTGAGCTTTTGGAAGTCATATTCCTTGTTTGGCGGTGCGACTGACGCTATGGTGCAATGGTGGTATGGTCACAACGCCGTAGGTTTTTACTTAACAGCCGCGTTTTTGGGTATGATGTATTACTTTGTGCCTGTACAAATCGGTCGTCCTGTTTACTCCTATCGTTTATCTATCATCCACTTTTGGGCGTTAATTGCGTCTTATATGTGGGCGGGTGGTCACCATCTTCATTATTCAGCACTCCCTGACTGGGCACAGTCTTTAGGGATGGTATTTTCTATCATTTTATTTGCGCCTTCATGGGGCGGTATGATTAATGGTGTACTTACCTTATCTGGCAGCTGGGATAAACTTCGCACAGACCCTATTATTCGTTTCTTGATTGTTGCACTGTCATTCTATGCGATGTCAACGTTTGAAGGTCCGATGATGTCAATCAAAACCGTCAATGCGCTTTCTCATGATACTGACTGGACAATAGGTCACGTGCATTCTGGTGCGTTAGGCTGGGTTGGTATGATTACGGTTGGTTCATTATATGTATTGATTCCACGTATTTGGAACAAACAAAAAATGTATTCAACTGACTTAATTACCACGCATTTTTGGCTGGCTACTGCAGGTACTATTTTCTACATCGTATCGCTTTGGATTTCAGGTATTGGTCAAGGTATGATGTGGCGTGCTACAAATCCAGATGGAACACTGGTGTATAGTTTCGTTGATACTGTCTTGTTCTCGCACTATCCTTACATTGGTCGTGCATTTGGTGGTTTATTGTATGTCACAGGTATGGTCGTTATGGCTTACAACGTCTACAAAACTATCACGATGCCAAGCACTAAAACTGTTGAAGTAGCGGATACCACTACACCTGTAGTAGAAACTGCTACCGCAAAACAGATTTAAGGAGAGACTCATGCAAATCAATCATGAAATTATTGAAAAAAACACGGGTCTTCTACTTATCCTAATCGTTGTAGCTATTAGTTTTGCGACTTTGGTAGAAATCGTGCCATTGATTTATACCAAAGAAGTTAACCAACCTTTACCCAATATGAAGCCATGGACTGCCCTTGAGATGGAAGGTCGTGATATTTATATTCGTGAAGGCTGTCACGTCTGTCATACCCAAATGGTTCGTCCTCTTCGGGCTGAAGTGGAACGTTATGGACCTTATTCGCGCGCTGCTGAATCCGCTTGGGATCATCCCTTCTTATGGGGTTCTAAACGTACTGGACCTGATCTTGCGCGTGTGGGCGGACGCTATTCTGATGACTGGCAACGTGAACACTTGATTAACCCACAATCATTGGTACCTGAGTCTGTGATGCCATCATTTGCTTGGTTAGCAAAAAACGACGTTAACCCTGACGAAGTACAAGCAAAAATGCGTCTTTTCCGTGACCATTTCGGTGTGCCATATAGCGATGCTGATATTGCAGGTGCACCTGATGCGGTACAAGGTAAAACTGAGCTTGATGCCGTTGTTGCGTATTTACAACAACTGGGCACTGCAATGAAAGGTCAACGTTAATGTTGGGCACATTACACAGTATCGCAACGGTCGCAGCGTTTATCGCTTTTATTGCGATTGTTTGGTGGGCTTACTCGCCAAAGAATCGCAAACGATTTGAAGAAGATGCAAAACTTGCGTTAGATGACGAAGACCTAACAGATGCATCACAACGCAATAAGGATAAAAAATGAGTGGATTTTGGAGTTTTTGGATAACCCTATTTTCCATCGCTTGTTGGGCTTGGATTTTGTGCTGGTTAGTCGGTGTGTTGGGTTATCGCCCAACCATGTCGGATGACGGCACCACAGGCCATGAATACGATGGTATCCAAGAGTTTGACCGTCCATTACCAAAATGGTGGTTAGCAATCTTTTGGGGTACATTAGCTTGGGCACTACTATACATGCTATTGTTCCCATCAGTAATGCCAGGCTCATGGAAAGGTATCACTACGGTAAAAGTAGATGGTCAAGATGTTCCTTGGACCAGTGCTAATGAATTAGCATCCGATCTTGAGCGCAATAATGCCGTATTTACTGGCACGTTCAATGATAAAATCTTAAAAGACAAAGCGGTAACTGCACAAATTGATAGCCTTGCTAAATTACAAGCACAGCAAGCTAAAAATGCAGAACCCAATGCCGAATTAAAATCGCAAATTGATAAAGGTATCGTAGGGCTGGCACCTGCCGTTCTAAAACTTTCTCAAGATCCTCAAGCGATTAAAATTGGTCAGCGTTTGTTCTTACAAAACTGTTCAGTGTGTCATGGCTCACAAGCGCATGGTGCACCGGGTTATCCAAACTTGACGGACAATGACTGGATTTATGGCGGTACACCCGATAAAATCTTGTTAACCCTTAATCATGGTCGCGTCGGTGGTATGCCAGCTTGGAAAGCGCAAATTGGTGAAGATGGTGTTCGCGCTGCAGCTGAATACGTACTATCACTATCACCCGGTCATGGCTCAAAAGAAAATGGTCAGTTGAACCAAACTTTGGTTAATCAAGGCAAGGCTATTTTTGATACCAACTGTGCGGTATGTCACGGTAAAGATGCCAAAGGTAATCATGATGTGGGTGCGTTGAATCTTACGGACGACACGTGGTTATATGGTGGCGACCGTGAAACGGTTCGTACTACGTTACGTAATGGTCGTGCCGGTGTGATGCCACATTGGGATACCAAACTGGGTAACGAGCGTATTATGTTATTGGCAGCGTATGTTTATTCATTAAGCGATCACAAACAAGACGCTTCTGTAATGACCCCACAAACTATTGTCAATAAAGAACGTGGTGCAGCCTCTACCCCAGTTGAAACTGCAAATGCGGTAAAATCTGCGGTTGCTAGTGCGGTAAAATAATTTTTACCCGCCACTTAAAAAAGCGAGTTTTAGTTACTCGCTTTTTTATTGCGGATTGACTTTTCCTTGCACCTATTTACTTGCCTAGTTTTTCAAAGGCAGTTTCATCAAACCCAATGATTAACTCATTGTCTGAGACGACAATCGGCCGCTTAATCATACTTGGCTGCGCTATCATCATATCTAACGCGGCATCCACATCTTGATTCATTTGGGCTTTTTGCGCATCGCTAAGGTTACGGTAGGTTGTGCCTTTGGTATTTAATACTTTATCTATACCTGCTCGCTTTACCCAATGGGCTAATGTCGGTTTGTCTATCGCCTGTTTTTTGTAGTCAAAAAACTCATAGTCCAAACCCAGTGCAGTTAATTTATCAAACGCCTTTTTCATGGTGCTACAGTTTTTGATACCATAGATGGTGATGCTCATATTGACTCCTTTTTTTATCGCAATTTCTACGGTTTTAGGCTATGCTATGGGGCTTAATATACTTTCCCATTCAAATACTGCAAATTCAGACCATTATGAGTAATTCAGCTTTAACCAGTCAATACCAACCCCAAGTTATCGAGCCCGCCCAACAACAAAAATGGGAACAGCAAAATCGCTATCAAGTGAACAATGCCGCATCAGATAAGCCATCACGTTATTTGCTGTCTATGTTTCCTTACCCCAGTGGTAAGCTGCATATGGGGCATGTGCGTAACTACACGATTAGTGATGTTTTGAGCCGTTACTATCGATTGAAAGGTTATGAAGTATTGCAGCCAATGGGCTGGGATGCGTTTGGTATGCCTGCAGAAAATGCAGCGATTGCCAACGCTGTCGCTCCTGCTGCGTGGACGTTTTCAAACATTGACAATATGCGCGCACAGCTTAAATCATTAGGACTATCGATTGACTGGTCACGTGAATTTGCCACTTGTACGCCCGAATACTACAAGTGGGAACAATGGCTATTTGTACAATTGTTCAAAAAAGGCTTGGTATACAAAAAACTCTCAACGGTGAATTGGGACCCTGTTGATAATACCGTCCTTGCCAATGAGCAAGTGGTGGATGGTCGCGGTTGGCGTTCAGGTGCGCTAATTGAAAAACGCGAAATCCCCATGTACTACTTTAACATCACCGCCTATGCAGACGAGCTGTTAAATGATTTGGATAAGCTAGAAGGTCATTGGCCACAGCAAGTAATTACCATGCAGCGCAACTGGATTGGTCGCTCTGAAGGCATGGAAATTCATTTCCCCTATACCTTAAATGGTGAAGAAAAAACCCTAGATGTATTTACTACCCGTCCTGATACCTTAATGGGTGTGACTTATGTATCGGTGGCGGCTGAGCATCCACTGGCAAAACACGCTGCCGCGACCAATCCTGCCCTACAAAGCTTTATTGAAGCCTGCAAAAAAGGCTCAGTTGCCGAAGCAGACTTAGCCAAAGCTGAAAAAATGGGTATGGACACGGGTCTGACTGTCACCCATCCGTTGACCGGTGAGCAAGTGCCTGTTTGGATCGCTAACTACGTCTTAATGAGCTACGGTTCTGGCGCTGTCATGGCAGTCCCTGCGCATGATGAACGCGACTTTGAATTTGCCAATAAATACCAGTTAGCTATCAAGCAAGTGATTGACCTAGAAGAGCCCCACAAGCAAGGTCAACAGTTTGATGCGACGACTTGGCAAGACTGGTATGGCGATAAGCAAAATGGCGTGGCTATTAACTCGGGCGAGCTAGACGGTTTAAATTTTAAACAAGCCTTTGACAAAATTTTAACCCAACTTGAGCCAAAAGGCTTGGGTAAAAAAACCATCAATTATCGGCTACGCGATTGGGGGGTATCTCGTCAGCGTTATTGGGGTTGCCCGATTCCGGTTATCAACTGTGCAGACTGCGGTACAGTACCTGTTCCTGAAAATCAGCTGCCTGTGGTATTACCCTTAGATGTGGTGCCCGATGGACGCGGCAATCCCCTCAACAATCTTGCTTCATTTACCGATGTCAACTGCCCATGTTGCGGTAAGCCTGCCAAACGTGAAACCGATACCTTTGATACTTTTGTAGAATCAAGCTGGTATTACGCGCGTTTTGCCTCACCCAATTATACCGATGGGATGATTAATAAAGTCGCAGCCGATAAATGGCTACCTGTAGATCAATATGTAGGTGGTGTTGAGCACGCCGTATTACATTTGCTGTATGCGCGTTTTTTCCACAAACTTATGCGTGATGAAGGCTTGGTGCAGGGTGATGAACCTTTTGCTAATTTACTCACCCAAGGCATGGTCTTGGCGGGTACTTATCTTCGCGAAAATGCCGATGGTAGCAAATCCTATTACTTTCCAGAAGAAGTTGATATCCGCTACAACGATAAAGGTCAGCCCATCGAAGCGACCTTAAAAGCCGATGGTCAGCCTGTCAAAATTGGCAAAATCGAAAAAATGTCGAAGTCAAAAAACAATGGTGTCGACCCACAAGCGACCATTGATCAATATGGCGCAGATACGGTTCGACTTTACACCATGTTTACCGCGCCTGTCGACCAGACGCTTGAATGGATTGACGATGGACTAAAAGGTCCGTATAACTTTTTGAAAAAAGTATGGCGTTATACCATCGAGCATGCCGAAACATTGGCACAACAATCTTTAACTGCAGCAACCTTATCGGTAACTGATACCCAGTCGCTAAGTAAAGCCGCTAAAAGTCTACGCCGTAAAACACATGATACGATCGGCAAATTAGATGACGCGTTTGGCAAAAATTTGGCGCTCAATACGCCTGTGTCATTTTTAATGGAACTGTCGAACGAACTTACCGCGTTTGAGATCGCTTCTGATAGCGATTTGGCGGTAGCCAATGAAGCACTCATAACATTATTGACCTTGCTCACTATGTACGCGCCGCACATGGCAGAAGTCCTACTTGAGCAGTTAGGGATTGATGTGATGACACTAACCTATCCAACCGTTGATACTTCAGCCTTGGTACAAGACACTATCACCATGGTGGTGCAAGTCAACGGCAAAATCCGTGGTCAAATGGATGTGGCGCCAAACAGTGACAGCGATTGGTTAAAAGCCGAAGCGAAACAACTCGACAGCGTCGCTAAATTTATCACCGGTGATATCGTCAAAGAAATCGTGGTGCCCAATAAACTGGTCAATATTGTGATAAAAGCCTAATTGACCACAAGGGCTTATTGGCAACCTAAGCCCTTTTTTACCTTGCAGCTTTATCTTTATAATAAAGCGTTATCACAAGCAATACCGACAATCATAGACAGGTAACTATATGAATAAGCCATTTTTTCGTATCATCCTAAGCAGTGTGTTACTGACGCAGCTACCTGCCTGTGGTTTTCACTTACGCGGTTATGACGCGCCCATGTCACAGAATATCCCAACCACTGAGCTGATTTTTAACAACACGCCTGAAGCCTATGCGGTTAAAAATTCGTTAAAAAAACAACTCGACCAGCTAAGCATTAACACCCAAGATAGGGTGATTGATAAAAATGCAACCAACCAATCAAATGCCACCTTGCCTGCCAGTATTGAAGTCAAAAACATTCGCCTGCAAAACTACCAGCTACGCGGTATTTTGACCGAAATTCGCATGGTGCTAAGCGCAGAGGTGACCTATCGCGCCATTGAAAATGGTCAACCTCGCACGCTGACCAATACGATTCAAGTACAGCGCAGCTATCAGTATGACCAAGGCGTGGTAGCCACTGACAATCCCCAAGCAGAGCAAATTAAAGTATGGTTGTATGATAACCTAGCACAGCGTATTGCTGACCAATATGTCGCACTAAGCCTTCCAAAAATCACCAAAGTGCCGACCGCAACTACCCCCTAACCCTACCTAACCTAATTGATAATACGCTGATGCAGTACAATTTTTTAAATGCCTTTCAACATCTCAAAAATAGCCAAGCCCCCGCCACTGGGGTGTGGCTAATGCATGGCGATGAAGAGTTGCTGTCACAGTGGCTGATAGAAAAAATGTCGCCCAATTGGCGGCAGCATAATATGGCAATTTCGCGCATGGATATTACCAGCGCCAAATCGTGGCAAGCGGTTTTGGCAGAGCTGAACAGTCTGTCACTGTTTGACGACAACAAAGCCATTATCGTTCACGGTAATCATAAACCCGATAAAGAGGCATTAGCAGAATTAGCGCAATTTGCGACAAGCAATCCGAGCAATTGCTTAGTCATTATCAGTGATAAATACGATAAAAAAAACCAAAGCAGTGCGTTTTTTTCGCTTTGCGATAAATTTGGTCACATCATCGAATGCCATCTTTATCAAGAGCAACAACGCGAACAACTGCTACAGCAACACGCCCAAGATTTTGGGCTCGAACTTACCAAACCCGCTTGGCAAATACTGATGGCACAAACTCAGCACAATTTGCTAGCGGCTTACCAAAGTCTGTGGCGACTCTCCTATCTCTATGCTACAACAGATGCGAGTCCTCCTACCCATTTTGTGACCATCGATGAGTCTCAGCTGTTTGATGGGTTGGTGAGTCAATCTATGTTTACCACCTTTGATTTATCGGATGCGATGTTGGCAGGTGATACCGCGCAGGTTGCAAAAATCTTGCAGCAACTCAAAGCCAGCGAAGAACCAGAGAGTTTGGTGTTATGGATGATAGCCAAAGATATGCGCAATATTTTAAGCTTGCAATCAGGGGCAAGCTATCAAAGCCTCGGCATTTGGCAAAGCAAGCAACAGCTGTATACTAAAGCCCTGCATCGTCATTCCCATGACGCTACCCGAAACTGGTCGGATGCACTGTACCAAGCCGACCAAGCCATCAAAGGTCTGGTGCAACAACCGGCTTGGGAGCTGCTCTACCAACTCGCTTTTCGTCTAGCGGGTCAACCGTTATTTCACTAGTTGCTTTAAAAGTTGCTTTTAAAAATGCTTTGCAGCCTATGCAATCTTTGCAGCCTTTCAAACAGCACACCCATCAAACCACCACACAATCCATCACCCCCCAAATTTTTAATGCGTTTTTCTTACTCATAACATTCATTTTATAATCGAGTAAGATTATGTGGTTATAATTTAAAATCCTTGCGACTTACCTATTTTTATTGCAATTTATTCTCATTTAGCTTTTAATACTTCGTGTTACAAAGCTGCATTTATTTAATTTTTTTCAATTGTTTATCCCTTGATAAGGCTTGGCATGATGACCGCTACCCAAAAAAAATGGCTCAAATGGGCAATCTTAAGTTTGATCGTTATTTCGCTGGCAGCGTTAGCTTATTGGTACTTTAAACCCAAACCCCAAAAACCCAATTACATCACCGCCAATGTCGAACGTAGCGATATTGAAAACAGTGTCATGTCCACGGGCAAAATTGAAGGCATTAAACAAGTGGATGTGGGCGCTCAGGTGTCAGGGGAAGTGACAAAATTGTATGTTGAAGTGGGTGATACGGTCAAAAAAGGCGATGTGATTGCTCAAATTGACCCAGTGACCCTGCAAAATACCTTAACCACGCAGCAAGCTACCTTACAGCAAAGCAAAGCGAATTTGGAAAGTACCAAGGCCGCCTATCAGACCAAACAAGCCGCGCTTGCCACAGCGCGAGCCGACTTGAAAGGTAAAATAGCAACCTTGCAACAATCGCAAACAGAATACAATCGCCTAAAATCCTTGCTTGCCATGAATGCCATCTCCAAACAAGAGCTGGAGCAAGCGGATACCGCTGTCAAAACAGCGCAAGCCAATGTAGACAGCGCCAGAGAAGCGATTGCGACTGCCCAAGCAAATATTGCCTCATCGCAAGCCGATATTGTTAGTGCACAACAAACCATAAAAAAATCGCAAACGGACGTCAATACGGCTGAAAAAAATCTTGGGTATAGCCAAATTGTTGCCCCGATGTCAGGCACGGTGATTTCTATTACCACCAAACAAGGGCAAACGGTGAACGCCAATCAATCAGCCCCCACCATTGTGACATTGGCAGATTTGAGCAGTGTGCGCGTCAAAGCCAAAATATCAGAAGCCGATGTCGTTAACCTCAAAGTAGGGTTACCTGTTTATTTCAATATCATTGGACGCCCAGATAAGAAATACCAAGCCACGCTGTCGACCATTGGACCTGCGCCCGATGGCACTACCGCCAGTGATTCATCGACGTCAACAGATTCGGCGATTTATTACATTGGTTATTTTACTGTCCCCAATCCTGATGGCGCGCTACGCATCAACATGACAGCGCAAGTCTATATTGTTGAAAATAAAGTCAGTAATGTGCTTAGCGTACCCGCTGCGGCAATCAAAACTGACCCAAAAATAGGCAGTTATGTTGAAGTCGTACAAGCCGATGGTACTACCAAAAAACAAGCGGTCAAAACAGGTGTCACCAATCGTATTACCACCCAAATTCTTAGCGGCGTCAACCAAGGGGATAAGGTGGTTGTGGGTCAAGCAACGGTGAGTAAATCAAGTTCATCGTCTAAAAATAATGGTGGTCCGCCGATGATGTAATCATCGGTAGATGATAACCCTAGATTGGAAACGTTGATTGTAACCTATGACGCATGCTAACCCTATGACGCATGCTAACTGTGAGATACACGGCTGATGATAACGCAAGACACCAAACAACCTGTCATGGAAGTGAAGGATTTAATCCGTGAATTCCCTGCAGGTGATGAAAAAATTCGGGTTTTACATGGGATTGACTTGACCATTTATGAAGGCGAAATGGTGGCAATTATCGGTCAATCAGGCTCGGGTAAATCCACCTTAATGAATATCTTAGGCTGCCTAGATCAGGCGACTGCGGGCAGTTACCACATCTATGGCAAAGCGGTGGACAAACTCAGCGCAGACGAACTTGCCGAGCTTCGCCGTGAGCATTTTGGGTTTATTTTTCAGCGCTATCATTTACTTGGTGACATCAACGCCCAAGACAATGTCGCCGTCCCTGCTGTGTATGCAGGGATGCCCGTGCGGCAACGTGAAGCGCGCGCCACCCAATTGTTAGACGACTTAGGACTTGCGGCAAAAACCCAAAATCGCCCGAGCCAACTCTCCGGTGGTCAACAACAGCGTGTGTCTATTGCTCGTGCGTTAATGAATGGTGGCGACATTATCCTGGCTGATGAACCGACTGGGGCATTAGACAGCCAATCGGGTAAAGATGTGATGGCGATTTTGAGAAATCTAAATAGCCAAGGTCATACCATCATTATGGTGACCCACGATCCTTCCATCGCTGCCCAAGCCGAACGCGTGATCGAAATCAAAGACGGACAGATTCTCAAAGATTATTATACCGACAATAGATTTGATAAAACCAAAGAGGTTCAACACCTAAATTTTGCCAAAAAATCTGGTGTTACCGCGTTTTTAGACCGATTATCTGAAGCCTTTAAGATGTCTGTTTTGGCGATGAAAGCCCATAAAATGCGGACATTGTTAACCATGTTAGGTATTATTATCGGTATTGCCTCTGTGGTATCGGTAGTGGGTCTAGGACAAGGTTCTCAACAAAAAATTCTCAATGATATCAGCTCATTAGGCACCAATACTTTAACCATACGAGATGGCTATAAATTTGGTGACCCTCGCCGTAAATACCATGATGATAATCTAACAGATGCCGATGCGAATGCTGTCGCAGAACAGCCTTATGTGCAAAGCGTCAGTCCACAAGTCAGCAGCAATAGCGCCACCGCCCGTTACCGCGAGACAGAAGCTTCTGTAAATGTCAGTGGCGTGGGTAAAGATTATCTAACGGTGAAAGGCGAAAAACTCGCGCTTGGGCAAACTTTTAATGACAATAGCATCACCTCGATGACCCAAGATGTGATTATTGACAATAATGCAAAAACCGCCTTTTTTGCCAATGTCAGCGACCCCATTGGTGAAGTGATGTTGGTGGGTAGTGTGCCCGCTCGCGTCATCGGTGTGCTGCAGCCATCTGAGCAAGCTTTTGGTCCAAGTTCGGACACCCCTACCCTGTATATGCCTTATACCACTGTGATGCGTAGAATGGTTGGCACCAGTCATGTAGATAGTTTTATTGTGCTATTAAAAAATACTATCTCGTCTAGTGCCGCTGAGCAAGCCGTTTCTGATTTGATAGAGCAGCGACACGGCACCGATGACTTTCGTATTCAAAACTCTGATTCAATTCGCCAGACGATTGAATCTACCACAGGCACGATGACATTATTGGTTTCATCGATAGCCATTATTTCTTTGATTGTTGGGGGTATTGGCGTCATGAATATCATGCTCGTCTCAGTCACTGAGCGCACCAGTGAAATTGGTGTGCGTATGGCAGTGGGCGCAAGGCAATCTGATATCATGCAGCAATTTTTGATAGAAGCGATTTTGGTGTGTATCTTGGGCGGGATTTTAGGAATTAGCCTAGCGTTTGGTATCGGCGCTTTAATTAACAAATTTGCAGGGGGTAATTTCCAAGTTGTGTATTCAACCACCTCCATTGTAGCGGCTGTGGTGTGTTCGACTCTCATTGGTGTGGTCTTTGGGTTTATTCCGGCGCGCAATGCCGCGAGACTCAATCCTGTTGATGCCTTATCAGGTGGTGAATAAAACTTTTATCACCTGATTAATCAACACCTAGCCAATCAAGATTCATCTAATCAAGGCTGGATAAGTTAAAGATTAAAGAGGTGAAAACGTATCATAAGTCGATGAATTTACGCCTCTATTTTGATGCAAATCTTTAGTTAAAAAAATTGTGCAAAAAGGCTTGCAAACCAAGATTTAATGCGTATAATATGCACTCACTTAACGGCAATAGCCAAAATAAAAACGTGAAAAATCGTTTTTGATTGCCTTAACAGTTTTGGATCGTTAGCTCAGTTGGTAGAGCAGTGGACTTTTAATCCATTGGTCCCGCGTTCGAGTCGCGGACGATCCACCATATTGTAAAAGTTTGACAATGTCGTTTTATGAATTTGACTTGTGAAATAAAAATTGCTTTAGCAAATCATAGATTTGCTCTTGCGAAGCTAAAAACGTCTTCCAGACGTTTTCTTAACGCTTATCAGGATCGTTAGCTCAGTTGGTAGAGCAGTGGACTTTTAATCCATTGGTCCCGCGTT
>NZ_DALYMP010000011.1:19958-55344 GCF_031975715.1 Moraxella sp. CTOTU46711
CGAGTCGCGGACGATCCACCATATCCAAAGCCCTTATCGAATTGATAAGGGCTTTTTTTATACGCTTGGTTTTTAGCGCTATGATTTATGCTAGTAGCTTAGATTAGACAAATAAAATTAACGGCTCTACTTCAACGCATCTTTAATTGTATCAAATGGCTGGCTTAACGTTTAGTAAAGAAAAAAGCCAAACTTTTAATGGTTTGGCTTTTGACAGCATCGCTGTCGGATGCTGTCGAGATAGGCTATGACTTTTAGTATAGCTTATTTTTGGTATGGGTAGTTAGGTGACGTACTTAATATGTACCCTGTTGCCCCGCCCGCTGCTGCACCGATTGCCGCAGCTTTTCCGATGTCGCTACGGTCGCCATCTGATTTTGCCAGTGCACCTAATGCTGCACCCGCTACCGCACCTTGCATCGCTACGCGCGAAGAACCTTGTGTAGTGACACGGTTACCATAAGCATCAGTGGTTGCACACGCTGTCAATGCCGTTGAACCAACAAGTGTTGCAAGTACCGCAAGTGTTTTAAGTGATTTCATAATTTTCTCCAGTAGGGTTTCCATTTGCTAAAATATCAGGTGCTTTTAGCAACTTACGGAAGTTATATTAGCGTAAATTTTTCACCCTATTGTTATGAATAAAGACTGATTTATACGTGTTTTGTAAGTAACCTTGCTATAGTTTGGGCAACAAATAGCTTACTCAAGGTTGCGTTAACTTTTTCTATAATACCGAGCATATATTAGGGATGATACGTGTTCAATAAATCGATAAATTGCGCTTCAGTGACCACTTTTACCCCCAGTTTTTCGGCATTCGCAAGTTTACTGCCCGCTTTTTCGCCTGCGAGCAGTGCGGTGGTCTTGGCAGAAACGCTACCTGAGACTTTTGCCCCTAATGCTTGCAGTTTGGCTTTGGCTTCATCACGTCCCATGCTTTCAAGGGTGCCTGTAATGACCCAACTTTGACCTTTAAGCGGCTGATTACCTTCAGGCACTTGGCTGACAGGCTGCCAATGAATGCCGGCTTGTAATAATCGATTGATGACTTCGATATTGTGCTCGGCACGAAAAAACTCAAAAATCGAGTCTGCGGTTTTTTCACCGACATCGGGGGTTTTTTGTAAGGCTTCGATACTCGCTGCCATGAGCGGCTGCAAGTCGCCAAATTGCATGGCTAAATTCATCGCTGTGCTCTCGCCTACGCCACCAATACCCAAGGCAAAGATAAAACGCGCTAAGGTCGTATCTTTACTTTTTTCAATGGCAGCCAGCATATTTTCGACAGATTTTTCCCCCAATTTTTCAAGGCTGATGAGCGCGTCGCGGTGATTGTTAAGCGCATAAATATCGGCGACATTTTTAACAATACCCTGCTCAAAAAAGTTAATCAACCAGCGTTCACCGAGCCCATCGATATCCATCGCTTTACGACTGACAAAGTGAATCAGCGCTTCTTGTTGCTGGGCTGGGCAAAATAACCCGCCGGTGCATCGTGCCAGCGCTTCGCCTTCTGGCATGATAACGGGTGAATCACACACCGGGCAATGAGTCGGCAGGCTCACCACTTGGGCATTGGCGGGGCGCTCGTCCGTCCAAACGCGCGTAACTTTGGGAATGACATCGCCGGCACGGTGTACGCTGACCATGTCCCCTGCTCGAATATCTAAACGCTGAATTTCACCGATATTATGCAGGGTCACATTGCTCACAGTGACGCCACCGACATTGACAGGTTCAAGCTTGCCCACGGGCGTCAACTGACCTGTGCGCCCTACTTGCCATTCAATCGCATTTAGACGCGTCATGACAGTTTCGGCAGGGAATTTATAGGCAGTTGCCCAGCGTGGCTCACGGCTTAAAGTGCCCAGTTGCTCTTGCAAGGCTAAACTATTGACCTTGACCACCGTGCCATCAATTTCAAAGGGTAAGCGACTGCGTTTTTCAATCACCGATTGATAATACGCTTGTAGCTGCGCGGCTGTTTGCACGATTTTGATATCGCTGATGCTAAAGCCCAACGCTTTTAGCCAAAATAGCGCATCGGATTGGGTGGTAATCTCAGCGGGCAAGCCTTGATTGACGGAATAGGCATAAAACGCCAGCGGACGACTTTTGGCGATATTGGGGTCAAGTTGGCGCAAACTCCCTGCGGCAGCATTACGCGGATTGGCAAAGGTTTTCTCCCCTTTTGCCTGTGCATCACGGTTGAGCCTTGCAAACCCCGCTTTGGGCATGAGTACTTCGCCGCGCACTTCTAGCCGTGGTATATCAATCGGCAACTGCAGCGGTAGATTTCGAATAGTACGCACGTTTTGGGTAATATCTTCGCCTGTTTGACCATCGCCGCGCGTGACCGCTTGGATAAATTGCCCGTTTTGGTACAACAGTGAAACCGCAAGCCCATCAAGTTTGAGCTCGACTTCATATTCAGGATTTTGCTGATTGTCTGCCAAACGGTCATTGACCCGTCGCATAAAGTTCTGTAAATCATCAAAGGTAAATAGATTACCCAGTGACAGCATGGGTATTTGGTGGGTGACTTGGGTAAAAAACGGCAACGGCTTGTCGCCTACTTGGTTGGTAGGGCTATCGCTTTGTGCCAATTCAGGATACGCGGTTTCTAATGCCACCAGTTCTTGTCGAAGTTGGTCGTATTCGCTATCTTCTAACAGCGGATTATCTAAGACGTAGTAAGCGTGGTTATGTTGTTTTAGCTGTGCAATGAGTTTGCGCATTTGCGCAGTAATAGCATCTGTGTTCATAATCATGATGATTTAAAAAAGGTAACGGATATTTTACAACAAAGTGATGGCTTACTTGGTCAATTTTTTCAGTCATCAGGTCAGTCAAAACAATAAAACTTTTAACCATAAAAAAAGGCACTCACGAGGAGTACCTTGTTTTCATTTTAATAAAATCTATCGACCAAAATTAATGGCAAGCTCGCGCATGGCTTGGGTGTTTTCTTTGTTAATCGGCTCACCTGTGTCGTCATATACTGTGGCATTTAGGTCATTGGCAAGCAATCCTGCAATACTCATCATGCTATCAAAGCCTTGAACAGGGCGTGGGTGTGGTAGCGATAAAAATAATACCAAGCCTTTCATGGTTTGCGTCGGTAGTCGATTGAGATCGAAAGGTGAAATACCTTCATTATCAATCATCATCAGACTAAACCACAATAAGCCTGTCCCGTCTTTGTTTTCGTAGCGATGGAACATATTCATCGCACCAAACTTCAAGCCATACTTGTCAATCAGCTCTAACAGATAATCGCCTCTAATGTCGACAAACTGCTGATTAGGAAAAATACTGATGTTGATATTTTGAATCGCGTTGTTGAGTGGGCTGTTTTGTTCTTCGTCAATTTGCGCTTGGATATGGGTGTCTAAAATTGGGCTGTTATCAGTAAAGCTGTCATTTTTTAGCTGATTTTCATCGAAAGTATGCACAACAGGGCTGATAGTCTCTGTGGCATTGGCGAGCATGCTAAAAGCGTCGTTTTCGTTTTCCACAAATGTATTGGTTTCTGCCAATAATTTGTCATTGGCAGATTTAGTGACATTGGCAAAACCGCCACTGGCTGGATAGTTATCTAGGTGTAACTCGGTATCGTCCGCGCTTAGCTTTACTTCGCCTTTAGGATTGTCGGATGTAATTTCTGCTTTAAACAATTGGCTTTCTTCGGGTTCAGGGCGCTGATGGCGTGGAATAATAGGTAGACCATCTTTGTCATGTTCAATCGCGTCAGTCGCTAATACATCTTGGTTTTTTTGACGAATGGATTTTAGTAGCGTGTAAATACCCCAAACGATAGCAACAACCGCAAGAATGATAAGAATAAGCTGAGTGATAGACATAAACAACGACCTTTGAGAAAGACGATAACGACCCTGTTTGTAGTGTAAAAATTTTTACATCGGTATTTTTGCCGTTATACTACCATGACTTCATAAAATCAGCTAGAAAAAACCGTGACAAGGCTTGACTTTTTGCGTATTTGACAGGTGAAAATTGCTTATGCCAAATAAGCTTCCACCTCAGTCATATCCACACTGACCAGCTTGGACACCCCCGCCGTTGGCATGGTCACACCTTTGAGCTCGTCAGCAATTTGCATGGCAAGTTTGTTATGACTGATAAAAACAAACTGTACGTCTTTGGCAAGCTGCTCAATTAAGCGAGTAAAGCGCGCGACATTAGCATCATCGAGCGGCGCATCGACTTCATCGAGCACACAAAATGGCGCGGGCTGCTGTTTAAAAATAGCAAAGATTAAACTTAGCGCCGTTAAGGTCTTCTCACCGCCCGACAACAGTGCCAGACGGCTGTTCTTTTTGCCTTTCGGCTGCGCCATAAGCTCTAGCCCTGACTGCCAGCCTTTGCCGCTGCCATCTTTGTCATTGGTATGGTCTGATAACACCAGCTGCGCTTGCCCGCCGCCAAATACTTGGGTAAATAGCTTGTTAAGTTCGATATTGACTTGGGTCAACATATCCATAAAAAGCTGTTTGGTCTGACTGTCAATCTGCTGGATAGCAAGTTGCAATTTGTCAATGCTTGCGGTCAAATCCGAGATTTGCTCAGCAAGGGGCGCCAAGCGGCTGTTCACTTCGCTGAGCTCGGCTACCGCGGCATGATTGACTGCCCCAAGATTAAGCACCTGTGATGCTAACTGCTCGAGTTGTCGTTGTAGTTGCTCGCGTTTGCTGCTACCCATTAACTCAATGTTGTCAGTTTTTGGCACGGCGATTTTGCGACTAGTCAATTGCTCACCAATCAATGCCACGTTTTGTTTTGCTAGTGCCAATGTCGTGTCGGTGGTGTGATATTGCTGTTGTAGTTGGCTCAACTGCTGCTGAGACTCTTGCACACCCAATTGCGCTTGATGTAGCTCGGTTTCCATGGTTTTCAAGGTCATTGTCAATTGCGTAACGCTGTCATTGGCGGTTTGCAGTTGCGTCGAGTCCACCGTGAGTTGTTGTTGTAGCTTTGGCAAGCGTGCCTGCTGCTCGCTAATTTTATGACTCAGCTGCTGCTGCTCACTGGTGAATCTTGCTTGGTCTTGCCCAGCTTTGGCAAGTTGCTGCTCACTTGCGGTGATTTGCAATTGTCCGGTTGCCAGTGTTTGGGTGATGCGATTTTGTTGTTGTTCTAGCTCGCGCTGCTGACTGGCAAACTGGTTTAAACGTTCATCGAGTGACTGGCGCTCGCTGATTTGCTGCTGTAATTGCGGTTGTAAATGCGAAAGCGTGTTGCTTAGCTCATAAACCCGCTGTTGCTCTTGGTGCAATTTGTCCGCAAAACCTAGCCCTTCTTGTTGTAGACGCTCGCTGTCACTATCGAGGCGTTTTTTATCTTGATTAAGTTTATCGAGTGCGGATTGATAGTGATACTGCTGTTGTAGTTTTTGTTGCTGGCATTGCTGTTGTTGCTGGGTTAGGCTTAGCAGTTGATTACGCGCGGTTCGGTCTTGGGCTTGCCATTCTTGCAGACTAACCTTCGCTTGTTGCAAGCGATCGGCTAGACGCTGTAGTTGCGGTTGTTGCTGCGCTAAGTGTTCATCGAGCTCTTCAATACGGGCTTCATTCATCAACTGCTGGCTAAAACTGATAACCTGCTGACCCCCATCTTGCAACAAATGGCTTAGGTTAATCAACAGCTGCTGATTACAGAGTATTAGTTGTTGCGCTGAGGTATGCACCAGCAACCAATCGCCCGTTGGTAAGTTATCGAGCAGCCCTTTATCCTGCACATCTGACCAGTCAAGTGGCGTCGCACTGATCCAAACCTGCTGAAAAATAGCCAGATTGGGCGCCGCAATCAAAGCAGACAGTGGCAAACAACCTTCTATTAGATGGCTGTTCGGTGTGTGATTTTTCGAGGTGTGATGTAAAGCTGATTGATTATCAATAAACACCGCATGGTCATGGATGATTTGGGCAAAATCTTGGTCAGCAGCGATAGACCATTTGGCAAATACCGTAACTAGGGTATCAAAAACATTGGCATACCCCTTACCTGTTTCGGTCAATTGCAGTTGACTGATAAGTCTTGGCAAACTGCTATTATTTTCTTGATTGGGTGACTGGTGGATAACTTGGGCAAGGGCAGTTTCTTGTTGTGCTAGCAAATTTTGTAGTGTCGCGTGCTCGGTTTGCCACGCTTGGTACTGCTGCTCAGCTTGGCGATGCTGCCGGGTTAAGCTGTCAACTTCATCGGCTTGGTCAGCGATAGATTCTTGACGGGCGATGATATTGGCTTCAAGACGTTTAATCTCATCACTAAGTCTCGTCATTTGCGTGTCTAGCTCGTTGTCATCAAACGCTGCAAATTGCTGGTCAAATGTGGCCTTAGCAGTCTGCCATGCCAATACGGCTTTGTCATGTTCGCTTTGGCGTTGTTGTTGGCGCTGTTGTTGGCTGGCATGGTGTTTGAGGGCATTTTCACTGACGGCAAGATTTTTTTCTACGTCTTGCTTTTGCTTATTTAATGCCACTAAATTTTTTGCAATGTGCTCACGCTGCTGTTTGCAATCATCTTGCTCCTCACGCAATTGCTGCAACTGTACGGTGAGCTGTTGAAGCTTTGCAGGTAAGCCTTCAATACGCATTTGTGCTTGCTGTTTTTGTGCTTGCAACTCTTGTTGATACGCTGCAAAACGACTCAGCTCAACATTTAGGACATTCAGGCGTTGTTGGTCATTGGCAAGGGCTTGTTCAGCTTGTTTCAGTAGACTTTGCGTTTCATGCTGCTGCTGCCAATAATCCTTAGCAAGATTTTGCTGGTTTTGTAAAGTGTGATGTTGCTCAGTCAGAGCCCGCTGGGCAAGTTGCTGCTGCTCGATTAATCCTTCAATGAATACTTGCTGGGCATCTACGCGCTCACGCATCGCCTTAAAATCTGCCGCGAGTGTTTGCTGTTTTTGCCACGCCCGCCCATAGTCATCAATTATTAGCTGCTCACTGATCGCCTGCTGCGCTTGTTGCCATTGCTGGGCTTGTTGTGCCGTTTTGGCTTGTTTTTCTAGGCGTTTTTGTTGGCTGGTCAGTTCGCTGACCATATCATGCAGCCGCGCTAAATTATCGCTTGCGGTATCGAGCTGTTTTTGGGTGTCATCACGCCGGCTTTGGTAGCGCGACACGCCCGACGCCTCTTCGATAAACTCTCGTAGCTGCAACGCATTGGCATCAATGATACGCCCTATCATACCTTGCTCAATCACCGCATACGAGCGCGCGCCAAGACCTGTGCCCAAAAAAATATCGACCACATCGCGGCGGCGTACTTTGGTGCCATTGATAAAGTAATCGGATTTGCCTTCTTTATTGATTTGCCGACGTACCGATAATTCTTGATACAGATTGAGCGCGTGGTGGATGCCGCTGCTACCATCTTCGCCGCGGGTATGTTCAAACACCAATTCTACGCTTGCCAAGCTTTTGGCGGACTTGTCTTGCGTGCCTGCAAAGATAACATCACTCATCGCGCCGCCGCGAAGCTGCTTGGCAGAGGATTCGCCCAGCACCCAGCGGATGGCATCAATCACATTGGATTTGCCGCAGCCGTTGGGTCCGACAATCGCGGTAATGGTTTTGGGAAAATGAAACGTTGTAGGATTGGCAAAGGATTTAAAGCCTGCCAGTTTGAGCTGTTTTAACCGCATGTTGCTAAAGTGTAGGTATCAAAAAAAGGCGCTTATTTTAGCAAAATTTTAGCGATTATTCATTAAATCTATGCTGACTTGGTACACAAAAATCAGGCTAAACCTGCTAAACCCTTAAGCTGATAAATCTGCCATAGCATAAAAAAACCGCTAAGTGGATTAGCGGTTTTATAAATCAGGCTATTGGTTAATATTATTTTGCCGGTGACGCAGTAGCAGTCGCGGTATTCGCCGTTGCAGTTGCTGTATTGGCAGGTACAGAAGCTGTTGTAGTGGTCGTTGTCGTCGTGGTGGTTTCAGTCTTAGCTTCTTCTTTTTTACCACAACCCACAAGGCTGATGACCGTCACTAATGCGATTAATAATTTATTCATAGTTTTCTCCAAAAACGGTTAATGTAATCATCCATCTGATAACTTGATAGTCTGATAACTATATGATCCCAATAACTATATCGCTAGGTCAATCAGTATCACTGGGTTAATCAGTTTATAAAATCTCAACTTAATTTTATCAAGACGTCATGGCATTTTATGAGTTTTCTGACCGTTTGGGTAGCGGCTGTGACAATTTTTTTAAGGGTTTTATGTAAATATTTATGCGTATCATCAGTCAATACGCTCAATTTTACCCACGCCATTATGTGTTACAATAATCATTAAAAATTAACCAGTAAAATTTAATCGCTAAAAATTTTTAAAAGAACTATTGCTATGTCTATGCTGCTCTCCTCACCCAATGTTCAAGCCGTTCGCGCTTATTTACTTGATTTACAAGACCGTATTTGCCAAGCGCTAGAACACCAAGAAGCCACTGGCGGGTTTAATCTATATGCTGAAGGTGCCAGCAATGCCAAATTTGTCGCTGATGTTTGGGAAAGAGCCACTGAGCAAGGCACCCATCAAAATTTGGGCGGCGGTCGCTCCAATGTACTCCAAGGCGGCAAAGTGATCGAAAAAGGCGGGGTGATGTTTAGCCACATTGTTATCAACCATCTGCCAGCCACTGCCACCGCTCGCCACCCTGAACTTGCCGGTCGCCAAGCGCAAGCACTCGGTGTCTCGCTGGTGATTCATCCGACCAATCCCAACGTGCCAACCAGTCATGCCAACGTGCGCATGTTTATCGCGGAAAAAGAAGGCTACGAGCCGATTTGGTGGTTTGGTGGGGGCTTTGATTTGACGCCGTTTTATCCTGTGATGGAAGACTGCGTGCATTGGCACCAAGTGTGTCATGATTTGTGCGCGCCGTTTGGGGCAGACGTTTATCCCAAGTTTAAGACTTGGTGCGATGAGTATTTTTATTTAAAGCATCGTAACGAACAACGTGGCATCGGCGGCTTGTTTTATGATGATTTGAACATGCTTAGCATGGGTTGGGATTTTGATAAATGCTTTGCCTTTATGCAGGCGGTAGGCAATGGCTATCTTGAAGGTATTATCCCGATTTTTGAGAAACGCAAGCACACCCGCTATAGCGAGTCGCAGCGTAATTTTCAGTTATATCGTCGCGGTCGCTATGTCGAATACAATTTGGTGTATGACCGCGGCACCTTGTTTGGCTTGCAATCAAACGGGCGCATTGAGTCAATTTTGGTCAGTCTGCCGCCGCTCACCGGCTGGGAATATCGTTATGAGCCCATTGCAGGAACGCCTGAATTTGAACTCACGGATTTTTATCTAAAACCTAGAGATTGGCTGAATCTCAAGGCTTAATAAGACACAATCTTAATAAAACACAATAAAAAAGGGCAATCACAGTTGCCCTTTTTTTAATGGGCGATTAACCCATTAAGCTTGGTTGTACGATTTCTATCCAGTAGCCATCTGGATCCAAGATGAAGGCAATATCTTTCATCGTACCTTCTTCAGGGCGTTTTTTAAAGGTGACTTGATGTTGCTCAAACCAAGCAACCGCTTCTTGTAGATTTGGCACGGCAAAACAAATATGCCCAAATCCTTGTGGTTCGCTGTTGCCACTGTGATAGTGAAACTCTGTATCAGACTCAGTGCCATAATTATGGGTCAATTCTAGCACCCCTGGCTGACTAAAGGTAAATGCGGCTAAAGCGGCAGTATCGGTTGGCAAATTTGCCACCTGTTCATCGGTGAGCTTTGCCAAAAAATACAAATCAAATTCCGCTTGTGGATAGCGTTTGGTTTGTAGTAGCGTCATGCCTAACACATCTTGATAAAAAGCCAAAGACACTTGTGGGTCTTTCACCCTAAGCATGGTGTGATTAAAGATAAACCCATTGGTAGCGGACAAGTTTGACATAGTGATCCTTATTGTAATATGCCTCTAAAAGAAAAAATGTTAAAAGAAAAAGACGTTAACTAAACTTCATTAATAGCGACAGTTTGCCAAAAATTCAATACTGTTTAATTTTAATTAACTTTTGGGTAAAAATATAGCCCTTATTTCTCATAACATCATGGCTCATAACATCCCGCTTAGATAAAGCTGCCCAATTCGCTATTCACTATTCGCTATTCGCTATTTACTATTCAATACTCGCTACTCAATAAAAGTCACTTTACCGGTGTCCAAATCATACACCGCCCCAACAATAATTAAGCTACCATTATTAACCGCATCTTCAAGAATACGAGAGCCGTGTTTGAGCTGGGTGACTGACATACGCACGTTGGCTTTAATGCCTCGATTAATCAACTCTTGCGCGTCAATATCTTGTCCATTGGCGGTATAGATTTCATGCAAGTTGTAAACACTGGGACGAATCCGGTCAACAATCGAACGTAAGTTGGGGGAAAACTGCTGGTCAGGATTGATCAGTGTCTCCACACAAGCCGTCACCGCACCGCAATGTGAATGACCCAACACCACGACTAACTTGGTACCGAATTTTTCAGCGGCAAACTCAACTGAGCCAATCTGAGAGGGTGCTACTACGTTACCTGCTACACGAATAACGAATAAATCACCCAAACCTTGATCAAAGACAATCTCAGCGGGGACGCGCGCATCAGAACAACCCAAAATAATCGCAAACGGTTCATGCACATGGGTGAGTGCATTAGACGCTAGCAAGGTTGATTGGGGGTTTCGCACATTCTCTACGAATCGTGCGTTGCCTTGTTTGAGCATCTCGAGCGCTTGCTCGGCAGTTTCGGGACGCGGTAAGTGACTGTTTGGCATTTGGTTTTCTCCTTTAACCCTGTGATAATAACGAACTTTGTGATGATATAAAACGCGATATTTTTTATCATTTTAAACTTTTTAAGACATCAATTTTTTTTCAAGACGGTTGTATAGCTACTATAATACCTCATCGCCTGCCACAGCAATATGCCCATCGGCTATTTGGTTCATAAATTGCGCATAATCTTGGGCATTGCGAGCGGCAGTTTGCTCGGCATACGCTTGCATGACAGAGATGATTTCACTACCATTGCCCAGATAGCCCATAAGCGTATCGGCATTGCCCGCTTTGGTATGCGCATGCGCCAAGGCATGGCCACAG
Source organism: Moraxella sp. CTOTU46711 (assembly GCF_031975715.1). Taxonomy (NCBI): domain Bacteria; kingdom Pseudomonadati; phylum Pseudomonadota; class Gammaproteobacteria; order Moraxellales; family Moraxellaceae; genus Moraxella; species Moraxella sp. CTOTU46711. The sequence goes on from NZ_DALYMP010000011.1 coordinate 31,114, forward strand.
CTTTCGATATATTCGTAAAAATGGGCAGCCGTCATGCTCTCAAGAGACGCGGAATACTTCATGTCCCGCAGCTGCCTGACATAAAAGTCCATCTCAAAGTTATTGAGCGATGCATAGCCCAAGAAAATATCACTCGATGCTTGCATCAATTGTTGCCCTTCCACCACGCGTTTGCCTTGATGGCTAAATTGTTTTGCCAGTAAGGGTGTCAAGATAGACGCTTTGGCTTGCTTCATTTGCAATATCAGCGGCTCATGGTCGGCATCTTGGAATAATGCCACCGCACACACAGTACCGACACTCCCCACCCCAACTACTTTGAGCGCCACATCGGTAAAATCATACCGGTCAAACAACACCTGTCTATCTGACTTTAGGGTATCTCGATAAGCGTCAAAAAAAGCGTGGCTACCGGCAAAAAAAGGCTGTCCTCGGCGTGGTGGTCGCTGCAATTCACCGTCAGTTTTAAACGCCCGCAATCCTGTGACAGTATCACGCTCAGTCAATTTTGGCAGCATTTTTACCGCATCATTTTTTTTGGCTTTTTCAAAATCGGCATGACGGCGTTTACGAACAGTCACGTCTTCGGTATTTGCCAATATTTTATGGGTGTCGATTTTTTCATACCACACTTGTAGCGGTGACAAGCTGCGATGCGCTTCTAGTCCATCAAGGTAACTGGTCAGCAGTTTTTCTATCGCCTTATAGCCCACCGATTCTACATACTTAAAACTTTGACTGGCGATTAAAATACTGGCGACCAGTCGCTGCAAATCCCATTCAAATGGCGCAACGATGGTTTCATCAAAATCATTAATGCCAAATAATAAATTGCGTTCAGGACTGGCATAACCGCCAAAATTACTGACATGACAATCGCCGCAAATCTGCTGAAATAAGCCAGAATGTTGCCCCTGCCATGCTTGGTCAAACAGCATCAAAGCGGGCATCCCGCGAAAAAAAGTAAACGGCGATACACTCATGCGCTTGGCTCGTATGGGTAGTAACGCTGTCAACCGACCTTGATTGGACCAATGATAAAGACTGAGCGCGTCGATGGCAGTCGGACGTTGGCTGATGGCAGCCAAGTTTTTTAATGGATACGCCTTACGCTGCTGTTTGCCAAGCGCAATACTATCTGCTTGGGTTAGTAGCTTGCCTTGGTAGCGATGGCGCGTCAAATCCACGCACTGAGCATGCTGCAAGGATTTGGGTAAAGCGATAGCGATGGGCAGCGCTGCTGTTGTGTCCGTGGCCGTTTTTTTGGTAGATGTTTTTTTTGCAGGTATTTTTTTAGCCGTGGTTTGAGAAACCGTATTGTTTGCGCCTGTTTGAGTAGTTGTTGTTTGGGCATTTGTTGTTTGAGTGGCTGTTGTTTCAGTCGTTGGGTTTTGAGGCTTTTTTCTGCTAGGCATATATTGTCTCTTAAATATTCAATAGATAAATGTTCAATCGGTCACTGTATAAATTATTATCACATAAAAGTCGTTCAAGCTTGCTATTTTAATGGCTTTGGTAAAAAGTTACGTTGCTTATTTGTGCCAAATCAACCCCTTATTAACCACTAAAATCAGCCACTAATTAGCCATTAAAATTTTATGAACAGCAGGTGAATTTTCAGTAACATTTTTTAATTTTAGCCGTTATACTGAACGCAACTTTTAACTGTATTTTCACAGGTGAAACTATCGAAAAACTCTGTATTTATGTTGTCATGCTGATTGCGGTTTGACCCTACATAAATATGCCATTTTAGCCCGCTATTTTAGCCTTGCCGTGAGATTGTGCCTATGTCTGCATCAACGTCCGCATCAACGCCACAAACCACCCTAAACGCACCATCAGCTATGCCTGATAGCGCCCAGCCGAACAACCAAAAACCTGTACTACTACAAATCCGTCATTTATCCAAATCTTATGGCGATACCCAAATTTTGCAAAATATTAATCTAGATATTTATGATGGGGAGTTTTTGACGCTGCTGGGTCCTTCTGGCTGCGGCAAAACTACCCTACTACGCTTGATTGGCGGATTTGAGCTACCCAATGCCGGTAGTTTGCAGTTAGAAGGGGTTGATATTGCAGGCTTACCTGCGGAAAAACGTCCGATTAATACGGTGTTTCAGCAGTATGCCCTGTTTCCGCACATGAACGTGTACGACAATATTGCTTATGGACTAAAACTTAAAGGTGTGCCCAAAACCGAAATCGACCAGCGGGTGCGTGAAGCGCTGGCAATGGTACAACTTGACCACACCATTAATCGTCGTCCACAAGATTTGTCGGGGGGTCAGCAGCAGCGTATCGCCATCGCCCGTGCCGTGGTGAATCGCCCAAAAATGCTGCTACTTGATGAACCTCTATCAGCGCTCGATGCCAAACTACGTGAGCAAATGCAATCAGAACTCAAACGCTTGCAGCGTGAACTGGGTATTACCTTTGTGTTCGTGACCCACGACCAACAAGAAGCCTTGTCCATGTCTGACCGGATTGCCGTCATGAAAAACGGCGTATTCCAGCAAATTGATACGCCCATTGGTATCTATGAATCACCCGCCAATTTATTTACCGCAAGCTTCATTGGTGAAACCAATTTGTTTAAAGGTAAAGTGTTAGAGGTCAATCCAGCCACCATCAAAGTGGAAGTGGTCGAGCAAAATGATGGCTTTCATCCGATTCGTGAATTGCCCCGTCCAAAATTTGACGTGCAAGTCGGTCAAAATGTCAACTTACTGCTGCGCCCTGAAGATATCCGTGTGTACTACACCCATGAAGGTCATGAAGGCTTAATCGGCAACGTGGTAGACAGTGCTTATAAAGGCAGCACCCTAGATTCTGTGATTCGATTAAAAAACGGCAATATCGTCAAAACGTCAGAGTACTTTAACGAAGACGATCCAAATTTTAATTATAAACTGGGTCAAGAAGTGCGTATTGACTGGGTCGATGGTTGGGAGTGGATTTTGCCAGATGAATAATACTACTTCACCTTCGAACTCTAGCGTTTCGGCTGCTACCGCGCCTGCCCCTGTTATGACAAAACAAGGTGGGCGTGGCTTTCAGCGTGCGACCCTGTTTGTGATTTGGGCATGGTTGATTATTTTTGCCCTGATTCCCAATATCTTGGTGATTGCCGCCAGTTTTTTGACCCGTGATGAAGATAAGTTTTTAACATTGCCGGTCACCCTCGACAACTATATTCGATTGATGGACCCGCTTTATTTAAAAGTGTTTTTGCATTCGCTGTCGATGGCAGGGATGACGACGATTATCTGTTTGTTGCTCGGTTATCCATTTGCCTACCTGGTCAGTAAAGCGGATAAGAAATGGCAGTCATTATTGATGTTATTGTTAGTGATTCCGTTTTGGACCAACTCATTGGTGCGGCTGTATGCGGTGAAACTCATTATGGCGGCCAATGGTCTGCTCAGTACTATGCTGATTAACCTTGGGCTTATCAATGAGCCTTTACAAATTTTATATACCCAAAAAGCTGTGATTGGTGGCTTGGTGTACCTGCTGTTTCCGTTTATGGTACTGCCCCTGTATGCGGTATTTGTGGATTTGCGTGACGATTATATTTTGGCATCCAAAGATTTGGGCGCTAACAAGCTACAAACCTTTTGGCACGTGATTTTGCCGCTCACTACGCCAGGGATTATTTCAGGGGTATTGCTGGTACTGTTGCCTGCCATGGGCATGTTTTATGTGGCGGATATCTTGGGCGGTTCACGCAACTTGCTGGTAGGTAATATCATCAAATCGCAGTTTTTGGATGCCCGTGACTGGCCATTTGGCGCCGCGGCGTCCGTGCTATTGACGCTTGCCATGGCATTGCTGATTATCGCGTATCGAGCCAGCAGCAAACGCATTGGCAAAACTGACTACAACGAAGTAGCATAAGGGGGACGCTATGTCTAATACTATAAAATGGCTGTCTCGCCTGTATTTGACCATCGTATATCTGCTGATGTTCTCGCCGATTGCGGTGATGGTGATTTTCTCGTTTAATGCCTCAAAAGTCGGCTATCAATGGGGCGGTTTTAGTACCCATTGGTACAGCGAGTTATTTAGTAATGCCGCGATGGTACAAGCTGCCATCAACTCAGTCATATTGGCGGTAGTGGCTGCGACGATTTCTACGGCGATTGGCGGTTTGACAGCGTTAGCGTTACAGCGTTATGACTTTAAAGGTAAATCGATACTACAAAGCTTGCTATTTGTGCTGATGATGTCGCCTGAGATTGTTTTGGCGATTTCGCTATTGGCGTTATTTTTGATTGTGGGGATACAGCTGGGTTTTGTGACGTTGCTAATTGCGCACATTACCTTTTGTCTGCCCTTTGTGGTGATTACGGTGACTGCACGTCTATCTAGCCTCGACACCCGCGTATTGGAAGCGGCACGTGATTTGGGTGCCAATGAATTTACCATGATTCGTACCGTGCTTGTACCGATTATTTTGCCTGCGATTTTGGCGGGCTGGGTGCTTGCCTTTACCCTATCACTTGATGATGTGGTGGTATCGACGTTTAATACAGGACCTGATTTTGAGATTTTACCATTACAGATTTATTCGATGGTGCGTGTTGGGGTAAAACCTGAAGTCAATGCCGTTGGTACAATCTTGCTCGCAATCTCGCTACTGGGTCTGATTATCTCGCAGTTATTACTTGCCAAAAAGTCGATGAATCTACCATCGACCCAAAAACGTTAAGGAGACTTATATGATTTCTCGGATGCTCAATAGAAGACGTTTTTTAGGGTATGGCTTGGGTGTTGGCGGCGCCGTTTTAACAGGCGGTCTGGCAAGTAATCTAACGGGTTGTCAAAAAGCGAGCGAAACCGCGACTAGCGCTGCGGCGTCTGCGCCTACTGCCAGTCAAGGTGGCAAGGTTGTCAATGTGTATAACTGGACGGAATATATCTCTGACCAAGTGCTTAAAGATTTTACCGCAGAGACAGGTATCGACGTTATTTATAGCACCTTTGATTCTAACGAAGCCATGTATGCCAAGCTCAAACTAATGAATGGCAGTGGTGAGTATGATGTAGCGTTTCCAGGGACGGATTTTGTCGACAAAATGCGTAAAGAAGGGATGCTTGAGCCGCTCGACCATGCCAAATTAACCAATTTTGGCAACCTTGGCAAAACCTTTATCAATGCCCCTTTTGACCCTGAAAACAAGTTTAGTATCCCTTATCTGTGGGGCTCATCAGGCATTGCAGTCAATACCAAACGCATTGCTAAAGCAAGCTTAAGCAGCTGGAATGACTTATGGAAGCCAGAGTACGAAGGGCGTGTCATGCTGATGAATGACATCCGTGACGTGTTCACCATGAGTCTATTGACCCTTGGCTATAACGGCAGCACCAAAAATCCTGAAGCCATCAAACAGGCTTATGAGAAACTCACCAAGCTGATGCCCAATGTGCGTACCTTTAACTCAGATGCACCGCGCATGCCGTTTATGGAAGGGGAAACTTACTTGGGCTTGGCTTGGAACGGTGAAGTCATCATGGCGCAAGACCAAGGGATGCCAGAGCTGGACTTTGTGTATCCAAAAGAAGGCGCTATTATGTGGATGGATAACATGGTCATCCCCAAACATGCCAAAAACAACGATAACGCCCATAAGTTTATCGATTTTATCTTGCGACCCAAGTACGCTGCCATGATTAGCGAAGAAATCGGCTACGGCTCGCCCAATGAGGCAGCAAAAAAAGAGATGCCGCCTGAGCTTGCCAACAATCCGATTGTGTATCCACCAGCTGATTTACTGAAACATGCCATGTTCCGTGAAGACGTTGGCGATGAGATAATGGCGCTATATCAGCAGTATTGGGATAGGCTCAAAGTGGATATGTAACAGACAAATTGGTAAAGAGCGGTACTAAAAAATACACTAAATGAAGGAGTAGCTATGAAATTAAAAATAGAAAAGCTTATGTTAGGGTTCTCATTGCTACCGCTATCGTTATCAGCTGTCGCCTATGATAAAGCCGATGAACGTATCATTGACCAACATATGCAAATCGTGGTGGATAGCATCGAAGCCAAACAAATCGCGCCGATTATGGCATTGATGCCGCCGCAAATTTTTGTGGTGATCGGTGAGCGTTTTGATATGGATGCTGCTACCCTCAAAACCCATATGATACAAACAGCAGATGACACTTTCAAAGATATGGCTACCGCCAAATTTAGCTATCGCTATAATTTGAGCAAAACCAAAGTCTATCAGTCGACCACTGGCCGCGAGTATGTGATATTCCCGACAACATTCACGATGGATGATATCACTATCAACAGCCATGTCGTGGCGATTCAAGATAAGGTGGATGACGTTAACAAATGGTATATCGTACGTATCGAATCCCCTGCACAAATTGAGTTTATCAAACAAGCTTATCCTGATATCACTGATATACAAATCCCAGAGTAAAAGAGTAAAGGAATAAAAATTTAACAGTTTAAAAGCGAAAAAAGCGGGCTTATGATTAAGTCCGCTTTTTTACCCTAAAAATCCAATTAGCGCATGGTGACAAACTCTTCTGAGCCAGTCGGATGAATCGCCACCGTGTCATCAAAGTCACGTTTGGTTGCGCCCATTTTGATAGCAACAGCAAAACCTTGAATCATCTCATCGACGCCAAAACCTACACCATGCAAGCCCACCACTTTTTCTTCCTCACCCACACAAATCAGCTTCATGTGACACGGCTCACGGTGCTTGGTCACAGCACTATACATCGGGGTAAAACTGGATTTATAGACTTTAACCGCATTGATGCCATAGCCTTTGACCGCCTCTTCTTCACTCAGCCCTATAGTACCAATCGGTGGATGGCTAAAAATCACGCTCGGCACTAGGTTATAGTCCAAATGCTCATTGGGTTTGTTGTTAAACAAACGCTCAGATAGTCTGCGACCTGCTGCCACCGCCACTGGGGTCAATTGAATACCATTTTCGATGATGTCGCCCACCGCATAGATACCTTCGACATTGGTATTTTGATAGGCATCGACTTTAACAAAGCCTTGCTCATTGACTTCAACGCCCGCTTTATCAAGATTGATGGTATCGGTTGCAGGTTCGCGACCCGTTGCCCAAATCAAACAATCCACCGTCAAGGTCTCATTATTTGACAATTCAATGCTCAATGAGCCATCTTGGTTTTTGCGTATTTGTTGTGGCAGCAATCCATAATGAAATTCAATACCATCATCGTGCATGATATGAGTGAGCGTGGTGACAATGTCGGCATCGAAGTTTTTGAGCACCCGCTTGCTACGCACAATCAGATGGGTTTTTGAGCCCAATGCGTTCATCACGCCTGCAATCTCAACACCGATATAGCCTGACCCCACAATCGCTACCCGCGGTGGCAACTCGGTCAAGTCAAAAAAACCATCCGAGTCAATACCCAACTCTGCCCCTTCAATGGCTGGGCGAACAGGTCGCCCGCCCATCGCTAGTAAAATATGGTCAGCGGTAATGGTCTCTATTGTGCCGTCATTTTTATACACCTCAACCGTATGCTTATCGGCAAATTTGGCAAAACCATGAATCACATCGACTTGGTTATTTTTGAGGCCATTGTTGTACGACTGATGAATACGGCTGATATAAGCTTGGCGACTTTGTACCAATTTGGCAAAGTCAAATTGTTTAACATCCAAATCAAAGCCATAGTCAGGGGCATAATGATGGATCGCCGCTGCAATATTGGCGCCATACCACATCACTTTTTTGGGTACACAGCCAACATTGACGCAAGTACCGCCTAGCTGCTTGGCTTCAATCAAGGCACATTTTTTACCATAGCTGGCAGCACGGTTGATAGATGCAATACCCCCTGACCCACCACCGATCGCGATATAATCATAATGTTTGCTCATAATTCTTCCTGTTTTTTGGTCATTTTCAAAGTTATATGCGGTTATTCTACCAAGTTTTGGTGGTTAGAAAAGTTGTTAATTCTCACCTTTCTCATTGATAAAATAAAACAAATCAGCGCTTTTTTTGAATAATTTTAATGAAAAAGGTTTAAACACCCTTGTGTCACCGCAAAAGGCATCAGATAAAATCGGGTTTTTTTGGGTTGGCAAAATTCAATCTGCTGTGCCATCAATTGCGTGCTTAGTGTTGGGACAACCAGCCAAGCTTCATCGGCATCAAACTCACTGGCATAGGTAAGCAGTTGGTACATATCTGCCAAGCTTATGTCGTTGAAAGTAGCAGTTTTTTTCCATTTTACATCGGCGATAATGAGTTTATCGGCAGACTTTAGCCAAATATCGGGTTTGATGGTTAACCCTTGCTGCATTGTCAATGGCTGTCTTTTTTGCTCAACTAGTTCAAAATTCTGCGCTGCAAATTGTTCTTGGATTTTCCTCCCCACCCATTTTTCAAAGGCAAATGGCATATTCACTAGCCAAGTTGGGGTCAAAAACTGCCCTTGGCTACTGGCTTGTTGTAGCGTCAGCAGCGCATAACAAAAGCTGATAAAAGTATAATTACGCTGGGCAAGCAGACTGGGCAACGCGGTCAACTCTTGCAGCGCTTGAGAAAATAGGGTGTCGTATAAGTCTTTGGCAACGGTACCCACTGCCTTCCATTGGCTCGGTAATGGGAAAGCTATGCTGCCAATCACCCGCTCGATGGTGGTTTTCACCAAGCGATTGCCAGCGGTATCCATCGCAAAATTTTCAGTCTGATGATAAAACTTATGCGGCTGGTGGGAGTTATGCTGCAATTGCTCTTTGATTAGTAATTTACCCTGCAGATAGGGCTGATTTTGCTCAAATTGCTGATATTGCTGATTGGGCACGTACTGCGCAAATCCCTGCCAAAAATACGCTTGCAGCCACTCGCTAAGTGACAGTGAATGATTAATTGGTGGAGGATTGGGGGCTGGAGGATTGATGAGTAGTTGATTGGCTAGATTGGCTAACGACTTGGGCAATAAAGCTTGCCATACCGCTGTCAGCATCTGTTGCACCCATTGACGGGTTTGGGTAACTTCATCAGCGTGAGTGATTTGGCTTTGTGCAAGTTTTGGCAAAATCTCAACTTGCCCGCCACTGGGCAACCCAATCACACCGATATAGTGGCGCACTTTGAGTTGCCACCGCTGCTGTTTACGCTCAATGCGAAATACGTCAAAATTTTGCTCGATAAGCCAGTCAAAATCCTGCCCATCGTCAAAATCTGCCGCGGTCAGGCAACTATGTTCAAAGGTGATAATGGCTTTCATGAGGCGCTTTGATAGATTGCAAGATAGCTATTTGGGTCATCAAGCGCTTGGGTATTGATGTCAAAACCCGCTTGCTGCGCCATAAATCCAGTTGCTTTTTTGTTATCAACCAGCCTGATAAAGCGCTGCCCAAAGATTGCTTGCAGGATTTGTCCATGGTGCTGGCAGGCTTGAGCCACTTGAGGGATGATGGATTGGCTAAACGCAGCGCTTAACGCTTGCAGCGAATCAATACCCCACAAAAAACTATGCCCTAACTGGCTGTCTTTTGCCAAATTTTGCAAGATTCTTTCATTCAATGCCGTCAACAACTTGGCTAAATCAATCTCAATCCCATTTGCCACGACTTTACCCAGTAACTGTGGTTGTGGTTGACATTCAATAAATTCAAAACGGCGGCGAAATGCCATATCCAGCGGCGCCAATGAATGATCTTGGCTGTTCATGGTGGCGTAGATATCGACATTGCTAGGCACACTAAACGGCTGACGCGAATACGCCAAATTCACCAACAAGCTATCTGTCTGTCCTGCGCGTTTCGTCGGTTCAATCAAACTCATCAATTCCCCAAACACGCGGGCGACATTGGCGCGGTTGATTTCATCAATCAACATGGCATAACGGTGACTAGGGTCATGTTTGGCTTGTTGACACAGTTTAAGAAAAGCGCCTGACTCAATGCGATAGCTCATCTGCCCATTGTCCGCGATGTGGGGACGAATCCCTTCGACAAATTCTTCATACCCATACGCTTGATGAAAACTGACAAAACTAAAGCGTTCTAGCTTTGGCTGTAAATAGTTGGGCTGAAACTGGCTCTGAATCGCCGTTTGGTAATCATCAAGCTTGTTTTGCAAGTCTGCTAATAACGGCAAACTGTCTGCTAATAAAAACCAATTACTGCTATCGTCTTTATCAAAATACGATTGGCTAGCCCTTCGATGATATTTGACACGGACTGAGTTCTTATCACTGTACATCATCAATGTACCCCAAGCCGTTTGATTCAAATTTTCTTTACGGTCATTTAATTGCGCCTTCATCCTAAAAAATTGATGATCGATTATTTCTGGCACTTTAAGCAGTTTTCTACCTTGTTGATAATTATTTAGGAATATCAAACAAATTACATCTCGCCAGCTTAATGGTTTAAGCAAAGCTTTTAGCAATTCATCCGCATTGGCTACTGGCAATATCTCGGTATATTGTTTGGCGATTTGTTGCAGTCGGTAGGTCTTGCCTGTCCCTGCTACCCCCGTATAGATAATATTTTTTGCTAGGTCAGTCATGACAGATTATCACTCACGATGGTCATACCTGCCGCTTTTGCCGCACGCGTACCACCCGTCAAATGGACGATGTCCCGATTTGGGTCAATCTCATTGAGCAAAGCGACAGCTTTGGCGGCTTTGCTGCCGCCACCGCATAGCACATAGACGGTGCCATCCGTGGTTGCCAATAACTCTGCCGTCAGCGTATCCAAGGGTTGGTTTTTGGCAGACTCAATATGTCCTTGCGCAAATGCTTTACTATCCCGCACATCCCAAACGGTATCGTTTGCGGTGGCAGAAAAGTCGGTAATGGCTAGCTCACGAATCATGGTTACCTCTTAATTTTTAATGTGTATTTTGTGATGGCTTATTATGGATAAGCTGACGAAATTTATCAAATCAGCGATTAATAACCAAATGTTTGCATCACCTTAACTATTTTTATCAAGTTTTTGACAAATTATGATTTATAATTCATTCCAATATTTTATGCATCTTAATTTTCACTTAAACTTTTATTATCTAAGGAGGGTAGACATCATGACGACCGCTTCAACCGCGCACCCTGATCATCAGCATATCGCGCTACGCAATGACCCAAAAAAGGTCGCCGTGGCATCCATGATTGGTACGGCTATTGAGTTTTATGATTACTATATTTATGCCGCTGCGGCGGTATTGATTTTTAATACCCAGTTTTTTGATAAAACCGATGAAAAAGCGGCGATGCTTTACTCGCTTTCGACGTTGGCATTGGCATTTATTGCCCGCCCTTTCGGTTCAGCGTTATTTGGTCACTTTGGTGATAAACTCGGTCGTAAAAAAACCTTGGTGGCCTCTCTGCTCACGATGGGTTTATCAACCGTAGCGATTGGTTTGCTACCGACTTATGCCCAAGTAGGTGTCATTGCCCCATTATTGTTATGTTTACTTCGTGTGGGTCAAGGGATTGGGCTTGGCGGTGAATGGGGCGGTGCTGCCTTGGTCGCCACCGAAAATGCGCCAGAAGGCAAACGTGCTTGGTATGGTACTTTCCCGCAGTTAGGCGCGCCGATTGGGTTATTTTTAGCCAATTTAGTGTTCTTTTTACTCAGTTATTTTTTAGGAAAAGATGCCTTGGTCGAGTGGGCATGGCGCATCCCGTTTCTTATTTCAATCGTGCTTGTGGGTGTGGGTCTTTGGGTACGTTTAAGCCTGCATGAAAGCCATGTATTCCTTACCGCTGAAGCCGAAGGCAAAAAAGTTAATGCCCCTGTGTCAAAAGTCATTACCCAATATTGGCGTCCGATTATGCAAGGCACATTCTTGATGGCGATGACTTATGTAATTTTTTATATCATGACTGCCTTCGTACAAGCCTATTCAAAAAGCCCGGCAAAATTATCTTCTTTTGGCTTCCCAACAGGGTTAGGTATTGCCCCAAATACCTTTACTGGCTTTTTATTGGTGGCTGCGATTGTGTTTGGTATTTTTACCAGTATCTCAGGTATTGGTGCTGACAAAATCGGTCGTAAAAAATGGCTGATTGGCGTGACTATATTATGTATGGTGTTTGCCTGCTTTATGCCAATGCTGCTCAGCAATGGCACACCAACCACGGTATTTATTTTTCTGATTTTAGGCATGGCATGTATGGGTATGTCGTTTGGTCCAATGGCAGCGCTATTACCAGAGCTGTTCCCCACCGAAGTACGGTATTCAGGTGCGTCACTGGCTTACAATCTAGCAGCGATTGTGGGTGCATCGATTCCTGCGATTTATGCCATCAAAATCAATGAGCAATATGGCATGAAAGGTGTGGCTATATATATCGTTATTAACGGTTTGATTTCTCTCATCGCGTTATTCTCAATTAAAGAAACCAAAAATATCGATTTGATGGATTAAAACATAGATTAAAGGATAGACTAAAAACTGATACCTAAAAAACGCTGGCAAATGCTGGCGTTTTTTTTGCCCAAGGCGGTTATAATAAACCTTTCAATACCATGAGACATACGATGAAAGCCTATAACCGCTGTGAATGGTGCGGCACGGACCCACTTTATCAAGCTTACCACGATAATGAATGGGGAAAGCCCAGTTATGATGACCGTCATCTATTTGCCATGCTGTGTTTAGAAGGCATGCAAGCGGGACTCAGCTGGATTACCATACTCAAAAAACGCGAGCGTTATTACCAACTATTTGCTGATTTTGACCCTGCAATTATCGCGCAGTTTGATGATGACATGGTCGATAGTCTCATGACCGATGCGGGGATTATTCGCCACCGTGGTAAAATCAAAGCCATTATCAACAATGCCAAATGCTATCTAAAAATCACCCAAACGCAAGCTTTTAGCGATTATCTTTGGAACTTGTCGCCCAGCGGCTTGGCAAAAATACCGCAGGATAACCATCCAAAAACCCTTGCTGATATCCCCACCAACACTGAATATTCAGATAAGATGTCAAAAGCGCTCAAAAAAGACGGGTTTAAATTTGTGGGCTCGACAATTTGCTATGCGTTTATGCAAGCAGTCGGCATGGTGAATGACCATGTAGCGGCGTGTGATTTTCGGTAAGCGGTTTCAATAGTCAACAGCGGATAACATATTTCTCGATGCTACACTTTTCTCGATGCTACAGACCCCAAAATAGGCTAAAACTAATCAAAATTAATACCAGTAAAATGCTTTGAACCAATAAAAAATGCTGATGCACTTTGAGCAATCCGCGCAGACTGACCCCATAATGACTGACATTTTTGAGAGAATAGCTTTGAAAGTCCACCAAGCTACGGCGATGATATTGTGACCGCATGACCTCAACAAACTTATCAGCCGCTGCCGCTTTTGACCCAGCTGACAATAAAGGTAAAAACGCATTGATAACATCTTCATGTGTTTCTGGGTTATTGATATTGACCATCAACATTTGCCAATCTTGAAATAGCCTTTGTTCGATCACCCCTTTAGACTTGAGCGTGACATCGCGGTTGCGCCCATCACGCTGAATGTTACCAAATAATTGCTCAATCGCTGATTTTTCGCCTTCAATGTACTGAAAAAAATAGCCATTACCAAAGCACAAAAAACCGGTAATTTGATGGACAAGGTTCTCACGCTGTGCCACCGTCATGATATCAGACAGCGTTCTAGGGGTTACGCCAGCTTTCAACGTCATACGGCTCACATAAGTTAGATAATGAATTTGCCCCAAGCAGCACCTCAGTCTTTATCGTTGTACAATTTTTGTTCAGCGCAATTTTAACAATTTCTTACATACTTATCCATCCATTAAATCAAGAATATTAGCTTACCTATTCACAAATAGCGGTTGAGTGGTTATTTTTGGACGCTCGCATTGCATTTACGATCATCAGCAACACCCCTACCCAAATTAAAGCAAAACTGGCAATCATGGTACCATTGACAGCTTCATGCAGCACAAAAATGGACAATAAAAACATCAGCGCAGGTTCAAGATAACTGAGCATACCAAAGGTGTTCATCGGTAACACCTGACTGGCTTTAAGATTGGTCTGCATGGCAAGCGCACTAATCATACCCAGCCCAATCAATAACAGCCCCATTGTCATTGACCCTGTTACTATCGATATACTGCTGTTTTGCCATAATAAAAAACCCAAGGCAATCGGGGCAATCACTGACAAATCAACGAACAGCCCCATCAGCGCAGGTACCCCTTGCCAGCGGCGCAGTCCATAATAAATCGGATACGTCAAACACACCCATGCAGTCGCCCACGACACACTCCCCGCGAGCCAAAATTGCAATCCTACCCCTGCTGCCGCAACGATAATCGCCGCCCACTGCAATCGATTTAAGGTTTCTTTAAACATCACGCAGCCCATCAGCACCATCATCAAGGGAAACAAAAAATACCCCATTGCGGTATTGACCGCCTGTCCATTGATAGGCGCCCACATAAACAGCCACAGCTGACTTGCCAAAATCGGTGTCGGCAACAGCAATAAAACCCATTGTTGTTTGTTTAATCCCATCAAAAATGCTTTGAGCTGCCCAAAACTTTGCGTCATCGCCAACAACCCCACCAACCCAAACCACATCGCCACCATGCGCCACAAAAAAACTTGCGTGCCTGACAACGGCGCAAGCCAGTGACTATACAGATACAGCACGCCAAACAACACATTAGAAATCAATGCCAACATCACCCCAAAACGTAACTTTTTGGCAGCGGTAGCGGGCTGTGGCATTGTTGTCTTAGGCTGGACAACGATAGACGATGGTGATAAAACGCTGGGGACTGACATAATTGACCTTGTTATATTTTTGCTTTTGCGGTTAAATTGCCAAGCAGTATAACAATTATCTTTGGTAAATTATTTCAAAATAAACCTGTTTATGATAAATTAACGTTAATATAAGATAAATTTGCTATATTTTTCTCAATTTGTCTTATTGTATATTTTTAGAAGGACATGGCTATGATTCATGAAATCGATGATATCGACAAACGTATTTTAAACTTATTGCAAGAAGATGCGACCCTACCACTCAAGAACATCGCCGAAAAAGTGCATGCATCGGTAGCGACCTGTCAGCGCCGTATCCAAATGATGACAGAGACCGGGGTGATTACTCGCCAAGTAGTGATTGTCAACCCTACCGAATTGGGCTTTGATTTAAGCGCGTTTGTGCTGATTGAAATGGAAAAACAAAATACCGCGCTGCAGCATGGCTTTGAGCGCTTGATGAGCCGATTGCCCAACGTGATGAGTTGTTATGAAATCTCAGGGGATTATGACTTTTTGCTATTGGTACATGCCAAAAATATGGCGGAATATCACCGTTTTACCCGTGATAATTTAACTTATGAAAACAATGTCCGACGCTTTAAAAGTCAATTTGTGATGAATTTCTCCAAGGTAGGCACTAAAATCCAGTTAGATTAGTTAGATTAATGCGCCATCAGACAATGGGCTCAAACAATGGGCTTAGTGCGATACCAAAATGACGTTGGCAACGAAATGCCAAACACCAACGCAGCGGTCACAAATATCGCATTGAAGCTAAAATCCATCATTTGGGTAAATACTTGTGGATTGTAGCCATAGTAGCCTAGCTGTACAAAGCTAATCATGGCTTTGTACGCGGTAATCCCCGGCATCATACACAGCATGGCAGGCACCAAAATCATCTTTGGGGTGAGTAAATATTTTTTTGCCAAATAAATTGCCACAAAGGATGAAATACCCGCTGCCACAAACGTCGCTAGTATCAAATTGACTGACAGTTGTTTTAATAGCTCTCTAAGTCCGTAACCCAGCACCGTCAACAATAAGCATTGCCAAATATAGCGGCGCGGCACATTGACAAGCAGTGTCCAGCCAAGCGTCATCAAGCAAGCAAAAGTTGCTGCGCGTATCAAGGCAATCGCATCAATCAACATTTTTCACCCTACCCAATATTGGCAATAGAATTTTATCAAACGCTTTCATCAACCCACGCCCCAATGACTGATATTTAGTAGTAGCAATGACAACACAATGCCGATACAGCTCGATAGCGTCAAGATAATCACAAACATAAAGCGCCCGATACCGATGTTCATATAACCCTTTAGCATATCCGACAACGAATTTATCAAAGGAAAACTGGGCACCAACCAAAGCACACTTGACGCCATAGCAATATGCGGGTCGTTACCAATCTCCAATAACAGCGCGGTACTGGCGAAGATGGAGCCAAAACACGCCGCTATGAGCGCGGATATAAAGGGGTTAAAGTTGCGGTTACTCAGCCATAGTCGCAGCGAATATCCCATCATGCTCGCAATAAAAGTCACCAAACACACCAGTATATCGCCCCCTGCCAAATACGCAAAGCAAGCACACGCCACACCGACCATCGGTGCGACCATCTTGGCAGGATAAGTGCCCCGATCAATCTCATCAAATCGATAAGTCGCATGCTCTAGGGTACTCGTCACCGGCATACTTTCCAAATCCAGTACAATTCGCTGAATTTGTACAATGATATTGACATTGATGGCATGGGTGGTTGACGCGCGCAAGGTGGTAATACAGCGGTTATTATAAATTGTGGTGATGGTCAAGCCATTATAGGCAATCCCACACTCCACGCTAGCCAACCCCAACGCTATCCCCAATCGGCGGCACAAATCTGTTACCGTTGCCGACTCTGCCCCATATTGCATGAGTAGCAGTCCACAGCGCACACACAGACGGGTGATTTGCTGCTGGTGTTCATACGCCATATACGGCAACCGCCGTCTAGGCTTCGGCTCTGTAGGGGGCGAAAGTTTAGTAGGCTCAGGTGTTAGGGGATCAAGCGCTTCTAGGGCATCAGCAAAGGTATCGGTCATAGCATCATTTTAACAACCTTGATAGCTCATTTTAGCATTAAACTAGCATAAAATCAGGGCGAATCAGTATTGCTTTATTGATTAAAAGGTTGATTAAAAAGCTGAATAAAAATGAGCAAAAAGTTGAAAACTACCCGTTATTTAAAAAAATTCTACCTACTTAAAAAGCTGCGATTGGTTTATTTTGGTTTAAATACTAGGGCGATATTCAATACCTTCCATTTTAATCATAATATAGCCATTTGACAGTCATTTTTTCCGTTAATTCTTACAAAAATACTGAATCGCTTTACCCTTTAATTAAACCCGACTAATTTAATCAGGTTTTTTTGTTATTTCGCCCTATAAACCTCCATCGCAAAATTGATTCATGATAAAATGAGCCATATTCATTTTATTTAATATCCAAGCCTATGTCCGCCGAAACTATTGCCAACAAAGCCTTTAAACAAGGTACCAAAGCCCTATTTGACTATGACAAACACTGGGCAAGCTGCTTTGAGCCTGCGCCATTTTTGCCGATGAGCCGAGCCGAAATGGATGCCCTTGGTTGGGATGCCTGTGATGTCATTATCGTCTCAGGCGATGCCTACGTCGATCACCCAAGCTTTGGTATGGCAATCATCGGCAGACTGTTAGAGTCGCAAGGCTTTCGCGTCGGTATCATCGCCCAGCCAGACTGGACGAGCAAAGACGCTTTTATGACACTTGGCAAACCGACCATTGCATGGGGCGTCACCGCAGGCAATATGGACAGCATGATTAACCGCTACACCGCCGATAGACGCATTCGCAGTGACGATGCCTACTCGCCAGACAATGCCCCCGACAAACGCCCCGACCGTGCGGCTGTGGTATATAGCCAGCGCTGCCGTGAAGCCTATCCCGATGTGCCCATTATTTTGGGCGGGATTGAAGGCTCGCTGCGCCGTATCGCCCATTATGATTATTGGTCAGATAAAGTGCGCCGTAGCATTTTGATGGATAGCCGCGCTGATATTTTGCTGTATGGCAATGCCGAGCGGGCGATTGTCGATGTTGTACATGCACTTGCCAAAGGTTACCGTTTTGAAGACCTTGCCAAAGTGCGTGGCACCGCGTATCTGTCGACACAAACAAAAAAACACTGGCAACGCGATATGATAGAAATCGCCAGTAACGACGTCGACACCGTTGGGCGCGTTGACCCGATTATCAATCCGTATGTGATGATGGAAGATGTGGGCGACTGTCACATCGAACAAGAAAAAACCCTTGAGAGTCAATACAAAGGGTTTGTAGCAGATAAAGTCGAGCACAAAGTGCTCAATGCTGATAAGGTCGCTGAAAGCCAAGACATCCAAGTGGTCAACCTCAAAGACCCCAATAAAAACGCCTTAAAACACAAACGCCCGTTGCCGCTCCGTGACAAAACCGTGATTCGCTTGCCCGACTTTGAGCAAGTCAAATCCGACGCGGTACTTTACGCCCATGCCAACCGTATTTTGCACCTAGAAACCAATCCGCATAACGCCCGCGCCTTGGTGCAGCGACATGGTGACATTGATGTATGGCTCAATCCGCCGCCTATTCCACTTACTATGGAAGAGATGGATTATATCTTTGATTTGCCTTATGCCCGTTTGCCCCATCCTAGCTACGGCAACGCAAGAATTCCTGCCTATGACATGATTAAATTATCAGTCAATATCATGCGTGGCTGTTTTGGTGGCTGTACCTTCTGCTCGATTACCGAACATGAAGGACGCATTATCCAAAACCGCTCAGAAGAGTCTATCTTGGGCGAAATCAAAAAAATCCGCGACACCGAGCCGTCATTTACCGGGGTAATTTCTGACCTTGGCGGACCGACTGCCAATATGTATCGTCTGCATTGTAAAGACGATGCCATTGAGAAAAACTGCCGCAAGCCCTCCTGCGTGTATCCCGATATTTGCGACAACTTACTCACCGACCACAGTCATCTTACCCAACTGTACCGTAAAGCTCGTGACATCAAAGGGGTGAAAAAAATCCTGATTGCGTCAGGCTTGCGCTATGATTTGGCGGTCAAAGACCCCGAATATGTCAAAGAATTGGTCACCCACCATGTCGGCGGTTATCTCAAAATCGCCCCTGAACATTCCGAAACCAATGTGCTCTCCAAAATGATGAAACCGGGTATGGGGACGTACGATACTTTCAAGCAGATGTTCGACAAATACAGTCGTGAAGCAGGTAAAGAGCAATATTTGATTCCGTATTTTATCGCCGCGCACCCTGGCACCACCGACACCGACATGATGAACTTGGCGATTTGGCTCAAGCGCAATGGCTTTCGTGCTGACCAAGTGCAAGCCTTTTACCCAAGCCCGATGGCAACTGCTACTACCATGTACCATACTGCCAAAGACCCCTTACATAAAGTCACCCGTGACAGCGAAGGGGTGGAAATCGTCAAATCGGGTAAACAGCGTAAACTTCACAAAGCGTATCTACGCTATCACGACCCCAAAAACTGGGCACTGCTGCGTCAATCGCTCAAAGACTTGGGGCGTGAGGATTTGATTGGGCATGGCAGTCAGTGTTTAATTCCGCCTTATAATCCAAAACTGGAAGGTGAAGACGTTTACCAGTCGGCAAGAAAGAAAAACAGCTCAGCAGGCGGTGATTCGGTCAAGCGTAGTGCTAAGGATAACACGGCTCAAAAATCGGGCAAGAAACCTACGCCAAGCAGTTTTGGTAAAAAACCGAATCCGAAAAAGGGTAATTTCCAAACCCAACATACAGGCTTACCACCGAGAAAAACGAAATAAGTTATTTTTATGGTAGAAGGATTCCCAAATGGCAAAAGTATACCTAGATTCACTCTTACAGAGAGAAGATTTTGATTTAGATGAAACTTTAAATACAGGTAAGAAAAAGGAGACTTTTTCAATTTCTGATTTACGTGAAGATGATTTTTTTTATCTCACTTTAAGAAAACCAGATTTTCAAAGGGAAACTAATGAATGGACAGAGTCTAAAGTTTGTGAATTAATTAAAAGTTTCATAAATGGTGAATTGATTCCAGCAGTAATATTATGGCGGAGCAAAGCAGGACATAATTTTGTTATTGATGGCTCACATAGGATTAGCTCGTTAATTGCTTGGATTAATGATGATTATGGTGATGGTACCATTTCAAAATTAGCATTTGATGGCTTAATTCCTGACGAGCAACTTGAAATAGCAAGTAGGACTAGAAAACTAGTTGATAACGAAATTGGTAGCTATTCCGATTTTCAGCTTTCTTTAAAATATCCAGAAAAGGTTAAAGATGAAATTGTACAAAAGGCTAAGAGTTTGGGTGCTTTAGCAATACAACTACAATGGGTTGAAGGTGATGCTAAAGTTGCTGAAGATTCTTTTTTTAAAATTAATCAGCAAGCTGCGAAGATTGACCCAACTGAATTAAAATTAATTGAATCTAGAAAAAAACCTAACGGTATTGCTTCAAGAGCGATCATAAAAGGTGGGCGTGGACATCAGTATTGGTCTAAATGTACAAAAGAAAATAGAGAAGAAATAGTTAAATTGTCTGAAGAAATAAATAGAGTATTTTTTCTACCTAAACTTAAGAATCCTGTAAAAACTCTTGATTTACCGATTGGTGGGAAAGGATATTCTGCTCAGAGTGCATTACTAATATTCGAGTTTGTCAACTTAGTTAATAAAAATTATCCAAATCTCGAAAAAGACGATTTAGACGGCAGTTATACGGTTGAAGTTTTAAGAAAATGTAGAAAGATAGCCTATTTAATTAATGCTAATCATGCTTCATCTCTTGGCTTACATCCTGCTGTGTATTTTTATTCGAAGACTGGAAGACATAAAACAGCCTCTTTCTTTGCAATCACGGATTTTATAATTGAGTTAGATGAAAAAAAGAAACTGAAAGATTTCATAAAGGTTAGAGCAAGTTTTGAAGAAATTTTAATATCATATGATTTTATCATACAACAGATAACGAGATACTATCGAGAGTCTACTAAGGCACTACCACATATTAAAGAATTTCTGATGAGTGTTATGAACGAATTATTAATTGAAAACGACTCAGATGAAGCCGTAAAAAAAGTCTTAAAGAAAGATGATTTTAAATTCGTCAAGACAAACGATAATGATGATGATTTAGTTTTGAGAAAAGATTTCTCATCCGAAACTAAATCGGCGGTTTTTATAACTGAAGCACTTGAAACAGCTTTACGTTGTAAAATTTGTGATGCAAGAGTACATACAAATGCTATTTCCTTTGACCATATTACAAGAAAAGAAGATGGTGGCTTAGGACAAGCTGATAATGCTCAATTAACTCACCCATATTGCAATACCACATTTAAAAACTAGAGATTAATGGTTTTATAGTTTTAAAAGTTTACACTAGCACCAAAGCTATACAACAAAACAGAGCTAAAAGCATATTGAGAATTCTATAAAATACAAGTCATTATAAAAACACAAAGGTTTATTAAATGGCAAAAATTTTTATTGGGATAGGGATTTTATTTCTCATCATTGGCTTGATTTATTTGTTTTTTCCCAATGCCTTTAACTGGTTTGGTCGTATGCCGGGGGACGTTAATTATCGCTCCGAAGGCGGTGGCTTTAGTTTTCATTTTCCCATCGTCACCATGATTATCGTGAGTATCATTCTCACCATCATTCTTAACCTATTTAACCGCTGATACCGCGCTAACCACAGCCATGTCTAGCGGGTTTTATCACAAAAACCTGCCTTTTTTATCAAAAAATGTCGTAAACTGTGATTACGCCAGCCACGATTGAAAAGGAGTTAGTCATGCAGCGCGACATTTTTAAGCCAACACTACTGAGCCTCGTCATCGCCCAAAGCTTATTGACGGCGTGTAGCCCCTCACAGTCAAATAGCCGTGATACGAGCCCTGCCACACCTGTCATCGCCCAGCCAACGCCCGTGGTTGCTGCGCCTGCCATGATGATGGATGCAGCAGCAATGAGCAAGATGGCACGCTACTCGCCTATCATGCCGATGCCGATACAACAGGATAATAGCGAAAAATATCAGCACCTTGCAGTCAACCCCATTCACCAAACCGCCACTGATGCCGTTGCCACCTTTAGTATCGATACCGACACGGGCAGCTACGCCAATGTGCGCCGTTTTCTCAACAACGGGCAACTACCGCCCACAGACGCGGTGCGTATTGAAGAGCTTATCAACTATTTTAACTATGACTTTTCACAAGCCAAGCGCCTTGCCAACGCCCCTTTCTTAGTAAGCACCGAAACAGTTGCCGCACCTTGGCGTGCTACCAATCGTATTATCAAAGTGGCTATCAAAGCGGATGACCCTACCATCACCAAACAAAGCGTGTTACCGCCTGCCAACTTGGTATTTTTGGTGGATGTGTCAGGCTCGATGTCAGACAACGATAAATTACCCCTAGTCAAATCTTCGCTAAAAATGCTCACCAAACAATTGAGGTCGCAAGATACCATCAGTATCGTGACCTATGCTGGTCATACCCAAGTGACGCTTCCAGCCACTAAAGGGAGTGATACCGACAAAATATTAGCCGCGATTGATAGCCTAGATGCCAGTGGCTCGACCAATGGCGAAGCGGCGATAAAGCTGGCTTATCAACAAGCAAAAATCCACTATAAAAAAGACGGCATCAACCGTATTTTGATGATGACCGATGGGGATTTTAATGTCGGCGTATCGGACGTCGATGAAATGCTAGATATTATCCGCCGTGAACGTGATAGCGGTGTGTCACTTTCTACGTTTGGCTTTGGTGAAGGCAACTTAAACGACCACATGATGGAACAAGTCGCAGATAACGGCAACGGTAACTATAGCTACATTGACAGCCTGTCTGAGGCCAAAAAAGCCTTGGTAGACGAAATGTCAGCGACCTTTAATACCGTGGCAAAAGACGTCAAAGTCCAAGTGGAATTCAATCCCCAAACGGTTAAAGAATGGCGCTTAATTGGTTATGAAAATCGTGTCCTTGCAAAAGAAGATTTTAACAACGATAAAGTAGATGCAGGTGAGCTAGGTGCAGGCAAATCCGTGGTTGCGCTGTTTGAAATTACCCCTGTCGGGCAGCAAGGTTGGCTAGACGATAGCCGCTACCAAGCTCACCCTATCAGTCATACAGGCAAAGATACTGAGCTGGGTTTTTTAAAACTTCGCTATAAAGCCCCAAATAGCAACACATCAACGCTTTTAACCCTGCCCATTAGCAATCAGACCCAACAGCCGAGCAGCGAGATGGCATTTGCGCTAAGTGTGGCAAGTTTTGGTGAAACCCTCAAGCAGAGCAAATACCTCGGTAATTGGCAACTAAACGATAGCAAGCGACTCGCCCAAGCCAATATCGGCAACGACCCACAAGGTATTCGCCGCGAATTTGTCAAGCTCATCGACTTAGCCGATAGCTTACAACCGACCAAAAAATAGCCACTATACAACAGTCAATAAAAAAGCTAGATAAATCATCTAGCTTTTCTCCTACTTTTACTGTTTTACTCATCAATGTTGTTTTGTGCCAAAAATTTTATCCCCTGCATCCCCAAGACCTGGGATAATATACCCCTGTTCATTAAGATGACTATCGAGTGCTGCGGTAAAAATCTTCACATCAGGATGGGCATCATTCACCGCTTTCACCCCTTCAGGCGTTGCGACCAATACCAAGGCTTTAATATCTTTACAACCGTGTTTTTTCATCATATCAATCGTTGCTACCATACTACCGCCAGTCGCAAGCATAGGATCTAAAATCAACGCAGGACGCTCATTAATATCTTTGACCAACTTTTCAAAAAAAGGCACAGGCTCAAGGGTATCCTCATCACGTTGCAGTCCAACCATCGAGATTTTTGCAGTGGGAATAAGGTCTAACACCCCATCAAGCATTCCCAACCCTGCGCGCAAGATAGGTACAACAGTAACGGTTTTACCTTTGATTTGAATGCCTTCTATTTGGTTGCCTTCCCAGCCCTGAATGCTGATTGTTTCTATGGGAAAATCACGGCTTGCTTCATACGCCATCAAACGGGCAAGCTCTTTGGTCAAGGTACGAAATTTATAAGTGCTACTCTCTGCCTCGCGCATCAAGGATAATTTATGCTTAACTAAGGGATGGTCAATAACGGTAATTTGCATGGTAACACTCACTTTAAATTTCACACCAAAAATTTTCGCCTATTTTACCCAAAGTCTGTGATAAAAACATTAATTTTCTATTCTGAGTTTTTCTCTGAGGCTTTCAGGGATACAAAAAAACACCCACTTACTTATGTAAGGTGGGTGTTTTGGAATAGGGAGCTGACG
>NZ_DALYMP010000012.1:0-49482 GCF_031975715.1 Moraxella sp. CTOTU46711
TGGCATACTTTGCCGATGGCAACGCAATTGTCTGTCGCCACCAGTCCGACAATAGCTGCTGACGAACGTGTCGTGTTTTGGTCAAAATTAATAAATGCGAGTGATAGCGACTGTTTTTCTTTGCCATCGGCGCATCCACCGGGCCATTAATCGCAATACCCAAGGCTGTCATGTGATGGCGTGATGGCAATAGTGCAATCGCTTGATGCAAAATTTGCTGATTGTTTTCTAACGATTTGCTTTCCACCCGTACCAAACAAGCGTAAGTAAATGGCGGCAATCCCAACATACGCCGCTCAGCCAATAATTGCTGGGCAAAACTCAGATATCCTTCACGTACCAAAGTCAGTAACGCGGGATTTTCAGGTTGCAGGGTTTGTATCAGTACCAGACCTGCTTTATCGGCACGACCTGCACGACCTGCCACTTGGATAATCAGCTGGGCGGTATGCTCAGGCGAGCGAAAATCTGACGATAAAAAACCACGGTCAGCATTGGGAATTGCCACCAAGGTCACATTGGGGAAATGATGCCCTTTTGCCACCATTTGCGTGCCCACCAAAATGGCTTTGGGGTTATCAGCAATACGCTGATACACTTGCTCCCAACTGTTTTTTTTACGCGTGGTATCGCGGTCAATCTGAATCACAGGCACATCGGGGAAAAGCTCAGTTAACCCTTCAACCATCCGCGCAGTACCCATGCCCACAGGGTCAAGATTGCTACTACCACAGCTAGGGCAATGGTTCGGGATGACTTGCTGCCAATCGCAGTGGTGGCATTTTAGCATTGCCACTGGCTGAAAATGCACCGTCAAATGCGCATCACAGCGCGGGCAGTCTGCTTGCCAGCCACAAGCATCACACAATAAGATGGGCGCATAGCCACGACGGTTTAAAAATACCAATACTTGCTCATCTTTATCCAACGTTTGCCGAATGGCTTGAATTAAGCTTTGCGCCAAACCGTTTTGCCATGCCTGTTGGCGCGCATCAATCAGCTGCATAATGGCAGGTTTGGCATCGCCTGCACGCTGGGTCAAAGTAAGCTCGGTAAGTTTACCTTGTTGTACCAAATACAGGCTTTCAAGCGATGGCGTCGCGGTGCCCAAAATCACGGGACAATTAAGCTGAAACCCACGATAGAGCGCCACGTCACTGGCGTGATAGCGCAGTGAGTCTTGCTGTTTGTAAGATTGGTCATGCGATTCATCGACAATAATCAGCCCTAAATTGGCAAATGGGTATAACACTGACGAACGCGTACCGATAATAATTTGCGCATAGCCCAGTCGGCATTGTTGCCAGCCATCAAGCCGCACGGTGTCATTAAGTCCCGAATGTAGCATCAATACTTGGGCTTCAAATCGTTCGGCAAATCGCTGCCTGGTCTGTGGGGTCAGCCCAATTTCTGGCACTAAGATAAGCACTTGTTTGCCTTGTGCCAGTACTGTTTGCATCACTTGCAAATACACTTCGGTCTTGCCACTTCCCGTAATGCCATTGAGCAAAAAACCTTCATAGTGTGGCTGCTGGCAGGCGCGGGTGATTTTTTGCACAGCTTGTTGTTGCTGCAAATTTAAGGTGAGCGGCGTGGTGGCAAGCTTAGCAAGCTTGGGTAAAGATGGCATTTGATAAACAGGCGCAATCAGACCTTTTTGCTCAAATTTTTTTAAATAAGCGGGTTCAACGCCATTGTCTAGTAGCGCAAACTCAGTTACAAGCTTTGTGTCATTGCGATGCGAATTACCATGCGAGTTGATGACCAGTACACATAAAGCAAATTGTTGGCGTTGTTTTTTTGCACTGGCGGAAAAATCCTCGTCAGTGGCATCACGTAGTTGTTGCCAGCATAATTGTCGATAGTCGAGCGTCATCCCTTGGCGAATCAAAGTCGGCAGCATGACAGAAAACACACCGCCAAGCGGATAGCAGTAATAAGCAGACAGCCAATAAGCGAGTTTTAGCAATGCCTCATCGACAATCGGCAGATCATCAAGTATTTCCAATACAGGTTTAATCGCATTTTGTGTAAGCTGACTGTGCTCAATATGTGCCACCACAATGCCGACCAATTTGCGCGCGCCAAACGGTACTCGGACGCGGCAGCCAATCGCAGGCAAGGTATCCCCAGTCACTCGATAATCGAACACCGAATCAATGGGCACAGGTAAAGCAACTTGTATCAGCAAAACACACCTTTAAAAATTGTTATAGGGTTGAATTATAGCCCAATTCTAGGCATTAAACTGTTGTCAGATAGGCAAAAATTTGACATAAAAAAAGGCAAGTCTTGTAACTCACCTTCCATTTGAGCGGGTTAACATTCATCTAAAACCAAAATCAATCTAAAACCAAAATCGCTTCAATTTCGACCACCGAACCTTTTGGCAAGGCAGCCACTTGCACCGCGGCACGGGCAGGATAAGGCGCAGTTAGGCGCGCTGCAAAAATCTCATTTAAGGCAGTAAAATCTGCCAAATCGGTGAGCGAAACATTAAACTTCACCACATTGGCAAGCGAACCGCCTGCGGCTTGGCAGATAGCCTCGATGTTTGACATGACTTGGTTGGCCTGCGCCACAAAGCCATCGGCTAGGGTCATAGTGTTTGGGTCGAGTCCGATTTGACCTGAAATATAAACAGTCTTATCAACTTTCACGGCTTGTGAATAAGTGCCTACCGCAGCAGGGGCATTGTCAGTATGAATGATGTCACGGCTCATATTATTTCCTATTAAAGTATAATGAGTTTATAAAATATCTTTATTTCTTGGTGCAGACGTGTTTTGGCTCTGAGAAAGTAGCACTTCGTCATTCCATTGATACAGCCTTACAATATTGGGGTAGCCCAAGAAGGTGCGTAGGCGCTGAATTAAGCTTGCAATCTGGTCACGGCTTTGCACCACCACAAACAGCAAGGTATAGCCATTACGCTGTTCGATATACTCAAAACCCGCCTGAGTATCACGTACAATAAAGATTAAATCGCTGATTTGCTCATCGGTCAGGTTTTGATTAATTTTTAGCGCGGCATCAAAATAAACACGCTTTGATACTTCATCCTCACTGTTAGATACTCGCCAATGTAGCGGAATCACTTGGTATTCGTTGACACGGCGAATTTCATCAATTGAAAAACATTTGTGTCGATGCACCACCAAGCCATTTTTTGAAATATGCCCGACAATCGGGTCGCCATACACAGGATGACAACAACTGGAAAAATTCATCTCCATATTGGCGGCATCCGCAATCAAGCTTTGCGGTTGGTTAGCTGCATGAGCACTGGCTTGGTTTTTGGCAAGCTGCTCTTGGGTCAATAAGCGCGAAACGGCAATCTGCGGTAGCAATTTACCTGTGGTAAACTCCGTAAAGAACGCACTTTTATCCTGTAAGCCACGCCAATCAAGTAGCAATTGCCATTGCTCATCACTCACATCAGCGAGTGAAAGATTTTGCGTTTTTAGCGCGCGCTCAAAGGCGGTTTTACCTTCGTGCTCTTTCTGCTCAGGATTTAAGCCTTTTAACCATTCAAACAACGCACGCCGCGCTTTATTGGTTGCCACAAAACCCAGCCACTCGGCTTTTGGAATCGCATTAGGGTCGGTATGAATTTTGACCCTATTGCCAGTTTTCAAAATCGTACCCAGTTTGGCTTCTACGCCATTGATTTCAGCGCCCGTTGCACGGTTACCGATATGGGTGCTAATAGTATAGGCAAAGTCAAGCGCTGTGGAGCCGCGCGGCAACTCATAGGCATCACCGTTTGGGGTATAGCAAATAATTTTACGTTCATGAAGATAATCAATCAGTTTATCGACCACCGTCACCGCATCATACGGCTGCTCTTCGATATCGCTTTCATTGTCGGCAATCAAGTTTTGCAGATTGCGTAGAGAGGCCTGAATCACCGACTGGCTAAGCGGCGATGCTGCTTCACCCATCAAAATCCCTAAACGGGTAGTTTTGAGCATGGTTTTCGTCAGAATGACCACTTTGATGGTGTCATGGTCGTTTTTATAGGTAATGGTCAGCGATTGGTTACCACCCGCACGCGGATGGCGGATATTGTCTTCGATACACTCAGGCGCAATTTGGTATTTATTGATAAAATACTTGGCGATTTGGTCGCAGTCTTCCACTTTATCCATGACTAGCATAAATTCATAATGCCATAGCAAATCGGTGATTTCGCCGCGGTTTTTAAAAAACTGGCGAAACAAAGTCACGCGGTTATCAACATCTTTCACATAACCTTTAACGCCCAGTCGGCTCAAAACAATATTTAAATAGTTATGAATAGCCTCTTGTTGAAAGGTGCGCCCCAAGCCATGCTGCATAAGCTTATCGGATAATTTATTATACATAGGCGCATTTAGGCTGCGATAACATAAAATCTCGATATAGTCGGCTAAATCATTAAGCCCAAGCGTACGTGCAAACGGCACATAAAAATCCAACGTTTCTTGTGCGGTTGCTTGTTGTTTTTTTTCGGGCACCGCCTCGATGGTGGTCATATTGTGCAAGCGGTCAGCCAACTTGACAATCAACACGCGCGGGTCTTCTAGCGTTGCGGTAATAATACGATAAAAAGTCGCAGCTTTATTGATGTGTTTTTCATTGGAGGATTTTAATTTGGTGACACCATTGACGATTTGGGCAACTGCCTTGCCAAACTCTCGAGTCAAATCTTCTTCAGTGGTAGGTGTATCTTCCACGGTATCATGCAAAATCGCCGCCACGATGGTATCGACATCCATGCGAAAACTACCCAAAATCTCCGCTACCGCCATAGGGTGGGTGATATAAGGCTCGCCAGATTTGCGTTTATCTTTGATATGGGCTTGGTCGCCAAAGGCACAGGCTTTGAGAACAATTTGCTGTTCGGCATCATCCAAATAATCCAATACACGCATTAGGTCAAACTGTGCAATATCCACATCAGGATGGCTTAATTTTGGTAAAGTTGATATATTCAAAAATGTGCCCTCAACGTACGATCGATAGGTTTAACCTGCTAAAAAATTCATATTGTCCTTGTCAGCAGTTAACTCTATCATAAAAAACGGTTGGATAAAAATAGCTGGTATCAAACCAGCTAAAGTTAGTAAAAACGTATTATAAAGATATCTTAATTATTCGCAAAATTACCGCGAATTGTCAAGCTAAGTTACATATAATTCCACGTTTAATTCAACTAAAAAGTCACCTAAAAAAGGTGACTTTTTATAAAATAATAGTCGCTAACTATTAACAGTGGCTTAAGCTAGCGTTAGAATCCATGACCACTTGAAATGCTCAAATCAACATGGTGAAATTTGTTAGGCAATTCGCGCTCAGGTTGATTTAAAATCTCTTTAGTCACAAGGCCTTCAGCGATTTCGCGTAGGGCAAGTACGGTTGGTTTATCATTTTCACGCTCAACCATAGGTTCTGATACACCGCGTGCGATTTGGCGCGCACGTTTACTGGCAACAAGAATCAAATCAAAACGGTTGTGGATATTTTCTAGACAATCTTCTACAGTGACACGTGCCATGACTATGGTTATCCTATTCAAAACTAAAAAAGTAATTGATTATTTTAACAAAATTAAACCCATATTGCCAGTGACAATCCACTAATCCAAGATTTTTAACCCGGCTTTGTTCTCACGTTTTGGACGTTGTGTATCGGTGGACTCGGCTGGTTGACTGGCGTTGATTTCAGATTGCGGTGCATTATCGTATTCCGTTGGGTCAAAGAACATGCCTTGTGAATTTTCTCTGGCATAAATCCCCATCACCGCTTGCATCGGCACCCACAATTCTTGCGAAACACCGCCAAATCGCGCATGAAAATTAATAAAATCATTATTAATGACCAAATTACCTGTAGCACGGCTGGCGATATTAAGTACGATACGACCATCTTGCACATATTCGACAGGCACCGTGACATTGGGCTGTGTCGTATCGACCATGATATGTGGGGTCAGGTTATTGTCTTCAAGCCATTCAAAAATAGCGCGTACCATATAAGGGCGAGTCGGGGTGAGTTGAAAGTCGTTTTCCATGGTGATTCTCTTATTTTAATGATTACTATTTTAAACTAGTTTTAAAGGTTGGGCGATTAAACATCCGCTCCATATATTGATACAACGGACGGCACAAGTGCAGCGGCAATTCAATACCCATGGGTGTTAAGCGATATAAAATCGATGACAAAATGCAATCACAGACACCCATGGTATCTGAAAGAAAAAAAGCTTTATGGGCAAACAGCGGCGCTATGGTAACAAGAGATTCAGTCAGTTGCTTTCTTGCAATCTTTGCTTGGTTGACATCTAAGGTATCCTTATGGGTCAATAGCGTATCTGCCAATTTAATCCAGTCTTTTTCAATGCGCCACCATAATTGACGGTATTGTGCCTTTTCAATCGGATTTTCAGGTAGCAGTTTGTTCTGATGATAGCGCTCTTCAAGGTATTCAAAAATAATGCGATTGTTATATAAAATCAATTCGCGATGAATAAATACCGGCAGCGTGTTGTAAGGATTGATATCAGGTAAATCTTCGGCAAAATCCTCATCATCACGAATGTTCGTCTCACTAAATTCTATTTTTTTCTCAAGTAAAACCAGTCTTAATTGGTGACTTAGGTAGCCATCATCGGCATAAATCAACGGGGTGTTCGAAGTAGGGGTCAACATAGTTAAAAATAATAAGCTGTATCAGCGTAAAGGATAAGCCTAGCTTAAAATGACTGAATTAGCAATAACTGTGAAAGTTATCGTACCAATCAAGCAATAAATGCGCATAAAAAAAGGCAGCCTAAGCTACCTTTTTTTGTATCAACCCTTATTTAACGTCTTTCCAAAATTCTTTATTGAGTAAGTACACTGGAATTAATAACGCAAGTAAGAATAAGATGACCCAAAAACCATATACTTTACGTTGGTGCGCTTGCGGCTCTGCCATCCACGCCATAAAGTTGACGATATCACCAATGTTACGACGATATTCTTCTTTTGAGGTATTCATTTGCATATCATGAAGGACGAACGGCATAGCAACATTCGGCAGTACGATATTGTTGGCACCCCAAGGACGACTTGGATCTTCATAGAAGGCTAACAAGTACGTATAAACCCAATCATTACCACGTAGACGGGTTTCAAGTGACAAATCAGGTGGCTGGGCACCAAACCAAGCTTTTTGAAGCTCTGGGTCTACGCCTGCATTGATATGGTCACCGACTTGGTCAGTGGTCAGCATCAAGTATTTTTCCACCAACTCTTTTGGAATGTCCAAGTCTTTGTACATTTTTGAGTAGCGAACATATTGTGCTGAGTGACAGCCTGCACAGTAACTCATAAATAATGAGGCACCGCGTTGAATGGACGCTTTATTGGTCAAATCCACAGGCGCGGTTTCACAAGCCAAATGCGCGTCTTTACCATCAACCGTTTTGTAGGTGCCACAGCCGCCTTCGCTAGCTTGTGCGGCTGTCGCGCCCAAACCTAGTGCAACTGTCAAACCCAATCCAGCAACTAATTTTTTAACCGCTTTCATTAGTGACCTCCAGTTACACGTTCAGGTGGCTGTTTGCAAGTTTCAATCGATGTGTAGATTGGCATTAGCAAGAAAAACAAGAAATACAAAATAGTACAAATACGTGCCACAAGCGTTGCGGTATCACTTGATGGAATTACCCCTAAGTAACCTAAGATCAAGAAACTAACAACAAAGATAGCAAGTGCGATTTTTGACAACATACCTTTATAACGCATTGAACGCACAGGCGATTTGTCTAACCAAGGCAATACAAATAAAATGGCGATTGATGCAGCCATCACAATAACACCCGGCAGGGCTGAACCAAACATGGACGGCGTTGCACGTAACATTGCATAAAAAGGCGTATAGTACCAAACAGGGGCAATGTGAGCCGGTGTTTTAAGTGGGTTTGCTGCTTCAAAGTTTGGTGGCTCAAGGAAGAAACCGCCGCCTTCTGGGAAGAAAAATACCACAGTAAAGAAAATGATAAAGAATACCACGATACCAATCATATCATGTACGGTGTAGTACGGGTGGAAAGCCACACCATCAAGGGGTACACCATTTTTATCTTTAAGTTTTTTGATATCGATACCATCTGGGTTGTTAGAACCAACATGGTGTAATGCTACCAAGTGAACAAATACCAGACCCACTAAAATCAAAGGAATCGCAACAACGTGCAAGGCGAAGAAGCGGTTTAGGGTAATACCCGAGATGATATAGTCACCTTTTACCCATTCTCCCAAGGCATCACCAATAAATGGAATCGCAGCTGGTAAGTTTAAAATAACCTGCGCACCCCAGAAAGACATATTACCCCAAGGTAATAAGTAACCGAAGAAACCTTCTGCCATTAAGCACAGATAGATACCCATACCGATGAGCCAAACCAGTTCACGAGGTTTTTGGTATGAACCATATAACAAGCCACGGAACATATGCAGATAAACGACCACGAAGAATGCCGAGGCACCAGTTGAGTGCATATAACGGATTAACCAACCACCTTGTACATCACGCATAATGTATTCTACAGAAGCAAATGCGCCTTCTGCACTTGGGTTGAACATCATGGTTAGCCAAATACCCGTCACTAACTGATTGACCAATACCACCATGGATAATACGCCAAAGAAGTACCAAAAGTTGAAATTCTTTGGTGCGTAATACTTTGACATATGGTATTCATAAGTTTCTGTCGCTGGAAAGCGCGCATCCACCCAATGCATAAATTTCTTTGCACTCATATTATGCCCCCACCGTTAAGATAGTACCGCTGATGCTATACTCAGGAACTGGCAAATTACGAGGCGCAGGTTGACCCTTAAAAACACGTCCAGCTAAGTCATACTTTGAACCGTGACAGGGGCATAAAAATCCGCCAACCCAACTGCTACCACCCAAATCTGCTGCGCCGACATCAGGACGATAACCTGGTGCACAACCTAAGTGAGTACAAACCCCTTCACACACTAGAACTTCACTATTGTCTTTTGAGCGGCTATTATTTTTGCAGTAGTCAGGTTGTAATGAACCTTCTGATTTTGGATCGGCAAGTGATGATTCTACTTTTGATAAATTATCCATCATCTCTTTGGTACGTTTGACAAGATAAATCGGTTTACCACGATACTTGATAACAATCATTTGTCCTGCTTCGAGTTTGCTTAGGTCTTGGCTAACAGGTGCGCCCGCAGCTTCTGCTTTTGCACTTGGATACCATGAACGCACAAACGGCGTAGCAATAGCAGCGACACCGACTGCGCCCATAGCGGCAGTGGATGCGATTAAAACTCTTCGACGCTTAACGTCGACGCCTTCGGCATGGCTCATTAAGAACTCCTCCAGATTAATGAAGTGGGTAACCATATTCCCACACTGGGTTTGTGGCTATTGTAAATCAGTTGTTACAGAATTGCCACCTTAGCTGTGCCTAAATTACGCTAATTTTGCTATTTTATGCTATTTTTGCAATAAAATAAATTACCTAAGGTAAATAAAAAAGACCCTTGCGGTAAACAAGAGTCTTTTTTGTAAACGCCGAAAAACGCAGTCGATACGAGAATTTCGACCACGAAAAATATTAACGTTTTGAGAATTGGGGACGTTTACGTGCTTTACGTAAGCCCAATTTTTTACGTTCAACTTCACGCGCGTCACGAGTCACAAAGCCCGCTTCTTTAAGCGCTGGTTTTAAAGTTTCGTCTGACTCAATCAATGCACGGGTGATACCGTGGCGAATCGCGCCTGCTTGACCATTGATACCGCCACCTTTTACAGTCACATAGATATCATATTTGCTAGCAGAATCTAGTAATTCTAAAGGTTGACGTACAACCATTACTGATGTTTCACGACCAAAGTATTGATCAAGTGGTTTACCGTTGACGACGATGTTACCTGTACCCGCAGATAAGAACACACGAGCTGTTGAAGTTTTACGACGACCTGTACCGTAATTGCGTTCCATGTGTTACTCCTTAGATATCTAATACTTGAGGTTGTTGAGCAGTATGAGGATGCTCAGTACCTGAGTAAACTTTTAACTTTTTAATCATCGCATAGCCCAATGGACCTTTTGGCAACATACCTTTAACGGCTTTGTTAAGTACGTCAGCGGGTTTGTGTGCGATAAGTTTGGTAAAGTTAGTCTCTTTGATACCACCTGGGTAACCGGTGTGACGGTAGTATTTTTTGTCTTGCGCTTTTTTACCAGTCACGGCAACTTTCTCAGCATTAATCACAACGATATAATCGCCTGTGTCAACGTGAGGGGTGTAAGAAGGCTTATGCTTGCCACGTAAGCGTGATGCGATTTCGCTCGCCAAGCGACCTAATGTTTTACCTTCAGCGTCGACGATGTACCAATCGTGTGTCACTTCATGTGGTTTAGCACTGATAGTTTTCATGTTTAAAAACCTTTTTGAGTTAATAGTTGAGAGTGAGTGTCTGGGAAACGAGGGCTCTCAAAATTACGAACGCATATTATAGGGATTGTGTCAAGAAGTTGCAATATGATAGGTTGATATTTAGTAATATTTTTTCAAAACCTACTATTTATATTTAAGCAAATATAAGCGCAAATAAAATAGTTATTACACCGATTGGTGCTAATAAAATTTTTAGTACATCAAAAATTACTTCAAAATCTGAAATTTTTAAACGAATATTTGTCACTAGCGGGTAAGTAAGATAAAACGCATAAATCGCTAGCAAATAGCTTATATAATAAGCGAATGGTAATATGACTAAATTATGAACTTTATCTAAAAAAAATTCGTAGATAGTTTTATAGGTATTGATATTCTGGTAATAAAGGATACTATTCCATATGCTTTCAACAGCATAAATTAAACTGCCAATCTTTATTAAATTAATGAACGCATTTTTTTGATTATCTTTATCAAGTAAATAACCTACGACTATATTCGCTAAAACAATACTACTAATTGAGTAATGAAGCATAGTTAAAATAAAATTTCCTATCAAAAATTTATGTAATAGAATAACAATAACGGTGGTAATTGTAATTATGCGATAATTTCGCCTTTTGCGATGAGGATAATAGAAGAAAGCAAGTACAATTAACAATAGGTAATATAAGAATGAAGTAATAATAAAATAAAAGTCTTTAGTTAAATTATTAAAAAGTTCTATAACAAAGAAGAAAACCGTTAGCATCATAAGCGCTGTGATAGCAGCCGAAGCTAAATAATAAGATAGAAATGTAGTGACGAATTCTGGAAACCTTTTCATATCAAAATTTAGCCAAAAAAATGGGTTATATCATAATAACCCATTTATCAAGTAAAAGTGTTTGAACTAAACGTTAAATCTAAAGTGCATGACATCGCCATCTTGCACGATGTAGGTTTTACCTTCGAGGCGAGATTTACCTGCCGCTGCCGCGCCTTTTTCACCGTTATATTCAATAAAATCATCAAACGCAATCACTTCGGCGCGGATAAAACCACGCTCAAAGTCGGTATGAATCACGCCTGCTGCTTCTGGGGCAGTGGCACCCACTTTGACCGTCCAAGCGCGTACTTCTTTGACCCCTGCGGTAAAATACGTTTGCATATTAAGCAGCTCATAACCTGCGCGAATCACACGGTCAAGTCCTGCTTCAGTCATACCCATACTTTCTAAAAACTCTTGTTTTTCATCGTCATCCAGCTGGGCGATTTCTGATTCGATTTGGTTGCATAGTGCAACGACCAACGCATCATCTTTTGCCGCAAATTCCCGTACTTGGTCAAGATAAGGATTGTTGTCAAAGCCATCCTCGCTCACGTTGGCAATATACATGGTCGGTTTTAGGGTGATTAAACCATAGCTGCGGATGATTTTTTTCTCATCCTCATCCAGATTTGCCATACGTGCAGGCTTACCATCGGCTAAAAATGGCTCAATTTTGTTAAACACATCCAGCATGGCTTTGGCGTCTTTATCACCGCCTTTGGCTTTTTTACCCACGTTGATAATCGCACGGCTGACCGCTTCAAGGTCAGCAAGCGCAAGTTCGGTATTGATGGTTTCGATATCGGATAATGGGTTGACGCGTCCATCGACGTGAATCACGTTATCATCATCAAAGCAGCGCACCACATGGGCAATCGCATCGGTTTCACGGATATTGGCTAAGAACTGATTACCCATGCCTTCGCCTTTGGATGCGCCTGCCACCAGACCGGCAATATCCACAAACTCCATTGAGGTGGGCACAACGCGCTCAGGCTTGACGATATCCGCAAGTTGTTTGAGACGTGGGTCGGGTACAGGTACAATCCCAGTATTGGGATCTTTGGTACAAAACGGGAAGTTTTCTGCCGCAATCCCAGCTTTGGTCAATGCGTTAAACAAGGTTGATTTACCAACATTTGGCAGTCCGACGATACCACAATTAAAGCCCATACAATGCTCACTAAATAAAGGGTTAGTTAAATTTGTTGCATTATAACAACTTAGTCATCAGAATTCGACAGGCGATTGACGCATCAAAAATTTGTAGCATGATATAAACTACAAAAATTCAAATTGAGCGATTGGGCAGATTGTTGTCATGCTATTGCGATAGTCTCGAGTTGTCATGAAATTGTCATAATGGAGCGTCAAGCTATGCTATAATTATCAGTTTGATAATGATTTGTGTCTGATGACGGTGAATGTTATCGTGTACTGCGCAACATTGATAATTATTTCATTTTTATAGGAATGTTTTGAGTGACAGTCTCTGCTTTTTTATCGCATCAGCCTAGAAAACGTTTTGGGCAAAATTTCTTACATGATCAGGTGATTATTGGGAGAATTATTGACAGTATTCATGCAGGTCGCGATGATTTGATGGTTGAAATTGGTCCAGGCATGGGCGCCATTACTGAGCCGTTACTCAAGGAAGTCAATCGCTTGACCGTTGTCGAGCTTGATACCGATTTGGCAGACAGCCTGCGCATTCGCATTGGCGCCAATAGCAATGATGGCTTAACCATTGTCAAAGCCAATGCCATGGAAGTGGATTACCGTGCGCTGTTCAAGCAAATCATTGGCGATAATCCTAATGATACAACCGACAAAAAAATGCGCATTGTCGGTAACTTGCCATACAATATTTCTACGCCGTTATTGTTTCATTTACTAAGTTTTGCCGATGTCATTGAAGACATGCATTTTATGCTACAAAAGGAAGTGGTTGATCGCATCACCGCAGAGGTGGATAGCCGAGAATATGGTCGCTTATCCATCATGATGCAGTATTATTGTGAAACCGATTATTTACTGACGGTGCCAAATGGGGCATTCAACCCCCCACCCAAAGTGACGAGTGCGGTATTTCGACTCAGACCTTATCAACAAAAACCGATTGTGGCTGACGATGAAAAGCTGTTTGCCCTTGTGGTGCGTGAGGCATTTAATCATCGCCGTAAAACACTGCGCGCGATTTTTAAAAAATCGCCGATTTTGCCTGCGGTCACAGAACACCAGCTTGTGGCATGGGGACTTAATCCCCTCGCGCGTCCTGAGACGTTATCAGTACAAGATTTCGTGACTTTAACTAACGGCATCGCGGCAAACTATATCGCAGCAAATGGTTAATTTTTTTGTAGCTGTTTAAAATTTTACTTTCAAGATGTATGAGGTGTTATGGGTTTTCGACATCAATTTGTCATTGGCGATATTCAAGGCTGTTATGCCGATTTGCAGGCACTGCTCAAGCAAATTGGGTTTGATGAACAGCAAGATAAATTATGGTTTGTTGGCGATATCGTGGCACGCGGTGAAGACTCGCTGAGCGCGCTACGTCTGGTAAAACGTCTTTGCCAAGCCGGTGCTGCCGAAATGGTGTTGGGCAATCATGATATTAACTTAATCGCGGTATGGCGTGGTGTTATAAAGATTAAGAAAAAGGATAGAACCCAAGCGATTTTTGACGCCCCAGATTGTGATGAACTACTCAACTGGCTTCGTCATCAGCCGCTGCTTGTCTATCCCAATGATAAAACCGTGATGGTGCATGCAGGCATCCCACCAAACTGGAGTATTACCCAAGCAGCCATGCATGCGTCAGAATTGCAAACTCAGCTGCAAAGTAGCTTATGGCAACTCGATAGACTGCTGCCAAACCTGTATAGCGATACCGCTGTTCCTTGGTCAAATATGCTGACAGGCTACGCGCGTATGCGAGCGATTTGCAATTATTTTACCCGTATGCGCCTATGTCAAATGAACGGCACACTAGAGTTTAGCTTTAAATCCAGTCTCGATGATAAAATGCCAGAGGGGTTTCGTCCGTGGTTTGAATGGCAAGTGCCACGCGAACGTAAAATCTTATTTGGTCACTGGGCGGCGCTAAAAGCCAAAGTGGATTTGGCGAATGCCAGAGCCACGGATGCAGGGTGTGTGTGGGGCGGCAGTATGATGGCATACCGCCTAGAAGATGAGCAGGTTACCTGTCAAACTTGTAAAGCAAAATAACCTTTCTTTGTAAAGCAAAATGACGCTAGAGTTACCGAGCGAGCTGCAGCAACTGTACAAATGCTTTGGGCAAACGGGTAGGGCGAACTTGGGTTTGCCCTTTTTGATCTTTACTAGTAGCCACACATACAATACTTATTTCGGCTTGGCTTAACAGCTGCTGGTGGTTATCATAAATCCGCTGCTCAAGCTGTAATGACGCAGATTTGCAGTCTGCTATCTCAATCACAACGGTGACTTCGCTATCAAGCAGAATCGGACGCACATAACGGATGTTGGCTTGGCTCACTACAAATTGGATATCAGGTTTGCCACTATCGCTATGGTGAGTAACGTCTTGACTCACAGCCTCGGCTGAATGCGCTTGATAAAAATAACTGGTCATCCCCAATGCACGTAACCAATCACGACGACAACGCTCAAACAGCTTTAAATGATTGGCGTGATACACAATCCCGCCTGCATCAGTATCTTCCAAATAAATACGGTATTGGGTCGCATAAACAGGCTGATTGCTTGACTGAGTGTGGGGCTGATTCTGGAGCTGGGTCACGTGCTATCCTTAGGTTGGTAATGTTAACAGTAAGTCAGTAATTTTTAAAAACGACAAAGTGATAGCATAAAAAAAAGAATGGCGTTAAACCATTCTTTTTTGAAAATGTGCCGTTTTTTATACCCACACTCATCAAGTCAATTGACGATGATTGACTTTATCTAATTTCAACGCTTCCAAATAACTGCGGATATGGGTGACGTAATCTAAGCACTGCACGTAACGGCTATTGCTTTGGCTATTAACTTTTAAATACTGATACACGGCTGCCCAATTGTTGCCATCAACACCGCGCTTTTCCAAAACCTGCTGGATATCTTTAATCGCTTGTGGACCCATATTGTAAGCCGCTAGGGTAAACCATACTCGATCCGATGCTGGCACTTGGGCAAATTCATGTTGCAGCTGACTGAGATACTTGGCGCCCCCTTGTATGCTCTGTGTCGGGTCAGTCCGATTATCAACGCCCATCGCATTGGCAGTGGCATTGGTCAACATCATGATACCGCGCACACCCGTTGGCGAAGTGGCTTCTGCATCCAGATGCGATTCTTGGTATCCCATTGCCACAAGCAGTTCCCAATCAAGTCGGTATTTGTTTGCTGTCTGCTTAAAAGATGGTTCATAAATGGGTAACACGCGTGTCATGGTATCGGCAAAATGTTGTTGATTAAACGGCTCTGCCAATGGTGTTTGACTATAAAACGCGGCTAAATGTTGGTTACGGGTGAGCGATTGACCGCCACAAAGGAAGTTTTTTACATCGTCGTTGAGTTTGACATCATTGGGGTTTAGCTGTATGGCAACATGTTCGTTGAGACCCTGCTGTGATAAATAATCTTTGTCGCAGCTTAGACTCAGCGATGATAACGCAGTCGCATTTTGATAATCTGACACATTGGTCAACGCAATATCGGCTTTGCCTGTTTTGACAGCCGCCATCGCGTCCGCATCATTGGCAAACACTTGGGTGCTCAGGGTGACATCCAATCGCTTGGCATAATGGCGCATGACATCATAGCCAAAGCCGTGCTCAAAACCATCTTGAGCAAAATAGGTGGTATTACCATTAACAGTGGCAATACGCAGCTGCTTTTGAGATAGGATACTATCAAAGGTCGCCATTTTTGGTGCCGCAACCACGCTAGTAGGTGAGGCAAAAGTATGAGCATTGTCGACTTTGTCAGTAATACTCACCTGGGTGGCAACATAAGCTAAGGGCAAACCAATCCCCATCACAGCTGCCAGCTTTTTACTGGCACTCAACCATTTTAGCGGCTTGATAAAGCGATTAATGAGCTGAGCGGACGGATTAGCCTGTTGCGCCAAATCTTGCACATGGCTAGGCACCACTGGCACACGTAACTGGGTAATTTTTGGCGATATCACCCCACCCAAACAAGGCTTGAATTGAATCGGAAAGAATTGCAAGCGTTTAAATTGGGTCGCGTATTTACTAAAGCGTAATAAAGGGTGTTGAAACGGGTATAAAGTTAAAGGGCTTAAAAATGCTTTGACCGACATCGAAATCGACGCAGGATAGGTCAAAGCCAAATCATCACAATACTCAAATGATGAGTTTAGCGGCATGTGTCACTCCACGGTGCACATACGTTAGATACGTTAAATTAATAAAAAACAACTATGCCAAATGAAAACATTTTGTGAAACTAAGAACCGAATCGATAGTTAAATCTAATACCCGTCAAACTAAGCACCAGTTAAACCTAGTACCAGTCAAAATAAGCACCAGTTAGCCAAGCCAAATAAGTACATGGCTTAATGCAACTACCTAACTCTATCCTAAATCTCACCAAAAAAGCTTCCATCCAAAATAGGTCGTTATTAACTTAACGCTAAAAAAAGAGCCAAACAGGTTGGCTCCCCTTATACCTAGGACGGTGATAACTCCCTATCCATCGTAGAGAACTATCGAAATAAATAATAATCAAGTACAACCCGAAAAAGGGTTAAAATTTTTGTAAGTACTGGCAAATTAAAAATTGTTTAATAAGCCCAAGCACTTACCTAAAGAATTTAACGTAGGGTAACGTATGGCACGCATAAAATAATAAACAATAACAATATTTACTGCATGGCATTACAGTTAGTTATATAAAACAATGGGGGTATTTTAGTGAAATTAAAGTTACGCGTCATGTTTTTGAACGTAACGAAAGGCAAATTTATGATAAAAAGCGTAAAAAACCCGCTAGAATGCAATTAACGGGTAATAATTAGTCAATAAATTGCCCGATTTTACACGGGATTATCGATATCGACAAAATCAACGGTCAAAGCAAGATTTTCTTTGACATAATTCCCCAATGCGAGTACGCCACCTCGCTCGGTGGCATGATGTCCACAAGCAAAATAATCAATACCCAGCTCACGCGCTATGTGAGTGGTTCGCTCTGATACTTCACCCGAGATATAGGCTTGACAACCCATTTGTGCCGCTTGCTCAATCATATCTTGTGCGCCACCCGTACATAGACCGATTCGCGAAATTGCTTGATTACCCCCAGATAGATGTAGGGGCAGACGGCTTAAGGTAGTCGATAGCTTGTTGGTGAGATTTGCAATCGACAACGGCGCTGCTAAATCCACGATATTACCAATCGGGTGTTTTTCATTAGGATATAGCGGCGACAAATCACTCCAGCCCAACG
The DNA here is from genome assembly GCF_031975715.1 of Moraxella sp. CTOTU46711. Classification (NCBI taxonomy): domain Bacteria; kingdom Pseudomonadati; phylum Pseudomonadota; class Gammaproteobacteria; order Moraxellales; family Moraxellaceae; genus Moraxella; species Moraxella sp. CTOTU46711. The sequence continues at coordinate 17,740 of NZ_DALYMP010000012.1, forward strand.
CTAGCGCTAATTGGGCGTTATTGCCCAATTGGGGATGGGCGTCTAACGGTAAATGATAAGCCAGTAAGGAAATACCGTGTTGCATCAACAAACGAATACGCCTACCTTTCATGCCAATTAACGGCGCAGGTTCCCCTTTCCAAAAATAGCCATGATGCACCAAAATCGCTTGGGCGTTGTGCGCAATCGCTTGTTCAATCAATGCCTCAGAGGCTGTGACACCGGTGAGGATGTGCTGTATCGGCTGTCCACCATCCACTTGCAGACCATTGGGACAATAATCTTGGAATTCATTAATTTTTAACAGCTCATTTAATCGATGAGCCAATTGAGTCGGACTCATTGAGGTCGCAGGTTGGTTCATTGTATTTTGCAAACTTGTATCTCTCAAAAAATGCATCATATTTTTACAGTGGTGAGTATTTTAACAGTCGTTCAGTGGTTCTAACGTCTGCAGTGTTTAACATACAGTATTTAATCGGTTATTTGGGTAGCTTGCTTGCCGTGTCATTTGGGGTGATATTATCGACCGCCTTTTGCACCACTTTTTCTTTAATTGCCTGTTTTTTCTCTGCAATTTCTTCATCGGTCAGTTTTTCCGTATGACTGATATTGTCGATATGGGGCGTAGTAGCATACGGCTGTTCTTCTGGCTGTGATGTCAGGGCAGTTTTATGTCCATGGTTATTTTTACCATCGTTTGCAATCGGTTTATCATCATAGATAATATTACCGTCGCTATCGATGAGCGCATACTTCATCGGCTGTTTACGCGGGATAAAAAAGTCAGAGGGTTGGGTCATCAAATGCGAAGCGACCAATTCAAATAAGAATTTCCACTCAAAGACTTTCACATTACGAGCGCGTAGGGCGGTCATTAAGGCGAGTGAAAAACTCACCAACAAGTTAATCATACCGATGACCATCACCCCAAATAGACTGACCAAAATAATACCGATTTCTGGAAACTCGCCCGTGTTGGCATAAATGTTAAAAATCCCGTGAATAAAGTTGGCGGACGCAAAGGCAATATGGCGAATATCGATCGGTAAGCCAAAAATATAACCGATGGTCGCCGTGCTACCCAAAAAGCAACCGAATAAAAAGTTACTCATAATCGCACCCAGATTGCGCTCGATAAAATCGCTAAAGCGCAATAACGTCACAGGTGTCATCATCCTTTTGAGGGTGGGTTGGTTGCGGATACGCTCACCGATTTTGTAGTGTACTGCAAGATTATCATAATAGCCTGCAATCAATCCTGAAATATACAGATACACCCCAGCAATCGCGGCATGAAAGATAGCAAGCGAGGTAAACGGGTTAAGATCATGCAGCAAGTGCTCTGCGCTAGCTTCCGATGTTAATGGACGACCCAGCCCATACAGCCACATGGATGAAATCAGTAGCGCAATCGGCATTGCAATTGAAATATTACCCATAATGGCAATAAATTGGGTGCGCATGATATCAACGACCAATTCGGTCAGCTTGGTAAATTGCGCCGCTTTGCGCCCTTTTACCTCTGAGATGGTCGAAGCAATGGCGGCAGCTGTCATGGCAGGCTGTTTGGTCGCCACTGTACCACCAATGATATGAATGGCCACAAAGCCAAGACCATAAATCATACTGTTTAAAAAAGCCACGCCAAACGGTGCCAAGGGTAGGGTCTTCCCTAGGATTTTAAGGGTCGCCATAAAGCCGATGAGTAAACCACCCAATGCCGCTTTTTTATACATACGGCGATAGCCCGCTTTATCGGTACTGATATAATGCTCGCCGACCTTACTGGCAGTCTCAGTCACACGGCGAGACAAAAGCGCGGTATTGATGCCAAATAAATATCTAAAACTACTGCGGTGGTATGAATCTTCATACAACGTGTTAATGAGCTCTATGATGGTTTTTTTCTTAATATGATCGTTGTCAGATAGTAGTGACACCAACAATTCAAGACGCTGCAGGCTTTGCTCAAGGCGCACCAACATATTGGTGGTACGCACAGTAATACCCGTTCGATGAATACGGCGACGGATGTTTTGCATCATACTGCGGGCTTGGTCGGTCAACACTAAAATTTGACTGCTATCCACCTCAGGCTGGGGCATCGCTTGCTCATCCCCTGGCTGCATGCTGAGCTGGTATTGACTGACAAATTCAGCGACTTCGCGATTCAGCGCAATAAAAGTATCTTGATTGTCAATCGGATTGGGAAACGCCTTTATTAAATCGGCATTGAGCCCGATGCCGTTGATACGCGCAGTTAAAATAGTAATGGCTTTGAGCACATTGGCTTCAAGCGCTTGCACCAATGCTTCTTTGCCTGCGGGTACTTTAAGGATGAGTATCAGTTCAATCCACCAACGCTCATGGATTAAGCGCACCCAGTAGCGGGTTTTTGGTGTGGCAAAAAACGCATTAAATAACCCAATCAAATCGCGGTCATCAGGTACGGAGGGTAAGAGCTTTTCACCGACCAAATCAAAAAATTGCGAAGTAAAGCCAGCATCTGACAAGATACCCAAATCCGTGTATAGCGACACCTGACGATAACGATTAATCAGGGTAAGCATAAACACACAAAACCCTTCTGCCCACACACGATTGCCGCGCAGTAGCCGAATAAATAGCTCCATCTGCTCATTGGCAGTTGTAGCATCATCTGCACGGTTGCGCAGGGTATCTAGCAGTTGTTTAAATAGGGTAACTTGCGGAAAATCACGCAGCGCATTGATTTCGTTTAAAATAGTAGTTAAACGCGCTTCTAGGGTCGGCATCACCTTTAATTGGTCTGCCATATCCGCCGCATCATAACGATGTTGGGCATTGAGTAAAGCATCTTGATTATTAGGTTGCGATAAATTCGTCAAACTAACCTCGAAGTAAACAGAAAATTGAATCGTTTTTTTAAATAGGGTGAATCACAACTATAAGAAAAAATACGAAAATAGATATCCTAAGATGAAAATTTAATCGACTCATCAGAAAAAATCCATCATTTATTTGCAACAAAAATCTTATGGGCTGAGGTTTTAAAGACAGTAAAGGATAAAATAACGCTACGTGTTACCGCATTCATGTCTTCGAGAAAACAACCTGACTGATTATCCTAATTGATTATCTAGCCGCAGCGATTATACTATGGTTACTCTGTTGACTGATTTTTTTCTATGGCATCGACTATAACCTTTCAATCAAAAAGCACCAAACAACCCAATACCGAATCAACACCCAATGAAGTAACCCAATACTACTATCCAGATCCCGTCAATCAACAGGTGATACAGCAGTGGCTGTTTATGGATTTACTGCCGTGGCAACAGTCAACTTGGCAGTATTTGACCACCCATCTACACGCCTTGCCGCACGCAATGTTGTTTGCAGGCAATGCAGGGACGGGGAAACGCGCCTTCGTCTATCGGTTTGTCGCATGGGCTTTGTGTGAGAATCAACGGCACAATGTACAAGGTGTCACAACTGCCTGTGGGCAATGCCAAAGTTGCCAATGGCTGATCGCCAATACCCACCCCGATCTTTATCAAATTCCCACACCCACCGTGGCGCGTGACGCGTCGCCTAAACCTAAAGCAAACAACGCCCTCGTGGCGCAAGCCCCAACCCATCAGTCAGGTTATAGCATCAAGATTGACGAAATTCGTGAATTACAGCCCTTTGTCACGCAATCGAGTGGCGGATTAAGAATCGTGGTTATTCACCAAGCGGATGCGATGACGCTAGCCGCCAGTAACGCGCTCCTTAAGACCTTAGAAGAGCCTGCCGAGAATGTGTTGATGCTGTTAATTAGCGATAGTCCTTCGCAGTTACTGCCAACGATTCGCTCTCGGCTACAGTCATTTTCGGTGAGCCATGTGACCCCCGATCAGTCAATGCAAGCGATGCAGCGGTTATTGCCAAATACCGATACTGCAACGCTACAACAAGTGAGTGAATTGTCTGGTTATGCGCCTTTTTTGGCACTGCAAATGTTAAACAGCGAATGGTATCAACACCGCCAAACTTGGATAAACAGCTTTCAAGCGGTTCGTAGTGGGCAACGTACGCCTGTACAAGCCAGCAACTATTGGCAAAAAACGCTGACATTGACGGACTTTTTATACTTGTCGCAAGCCTTATTAGTACCATTGGGGCAATTTGCCGTCGGTATCTCAGCGTCATCCAATGACTTAGATTTTGGCAAACTGCAGCCAGCACCGACATTAAAGCAAATTAGCCAGTTACAGTGGGTTATCGATCAAATCTGGCAAGATAGACAGCAACATATCCAAGATAAGTTATGCTATGATAAAATTTTTAGCACCATGCTTGATTGCTAATCTATTCAATTATCTATATTACCCAATTATCTATATTACTTATCATTCACCATACGTTAGTAAAAGGAACAGTGATTATGGCAATGCCATCTCGTGGCGGTATCACCACCATTAACTATGATACGATCGAAAAATTGTATGCGAGCTACCTGCCTTTTATTGAAAACGGTGCGTTATTTATTCCTACAAACCAGCAGCAACAACTAGGCAGTCAAACCTTTGTAGCAATCACTTTGCCAAATTCGAGTGAGAGAATGCCGCTGCATGGCAAAGTGGTGTGGGTCAACCACCGCGCACAATCACAGCGCCCCGCAGGCTATGCGCTACAGCTTGGCAAAGACGAAGCAGGTTTACGCATCAAAAACGAAGTCGACCGCCTGTTAGCGGGTCATATCAGCTCCGATAAACCCACCTTCACGCTATAAATTCTAGAAACTGTTGAACCTTTGGCAGTTTTAGCCGGTGATTGTTAAAGCCAGCGATTGTTAAAGGTGAGCTTATGCTTAATCCTATAAGTCGCTAGCTTTTTTTCTTCTATCGCACAATGGTTAATCATCACTCCGCTTATCGGTGCATTTCTCATTTTCTGCGCATTTTTTCATTGGCAAAAAATGATACGTAATTTAGTCAATCCTTGTGTCAAATTACTTGTATAAAATAGCTTTCAGGCGTAAAATATACGACTATTTTTGCTTTGTTCCTAAGAATGGCATGTCACAATCGTTAACGCAACCGTCTTTTGATGTAACTGCAAGCCTGCCCGTCATCACCGTTGATGGCTCAAGTGGTGCAGGTAAAGGTACATTGACGGCAAGACTGGCAAAGCTGCTGGATTATCAAATTTTAGATTCAGGGGCGCTATATCGGATTGTGGGGCTTGCAGCTCACCAAGCGGGTTTGTTAATGGACAACATTGATGAAACTGCGCTAGCTGATTTAACCCAATCGTTGAAAATTGAGTTTGCAGCCGCAAAAGCGGGTTCTGAGCATGTGACAGTGCTCGTGAATGCCAACGATGTGAGCGAAGTGATTCGCACCGAAGAAGTGGGTAACTTTGCATCAAAAGTCGCGGTATTCCCGAAGGTGCGTCAAGCGCTATTGGATTTACAAAAAAATATGGCAACGTCGCAAGGCAACTCAAAAAAGGGTTTGATTGCAGACGGGCGTGATATGGGAACAGTGGTTTTTCCCGATGCGCCGCTGAAAGTTTATTTGATCGCATCCTCTGAGGCACGAGCCGCGCGCCGTGTCAGTCAGTTGACCAACGCTGGCAAACAGGCAGATTTTGACGAAATTTTGGCACAAATTATTGCCCGTGATGAGCGTGATAGTACACGCAGTGCCTCACCGGCTAAGCCTGCCGATGATGCGATAGTGATTGATAGCTCAGCCATCGATGCTGAGCAAGTGTTTAACCAAGTTTGGCAGCTATGTGTTGAACGTGGTTTGACAATTAACTAGGTGTTTTTAAAAGTTTTATCGATTTTTTATAGGCACTAAAACCAGCCTTATGTTTATAAAAAATCTTAATTTGAACCGTACTGTGCTGGACAGGCTACGGCTATACAAAGGTAAATTTTATGATGGAATCATTTGCTGAACTGTTTGAAGCAAGCCAAGTACTTGATGTAGAACGCGGTGCAGTTATCTCTGGTCAAGTAGTTGCGATTGATAGCGACTGGATTACCGTAGATACGGGTCTAAAATCAGAAGGTATCGTTGCGCGTTCAGAATTTTTGAATGAACAAGGCGAGCTTGAAGTAGCAGTTGGCGACCAAGTTCAAGTCGTTGTAGATGCGGTTGACAATGGCATGGGTCAAACCCTATTGTCACGTGAAAAAGCAAAACGTGCTGAAACTTGGAACGTACTTGAAAAACTTTACGAAAACAATGAGATCGTAACCGGTCTTATCTCTGGTAAGGTTAAAGGTGGTTTCACGGTTGATATCGGTTCAGTACGTGCGTTCTTACCAGGTTCATTGGTGGACACTCGCCCAGTACGCGACACCGCGCACTTAGAAGGCAAAGAGCTAGAATTTAAAGTCATCAAACTGGATCAAAAACGCAACAACGTCGTTGTTAGCCGCCGCGCTGTGATGGAATCTGAAAACTCAGCAGAGCGCGAAGCGCTACTATCTAACCTTGAAGAAGGTCAAGAAGTGGTCGGCGTGGTGAAAAACTTGACTGATTACGGTGCATTCGTAGACCTAGGTGGTATCGATGGTCTATTACACATCACAGATATGGCATGGCGCCGTATCAAGCACCCATCAGAAGTGGTTGAAGTGGGTCAAGAATTAAAAGTTAAAGTATTAAAATTTGACCGCGAACGTAACCGTGTCAGCTTAGGTCTAAAACAATTAGGCACTGACCCATGGCAAGACGTTCTTAACAACTATCCAAAAGGTACTAACGTTAAAGCACGTGTAACTAACCTGACTGACTATGGTTGTTTTGCTGAAATTGCTGATGGTATCGAAGGCTTGGTACACGTTTCTGAAATGGATCATACCAACAAAAACATCCATCCTTCAAAAGTGGTACAAATCGGTGACGAGATCATGGTTCAAATCCTTGATATTGATGAAGACCGTCGTCGTATTAGCCTAGGTATCAAACAAACCATGCCAAACCCATGGGAAGAGTTTGATAAGAACCACCAAAAAGGCGACAAAGTATCTGGTACTATCAAATCAATCACTGACTTTGGTATCTTTATCGGTTTAGAAGGTGGTATTGATGGTCTAGTTCACTTATCAGACCTTTCTTGGACTGAAAGCGGTGAAGAAGCGATTCGTAACTACAATAAAGGCGATACCGTTGAAGCGGTCATCTTGTCTGTAGACGCAGAAGCTAACCGTATCAGCTTAGGTATCAAACAACTTAACAGCGACCCATTCAATGAATACCTAGTATCAAATGATCGTGGTGCGGTAGTGAAAGGGGTAGTGACTGACGTTGATGCCAAAGGCGCTAAAGTAAAACTAGCTGCTGATGTAGAAGGCTACTTACGTGCTTCAGAAATCCAACAAGACAAAGTAGATGATGCGACCACTGTACTGAATGTCGGTGATGAAGTTGAAGCGAAAATTGTCAGCGTGGATCGTAAAACACGCGGTATCAACTTATCAGTTCGTGCAAAAGACGAAGCAGAGCAACGTGATGCTATCAAAGCATTAAGTTCAAATGCAGCGGCTGATACACAACCAAAAACCATTGGTGACTTAATCAAAGAGCAACAACAAAACCAATAATCGGTTTTGTGAGCAATAAAAAAAGCGACTAATTTAGTCGCTTTTTTTATTTTCACCTTTTAGGTAACAAAATGAAAGATTTAGTCTAAAAAAAGACGACGAATTTAAGGTGGTTTTGTTATAATATGCGAAGAAAAGTAATGAAATGTAATTTTTCATTATTAGAATTGTTAATAGATTGTTGGATGAAATTGGACTGTAACGAAGTTTTTAAAACCATCATTCTGTAATTTAGACTACGACAGTTACGTTTAGCGTGTTAGGGGTAGTATGGAAAAAGTGTTAAACAAATCTGATTTGATCACTAGATTATCAAGTGAATGTGAGAATATACCAGAAAAAACCATTGAGGATGCCACCAAGCAAATCATTGATTTGATGGTCGATACCTTATCTCAAAACGGACGTGTCGAAGTACGCGGTTTTGGTAGTTTTAGTTTGCATCATCGTGAGCCACGTGTGGCACGCAACCCTAAAACAGGCGAGAAAGTTACCGTGAAAGCAACAGCGATACCTCATTTTAAACCTGGCAAAGCATTGCGAGAGGCGGTTAATCATCATCGTTAGTTGCGGTTTTTGAGTCATTTAACGTTATTGAACTTACGTTATGGTTTAATATATGATTGATCAAAAGAGAGTGGACAAAAAATCCACTCTTTTTTTTGAATTATCTGTAATAATAGTGGCATTCAAAAATGTAGATTAATTAAAATAACCAAGGAGAAAACTATGCGTTATCTGTTAGCGATTTTGTTGTTCGTGGTCGTTGGTTATTCATTGATGCTGGTATTGGTGAATAACAACCAAGTCGAAGTAAATTTACTGTTTAGCCAAGTACCACAAATGAGTTTGGGGTTACTGCTGATTATTAGCATTGTTTTAGGGGTCATCGCGGGACTATTGATAGGTGTGATTTTATTTCGTGTGTTACAGATGAAGCTGGAAAATCAGCGTTTATCTAAAGAGTTAAAGCAAACCCAAGAAAAATTGATGCAAACGCAGCATAATTATGAACAGCATTTAGCGCAAACCAGCAATGCAACGATTGCCCCTACCGCAGCCAACCCTAATTTACCACCCTTACGATAAGCAATCCATACTATCGGGTTAAAAAAAGAGTCAGTTTGTTATGAATCAAGTGGCAGTACCGCAAGCAACATCACTCATCAAATCAGCCATCCAGTCACCCATTATTGTGGCATTGGACAACATGAATGACCGTCAGGCATTAAGCTTGGCAGATAAATTGGACCCTACATTGTGCCGGGTGAAAGTTGGCAAAGAGCTGTTTACCAAATATGGTAATAGCTTAGTGACATCCTTACATCAGCGTGATTTTGAGGTATTTTTGGATTTAAAATTTCATGATATCCCCAACACCACCGCGCACGCAGTCTTAGCAGCGGCTGATTTGGGGGTATGGATGGTCAATGTCCATGCCAGTTCCGGGCGTACTGCCATGCAAACGGTGAAAGCGCGTTTATCGGCGCAACACTACCAAACCTTAGTGATTGCGGTGACGGTGCTAACTTCTATGTCACAGCAAGATTTGGCTGAAGTGGGCATCACCGACTCGGTAGAAAATCATGTTAAGCGACTAGCATTATTGACTCAGCAATCTGGGCTTGATGGGGTGGTTTGCTCTGCACAAGAAGCCACTATGCTTAAACAGCTTTGCGGCAAGGATTTTCTGTTGGTCACCCCAGGTATCAGGCTGCTAGAAGACGCCAGTAATGATCAAACGCGGATTTGCACGCCCAAAGATGCCATAGTAAATGGGTCTGATTATTTGGTCATTGGGCGGTCAATTACGGCAGCAGCGGATCCCACCGTAAAACTGCAATATATCCTGGATACGTTAAAATAATCAATTTCGAGTCATGTATGCCAGTACGTTTTCAAGTGTTAAGTGATTTACATATTGATAGCTATGCAAAAAGGGATTTGCCCATTGGTAAAATCCCTGATATAAATGCCGATGCTATTTTAGTAGCGGGCGACACATCCAATGGGCTGTTGGGCATTGAATGGCTCATCGGCGAATCGAAGCGACTTGAAAAACCAATTTTTGTGATTGTGGGTAATCATGAATATTTTGGTCATAATATTCTTGAGTTAGATGCCCAAATAAAGGCATTGACGCAAGATACGCAAGTACATTTTTTACAATGCGCGAGCTTTGAATTTATGGGTGTCAGAATCATTGGTACAACGCTTTGGACGGATTATCAATATCAACCACAAGATAATACGTTGGAGATTGCTCAGCAGTTTATGCGCGATTACCGCGAAATTTATCATGATAACCGACTGTTAACGCCCCAAGATACTGTAGCTATTCACCAGCGGCAGCGGGCATGGTTGCAAAACGCCTTAAAACAAAGCCAAAAAGATCCGATGCCCACCGTGGTCATGACACATCACAGCATTAGCCCATTATCTATCGCACCAAAATATGCCAATTTCCCCAGTAATGCGGGATTTGTCGTTGATTTGAGCGAATGGCTACAGAGCGACTTTGCGCCTGATGTTTGGCTGCATGGACATACCCATGAAGCCTTTGATTATCAGCAAGGTCATACACGTGTTATTGTCAATCCCAGAGCCTACCCCAATGAAATCAGTAGTACCGGGATAGTTTTTGACTGGCATAAGGTCATTGAAGTCATGGTATGATTGGCACGTTTGCCCCAGTGATATCCCATTTAATCGCTTAAATTTTTTGACCTCATCAATTTATAGTATCAATTTATGGTGCAAAGATAAAAAGATATAAGGAATGCGTATTTAAATGTCTAATTCAATCAACACCATGCCTGCTCACTTACCGCCCAGTATGATTGACTCGGTTAAGCTACTGCCGAAAAATGAGCGATTAATCCTATTTACCCGCCATTCATTGCGCGAAATGTCAGATAAAAATGGCTTTGCCAGTTATGCCTTGCCACTGACACCAAAAGGTAGAGTATTGGCGGAGTCTTGGGGGCGTTGGTTGGCTGCTAACTTAGATTACTCGATGGATGTAGATAGCATCAGTAGCCCGATAGAACGTTGTATTGATACCGCAATTTTAATGCAAGCAGGGGCTGGCATCTCTAGAAATGTGTCGCACCAATCGCTGTTGGTAGAGCCAGGTAGTTTGGTCGTTGACCATGAAGAAGTGAGTAAGGTATTCAAACAAATTGGTGCGCTCAATTTTATCAATCGTTTTTTGGCGGGCGACATGGCAGGGATTAAAGCACCACATAAAGGCGGTTTGGATTTATTAGCGCTTTTTTTTCAGCATCAGCCAAAGCACGGACATTTATTACTGGCGGTTAGCCATGATACGCTATTGTCAGCGTTCTTAGCGGTGATAATGGGCGTGGGTGAAATTAGCTGGGATGACTGGCCAAAAATGATGGAAGGGGTGTTTTTGTGGTTTGATGATAAACCCTTTAGTGAGGCAAAAGTACATTTTATTTGGCGCGGGCAGTGCTATGAACGCCGATTGATTGAATTGTTAGACCCATTTTCACCCTCTTATCCGTTAAAAGACTAATCAAAACCCAACAAAACCATAAAAATAAAGGTAGGACTTCATCCTACCTTTTTTGACACAGTCAACCTTTAAACATATTTATGTTTTAATCAAACATGTTTGCCTTTTAAATGATTAACCAAATTTTCAATTTGCTGCGCATGATTGCGAAGTTTATCCTCAATGCCACTAAACTGGTCTTTTAGCTTATCATCGACCTCATGAATACGCTGGGCAAACTCATTTTTTTTCATCTCAATGGCTTGCGTTTTTAACGCTTGCCATTCTGCAATCGTTTGTTTAAAAGCTTGTTGTTCACTGTTTAAACGATCTTTTATCACTTGAAAATCACTGGTTAAATTCCCTGAAAAAGTCGCAACTTTTTTCTCAGCACGTTTGAATGCCATTTCTGTTTGCGCATGCTGAATGGTAACATCTGGGACACGTTTTAAATCCCAAGTCAAACCGATTTTTGACAAGCCATAAATAATCCATTTGCTAGGATCATATTGCCACCATTTTACCCCATTGCGATAGTCGTATTGGAAAAAGTGGTGGTAGTTATGATAGCCTTCGCCCCAAGTGAAAATCGCCAGAATCGGATTATCACGCGCGGTATTGGTATCGGTATAAGGACGGGTGCCAAACATATGGCAAAGCGAATTGATAAAGAAAGTAAAATGATGGCTTAACACCAAGCGCAGTAGCCCTGCGAGTACTAAGGTACCTGCAAGATCACCCACCATCCAACCAAACAGCGCTGGCAAGCCAATATTGGCCAATAAAATCCACACGGCATAATATTTATCTTGCGCCACTAACACAGGATCAGCTTTTAAATCTGGGATATTTTTGTAGTCATAGTGCCCGCTTGGGTAGTTTTTAAGCATCCAGCCGATATGTGAGAACCAAAAGCCACGCTTGGCAGAGTAGGGGTCTTGATAGATATCGTCGACGTGGCGGTGGTGCAAACGGTGACCTGCACACCAGTCAAATACCGAGCCCTGAACAGCTAACGTGCCGCCAATCAGAAAGAACCATTTGACAATCGGATGCGCTTGGTAAGTACGATGTGACCACAAACGGTGATAACCGACAGTGATACTTAACCCATTCCAAGCCATAAAGAATGCGAAAATTGCCCAAACTTGCCAACTGACGCTATGTGTCCACAAGTAATAAGGTACAATCAATAAAGCCGCCAAAGGCGTGCTAATTAAGACAAACGCAGGGATCCAATTGATGGGCGCGTTTTCAAAAGATTGAGGTTGTGCCATAGAGATAAATGTCCTGAGGATGATCAAAATACGACATGTATTTTTTTAATCATTTACGCTATATTGTACTGAAAAAATGGAAAAAAGTGAACACATATACACTCAAATTCCCGACAATTTTTACTAAATTGATATCGATAAACTTACTGTAATATGAATGCTTTAGCCAAAAAATTCAATTAAAAATTTTAGCTACAAAGATATTTTAGACAGACGGTAAAGTTTTGGTTTGACAAATAATCCGAAAGCAAGTTTGCCGCTCACTTGGCGCATATTCTAGATTGGCATAGTTTGCCTGACAAAAGGCCTGCGATAAGTAAAGTCCCAGACCCGTGCCCTGATTATCGGTGGTAAAAAACGGATTAAATAAATACTGAATATTTTCTTTGGCAACGCCGTGACCCGTATCTATCACATCGATATGAATAGATTTGCCAGATTCATACACTTCAAGGGTGACAAAAGCATGAGGCTGGGTTTTGCTACTAAAACGCAGCCCGTTATTGATGAGGTTGACCAAAATCTGTGCTAACTGATGGTTATCAAACATAAAGCCTTTATCCGTACGGCAGTGCAGGAAAATATCATGGCCGCTAAAGTTTTCTTGTATAAAATCGTTTAGCCAAGTTTTGGGTTCAATATAAACAAAATTAGGGCGCTGCTGACGAGATAATTTAAGCACATCTTCGATGATTTTATTGACCCGAATGGTTTGGTGATAAATCATCTCATATAGCAGAATATTATCATCGGATAAGCCGCTGTCATCCTCATTAACTTCTTCCATTAATAATTGACTGGCTTGGCTAATGGTTGCTAGTGGGTTACGAATCTCATGGGCAATACTGGCGGATAATTGCCCTAGTGACGCAAGTTTTAACTGCTGCGCACGGCTAAACTCATGGCGTAAATCTTCAATAAAAATAATGGCATATTGCTGTCTTAATTGGGCGATACGAAGTCGCAAGTCATTAAAACTTTGGTGATTGGGCTCAATGCCAACGGCTAAAGGTGTACGAGTGGTCGGTACATCGAGCCGCACTATTAAAGTTGCTTCAGGCTCTTGAATGATGGGTGCAAGTCTCGCGGCTAATAGGGGGGAAATATATAGTAAATTAAAATTATCAAGTGTCTTTGGCAGATGTAATTGGTCGATTGCGGTATCATTGGCGATAAAAATTTCTAAATCGTGGGATAGTACTACCACGCCTTGGTCAATGATTTGCACAATTTTATTGTTAATGGCATTTAGGGCATTGACCTCATTGACTTGGCGCTCAGAGAGCCGCTCAATTTGTTTAAGCCGTTTGGATAACGTATAACTTAAATAAGCCACCCCGATAAAGCTAATCGCCATCGAAGCCACGTTATTGACTAGCGCGTAGTTAACATCGCTTTTTAGGGTTTGATAAAACTGCTGATAAATAACCAGCGTGATGGCAAAAATAGTCAGCAAAATAGCTTGGTTGGAGCGCACCAACATAAAAGCTGCGGCAACTTGCACCAAAAACAGCAAAATTACTTGTAAATCATTACCACCGCTAAAATACAACAAGGTAGTGAGTACCAGTGCATCAACGATTAGCCCGACCATCAAAAGCGGATTTTTGGGATAAAAGTAATACAAAATAAATAAAGCAATACTAAAGAAAAAATAGAAAAAGGTAGGGAAAAGATTAATCAATACCCAATAGTCATGCTGGGCACTTTTTAACGCCAACATAAAACTAAAGGAAAAAAAGATAGCAATAATAATGCGGTAACCATTGTAGACGTTACCGATTTTTTTGGTTTTATCGTGGGTGCTTGGCTTGTCAAATAGCGATGAAAACGCAGGATTGGTAATCATGGTTTAGGGTTGAATCAAACCGTGACGCATAGCTAAGTGAGTAAGTTTGACATCACTGTCGATATTAAGCTTTTCAAAAATACGATAGCGGTAGGTATTGACTGTTTTGACACTCACAAACAACTGATCGGCGATTTGCTGTGGACTTTTGCAATTGACCACCATCATCGCTACCTGCATTTCTCGCTCACTTAGCGCATCAAATGGCGACTCTGAATTGTCAGTGAATAAAATATCAGCAAGCTGCTCGGCAACATCGGCACTAAAATAACGCCCGCCTTGGTGGACTTTTTTGATGCCTTTAATCATCTCATCAAGCGGTGTCCCTTTGGTGATATAGCCACTCACCCCTGCTTTGATGAGCATGGATGGGTAGGGCTGCTGAACTAGAGAGCTGACCGCCAAAATCTTGGTATTTTTATCGGTTTGCAGCAAGCGCTTGGTGACTTCTAATCCGCCAATGGTAGGCATATTGACATCAAGTAACACCACATCGGGTTTTAATTGTTTGGTTTTGATAATCGCGGTTTCACCATCAGCAGCTTCACCAATTACATCAATGTCAGGGCTATCTGACAGCATCCGTACGATACCCATTCGGACTAAATCATGATCGTCAACGACCAATACTCTAATCATCATTTTTTATCTCCACCGCGCTTATCTTTGCTTATCTTTATGCCAACAAAGTTTTGTATCAACAAGACTTTATATAAAAAAGAGTCAGCTAAAAAAACTCATTTTTCAATAATAACTGTCTATCCCCAAGTTTTTATATTAGCACAGTTAGCGATTTAAGGCGTGAGTTACTGTCTTAAATGTGACGAGATTTTTTGTTCATGTTATGGGTAAATTTAGGTAGGCAAATTTGGGCACATGACTAAAATTCGCTTAACTTGCCCAATAGCTTTATAATAGTCAGCATTCAAACCTTTATTACTGCTAAAAAAATGCGAATCCCATTATGAGAATTAGAAAGCTGTTTAAATTTGAAAATGCCCATATCGTGCGCAATTGTAGCTCCGATCGCTGTAAGTACTCGATTCATGGGCATAGTTACCAAATCGAGCTGATTTTAGAAGCGCACCGCCTCGATCACGGGCAAATGGTGTACGATTTTGGGCTGTTAAAATCATCGATCAAAGACATCATTGATAGTTTTGATCATGCTATTTGTTTTTGGGATAAAGATGACCCCGACTATATTGACGCCTGTAAAAAATTTAGCGCGCGCTGGATTAGTTTGCCTGTTTCGCCCTCGGCAGAGCAGTTTAGCCGCGTGGTATTTTTTTGGGCAAGAGAAATCTTAAAACAAACCCAAATGCAAAACGGCGAAACCGATGTCAGAGTGTATTCCGTCATCGCCCACGAAACAGCGACAGGTTATGCACAGTGCTTTGAAGAGGATGTCGATAATGCCCAAATGGGCGCGTTGACGCTGGGTGATTTTGAATTTAGCGAGCAAGTAAAAGCTGAATGGCATGACCCAAACATGTATGACAAATTAAAAAAAGGCGAAAAATTTGTCAATCCGACAGTGGTTTTACAAGTTGACTAAGCTGTTGGTATTTGACGGGGTTGTTGTAACGTTTTTTGATTCAGGACAAACATGGGGAAAGCTGGGAAAATCGACATGAATAAAACTATCCTCTTAAAATCCGAAACCGACACCCAAGCCTTAGCTAAAGAGCTTGCCGAGATGAATTTAACCGGTAGCGTTTGGCTGTCGGGTGATTTGGGTGCGGGCAAGACCACGCTTACTCGCTATTGGCTACAGGCAATGGGTCATACAGGCGCGGTAAAAAGTCCGACTTTTACCCTGGTTGAACCTTATCGTATTACGCAGGACGATGGTACAATTAAGCCGGTTTACCATACCGATTTATACCGCCTAAATGATCCTGAAGAATTGGAATTTATCGGTTTTTATGAATATCAAGATGAGCCAAATAGTTTGGTGATTATTGAATGGGCGAGTCGGGCAGCAGGCTATTTGACGCCGCCCAATGCCACCCTTGATATCAAACGCCTTGATGATGAACAACGAGAAGTGACAATAAGTTTTGCCTGACAACCGTATTCATAAATTATCCCCACTGCTTATCAACCAAATCGCCGCTGGCGAGGTAGTGACGCGCCCTGCTTCTGTGGTCAAAGAACTGATTGAAAATGCTATCGATGCCAACGCTACTCATATTCGCATCGATATCGAACAAGGCGGCCTTGGGCTAATTCAAATTAGTGACAACGGCATGGGGATTCATCCTGATGACATGACGCTTGCAGTCACTCGCCATGCCACCAGTAAACTTGCTAATGTCAGTGAGTTGGTTGGTATTCATAGTTTAGGCTTTCGCGGCGAGGCACTAGCGAGCATTGCAGCGATATCGCATCTGACCTTAACTAGTAGTCACAACGACAGCGGTATAGGGCAACAGCTGAGCGTGAGCGGTAGTGAGGTAAGCCAAGCTACTATTCGTCCTATCGTAAAACATCGCGGCACATGTGTCAGCGTTCGTGACTTATATTTCAATGTGCCAGGCAGACGCTCGCACCTAAAAAGTATCGCCACAGAATTTGCCCATATTGAACAAGTCGTGCAGCGATTAGCGATTAGTTTTGCCGATGTGGAGATTGAATTATATCATCAAGACAAATTGCGTTTTAGCTTAACGCAGTCAGCCCAAGCCCCTCACCAAAATTTAGAGGGTGCTGCATTGCCTTTTTTGCCCGCTTTTAGTTTGGCGCGGCTTGAACAAGCGTTAAATTTGCCATTGGCTGACATTGCACAGCCATTTTATTTATCACTGCAAGGTTTACAAGCACAGACAGACGATTTAAGTGCCCAAGTCACCGGCTGGTTTTTTATCGCCCATAAGAATAATCTGCCAAAACTGATTTATATCAATCATCGTTTGGTCAGTGATTTGGCGATTAGTCAAGCCCTACAAAAAGTGGGTCGCAAGCTAGGTATTGGTAACGACAATTCGCTACAAATGGGCTATGCGTTGTCTTTTGAGCTGCCTGCCGAGTGGATAAATGTCAATATTCACCCAAGTAAACAACAAGTGAAAATCCAACCATTCGCCAATATATTAGCTTGGTTGTCTCAGCATATGCTACAACAACTGCAGCCTAAAATGACTGCGCTAAACACCCTGCAACGGCAAGCTTGCATGACAAAAACTGATGACAGTAACGTCGATAAATTTCAAAACTTGCCTGCGGGTGAAGCTACGTCCATTCAGTATATAAATCCTAATGAAAAACCCACTAATCACATAACTCACGTTGCCGAAAATCAGTCGATGTATCAACTAGCAACAAAGGGTGCGGTTGATAAGTTAACGGATAGCGACTCGATACAGCTAGTGACCTTATTTGAAAACAAGCATGAATTTGAAAGACAGCATCAATGTGAAAACCAGCATCAAACTTTTGCTTTAATTTTTTGGCAAGGATATTTTTATCTGCTTGATTTACAATATCATCATATAGACAATTATGATAAAGCCTATGTTCAATCTTATTTAAATCAAGCAGATTTTAACTATATTGCCGACAATGCCATTCGAGTCAGTGAAACTGACATGCTACAATGGCTGCTGTCGCATTCGCATTTACCTAATCCCTAGTAACCTTAACAATCCCCAGAATAAGCTATGATAACAGCCAACAAACAAGACGTGATTTGCCTTATAGCACCTACTGCCAGCGGCAAGACAGCGTTGGCGTATGAACTCTATGAAACAGGCAAATATCGTCTTATTTCGGTAGATTCTGCTTTGATTTATCGGGATATGAATATCGGGACTGCCAAACCGACACGTGAAGAATTGGCAAAGTATCCACATGCGCTTGTTGACATCATTAGTCCTGAGCAAAGCTATAGCGTTGCCCAGTTTGTCAACGATGTGGACTATCATATCAATCTTGCGCATCAGCAAAATAAAACACCTGTACTGGTGGGTGGAACGATGATGTACTATATGGCACTGATTCAAGGTATCAATGATATCCCAGCAACCTTGCCAGCGACTCGCCAACAAGTCACCCAAATGATTGCCAAGCAGGGGATTGAACAGCTGCATGCTTATTTAACCCAGGTAGATCCTATCCTTGCTAAGCAACTCAGAACCACAGACACCCAAAGAATTGGCAGAGCGGTCGAAATCTATCTACAAACAGGTAAGCCATTAAGCGCTTGGCAGAATCAGCCCGCTAGGGCATTGGCTGATAACCCACATCAGCGTTGGCAAATTTTAGCTGTGATGCCAGATCGTGATTGGTTACACAAGCGTATCGCACTTCGCCTAGATATGATGTGGCAGCAAGGCTTTTTACAAGAAGTGATTGCGCTGCGACAACAGTATCACCTCACGGCTGATCTGCCATCCATGCGCTGCGTTGGCTACCGGCAAGCTTGGGATTTTTTAGAAAAAATACAAAATACAACAGTGTTTACACATGATAATAATGAAGAAAATTTTCATGATAATGTGGCGCTTTCTTTACTAAACACGCACAGCTCCCCAATTGAAGATTATAGACAAACTATGCAAAATGAGGCATTATATGCTACAAGGCAGCTAGCAAAACGCCAATATACATGGATGCGTAAGCTAGTAAGTACACAACAATTGGTTGAGCGGTTTGCTATAAAACCCTTGACAACTATTGATCAGGCAAGAACGCTGCTAATAAAAACAAGTTAAAAGCAGTGCTATGCTTGGGTAATACTATCTAAGCGCTTGTCTAGTATAGCTTTGACCATCCGTGTTAAGCCAATAAGCTGTCATTTAAGGTATAATTAAAAAGTCGTCTAAAAATATAATAATTTAACTAACTTTCTGTTTATTTCTGGGAGAAACCTATGTCAAAAGGTCAAACACTACAAGACCCTTTCTTAAACTCTTTACGCAAAGACCGTATTCCAGTGTCTATTTTTTTAGTCAATGGTATCAAGCTTCAAGGTCAAATCGAGTCTTTCGATCAATATGTGGTGTTACTCAAAAACACTGTCAGTCAAATGGTCTATAAACACGCCATTTCAACTGTAGTACCAGCCCGTAATCCACGTTCAGCCACACCAATGCCAGGGGCAAGTGGCTACGGTCAATCTAGCCAAATGGGCTTTGGTCAAGCAGGCGGTTTTGAACAATCAGGCTATGGCGCAAATCGCACGGGGTTTGCTAATCGGGGTGGGTTTGGCGATCGCGGTTTTGATGGCGGCGGTTATGACAATGACCAACGTGGCTATCCGCAGGAACGTACAGGGTTTGCGCAAGCACCGTATGATCGCAGTGGTTTTGCTGACCGTGGTTTTGATAGCGGCTATGACAATATGAATTTTGAGCCTACCAAAGACGATGCCAACTTTGACGATGATGCAAACGGTAATGGTGAAGACAAGTATTAATTTTTAAATTCCAAACATGATATTACGTGGCGAACCCTATCAGTGTTCGCCATTTTTTATAGCTTTTATAGCTTATTTTTTATAGTGTATTTGGGGCTGATTTAGCAATGCCTAGATTGTTAATACAAACTCGATGAAATGTTGTCAAAATATGTATTTTCGGACTTATCCCGTGAATATTGGCTGAAATTACGCTATGATAATCAGACTTTAAAAAATTTTAAATTTTTAGCTTTAAAGATTGTTTATGCTAACTATTAAACGCCCTAATAAGCGTATAGCAATAATCGCATAAAGATAAGTGCCTGAAAAAAGCGCACCAACAGCCATCTTGAAAAATTAGTGAGGAATTATCTTGGATGCATCGGTTGATTATTTAAAGCATGCCAAAGACGCTATCAAAACAGAACAACATGCTTTAGATTTGCTGATTGAACAGCTAGATGAACGATTTGTGACTGCTTGCCATTTGATTGAAAACTGTCAGGGGCGTGTGGTGGTGACAGGCATGGGTAAGTCAGGGCTTATTGGTCGCAAAATTGCAGCGACTTTTGCCTCAACGGGAACGCCGTCTTTTTTTATGCATCCTGGTGAAGCAGGTCATGGCGACCTTGGCATGTTGGTCAAAGGTGATGTGTTAATTGGCATCTCGAACTCAGGTGAGTCAGATGAAATCCGCACGTTACTGCCTGTGGTAAAAAAACTGGGCATTCCGCTCATTAGTATCAGCCGCGACAAACGCGGTATTTTGCCAAGATCTGCCGATGTAGCTTTGACTTTAGGGGCGTCTGAAGAAGCTTGTCCCCTTGGGTTAGCACCGACATCAAGTACCACAGCTACTTTGGCACTAGGAGATGCGTTAGCGGTGGCGTTGGTGCATAGTAAGCATTTTACCTCAGAAGATTTTGCTTTATCACACCCTGCAGGGGCATTGGGTCGCAAATTATTGACCCAAGTAAAAGACTTGATGCATGTAAATAACCTGCCAACCATTGATGAGCATTCGACGCTTAACGAAGCCTTGTTTAGTATGACGGGTGGTAGACTGGGGATGACGGTAATTACAAATGCGAATAATCAAGTCGTGGGCGTATTCACCGATGGCGACTTGCGCCGTAGCTTAGCGCGCCAATTGGGGCTTGATACGCCGATTAGTCAGGTGATGTCAACCAATCCAAAGTCCGTCAATCCTGATGTTCGTGCGTCTGATGCGCTCACATTAATGAATGAACAAAAGATAAATCAGCTATTAATCATTAATGATGATAAGACTTTGGCGGGTATTTTGACCTTGCATGAGCTACTGCATGCGGGTGTGAATTAATAGGCTTAAAGTAATTAGGCTTAAAATAATAAGGATAAGGTCATGCAAAGTCTGCTCACTAAAGCAAAAAACGTTAAACTATTGGTCATGGATGTGGATGGTGTATTGTCCGATGGAAAAATTATCTATGACGCCAACAGTGTGGAAACCAAAGGCTTTAATGTTCAAGATGGCTTTGGTATTCAGCGTATTCACCAAGCAGGGATTCAAACTGCCATTATAACGGGTCGTACTAGTGACATTGTCACGCATCGCGCCAAAGAATTAAAAATCACCCATCTAGTGCAAGGGCGGGAAGACAAATTAATGGCGCTCAACGAATTGTTAGCTAATATTGGTATTTCGCTAACAGAGTGTGCTTATATCGGTGATGATTGGCCAGATATCAAAGCCTTGCAATCCGTCGGATTTGCTGTAGCCGTGGCAAATGCCAATGGCGAAGTCATCAAACGGGTCGATATGGTTACCACGCGCTCAGGCGGAGAAGGGGCAGTTCGTGAGTTATGTGATTTGATATTAAAAGCAACGGGTCATTACGAGGATATTTTGGCCAGTTATGTGATTTAGTGCATGTAAGTTGGTTTAAGGGATTTATTTTAAGTAATTTATTTTAAGTAATTTATTTTAAGTGATTTATTTTAAGTGATTTGTTTTAAGTGATTTGGCGTATGCGGCTTAGTGTGGTAACGTCCGTTTTTATCAAATTTTTTGGCAATGTTAGGTGGCAATTGTGTCAACAAAAACGCTATTTATTTTAGGCTTATTATTTATTATCGTATCGGCCTATTTTTATGCGCAAAACGATGCTCGCTTGACCCAAGTGTCACTCAAACCGACCGATATTGATTACCAAGCAGAGCAAATTAAAGCATTACAAACGACCGAAACAGGTAGTGTCGGCTATCAGTTAACAGCGGCGCAGGTAACCCATTACCAAAATGCCAATACCGCCGTGATGTCCAAGCCGCAGATTGTTATCCGTCCAAAAAACGAACGTGAAGTAACCTTGGTGGCTGACCAAGCGCAATTGGATGAAAATAAGCAGATTGCCAAACTGATAGGTAACGTGACCTTAACCAGCGTTCCGTTGCTCACCCAAAATACCAGTAGGTCGAATTTGCCCGTTAAAATGATAGGTAAAAACTTTGTCGGTGATTTGGTCAATAATACAGTAATGACTAATGAACCGCTTACCTTTATCCATGGAAATAATCGGTTTGATGCCAAACAATTTAGTGGTGACTTGGCAACGGGTGATTACGGTTTTGGACAAGTGAGTGTGATGATTCAACCTGCACAGTAGCTAACCCTATCTCTATGGAGTAGAGTGGCTACTATTAAGATAGTAATTCAGTTGTGATGTTGACGGGATTTAAATGACTATCAAAAATCTTTAACTTCGGTGCTAATTTAATCTATATTGTTGATTTTAAAATTTTTATATAAAAGGTTTAACATGATTGTGGTGAAGACTCGACAATTAATAATGGCTGGCGGTGTGTTAGTTGCTGGCATCCTTGCGGCATCGAACGTGGCAAACGCCTTGCCATCAGACGCCAATGAGCCGATTCGGTTATTGGCAGATAAAGCGACGTATAGTGAGCGCTCTGGGGTGACAAGCTATACAGGCAACGTCACCATCAGCCAAGGCACGCTCAAAATGGCGGCGGATAATTTAACCGTCAATTTGACGCCAACCCGCGCCATCGAAAGCGCAGTCGCAACCGGGCGTCCTGCCACTATCCAACAAATTGTGACACAAGAGAAGGGCTTGGCGAAAGGTCAGGCGAATCGAATTGATTACAATGTCAAAACAGGGCTTGTCACCCTCACGGGTAATGCGCGTTTGACCCAAAATGGTGGTAGTTTTTCTGGCAATGTCATCCATTACAGTCTAAAAGTGGGTGATATTGAGGCAAAAGCGGGGAATAACCAACGTGTTGAGCTGGTATTTCCGCCACAAGCGACCAACCGTGTGGGCGTTCGCAATCGCTAGTATTGTTTAACTTGCTTTCGCTTTGTTCATTGCCATTGTTTAGTTCTAGGATTTATTATGTCGCAACCGCAAGCCAACCAGACTCTAATCATGCAGCACCTTGCCAAACGCTATGGCAAGCGTTGGGTGGTTAAAGACGTGTCTTTTTCGGTAGAACAAGGGCAAGTGGTTGGGTTACTTGGTCCAAATGGGGCGGGTAAGACTACCAGCTTTTATATGGTCGTTGGTCTGGTCAATATGGACAAAGGGCAAATACAGCTAGGTAATCGGGATTTGTCGGCATTGTCCATGCACGAGCGCGCCGCATCAGGCATTGGCTACTTACCGCAAGAAGCGTCAATTTTTCGCAAATTAACCGTTGAAGAAAATATTTTATCGATTTTGCAGACTCGCACAGATTTGGATAAAGCGGGGCAGCAGCAGCAACTTGAGCAGCTGATTGGGGAATTTAATTTGGGTCACGTACGCCACTCATTAGGGATGAGCGTGTCAGGCGGTGAGCGCAGACGCTGTGAAATTGCCCGCAGCCTTGCCTCAAATCCCAAGTTTATTTTGCTTGATGAGCCTTTTGCCGGAGTCGACCCGATTTCGGTAGGCGATATCAAAGAGGTAATTATTAAGCTTAAACAGCGCGGTATCGGCGTGTTGATTACTGATCACAACGTGCGTGAGACTTTGGCTATCTGTGAACATGCCTATATTGTCAGTGAAGGAGAAATTATTGCGGCAGGTACACCAGAGCATATTTTAGACAATGAGTTGGTACGTAAGGTCTACTTGGGTGAAAACTTCATGGTCTAGCAAGCAGGGTTTAGTAAGATGGTTACAAGCAAAACGTGATGACCACCAAAGCACGCATCTGGCAAGCGATGTTATTTGAGACAATCGCCATACTGCTATCATTAGGCTGGGTAAAACTACTCAGCTTTTTTGGCTTTACGGGTAGTGAATCGCAGCATAACGCAAGTATATTGGCGCTGCTGATTGGCATTTCGCTCATCGCCATGATTTGGACATTTATTTATAACTTATTGTTTGATAAATTTTTTACCGGTGAAAAACTGACTCGACCGCTATGGCTACGGGTGTTGCATATACTGGGATTTGAAGGTGGCTTGTTGGGCTTTACCTTACCACTGGTCATGTGGGTGATGAATATTGGTCTGTGGCAGGCGTTTTTGCTCGATATTTCGTTGACCCTACTTATTTTGGTGTATGGGTTTATTTTTTACTGGATTTATGACCTAGTCGCCCATAAATATAGTCGCAAATAACAGCAATCTTGCGTGTCAAAACTTGTGTGTCAAATATAGCTCGCTATCCCTAATTTCATCGCATTAATGTCATCGTATTAATTTCATCGCATAGTTTATCCCTCTCACCATCACCAATACGCTTTAAGTTTTTTTACTCTTTATTCTTTATTTTTAAATTTTTCATTGCAAATTGGACTCTATGGCAAAATCAAAATCATCCTACGTGTGCCAACAATGTGGCGCAAACTTTGGTAAATGGTCGGGACAGTGTGCCGAATGTGGCGCATGGAATAGCCTTGTCGAAGCGCCGACGGTCAGCATGCCACATCATAAACCTGTCACCAAAAAAGCCAGCAACTACGCGGGCGAACAATCGAGCGTTATGCCACTTAATGCCGTGCCTATGTCACTCGATACTAGGCTACCAACGGGTGTTGGTGAGTTTGATCGGGTGTTAGGCGGTGGCTTAGTAGCAGGTTCTGTGGTGCTGATTGGGGGTGACCCTGGTATTGGCAAATCCACTATCTTGCTACAGACGGCGATTCACATGGCAGAAAATCACAGTCTAGCCGGAAGTGCGCTGTACATTACAGGTGAGGAATCGTTGTCACAGGTGGCGATGCGGGCTAGTCGTTTGGGGCTACCCAATAACAACTTAAAAGTATTGGCAGAAACCAATGTTGAAATGATCTGCCAAGCCCTAACCCAAGAGCAACCAGCCGTCGCCATCATTGACTCAATTCAGACTTTGTTTACCGAAGCCATCCAATCCGCACCAGGCGGGGTCAGTCAAATCCGTGAATCAGCGGCGATTCTGACGCGCTATGCCAAGCAAACGGGCACAGCGTTATTCTTGGTCGGGCATGTGACCAAAGAAGGGGCGCTGGCAGGCCCTCGCGTGCTAGAACATATGGTAGATGCGGTACTGTATTTTGAAGGACAGTCGGACAGCCGTTTTCGAATGATTCGTGCGGTGAAAAATCGTTTTGGTGCCGTCAACGAGCTGGGCATTTTTGCCATGACGGATGCAGGACTCAAAGAAGTTGCGAATCCATCAGCGATATTTTTAAGTCGCTATGATAAACCGATTGCAGGCTCAGTGGTCATGGTTAGCCGTGAAGGTACCAGACCGCTACTGGTTGAAGTACAAGCGCTGGTGGATGAATCGCAAGGACAACCTAGGCGCATGGCACTAGGTTTAGATTATCAGCGCTTAGCCATGTTGCTGGCAGTCATGCACCGTCATGGCGGTATCCAAACCAATGGGCAAGATGTGTATGTCAATGTGGTAGGCGGGGTCAAGGTGCTTGAAACAGGCTCAGATTTAGCGGTTTTATTGGCCTGTGCGTCTAGCATTAAAGAAAAGCCTTTGCCTTATACCCTGGCGGTATTTGGTGAAGTGGGCTTGTCGGGTGAAATCAGACCTGTTCCCAATGGTCAAGAGCGTCTAAAAGAAGCGGTGAAACATGGCTTTACCCATGCGATTGTACCCAAAGCCAATGCACCCAAAACGCAATTAGAGCAATATCAAGGTCTCAAAATCATCGCGGTTGAGCGATTAGATGATGCGATTGATAGTGCCTTTAATCATCTATGAATAAAAGATATAAAAAAAGCTGAAAAGTAATGTTTCAGCTTTTTTATAATTCACTTGTTTATTCTGCATCTGCTGCAAAATTAAAGTATTTTGACTGACTGCCAATGATTTTTTCAACTGCTTCAATCACTTCATCCACCACATCATCATACACCCCATAGTGAAGTTCATTGCGAAATGACGTAAACGGACTTTTACGTAGACCTGAACGCACTTCGGTAATACCATTTTTATGGTAAATAAAATCAACTTTACCATTGGTGTTTAGGACACAGCTTAACCGTCCATCTTTTACCATCATATCCACGCGCTCTGGCATAAAGATATATTCATTGACATTTAACGTTTTGTCTTCGACAGCTTTCGTAACAAGTGATTTTAAATCAAACATAGTGACCTCAAAGGATATTGTTTTTTATAATTAAAATTTAGGGAAAATAGCAGTATTGTCACTGCTTGCTTATCCAGTGTTATTATGAAGAATTAATTTATCACTGTGTGTAAAAAAATGGATAACTTATGTTATCCATCTTCATCTTGTTAAGCGTTAGGGTTTATTTAACTTATTCTATATTAACCCATCTTATTTGATTGGGCCCAGTTAAGTTAGCTCAAAATTAAGCTGTCATCTTCTACCACTTCGCCGCGGGTGCGTTCAAACATATTGAGTAAATCATGAACAGTCATGCCTTTGCGTTCATCGCCTGATACGTCTAGTACCACTTGTCCTTGGTGTAGCATGACGGTGCGCGTGCCATGATTGAGCGCTTGTTGCATGGAGTGAGTGACCATCATGGTAGTGAGGTTATTTTCTTGGACGATTTTATCAGTCAGATCCAAGACGAAAGCGGCGGTTTTTGGGTCAAGGGCAGCCGTGTGTTCATCGAGTAGTAAAATTTTTGACGGCTGCAGGGACGCCATTAATAGGCTAACCGCTTGGCGTTGCCCGCCTGATAACAAACCCATACGGTCAGTGAGTCGATTCTCTAACCCCAATTTTAAAATCGCCAGTTTTTCACGGAAGATTTCACGGTTTTTGTGATTCAATGCGCCTTTTAAAAAACGCGATTCGCCGCGCTTATAAGCAAGTGCCATGTTTTCTTCAATGGTTAAAGCTTCACAAGTACCTGCCATTGGGTCTTGAAAAACGCGTGCTACCCAGTGCGCCCGCTGGTGGGCGGATTTTTTGGTGACGTCAATATTGTTTAGGGTAATTTTGCCACTATCGACCCGAATCGTGCCAGCGACAGCATTTAGAAACGTTGACTTACCTGCGCCGTTGGTACCAATGACCGTGACAAATTCACCCGCTTCAATACGCAGGCTGATGCCACGTAAGGCAGGGTTTTCGATGGGCGTACCAGGATTGAAGGTCAATCGTAGGTTGTCTGCGTTCATCATAAGGCATTGTCCTTTTACTTTTACTTTATAAGTTGTTAAGTGCCAAAATTAAAATCAACTATTTGATACCAAGTTAAGCAGCATGCTTATGGCGATTGCTTAAAATTTTTGATTTGATTTTTGGCAGGATTAAAGCAATCACAACCAGTAGTGCGGTGACTAAGTTAACATCTTGAGGACCAAAACCAATCGCACGTAAGGTATCATTTGACAACGCAATTTGGATAAAGAATTTATAAAGAATCGCCCCGACAATAGCGGATAGGGTAATCCACAGCATTTTTTTGGCAGGGATGATGGTCTCACCAATGATAACGGCAGCAAGACCAATCACAATCGTACCGACACCAATGGAAATATCGGCACCCCCTTGGGTTTGCACAAAAATCGCACCAGCAAGCGCAATCAGCCCGTTAGAAATCGCCATACCTAACAAAATGCTACGAGAGGTAGCAATACCTTGAGCTTGTGACATTCTAAGGTTAGAGCCAGTTGCTCGCATCGCCAAGCCCATCTCAGTGCTAAAAAACCAATCCAAGAAAAACTTGGCAGCAATCACCACACCACCAATCACCATACAGCGCATCCAATAGCCGTTACTATCGGTCACCAGTTCGCCAAATATCGTTGGCTCACCGAGCAATGCCAAGTTTGGCGCTTGCATAATACGCAAATTGACGGCATACAGCGCGACCATAACTAAAATACTGGAGAGCAGCTGTAAAATACCAAGTTTGACATGTAGCCAAGCCGTTACCAAACCTGCAACACCCCCAGCAAGCATACCAAAGATACAAGCCAGCCAAGGGTTGACATCCGCGATGATTGCCACACCCGCGACAGCACCGCCTAAGGGAAAACTACCATCCGCGGTCAAATCTGGAAAATCTAACACCCGAAATGAAATGTATACGCCCAAAGCCACTAACGCATAGATTAGACCACTTTCTAGGGCACCAAATAAAGCAAGTAACGACATAACTGTTCACACAAAAAAGTAAAGACCGCTTGTTAATTTAACAAGCAGTCAGGTGTTAAGGTAAACCAAGTGGCATTAAGCGTAATGCGACTAAAGTACAAATACGCGCTTTGAAACTTTAGTTGCCACTGGGAAATTAAATTTGCAATCACATTAAAACAGCTAAAACTAACAAAAGATTTATTGTTTAGCTTTTGGTGCAGGCTCTACTTCGGCTGCCTGACTAATTAAATCTTGTGGCAGCGTAATACCGACTTCTTGCGCGTGTTTTGGGCTAAGGTATAAGTCAAGCTTATTCATCGTGATAGGCTTGATGGTACCGGGTTTTTCGCCTTTTAGGACGCGTCCGACGATTTTACCTGTTTCGATGCCCAAATCTTTGTAGTTGATACCCATCGCCGCGACTGCACCACGGGCAACGGAGCCAGTATCGGACGCCACTAGAGGGACTTTGATTTCTTTAGCCGCTTGGTAAAGCGACTCATAAGCGGATACCACGTTGTTGTCAAGTGAGGTATAGATGAGCTGAACTTTACCTTGTAGACCGCGAGTCGCTTGCGGAATATCGGTAGTGCGCTGTGCAGGTGCCGCAACTATGTTGATACCCATCGGTTTAAATTTTGCTTCAAGCGCTTTGAGTACCACGGTTGAGTTGACTTCGCCTGGGCTGTATACATAGCCGACTGATTTGAGATTTGGTACGACTTTTTTCATCAGCTCAATCTGTGGCTCAAGTGGCAACATGTCTGATGCGCCTGTCACGTTGGTGCCAGAGGCCTCCCAAGATTTTATCAGTTTCGCTTCGACAGGGTCGGTAACCGCAGAGAAGATAACAGGAATTGAGTTGGTCGCTGCAATGACGGATTGCGCCGATGGGGTAGCAATGGCAACGATGGCATCGGGTTTATCAGCGGCAAATTGTTTGGCAATTTGACCGGCAGTCGCCGTATTGCCTTGGGCTGACTGGAAATTTACTTTTAGGTTTTGACCTTCTTTAAAGCCTTCGTTACCAAGCTCTTCAATCACACCTTGACGAACGGCATCTAATGCTGGGTGCTCAACGATTGCTGTGATAGCAACAGATTTGGTATCGCCTGACGCAGCTGTCGTTGCGCTTGCCGTGCTTGCAGTACTGGCATCAGCTGTTTTATTGTTAGATTGGCTACAGCCCATCAGGCTTGCCATACAAATTCCACCTAGCATCATTGCTTTGGTTAAACGAGAAACACCAAATGTAGCGTTCAACATATATCACTCCAAAAATCCATCCATAGGGTAACTATTAAAAAGGTAAATCTTACACTTCAATAACAATATCATACCGCATTGTTAAACATTATTTACATTTTATCAGCTAATTTTGCAGTCGCATAGCGTTATATGTATCAGGCAAGTTTGCCAACCATGATTGAAGCTTTGGGTCACTGGTTAAAAAGGCATTATCTGATAAATTTCTATCACATAAAAATCTGCCTCATTTCGCTAATGTATCATTTTTTAATAATAATTCGCTAAGTCATCAGCTAACTAATAAGTCATAGCGCATTGTTTTTAAGTAGAAAGAAAATTACCACAGCATTGTCATATTAAGTTACATTTTAATTTCATAATATAGCTTCATACAAAATTACTTATCCAACGTACAGATAAAGGTGTATGACAATGAAAAAATCGACATTATTAACTAGCTTATTTTTAGCGGGCTCATTCATGGCTTCATCCGCTGTTTTTGCAGATCCTGGGCATGGTAAAGGTCAAGGTCAAGATAAACAAGCTAGAAACTGGACTCAGCAACAAAAACACTATAAAGATGACCGTAAAGAAAATCGACGCTACAACACAAACCATGATAGAGACCACGACAGAGGCAATAATCGATACTACGATAGTCGTACAGGTCGGTACCTAACCCACGATCAGTATCGCCAATTGCCCCCAGGTCTACAAAAAAATGTCGCTCGTGGTAAAGCGGTACCACCAGGCTGGGCAAAAAAACTAGACAGTCGTTATTACAGCGTCAAGCGATATAATGACCGTAATGTCTATGTATTAAATAACAATGCTTATCGCCAGGCAAAAGTTATCAGTCGCCCGCGTCCAGGTGAAGTGCGCCTACGTGTTGACAACCGCGTACTTGATGTTCTTGAAGCGACACGTGTTATTTTAAATGTGCTTTAAATTTTTAAATGTGCTTTAAATAAGGCATCGTTTTACTGCCCAGTTTGAACAACCCGTCTATTTAGTTAGGCGGGTTTTTTCTTATTTACTCATAACAATTATTTGTCAATTTTTCGCTCGGGTGTAGTATCAACGTTAATCGCACCTTTTAGTAGTTCAGGATTTAGTGTTAAGCCTTGGGCTTGTGCGTGTTTTGGGCTCACGTATAAAGTTAATTGGTTCATCACTTCGGGTTTAACTTGAGTGACGGGTGTACCATCCAAAATTTTGCCTACCATTTTGCCTGTGGTACGCCCAAAATCATAGTCATTGACACCGAGTGCTGCGGTAGCGCCTCGGCGGACGCTAAACTCATCGGAGGCGATGATGGGAAGTTTTAGTGCATTGGCTGATTGCACCATTGATTCAAATGCCGACGCCACATTATTGTCCATTGATGTATAAATCAACTGGGCTTTGCCGCCAAGGCTATTAGTTGCCATGGCAATATCAGTCGGACGGTTGGCTGGGATATCCACTAAGTTCATGCCACGCTGTGGTAGCGCAATGCTGAGTTTATCGCGCAGCGCCACCGAATTCATTTCACCTGCGCTAAACACATAGCCAATGGATTTGGCTGACGGCATGATTTTTTGCATAAAGTCGAGCTGCGGTGCTAGCGGTAATTGGCTGGATAAACCTGTGATGTTGGGCTGAGTCGGGGTATTTTGTTGAGTAATGAGCTTGGCAGCCACAGGATCTGACACTGCTGTATAAACAATCGGTATCTCTTTGCTAGCGGCAGCCAATGACTGGGCAGTAGGGGTGGAGATTGCCACGATGGCATCAGGTTTATCAGCGACAAATTGCTTGGATATTTGTCCTGCCGTTGCTGTATTGCCTTGTGCAGATTGAAAATTTACGGTTAGATTTTGTCCTTTGATATACCCTTCAGCAGCCAATTCATCAATGATACCTTGGCGAATGGCGTCGAGCGATGGGTGCGCCACAATCGCAGAAATGGCGATGGTTTTATTGGGTTTTTGGCTGGCAGTGGCTGAGGGGTTGCTAGCCGTGTTCATAGAGGCTTGCGCGGATGGTTTCTGAGGTGAGCAGGCAGCTAAAGATAATCCAACAATGGCGCAAAGAGCGGATAATTGACCGTTTCTAGTTGACAACATAGTATTCCCCAATAGTTAAACTTGTTTTGTGAGTCGAGTATATCATTTCAACGTACTAGTTTACTATAACATAAATAAAAGTTTGCGACTATGGCTAAGTTTTTATGGATTAGAAGGTTTTACAAACGCTTTGATAAATAGTAGCTTATTAACCGAAGTTACGCACCGCTAATAGCCTTAAGCTGGGCAAAAGCCGACT
>NZ_DALYMP010000013.1:0-40130 GCF_031975715.1 Moraxella sp. CTOTU46711
TAATCAGTCGGCTTTTGCCCAGCTTAAGGCTATTAGCGGTGCGTAACTTCGGTTACGTGTTTTAAAACGTATAAATTTGAAACGTATGAATTTAAAACGTATGAGAAGTTGTCTTTGAAAAATATATCCCCTATGCCTACGCCCCTGTGTCGTTTTCGAACCGTGAGTCGTCATGTCTCTTTGCTTGGCACGCTACTGGCTGTCACTAGCCTCACTATGCCAAGCGCCCAAGCGATTAGTTTAAGCGAGGTTTTTGGCGGTAATGACAATCCCAGCTTGACCGCCAAAGACAAGCCGTTACCGGTGCATGAGGCTTTTAAAGTCTATACTGAGCAAAAAGGGCAAGTAGTGACCATTCATGTGGATGTCAAACCAGGCTATTATGCGTATCGGGATAAATTAACCTTACAATTGCCTGATGGGGTAACAGCGACGCCATTACAATTTAGTGCAGCACCGACCTATGTGGATGACCCGGATTTTGGTCGGGTGCCTGTGTTTGAACAACCCTTTACTGCCACAACCACGTTGAGCGCGGATAAAGCAATCACCTCGCAACCTGCTATGGTCAAATGGCAGGGCTGTGCCAAAGTAGGGCTTTGCTATCCCCCTGAAAAGACCAAATTTGTCATCACCCAATTGGCGGCTTCCACCAAAAATGGCGCAAAAAAATCGGATGCAATGACGTCAAAAACGGCTCAAGCCAAAGTCACCAATACTGTGGCAACGAACAATGATGCCGCCCCGATAACGACTCAACAATCTGCTAGCTTGCCCCCTGCTAAAACCGTCGATGAGGCAACTAGCCCACCGTCTGCCAAACAAGCGCTGTCCAGTGGCAATACAGCCGCAGCGGCGCAGCAATTCGCATCAACCACAGCCACCGATGTCTTAACCACAGCGCAGTTAACCGCATCCGACCCTGTCGTATCTATGGCATCGTCTCAACCTGCCCAAACAACTGTCATGACTGAACCTGCGGCTTCATCGGCGGCGGTGGCAACGAGTTTGACGGGTAGCGCTAGCAATCAAGATATTTTTGGATTGACCAAACATAGCGGTGTTGCATTATTGCTATTGTTTTTAGCGGGATTGGGGTTAGCTTTTACCCCTTGTGTGTTACCCATGCTGCCGATTGTAGCCAATATCGTTGCCCGCCAACATCGTCCATCTGCTAAAAAAGGGTTGTTACTCACGGGCAGTTATGGTTTGGGTGTTGCGACTAGTTATGGCATTTTGGGCGCAGTGGTTGCGTTATTTGGGCAATCTTTGGGTATACTAAACTGGCTACAAAACCCTGTCATTTTGCTAATTTTTGCAGGGTTATTTATCCTGCTTGGACTGTACATGTTGGATGTCATTCGCTGGCAATTACCGCATGCGCTGCGTGTTAAGTTCCAAAAAATCAGCCAAATTGGGGAAAATCGACTTGGTAGCCTAAGTGGCAGTTATTTGACGGGCTTGTTTTCTGCACTGGTTGTCTCACCTTGTGTGTCGGCACCCCTTGCAGGCGCGTTGGCAGGCGTGGCAGCGCTGGGTGATCCTGTAATGGGTTTTGCCGCATTGTTTTTATTGGGGCTTGGGCTATCCACACCGCTCATTTTACTGGGCGCCACTCAAGGTAATTTTATGCCCAAAGCAGGCGAGTGGATGAACTGGGTCAAAACCAGCTTTGGTTTGCTGTTATTTGGCGTCGCTTTATTGATGATAGAGCGTATATGGCTATCAAGCTGGATGCTGATGCTATGGGCGCTGTGGTTTGCTGTGATTGGCTTATGGCTGTGGCGCTGGCACGGCAAAAAAGGTCAACTACTCACTCAAGCACTAGCATTGCTAGCATGCCTCTGGTCAGCGTGTCTGGTGATAGGCACTGCCTCAGGTAGTCAAGATAGTTGGCAGCCGCTTAATAAGCTTATGAATACTTCAGCGCAATCGGCATTAACCACAACGAAGACCACCCATACGATTACAATCACCAAACTGTCACAGCTTGAACCCTTGCTTGCGCAATACCCAAAGCTAGTCGTCGATGTGACCGCAGAATGGTGCATTGAATGTCGTATCATGGATAGAACACTTTTTGCCAACCCCCCGCAAAGTTTAGCCAGCTGGCAAGTTGTCAAACTTGATGTGACTGACAATACGCCGGATAGCCAAGCAATCTATAAAAAATTAGCCGTGTTCGGTCCGCCTGTATTGTTGTATTACCAAAACGGTCAACTGGTAGCAAGACAAAACGGTGAGGTCAAACGCCCTGATTTTGAGCAAGTCTTGTCCCAATTAAATTAAGTCCAATTAAACTCAGTTAAAGAAAACTCAGTCAAATGATTCACTGACTCATCCAACCATTAGGGTTAAATAAAAATTGAACTATCACTTAGCAAAGTCTATAGCCATCCCCTTAACTTTGGGGGTGCTGATTTTTGTCACTGGGTGTTCCCACGCAGGCAATGCTGAACAACAGCCAAGCCAAGATCAAAGCGGAAATAGCCAGTTAGCAAGCCCAAATTCGCCGTTAGCAGGCTCAAAGTCTAATCAACAGACGGCTAAAAATTCAGCAAGTTATACTGACAAAAAACGTCAGGTAACAAACCTTCAATGCAACAACGCCGCCATTAATCAAGCTTATCAAGCCAAAAATCCTAGCGTTAAACGCCAGGTATTAGGATGTGGTACGGTGATTAAAGTGCTAAAAGACGATAATGAGGGTAGCGGCCATCAAAAATTTTTGGTCAAAATTGATAACTATCCAAACATCACGGTGTTAATTGCCCATAATATTGATTTGGCACCGCGCATCGAGGGTATCCAAGCCAAAAATCCCATTCGCTTTTATGGTGAATATATTTATAACGACAAAGGTGGCGTTGTACATTGGACACACCGTGACTCCGCTAGCCGTCATCAAGACGGTTGGCTTGAGTATAAAGGCCAGCAGTATCAATAGAATTATCCATACAAGCACCAATAGAAATACCAATAATTGACGAGCTAATAGTTGATTGGAACTTTACTTTACTGTTAAAAATTATTATGCATTTGTTAACTATTTGTCATCAATTTTTGCTATCATGAACGATATTTTTGTAAGAAGGTCAACCTATGTCACAACTTACGCTTTACCGTACCTCTTTATCGCTTGCCATACTAGCCACACTAACAGTTACAGCAACGGCACACGCAAAAACTTCAACAAAATCCTCAACAAGAGCTTCAGCAAAAACTTTAATAAAAACAACTGTTATTTCTGTCGACCAACAAACGCTGCTAACCTGTTCAAAAATCACTGATAATGTCGCGCGTTTAGCTTGTTTTGACAAGATAAGCGTTGGTAAAATCGAACCTGAAGCCAAGGCGCCCCTTGATATTGCTAAAACCTTGGAAGTGAGTCTCAAAGAAGGTAAAGCGGTGCCAGTGTTAGCCGTGGATCAAACGGCAACCGTCACTACCACAACCACGACGATAACCAAAAACGAGCAAAAAAAATTAGATCATTTGGTGCCCAACAAGCAAGACAAAACAATCTTAAAGCAAGTGGGGGTTACCGCAGCGGATGTGGAAAAATATACGCCACTGAGTGTGTTATATGACTTGGATAAAAATGATCCCAAAGGGATACTGACGATACGTCCACATTTGCCCATGTATGTCATGCCGCTTTGGTATAACGCGACGCCAAACTATGACATCTATTCACCCACCCAAGATCATGTTCGCGCATCGAAAGATTATTTGCAGCATCTAGATAGCAAGCTGCAAATTTCAATGAAAACCAAGCTTGCCCAAGATGTGTTCGATACCAATGCCGATGTGTGGCTTGGCTATACTCAGCAGTCTTATTGGCAAGTGTACAACGGTAAAAGCTCAAGACCCTTTCGCAGTTCAGATTACCAGCCAGAGATATTTTTGACACAGCCTATCAAGGGTAATCTGCCTGGGAATGGGTCATTAAGACTGTTAGGCGCGGGGCTAGTGCATGAATCAAATGGACAGTCAGACCCGTTATCACGTTCTTGGAATCGTATCTATGCGATGGCAGGAACAGAGTGGGGCAAACTCACCGTGATTCCAAGACTATGGCTAATCGTAAATGAAAACAGTAAAGACTCGGATAACCCAGATATTGGGGATTACATGGGCTATGGCGATGTGCGTTGGTTGTATCCGCTCAATGACCAAAGCACGGTGGGTGGTGTGATGCGTTATAATCCAAGTACCAATAAAGGCGCTATACAGGTGGATTATGCTTATCCATTGACAGGCGGTATGAAAGCGATTTTACAAGTATTCCATGGCTATGGTGAAAACATCCAAGACTATAATCATAAGAGCACCAATGTCGGTATTGGTATCATGTTTAATGATTTTAAAGGGCTTTAACTACGTTTATGGCAATCGTAGCCCCCTTGCCTTGGTGGCGATTGCCCTTTGCCATGGCGTTGGTATATCAAGCGAAAGTTCATCACCGTTGCCAATTATGTGGCATCAATGATTGCGCTGCAGCAGGCTTTGATAACTTAGCACCGCGTCACCATGACCATTGGTTCAATCGACAACAATTTCTTTGTCAGCCATGCCATAACCAGTTTGAATGGTCAGCGTCATTTTTTACTTTGCAACTAAAGCAAACGTCACTGCGTGGCGTAGCCAGCGGCTACTATCAATATCCCCTCAATCAAATCATGCTTGGGTACAAAAATGGGCAGCAGTTACATCATCTGCCCGTTTTGGTACACGCCATCCGCCAGCTTAAGCCGCCTCAAGGATGCCATGCCAAAAATTCGTTAATCGTTAAAGTGCCAACAAGTTTACAGCGCATTAGGCAACGCGGCTTCGATCCGCTCGCCATTTTAACCGCTTATCTAAGCTTTCACTGGCAAATCCCTCTTTTTACGGATATGCAGCGACTCGACCGACCTCACCAGCAGGGTCTAAGCCGAGAGGAGCGGTTAGATAATATCAAAGATGCGTTTTCTCTGACAAATATGCCCCCTAGCAAAAATTTGATTTTATTTGATGATGTGGTGACGACAGGCGCCACCCTGTCTGAGTTGGCTAATTTACTAACAAATTATCACCTATCTTCCCATATTCATGCGTATTCAATCTTGCATGGTAAGGTTTTGCATTAGATTCTGCTTGTGAGTGTTTTGCGACCAAAGTTGCATCGCCCTATCGTTAAAGCTTGCAAATAAAGGCGGGCTACCAGTGGGTTATTGGCAAGATGCTTTAAAATCCTAAGCTAAAAATGATTTGATAATACTTGAGCGCCCTTTCGTCCTAATTCGCTTAGCAACGATAAATGGCTGAGGTAAACTATGGATAGTAAGTTTTAGGTATGACAATTAACAAAAACACTGAGATAATAGGTATGTTTTTTGCTTTAATGTTAGAATTGTTTGTGCTAGCAAACATGGTATGATAGGTCGTTTATCAAGGGGTATGGGTGGGTATCGTGATGGAAGTTTTGAATAGACAGTATCATCGTAACCAAAATCGTGAACAAGGTTTTACGCTGATTGAGCTTGTCATTACCATTGCGATTATGGCGATCATTGTCGCGATGGCAGCGCCTAGTATGCAGCGACAGATTCAGCAAGCTAAAGCTAGGAAAGCAGTAAGTATTATTGAGTCTGCCCTTAGAGATACTCAGGTCCAAGCAATCATTAGTCAAAAAAATACGAAAATTGTTTTGACAAACACAAATAATGTCAAGAATTTTAAGAGTTTTTATGTGGGAGAAAATGTTGCTACAGCTACCCCATATGCTATTTATAATTTTGAGGCAGAAGTGTCAATCACACCGATACCAAGTACGCTGTTGGCTGTTAGTTTTACCCCCACTAAAAAGTCCTATCAAGGTCAAACTGTAACTTCTACTCGCATGGGGAAAGATACAAATGATGCACTAGCTACGACGGGGTTTTATATCTGTGTGGGATCGGGTAATCCACAATATTTAGTGGAAATAGATGCAAGTAATAGTATCAAAAGTAGTAAAAGTGGGAGCTGCTCATGAGATACCATCAATATGGTGTAGGACTCATTGAGGTATTAGTGTCTCTGTTGATCTTGGCAGTGGCAATTTTGGGTTTTAGTGCCATGCAAATGCAGTCTATCAAATCTACTTCTGAGTCGGTTGATAGATCGCAGACACTATTGATGATGAGGTCGCTTGCTGAAAAAATCCGTGCCAATCCTTCAGCGATTGCTACTTACCAAGATGCACTCAATAAAGTCTACGCTGATATGAACAAAGCGGCTGGTGCTAATGATACGTTTACGCAGCCTTCAAATCTTTGCGTAGGTAGTACGACGTGCACAGCAACAGACATAGCCAATGCTGAGGTATGGAAACTAAAAACCCAACTCACATCGACAGGTCTACAGATGGATTTGCAGCCATGCCCCAGTACAGGCGGAGGAGGAACGACAGCTTCTACTAATGTTATGTATTCCTACTGTCTGATTACTGCTTGGGGAAACACAACCCCAACAATCGGCACAGATAATAATCCAGTCAAAGATCCAAATATTGCAAACGATAAGGGTACAATGGATTGCCTAACCCCAAGAGATTCTTCCGACACCACGAATATTAAAACGGGTGGTAAATATCATCCCAAAGCAACCTGTATGTTTTTGGAGATTAATTAATATGAAAAGGTTGCAACAGGGTTTCACGCTCATAGAGTTAATGATATCACTTATTTTAGGACTATTAGTATCTGCAGCAGCATTGCAAATACTTTACACCAACTCATTATCTTCAAACATACAAAGTGCAGGATCTAAAATTGTAGATACCAACACTTTTGGTCTCGATTATCTAACCAAGCAAATTCGTAAAGCTAACTATGGTATTTTATCATCACAAAGCTTCTTTTTAAATCATCGAACGCCACAAGGCGGCATTGTATTGACAGCACCAGACAATTTAACTGTATTTGGCAATACAGTTGCAGGGGAAACTGTAGCTAGTAATCTGCGCGGCTTATCAAAAAGCAATCAACAGATATCTGATACGCTTTTGACAAGATCGGCATCTTCCTTAAGTGGCAGTAATGTCAAATTTGGCTCTACAGCGCTTTCAAGTGACCAGTTGACCATCCAGTATAAAGTGTCAAGTGATAATCAAGTGGATTGCCAAAGTCGCAATGTGATGAAAGATGATTACGTTATTGAGCGATATTTTGTGCGGGATGGTGGGTTGGCTTGTGCCTCGGCGATCTATACTTATAATGAAACAACAGCTCAAACAAATCAAATAAATATAGATACTTATACAAAACCTGATGGCACTGCTGGCACAAGTAACCTTGCTGGTAATGGTGAAATCATCATACCTAATGTGGATTATTTTAGGGTGTTATTAGGCATTAGTGATAGTAAAAACTTTTCAACGAATCCAAGCACATATAACCTGACATATATGCCCATCCCAACGCCTATCACAACTGTAAATGCAGACCCTTTTCCAACATTGAATAATCGAAGAATTGTGAATGTTCAAATAGGGCTTTTAGTACGTTCAGATGGCTCAGTTACCGCATCAAAAGATCCATCATTTACAGTTTTGGACAAGACCAATATAAAGTTAAATGATACCTCCAAAGATGATGGAAAAATGAGAAGAGTTTTGGAGACAACTGTCTTTCTAAGAAATGCCAGAGGGACTGTACAATGAACCAACAGTATTTGCTAAAAGGCTATCCTAAATCTCAAGCCGGTGTAGCACTCATCATTGTCTTAATTGTCTTGCTACTAATATCTATTCTTGGAATTATTGTACTAAGAAAAAGTACAACAGATTTGCAGGTGGCCACAGCCTCGCAAATTTCTCAGTTGATGTTTCAAGCCAATGATGATGCTTTTGGCAAAGTTGAAAAAGAAGATAGATTGCGAGTGGCTTCCACTTCCTCTACTAGAAACGGACTTGATACATTACAAGGGTATATCTCACGAGCCGGTGAAGATACTTTTAATGCAGAGACAGTGTTCTGTGTACGTCCACGAGAGAGTGCTTTATTTAGACTTGATAAAATCACTCAAAAAAACAATGCAGGGAATATATTGGAAGGTGCAAATCGAGGGTTTTGTGACCCCACAAACCCGAATGATTACGTCAATGAAGGTCGTGTAATGACGCAAATGACTTTTGTCAAATTAGCACAGGCAAAAGATGTCGTACCGTTATCAGGACATGCTAGAAGCGATGAAAGTAATGATTTGGCCACTAATTCAAGCACTCAAGAGTCACCTTGTGTTTATTTTAATGGTTATTCTGTATCACTTGTTCCTAGTTATACTAGTTCAAATGTCAGCTTAGGTAGTAGTACATCTACAGGTACAGATACAGTGGCAGGATGTTTAAAGCAAAAAATTGACAATATTGACAAGTGTCTAACGGATTTGGGTGTACCCCATAATATTCAAATGCAAAGTTATAAACACGAACCTGTAGGTGTAAGCTGTCTGAGTTAAAAATTTTTTATTTAAAATTATTAATCTTAAATACGTGTATCAATAAATATTAAGGTGAAATATCACCGAGGTAGCTGAAAATGGAACAAGCATACAACAAAAATTACTGTTCAAATATGAGTTTCAAACTGTTGCCACTTGCTATTGGTAGCTTGATGGTTACAAACGTAACTACTCATGCTAGTGATATTGAGCTGTATAAAGCCGCCTCTCAAGGTGGTGCAACAGTGATGCTAGTGTTTGATAACTCGGGAAGTATGGATGAGAGAAGTATAGAAGTTGACTATGCTTCTGAAGGAATCTCGATTGATTACGATGATAATGACAATGCCTATTGTTCAAAAAATAACATGATAGATTATATATCTACTAGTCAATTACCACAGGCTATCTATAATGATGATGGTGCTGCTAATACGACCATTTCCCCGACTGCTGTTAATTATTCTGTTAATAGTTGTACTATCGGTGGAAAAACTTATTATGACCGTATTTCGAGATTAAAATTAGCATTGATGCCACTGATTGCGAATCCTAAAACAGCCTTTGGTAACGGAGTTGATTTTACTAGATATAAAATTGGATTAGCAAACTTCTTCTATACGAATGGTTCAACAGGGGGTGGCAAGATTAGTTATCCTGCTTACGAGTTTACACTCGCTAATCGTACTGAAATGCTAAAAATTGTAGCCGGATTAAAAGCTGAAACCAATACGCCAAGTGCACACGCCTATGCTGAAGTAGGAGCCTATATGTTAGGAACTAGTACTAACAGGCATGTCAATGCACTGGTGTCTCAAGAAATTGGTTACTATATACGTAATGGAAAAAAAAATGGGAAGAAAGTATATGATGTATATAAGTGCAATACGAATGCTACCACTGTAGATAGTAATTATATTTTAGCCTGTAAAGCTTATGACAGAGTGCAAACTAAGGTAACCTTTGCAAATATAGATATTCCAAAATATGTCGGCAATTATGACTCTGTAGATGATATTAAAGGTGGACAAAAATATTATATTACTACTGCTATGGATTTACTAAGTGCAAATCCATATTCAGGATTCAGCAAAGCAAATTCCAGTGCTGTAAGCGGGAACAATTATATTTCACCACTTACCCCACCCACGTCTGCTAGTGAGCAACAATGTGCAGGTAATGGTATCTATTTCTTAACGGATGGTGAACCAAATAATGTTCAAGGTACTTCAGCGACTGATTTGATGAACATAGCATTGGATAAAGTAAGCCCAGTTGCTAATCCGGCGAATACAAAACTTTCAGTTGGTACAAACGCTTCATGTGATTCTGGGTTGACAAGCGGCTATTCTGACTCTAATCAAGCTAGGGGTGTCAGTGGTTGGAAATGTATGGGTTTATTTGCCCAGAAATTGCGAAGTACTAATAATCCGATTGGCAGAGAAATTATTACAGGAACAGCAGGATTTGGTAAAGTATTTGAATCCTTAGCTGGTAAAACAACTTGTGATAGTACCAATCCAGATGCAAGTAATCTCTGTAGATTAGGTAGAAAAGGTGAAGGATTTGGTGAAGGCGGCTTTTATTATGTAGAGACCCCGGAGCAACTAGCCAATAGTATTAAATCTTTTATCGCAGGCGTAGGCAATAAAGAAATCCCAGCGATATCCACCGGTACGATGTCAGTACCATTGGATGCACTTAATACTCAGCAATCCCGTGGTTATGCCTATACGCCTATTTTAGACCCCAGACCAGGCGTTACTGATCTATGGGATGGCAACCTAAAAAAATATTTTATCCGCAATAGCACAGTGACTTCAGATGAAGCAGGCACGACCAAAGTCTTTGATGACCTTACAGGAAAATTTTCTACTTCTACCTATGATATCTGGAATACCATTAGTGACGCTACAAGGGCAGATGCCCAGCGCCCTGATAAAGCATTACCGCAGGTCGGCGGTGCATTTCAGCAAGTGTTTGAGAAATCAGGTAATGATAGAAATCTTTGGGTCAATGTCAATGATACACTCACCAATATCAAAGTCAACGCAAGTAATAATAAGCCTGTTGGTTTTACCGCCCTTAAGCCTGTGCTACGTACGGACTTGGTAGCGCCTGCTACAGGCACAGATACTGTAAGATTAAGAGAAATTACAGGTATCTTGAACAATATACTAGTGTTCACAGGATTTCCTGCTCAAACCTTAACAGATATGGACGATACGACGGTATTAACTGGTACGCCAACCAAAACACCAAAAAATATTGGTGGGGTGATTCATTCGCTTCCACAATTAGTCACCTATGGCATCGATTTGGATACCAATGGTAAATTTAATGCTACAACACGTAAAGACAGTGTATTGTACGGTTCAATGGATGGTGCATTACACCTAATAGACGATAGTACAGGTAAAGAGCAGTTTACCTTTATTCCGAAAGAAATTCTCGATTTACAATCAGGTGCTCTAATAAAAAGTGGTAAAACTACTGACTCGAAGCTACCCTATGGAGTCGATGCACCTTGGAATGTGTATACAACCTATAATATCACCAGTAACACTACAGGGACAGGTACTAGCGCTGTCACTACAAATAGCTATGCCGCTAAACAAGTCTTTGCCTCAGGCGGTTTACGCATGGGTGGTTCATCTTACTATAATCTAGATATTACGAGTCCAACAATGCCTAATATGGTGTACTCAGTGGGTTCAAATTATGCCACATTGCAAGCAGGTCAGTATCCCAAAAAATCAGATGGTACCGATGATAGCACACTTAAAGGAATGCAAAATGGTACTTACGGTACTACTGGTGACCAAGCAGCCTTTAGCAGAATGGGTCAGACATGGGGTAAACCTAGTGTGGGTTTTGTGCGGTCAGGGGGTAAAAAAGTCATGGTGAATTTCTTACCTGGTGGCTATGACACTCGTTATGAGACTGCAAACTTTGCTGCAGATTCATCAAATCTTGCACAAGGTAATGCAGTCTATATGGTACGAGTAGGGGAAGAAAAAGAAGACAGTACAACCAAAAAAGTAACTATAGATATCACATCAGATAAAGGTAAGCTGTTATGGTGGGCAAGTTATGCAGCATCAAAAAATGGCACAACAACAGCTGCACGTCCTACTTCCGTCACCTTACAAAAAACTGAACACAGTGATTTGACCAATAGTATTGTCACTGAAATACGTACCGTTGACCGTAACTATGACGGCTATACAGATTTTATTTATTTTGCTGACTTAGGCGGCAGAGTGTGGCGAGCTGATATTAATAACAACAAAGATACGGATAATTTCCGTGTTGATCGCTTAGTCAAACTGTTAGATGTGAGTAATCAAAAAGGTGGTTCAGATGTTGCCCCAAGGTTTTATGAACGTCCATTATTTACAGTAACTGATGAAGTTGTAGAAGGTTCACCCATAGCACAAATTACTGTGGGTACAGGTAATCGTAGTTTACCAGTTTCTGATAAACGTGATACCAATATCCCAGATGCCATCTATAGTTTTATGGATAGAGAGGCGGGTAAGAAAGATTTGTTCTGTTATAAGACCGATGCTGAGTGTAAAGGCACTGCTACTTCAGATCCTTATTTGAGTCAAGCGCTTGTGACCAAGGATTTAACTGTAGCCAATCTGGCTAAGGTAACTTTTACGGCTAGCGATGCAACTATCAAAACCAATATGATGAAAGGTGTGACAGATACAACATTCAAACATGGTTGGTATTATCCATTTGAGCAGTGGTACAAAGT
Source organism: Moraxella sp. CTOTU46711 (assembly GCF_031975715.1). Classification (NCBI taxonomy): domain Bacteria; kingdom Pseudomonadati; phylum Pseudomonadota; class Gammaproteobacteria; order Moraxellales; family Moraxellaceae; genus Moraxella; species Moraxella sp. CTOTU46711. Next base: position 12,233 of record NZ_DALYMP010000013.1, read on the forward strand.
CAATGGTACAGGCGCTAGTGCGGCTATGAGTAATGTATTAGAAACTGATAGCACAAAATATCAAGGTATGAAAATGCTTAATGAGCCTGATGCTCAAAATGGCTTGCTATTTGTGTCAGTATATAACCCAAATGTCAATTTAATTGCAGAGGGTTGTTCTGCCACGGTACAAGGCGCCACTCAACGTATGCTGATGTGTCTACCTTTTGGCAACTGCGGCGCATCTGGTTATAACACTACAACTGCTGCGAATGGTACAACTTCGACAGATTACACCAAGCGTTCAGCAGCATTAGCAGGTGCTGGTATTATCGATAATATTATCACTCAGTCTAAGCCTGACGTGGGTGGCTCATTATTTGGGGTATTACAACTTAACTGTACGGGTACAGATTGTGATAAATCGACCTTTAATAAACCCAGTACTATTACTATTAATACTATCAATTCAGATGGTGTTAATCGTGACAGAGTAATGAATCCACGAGAATGGTGGGAAAAGTAGCGTGAGAAAAGTACATCTAGCTACAGCTAAGAAGACTATGATTAATTCAAAAGGTTTTACTTTGATTGAGTTGATGATTACAGTGATGACAATAGCCATTTTGGCAGCGATTGCTGTACCATCTTATCAGCATTTTATCAAAAAAAATGATATTCAAAAAGTAAAGTCTATCATCATGATGCAGTCAAATGAACTCAACAAATGGCGAGCAAGGCAATTGAATTATGCCGGGTTTGCCTCCCAATCACAAACGTTTGATTCAGATAACATGACGTTTCACTATCCTAATACAGGTAGTGCAAAGTATGATATCAAAATGGTGACAATACTAGGATCTGGTTCGAATTTAAGCGAGTCAACGTTTGCAAATGCTAGTGTAGCAACCAACTATGTCATATTGGCTACTCCGTTACTCAGTGGGTATCCTTATATTGGTTTTTCTAGTCGAGGAATCCAATGTGAGTCGCTGGATAGCTCAATTACGGCCATAAAAATTTTTAAAGATGGCAACTGCGGTACAGGAAGTTCATCATGGTAATAACCCAGTACAAAGGTAATGGCTTTACTCTAATTGAACTCATGATTGTGGTGGCAATTATTGGTATATTAGCGGCAGTGGCTTATCCCAATTATCAATCTTATGTGATTAAAACACATCGTAATAACATGATGTTTGAATTACAGAATATCGCCATGCGTATCCAAGCTCGAAAACTAGTGGAAGGTATATACACAAATATTTCTCTGTCTCATGTTTTAGGCGTCACTCCTGTACTTGGTGCTATTACTTATCCATTGGGTAATGCAGATTATAATGTAACCATTATTGACAGCTCAACTAACACTCCAATGACAGGAGATACTATGACTACTTCTAAATGGCGTATACAGGCTATACCAATTTCCAACGGTCTTATGAGTAATGATGGCACATTAACTTATGATTCTGATGGTGTAAAATGCCGAAATACCTTATGTGGTACGGGTCAAGAATGGAATAACTAGCTTATTAAGCTAGGCAATTAACAATTTTTGACAATATAGACAACATTCATATTCGGTGACATAAAATAGTGACAAATATTGTCATACCTTTGACAATAACGTACGGATAAATGAATAAATTGAGGGGGTTAAAAAAACTTTGCGCTTAGATAATCCTTGATGTACTGAATAATTTTTTAAATTAGTAGCCAAATAGAAGATATATTAGTGTTAATTTAGCTAAAGAATGTAGTTGGCACACAAACTGCAGTAATTGTATTACCAAGGCAAAGTGATGCTCATCAAAACTTTGCAGATTGACTCAATTACTTGGATAACTGGCTATATAATTAACTATATGAGTATGTTATCCATTTTATACACCCAAAAATAGGAGTTCATTATGAACGCTCAAAAAGGTTTTACCCTGATTGAATTAATGATTGTTGTTGCTATCATCGGTATTTTGGCTGCGATTGCATTGCCAGCTTATCAAGATTATATTGCAAAATCACAACTGTCAGAAGCTTTTACCTTAGCTGATGGTATGAAAACCACAATTGCTACTAACCGTGAGCGTAGCGCTTGTACTTCAACCGATGCCTCTGCTAACTCAATAACAGGTAAATATGGTACAGCTAGAATTGATTCTGATGCGACAGCACCTAACTGTACTATTACTTATGTAGTAAGTGCCTCTGCTTCAGATCGTATCTCTGCTGCTAACAAAAACACATTGAAAATGACTGTTGATCCAGAGAGCAATAAATTATCTAAAACCACAGGTACTACAGTTGAAGATAAATATATTCCGACGGCTATCAAATAATCTGATTTGATGGGTATTAAAACTGAAGCTGAATGGCTTCAGTTTTTTTTTAAATTTTTTATTGCTAAGGGAAAACGATGGTTGATGAAAAAGGCTTTACATTGATTGAGCTGATGATTGTGATCGCAGTTATTGGGATATTAGCAGCCATTGCTTTACCCGCTTACCAACATTATATTGCCAAGGCTCAAGTGAGTGAAGCCATCACATTATCAAGCAGTTTAAAGCAAAGAGTACAAGCCAGTCGAGAGCGTAGTTCATGTTTTACCAATGGTTCATCAAGCTCAATAGAAGATAGAATTGTTGGTAAATATGGCAGTGCTGAAATCACCCAGGTTTATCAGGGTGGTGGTTTGGTCTGTGGTATTAAATATACTTTTAATACTACAAACGTTTCTGACCAATTAACGGGAAAGATTATCGACTTTGAGGTAACAGATAATGGTATCATTGCCAAAAAAGTGACAACTACTGTGGCTGATGAATTGTTACCGACAAGCGTTAAATAATTTATCTTTTTAGCATGCTTGTAGGATGATATAACGCGCTAAATTGCTAAGGAGATTTTATGCAAACTGTTAAAGTACTAGGCAATAAAGGTTGGCTTGCTTTTATAGTCAGCTTGATACTGATGTATGGTTATGGGGTATTAAGTCCACAACATTACGGCCTAGGCAAACTGGATGCTTTTATTGGTACAGTAGTTACAATGATAATTAGTATTGGATTACTTGTATGGTATCTCACCAATACTACTACATATCGAGCTCTATCTAGTTATATATGGTTGCTTGCAATAGTTATTTTTTTGTTACAGCCCCTGATGCACGCGTATCATTATTTTGATAGCTTAATTTTTCCAGTAGGAGTTCTATTAGTAGCATTTTTTATCAGTCAAGCTGTTATAAATTTTAACGAAAATGAAAAAACCATTGCAACTAATTTGCTAGCAATGGCAATGACGATTACAGGCCTTTTATTAGTAATGACACAAGCATTACAATTATTTTTTCCTTCTTTGCCTAGTAGCTTTATTATGCCAAATATGAGCAATAGATTGTCAGGTAACATTGCTCAACCCAATCAAGCAAGTTTTGTAATTGCTATGGCAGTTGCTACTTTTCTTTATCTTATATATCTATATGAAAAAAAAATTAACAATCATAAGTTTTATGCCATAGTAATCGCTTTAATTCTGACGATATTTGGTATGGGTATTGGATTATCGGTTAGTCGTGCTGGCTTATTTTTGGTCTGTGCTGCACTTATTGGAAGTTACTTTTATCAATGGCGTAATAAAAATTCTAAATTTGCGGTTCTAATTCTTGCAAGCGTTTGTTTATCAGTAGGTTATTGGTTAGGTAGTGAATTGGTAGCCAATTATTTGATTGCGGTTTCTTCTTTGGAAAGAATGGCAGACGAAAGTAGTTTGGGTATTCGAGCGACTCTCGTTAAGCAAGCATTTTTAGCTTTTCAAAGTTCTCCAATTGTTGGTTTAGGTTATGAGAGTTTTAACCATTTTGGTACACAACATCCAGATATTGCATTACTCATTAATGCAGATAATGCTCATAATGTCTTTGCCCAAATTGCAGCAGAGTTTGGGTTATTAGGTTTACTATGCTTATTAGGGTTTGTAGCTATTATTACTAGAAATGCTAATAGATTTTTCACCAGTCGGCTAAATGGCTATCAAACTCTTAGTTTTGTTATTTTAGCCATTGTAGGTTTATATTCTTTGAGTGAGTATCCATTATGGTATGCTAGGTTTTTATTTTTATCCGCTTTCTTTATTGCTCTATTAGATAAACCTATTAAAGCAAAGATTGTTGTAGTGAATAAATTCTTTTCTATAATTTTAATAATAACGATATTTTTTTGTGGGTTTTACATCAAAAAATATGATGATTATTTAAAAGTATATGAAGAAGTCATACAAAGTGATAAACCTTATAATAAGAGACTAGAAGCTTTCGGGGAATTAAGTAACGTATTCGGATACAATAAGTACAAGGAGAGCTTATACTACCTACTTATGGCACCTGATTTAAACAAAATTAATAATCAGGTAAAATTTGGCGATAATGTTATTAAAGCTTATGGATTCGATTATATGTTGGAAAAACAAGCTACGTTGCTGGCATATGCTGGTCAAAAGAATGCATCAGAAATTCTTTATAAAGCGCTTTGTCAACGCGAGCGTACAGATAATATTACTCAGAATCTGCCAAGCAATTGTAGTAAAACTTTATCAGCAATTAAAGAGGTCAATCCACCTAATGCCCAGAATTATATTAATAATTTAATCATGTGGCAAAAAGTACAATAATCTATCCTTCTAATCAATGAAATGCTAAACTACCCCGTTTAGCATTTTTGCGTTTAAAGCCCACGAAAAACACCATGCTACTATCGACATCAAACCAAACGCTCACCCAAGATATCCGTCTATTTACCCTATTGATGGGGTTAGCCATTTTGACCTATCTGATGCCTTGGCACTCGCCACTCGGTAGAGATTTTGTCGTCAATGCCACAGCATTTGGGTTTGTGAGTTTGGCAATCGCGGCTTTTTTTTGGCAAAACCCGATTACAAAATTGAGCAAATCTGTGCTTACTTGGTTGCTGCTAGCCCTATTACTTGTATGTCAGCCACTATTCAATCATATCGCTTACCCTGATGCGCTGATATTCCCCGTGATAAGCTTGCTAGTGGTGGCATTGACCGCGGTCGTTGGGACAAACATTGACAATAAAGCGCATTTACTCAATCGCCTGTTTATTGCGGTATATCTCATGGCAATCATCACCTTTATGATTCAAATGATGCAAACCCAAGGCTATCAGATTGATTATAAAGGTTGGGTGATTGCCCGTGGTAATGCCAATGGCGGACGCTATGATGGCAACTTTGGACAAGCCAATCACGCAGGCTACGCGTTTGTGTTGGCGCTGTGTGGGGTGATTTATCAACTGCAGCAGTCGTTTCAAGAAAAGTTAAGTACGCCGCAGTGGCTGATGGGTCGATACCGACAATATGCGCGGTTTGGCTTGATGCTATTGTTTGTGATATTTACCATCGGGCTTGCCTTGACCCAAAGTCGGGCGGGTCTAGTGATGATGTTGGCGGTGATTCCCATTTTCTTTTTGAGCCAGCCGATAGCGTGGAAAAGCAAATTATCGGCTAGCGTTTTTGGTCTTATTGTTTTTGTACTGTATTATATGGGCGCAAGCTGGATTAGCAATTATAGCAGCGCCAATCAGCTTGGGGCGGTGAGCCGTATGGCGGGCGGGCAGGGGAACCGCTCGGCGATGAGCGAACGCGCCATGATGATATTTCATGACCATGTACTCACAGGGGTCGGGTGGAATAACTACATGGGCGCAAGCGTTGATTATGCCCAATATTTTAAATGGCCAGAGATTGCCGACCATTCCCATAATTTTGCTACCATGATTTTGGCGGAGCTGGGTGTGTTAGGTGCGCTGTGTTTTGTGCCGATTGTTTGGGTGCTGGTGCGGGCGATTCATCTTCGCCATAGCAGAGAAAGCGGGATTGCACTGGCGTTTGTCATCGCCAGTATTTTGTATGCCAGTGTAGAATACCCTTTATGGTATTTTCGTTATCTCGCAGTGTTTGCACTATTTTTGGCGTTGATTGAACAGACCAAATGGCAACTTGTGTGGCAAAGAAAACTAACAAAAGCCCTGTCAGTGGTCATGCTGGGTTTGGCAATGCTATCAGGCTACTATATTTGGCAATATTTTCATCTCAATTATTTAGATTATAATCGCTTTATCAAGCATACCAATCATCTAAACCAAGACAAAGGAATTGACTACCAAAATGAGGTGTTTGGCTTTAGCGCTTATCATGACCGCATCCTTGCCATGCAAGTGCCGATTAATCGTCATCAGGCAAGCTTAAAAGAAGCCATCTTTGAAGAGGTGCTAAATACTGATTCTTCCCAGTATAATATATTAGCTTATGCACAGTTCTTAGCCTATAAAGGTGACCAGCAAGCGGCATTAAAACATATCGAAGCGGCTTGTGTCATGGTAAAAAATTTGTCGGATTGTGACAATGTGGATACTGACTTGGGCAATCTTGCCAAACAAGATCCTGCGACATTTGCAGCTTTATACCGTGAGTTTCAACAATGGCGTGATGCCAATCCTAAAAAAACAGGACTCAAACCATAATGCAGCGGGTAATTTTTTTAGTATGGCAAAATCTCGCGTTCCGACTCATTGTGGGCTGGTTGGTTGTGGTGGTGTTGCCGGCGTTGCTGATGTGGCGAATGCGCTTCTTGCAGGGGCGCTGGCTGATTACTGAGTTTAATAGTATGGTGTTAGCCACGTTGGGTGTCTTGCTAGTGACCCTTGGTTTGCGCAAACTCACCCAGTTTCCAGGGCAACGCTCCATCAGCTTTGTGTTGCCAACCTTATTGTTGGTAATGATGCTGCTAGGCATGGTGATTATCGTTTTTCGGTTGCCGTATTCGCTATATTACTTTGGCTTATCGGGCGTTATCGGGGTGGTGTTTTTCTTTTTATCGTTTTTGCTGGAGCAAAAAGCGCACCAACCTTATATGGCGTATATTCCACTGGGGCATTGTCAAAACTTTGAAGCGATTTTTCAAATCCGTTGGTTACGCCTCGAAAAACCGCACTTGGATGCCATACAATGCAAAAAAGTCCAAGCGATAGTAGCAGACCTGTCATCGCCTGCGCTCGATGAAGACTGGCAGCGATTTTTAACCGAGCAAACGTTACAGGGCAGACCGGTGTATAATAATCGCCAAGTGTATGAGTCTTTAACGGGTCGTCTGCCGATTCATCATTTGTATGAAAACGAGTTGGGCTCGCTGTTGCCATCGCAAACCTATTTATGGTTTAAACAACTGATTGATATTATAGCGATTTTATTGGTCTTACCCTTGGTATTGTTGATTGCGGTGGTCACTGTCATTGCGATACGGTTGGAAAGTCCCGGTAAGGCCATATTTGTCCAAGAACGGGTCGGGCAAGGCGGTAAATTGTTTAAAATCTATAAATTTCGCAGTATGCGCTTTGACTCAGAAAAAAACGGGGCAAAACTGGCGCAACAAAATGACCCGCGTGTGACTAAAGTCGGTAAGTTTATTCGTAAAACCCGTATAGATGAGTTGCCGCAATTTTTGAATGTGCTCAAAGGCGATATGAGCCTGATTGGACCGAGACCTGAACAGCTAAGTTTTGTCAAAACCTTTGAAAAAACCATCCCTTTTTATAATTATCGACATATCGTCAAACCCGGTATTTCTGGATGGGCGCAGGTCACACAAGGCTATGCCAGTGATACCGATGAGACAGCGCTTAAAGTACAGTACGATTTTTATTATATTAAACATATTTCTTTTGCATTAGATATCTTGATTGTGCTCAAAACCATTCAAACTATGCTGACAGGTTTTGGGGCTAGATAAACTGCGACAAATAACTTTAGCCATAATAGGTAGTGCACTATGTTAACCAATTCAACCATTTTAGTGACAGGCGGGACAGGCTCATTTGGGCATACCTTTGTGCCGATGACGCTTGAAAAATATAATCCCAAAAAATTGATTATCCTCTCGCGGGATGAGATGAAACAGTGGGAAATGGCAAAACTGTATCAAGGCGACCCCCGTGTACGTTTTTTTATCGGTGATGTACGTGATAAAGACCGTCTATATCGAGCGCTTGATGGGGTAGATTATGTGGTGCATGCGGCAGCAACCAAAATCGTGCCCACTGCCGAATATAATCCGTTTGAGTGTGTCAAAACCAATATCAACGGGGCAATGAATTTAATTGATGCCTGTATTGATAAAGGGGTGAAAAAAGTCGTTGCCTTATCGACTGACAAAGCATCTAGTCCAGTGAATCTGTATGGCGCGACCAAATTGGCATCGGACAAACTGTTTGTCGCAGGCAACGCCTATTCAGGGGAGCACGGCACACGCTTTTCGGTGGTACGTTATGGCAATGTCATGGGGAGTCGTGGCTCGGTGATTCCGTATTTTCTATCAATTAAAGACAGTGGTGTGCTGACCATCACAGACCCACGTATGACCCGTTTTATGATTTCGCTTGAGCAAGGCGTGGAGCTGGTTTGGCATGCATTTGACGACATGGTGGGCGGTGAAATTTATGTCAAAAAAATTCCCTCCATGACCATGCCAGATTTGGCAACTGCCGTTTCTGCCACTGCTGAGCAAAAAATCATTGGTATTCGTCCTGGCGAGAAACTGCATGAGCAAATGATTAGTGCTGAAGATTCTTTTCACACCTATGAATATCCCGAACATTTTAAAATCTTGCCTGCGATTAATGGCTGGGATGAGACGCCTGAGCGTATCAAAGATGGTGTTAAGGTACCAGAAGGCTTCGTGTACGCCAGTGATAATAACAGTGAGTGGATGACAACTGAGCAACTCCAAGAATGGATTGAAACCAACAAAGCAAAAATTGGTAAAATTTAATCGCTAACCCTTCATAACAAACCCACTCAATAACCAACCCCCCTTGGGCAAATATTATGGCAAATCAATTTATCCCTTATGGTCGTCAGCATATCACCCAAACTGATATTGATGCAGTGGTTGCCGTGCTACAGTCTGATTTTTTGACCCAAGGTAGTCACGTACCGGCGTTTGAAGAACGAGTCGCTACCTATACGGGGGCGAAGTTTGGCGTGGCGGTGAATAGTGCCACGTCAGCACTGCATATCGCTTGTTTGGCATTGGGTCTGGGTAAAGATGACTGGCTGTGGACGACGCCGATTACCTTTACCGCATCCGCTAACTGTGGATTGTACTGTGGTGCTAAAATTGACTTTGTGGATATTGATCCGCTAACGCTCAATATGTCTATCACCGCCTTGGAAGAAAAATTACAGCTTGCCGATGCTGAAAACCGCTTGCCAAAAATAGTCATTCCCGTACATTTCACCGGTGAGCCCTGTGATATGGTCGCCATTCATGCGCTATCACAGCAATATGGCTTTAAGGTGATTGAGGACGCCTCACATGCAATTGGTGGCAAATATCACAAGCAACCAATCGGCAATTGTGAGTTTAGCGACATTACCGTGTTTAGCTTTCACCCTGTCAAAATCATTACCACCGCAGAAGGTGGACTGGCAACAACGAATGATCCGGCATTGGCGGAAAAAATGCAGTTACTCCGTAGTCATGGTATCACCCGTGATGCCAATCTAATGACCCATGAACCTGACGGTGGTTGGTATTATCAGCAAATTGATTTGGGCTTTAACTATCGCATGACCGAATTGCAAGGTGCATTGGGTTTGAGTCAAATGAACTATTTGGATGACTTTGTCACTCGCCGTCACCAGCTTGCCAAGCGTTATGATGAATTATTAAAAGATTTGCCGATTATGTTGCCTTATCGCAATCCTGCTAATTATTCAGGGTTTCATTTATATCCCATTCAACTAACAGCAGACAGTGGCAAAACGCGTAAGCAAGTGTTTGACAGTTTGCGGGCGCAAAATATCGGGGTGAATGTGCATTATATTCCAGTGCATACCCAGCCGTATTATGCCAAGTTGGGCTTTAGACAAGGCGATTTTCCCTATGCCGAGAGCTACTATGCACAAGCGATTAGTTTGCCATTGTATTATGACCTAAGTGAAGCCGCGCAAGCGCAAGTGGTCAATGCAATTTATCAGGCATTAGCGTAATGAACGTCTGTATCATCCCTGCGCGTGGGGGGAGTAAACGCATTCCCCGCAAAAACATCAAAGATTTTTGTGGCAAACCCATGTTGGCTCGTGCCATTGAAACGGCAAAAAACAGCCAATTGTTTGAGCAGACTATCGTCTCTACTGATGATAGCGCTATTGCCGATATCGCTCAACACCATGGTGCCACTGTCAGCCGAAGACCTGCCGCGCTTGCCGATGATTATGCCACTACCGCTGTGGTGATTCGGCAGGTGCTGCAGCACGTGCCAAAAGCTAGCCATATCTGCTGTCTATACCCCTGTACGCCTTTTTTAAAACCGCAGTATTTAACCGACAGTTTTGAGCGCTGGCAGTCATCCAACAGTTTGTATTGTTTTCCGGTCTTAGAATTTGAATCCAATGTCTTACGCTCACTGAAGTTAAGCGATACCGGTGAAGTATCGAGCATGTTTAGCCAACATGAGCTCACCAGAACCCAAGATTTGCCGCAGGCGTATTTTGACGCAGGTCAGTTTTATTGGGGCAGTCGTGAAGCATGGCTCGGCGAGGATAAAATCCATAATCATGCGCTAGGCTATGTGTTGCCAAAATACAGCGTGGTGGATATTGATGATGAAAATGATTGGCGATTTGCTGAGCGCCTGTACCAAGCGCAATTGGAGCGAGCATGAAGATCGTGGTCCGAGCAGATGCAAGTTTAACGATTGGTAGCGGTCATATTATGCGTTGCCTCACGCTCGCTGACGGGTTAAAACAGCAAGGGCATGACATCACGTTTGTTTGTCGTCAGCATGACGGGCATTTGGCGGATTTGATTGGGCAAAAAGGTTTTGCGGTGCAGCTGTTAGCCAAAGGCGAGCCTGCAGATTTTATCAAACAGCATGCCCATAGCGAATGGCTTGGCGTCAGTGAAAGCGATGATTTTGCCGAGTGTAAACCCATCTTGCAGGCGTCAAAGCCAGATTGGCTGATTATCGACCATTATGCAATTGGCGAAAACTGGGAGCAGCAAGCCAAACGACTTTTGCCAAACCTTAAAATTTTAGCCATTGACGATTTAGCCGACCGAACGCACGACTGTGAGATTTTGCTCGACCAAAATTTTGGGCGAAAAAACGAAGATTATCAACCGCTTGTGCCAAGTCATTGCCAGCGACTATTAGGTACACGTTATACACTATTACGTGATGAGTTTGCCAGCTGGCGAGCGATGAGCCTAAGCAGACGTAAAAGCGTACAGCCGCCCAACAATATATTGGTCAATCTTGGCGGTGTCGATAACGATAATGTCACACTCAAGATTTTGCAAAGTCTCAATACCTTTTTCCAACAATCTGCGCAAGCGTTTAACGTGACTGTCGTCATGGGCAAAACCGCACCGCATATCGAAAGTGTGCAAAGGTTTGCCAAACACGCAAGTTTTGTGTGTGCTGTTCTTGTCAATGTGACTAATATGGCGCAATTGATGGCAAATGCTGATCTTGCGATTGGGGCTGCAGGCAGCACCACCTGGGAGCGCTGTTGTTTGGGCTTGCCGATGGTGCTAATTGTGCTTGCCGATAACCAACAGGTGATTGCCAAAGCGTTGGCGGATAAAAACCTGGTCAAAGTGGTAACTGACATGGCTACATTGGATGAGCAACTGCCCCGCTTGTTGAGCGAACTAACCGACCATTATAAAAAATTCAGTCGTCAATCTGCCAAGTTGGTCGATGGGCATGGGGCAAAACGCGTCGCGCACTGGATTGAATTTGTCCAAAAATTTCAACATTGCCAACTGCGACAAGCGACCCAAGCCGATACCCAGATGATTTGGCAATGGCGTAATCACATCGACGTGCGCCAGTGGATGTTTGGGCAAGATGAAATTGCCCTCGCTGACCATGAAAAGTGGTATCGCAAACAGCTTGACCATGCCAATGTGCATTTGCTGATTTTTGAAGTTGCTGGTGAGCCGATGGGGTTAGTCAATGTTACCCAAATGACGGTAGATAAATACCAAACCTTAAATGCTGCAAAAAATACCGCCAATGACAACCGCGCCAATGACAAGAGTGCCAGTTGGGGGTTTTATTTATCCCCTAATAGCGCAAAAGGGGAGGGGCTTGGTTTTGCGTTGGGGGTTTTGGCGATTGCACACATTTTCAACACCACAGACATTGGTAAAATCACCGCGCAAGTGCTGGCATATAATACTGCGTCACTGGCGTTGCATCGTAAATTGGGATTTAGCGAAACAGGCGTGTTACAACAGCATTTTGGTGTGGGTGAAAAAGTGTATGATGTGGTTGAGTTTGAATTAAAATCGCAAGATTTTTTATTTTAGGGGTGGGTCTGAGTGGGGTATCTATGAATAAAAATATGAATCAAAATTTCAGCATTAACAATCGCCCAATCGGCATTGACCATGCGCCATACATCATCGCCGAAATGTCCGCCAACCACAACGGCGACATCAATAACGCTTACCGTATCATTGACATGGCAAAGGCGTGCGGTGCTGATGCAGTCAAAATGCAAACCTACACCGCAGATACCATCACCCTCAACAGCACCGCCGCCGACTTCCAAATTCATGGGGGATTGTGGGACGGACGTACCTTGTACGACTTGTACCAAGAAGCTTACACGCCGTGGGAGTGGCATAAACCATTGTTTGACCACGCCCACAAAGTCGGTATCACCATGTTTAGCTCACCGTTTGACTTTACTGCGGTGGATTTGCTCGAGGATTTGAACGCCCCAGCGTACAAAATCGCCTCGTTTGAAGCCATTGATTTACCGCTTATCAGATATGTAGCAAGTACCGGCAAGCCGATGATTATCTCCACAGGGATGGCGGACCAAACCGAAATTGCCGAGGCGATTGCAGCGGCTCTTGATGGCGGCTGCAAACAGCTTGCGTTATTGCACTGCGTGAGTGGTTATCCAGCCCCCGCGCAGGACTATAACCTGCGCACCATTGTCGATATGCAGCGCCGTTTTGGCGTGCCGATTGGCTTATCCGACCATACGCTTGATAATACCACCGCTGTGACAAGCGTGGCATTGGGGGCATGTATCATTGAAAAACACGTCACTCTAGACCGCAATGGCGGCGGGGCGGATGACAGTTTTTCACTGGAAAAAGACGAACTCACCGCGCTCTGCCGTGACAGTAAAACCGCTTGGCAAGCGTTGGGACAAGTCGATTATGGACGAAAATCAAGTGAAATCGGCAATGTGCAATTTCGCCGTTCACTGTATTTTGTCAAAGACATGACGGCAGGGGATGTGGTTGATGAAAGCTGCATCCGTAGCGTTCGCCCTGGCTTTGGGCTTGCCCCGAAGTTTTATGATGAATTAATGGGCAAAAAAGTGATAACGGATATCCAAGCCAATACCGCCACCTCGTGGGATGTCCTTGAAAGGTAATGTTAAATAAAATCAAACGTTTAACACACTCTGCTTTGCTCAAAGACAGCCTGATTTATGTGGTGGGCGAGCTGACCGCAAAAGCTGTGCCGTTTTTGCTATTGCCCTATTTGACACGGGTCTTAGGCACAACGGGCTTTGGTGATTTGTCCTATTATTTATCGCTCACGGCGTTTATTGTAATCGCCATGAGTCTGTCGCAAAATGGCGCTTTAACCCGTTATTTTTATGTGTATGGCAGGCATGGGCTGGGCAATATTTTATTGGCGGGCGGGCTATATAGCGTGGGCGTGCTGCTGATTGGGACGGTGATTAGTTGGCTGTTACATAGCGAATTGTTATTTTACTGCTTTTTTACCGCCTTTTTGCAAACCTTGATTCAAAACCAACTGGCACTGCGGCAATGCCAAAAACGCCCGTTTAGCTATCTGACCATCCAACTGGGCTTAGCCTTGGGCAATTTACTATGGACGGTGCTGATTTTTCAGTGTTTTGCTGGCGATACCACCGATAAAGTTGCCCAGCGTCTTATTGCGATTATCTTGGCGCATGGCTTTACTTTTGTCGCAGCGTTGGCGTGGGCAAGATACCAATTTGCTATCAAATTTCGCTTTACCCCAAAACGGCTCAAACTGGGACTTGGCTATATTTTAACGCTAGGCTTGCCGCTGCTGTTACATGGGTTAAGCTATACCATCAAAGGGCAACTTGACCGAGTGTTGATTCACGAGCGGTTTAGCAGTCATGAGCTAGGTGTATACTCGGCAGGGGTACAAGTCGCCAGTAGCTTGACCATTGTGATTATGGCGGTCAATTCTGCGCTGGTGCCTCACTTATATGAACGGCTCAAATCGCAGCGCATGACAGTGATGCAATTGCATCGACTGTTTTGGCTGAGTTTGATGGTGCCTGTTATGTTGACTGCCATGGCTTGGGCGATGCCGTCGTCATTGATGGCGTGGCTATTGGGGGCAGATTTTGCCCAAAGCCAGTATTATGTGGTGATGTTTGTACTGGCGTTTTCGCTGATAATTCCGTACTTATTATTGGTGAATTTTTTGTTTTATCACGCCAAAAGCGCGCAAATCTCGCTGTGTTCCGTCATCTCAACGGTGGTGTATTTGGTTGCCTTGTGGGTGTTAAGTGGCGTATCACTGGCGGTGGTGCCGTATGCGACTATTATTAGTGGCGTGGTGATTTTGCCGCTGTTATATTATTATACGCTGCAGGTGGAAAAGGTCAAAAAAACGCCATGAATCTCATTATTTGTATCACCCCCTTGCAAGTGTTGATTGCCAAGCAAATTATTAAGCAACACAGTACCCCCTTTATTGGGCTTTATCTGCCGTATGGCGCCCATTCAAAAAGCGAGCCCAAACACCGCTATTATTTTGACCAACTTGAGCAGGTCTGCGAAAAATCTGCCTTTATCGAACTGAGCAATAAAACCTGGGGCGAACGTTTTGCCACCCTAAACCACATCAAAACCACGTTAAAAAAATTGGGTATTTGGCAACAGCCGATTGATGGCGTCTATCTTGCCAGTATTGACGTGTTGTTTTTGCAATTTATTATTTCTAAAGTAAAATTCCAACAGCTGTATACCTTTGATGACGGCACCGCTAATATTTTCCCCAATTCTAGCTATTTTCAACCGTTACCAAAATCCTTACCATTACAACTGTTTAAACACGCCGTGGGCATTACTTATCCCAGTATTCCCAGTATTTTGGCTATCTCCAAAAAACATTTCACCATTTTTCCCCAGGAAAAAAATATCATAGCTACTACCGAGCCTGTTTATTTGTTTGATAAAGTAGACAATCAGCCAGATGAGAATTTGCCGGTAAAACGGCTGTTATTGGGGCAAGCCCTCGACAATTTTATCGGTGACAAAGCTTATGCTGATATTGTAGAAAAAATGGTCAAGGCATTTCACCTTGACGCATTTTGCCCACACCCGCGAGAAAATTTGGATTTTAGCCATCTTTTGCCGGTGATTGATAGCGATAAAATCATTGAAGATTATCTAAGCGAGGCATTGCAACAAAACCCCCAGCAACGCTTTGAAATTTATACCTTTATCAGCACTGCCGTGTTTTCGCTCAAAGAATTTCCCCGCACCCAAGTCTTCATGGTGTATACCCAAGCGCTGTGGGATAAATTCCCTGATGCGTATGAGTTTCTTGCCAGTCGTGGTTTTACCCTGATTAATTTAGATGACGCAGATAATCTAAATGGGTTCAAAGGGTAATCATATGAAAAAACACGCTTTACTTATCCAAGCCCATCAAGATATCAGTTATTTTATTAAGCTGGCGAAAATTCAGCCCAATGTCAATTTTTACGTGCATATGGATGCTAAATCCGATTATTTTCCTGACGCTGAGACTGCACAGCTAGCCAATGTATTTTTGCTCAAAGATAGAATAACGGTACGTTGGGGCGGGTTTAGCCAAATTGAAGCGACGTTAAAATTGTTTGAAACGGCGTTTGCCAATGAGGACAATGCTTATTTTCATCTGGTAAGCGGTGAAGATGTGGTGTTACAACCATTTGAAGTGATAGAAAAACAGTGGCAACAGCGGTTTGATTTTCAGGCGATGATGACCTGCGAGATAGCGCCACAGTATGCCTATCGCTTTATTATGGATAGTCCCCATGCCGACAGCGACTGGCAACGGCAATTGACGGGCAAAATTATCACCAAACTGCAACAAGGTGTGGCAAAAGTAAAACCCTATCACTCGCCCATTTATTTTGGCTCACAATGGTTTTCAGTGACGCGTGCAGACTGGGAAAAAATTGTGCCTTTTATTGATGAATACAGTGATTTTTTCCGTCACAAACTGGTGCCCGATGAGCATTTTTTTCAAACTTTGATTTGTGAAAAGCTGACTCAAAAAAACCAAAGTGAGCAAGAGCACAGCCAACAACAGCATAGTCAACAACAGCATAGTCAAAAAAACTCCGCTAATCAGCTTTGCCTTAGTAACAACAACAAACGGCTCATCGTGTTTGATAAAGCCATCAACAATGGCAATAGTCCGATTTATTTGGATTTGTTAAAGCTGGAGCGGGCGAAATTTGACGGCTATTGGTTTGCTCGTAAAGTAAAAAAGCATGTGGCATTGACTTGGCTGGGTGAATTAACATGAAATTTTCTGTACTAATGTCGCTGTATGACAAAGAAAACCCCGAATTTCTAACCGAATGTCTAGCCAGCTTGGTCAATCAAACACGCCAATCCGATGAGATTGTGTTGGTTTTTGATGGTCCAATCAATTTGGCATTACAAAAAGTGGTACAAGAGTTTAAGCCGCAACTGCCGTTAACCATTATCGCTTTAACAAAAAACGTCGGGCTTGGACAAGCCTTGAATGCAGGTCTAAACGCTTGTCAACATGACTGGGTCATTCGTATGGATACGGATGATATCTGTGTCCCTAACCGCTTTGAACAGCAAATCAACTTTATCCAAAACCACCCCAAAATTGACGTGTTGGGCGGGCAAATCATTGAATTTGAAAAGCAGCTATCACAGGGGAAAAAATCTCGCACGGTGCCAACCTCACACGGGGCGATTTTTGCCTCAGCCAAGTCGCGCAATCCCATCAACCACATGACCGTGGCATTCAAAAAATCAGCGGTACAAGCGGTCGGTAGCTATCGGCATGCGCCGCTGTTTGAAGATTATGATTTGTGGGTGCGGTTATTGGTCGCTGGCTATCAGTTTGCCAATTTGCCCGAGGTGCTGGTGTATGCGCGTGCAGGGGGTGCGATGTATGAACGGCGCGGGGGTTTGGCGTATGCCCGATACGAGTTGGCAATCCAGCAAAGCTTTTATCAACAAGGGTTTTTGCATATTGCGCAATTGCTTAAAAACCTCGCCATTCGCTTACCTGTGCGACTATTGCCAAATAGTTTACGCAGTTTAGTTTATCAAAAACTGCTGAGAAAATAACTTAGCGTCGAATGACTTTACGATTGGGGCTTAAACTGTTGCCCATCTTGTTAGCTAACGGCAATATTTCTCCACACAGTAACCCGACCAACAGCTCACTACAAATCGGGGCATAAGCATAGCCCTTTGACCCCAATGCCGAAAAGCTCCAGACTCGGCTTTTGCTTTCATAACCCGCTTGCCACACCTGCCCAACTAGGGGTAGATAATCCACGGTTTGGCTGCGGATACTGGCGCGACCCTGCCAATAGGGTATGTTTTTTTCGACGGTAAATATATCAGTGTTGTTGACCAAATCGGGCACCGCATCCGCTAAATCTGTCACATTCATCTTATGGTCAGCAACTGCTGGTTCAGTATCCAAGGTATCCCTGACAAAACTTGCCCCAAGCATGACATGGCGTTTACTGTTTTCGTTAAAACTGGCGTAATAACTACCATACTTTAGCGGAAGTTTTGGCAACTGTGATTTATCATGCTCATCGACGGCAAACCACGTCACTTGCCCACGGCTGTGATTAAAGCGTTTAATGGTGGGTAAAAAATCGCAGGTGTCTAACGCCATGCACAAAATCACATGGTCAAAAAACTGCTGACGCTCAGTGAATGTTAATAGCACTTGGTCGCAATCTTGCTGAAAATAGGTTAATTCCTCAGTTTGAAAGCTGATATTGGGGTGGCATAAAACAGCGTTGGCAAAGTTTGCGGTAGTGATTAACCCCGCATTGGGCAAAAATATCGCTTGCCCAACCTCATAACCGACTTTTGCTTTGGCTTGTTCAGCGGTCAATAAACGGGCAAATTCAATGGGAAAATCTTTGACTTCATCAAGTTGTAAGCGATTGTGTGAGAGTAAATCCAAACAGCCGGTGGTTTGTAGGATTTCAATACCGGTTTGTGCGGTCAAATAAGGGTAAAATCGACAGCTTGCCAAATAACCAATCGCATGTAAATTGGTTTCAAGGCGTTTTAGGCTGGTAAGTTTTGGCGCAAGAAAACCGCGGATGTTGCCCGATGCGCCTGCCAATGGTTGCGCTTTATCAAAAATGGTGACCTTGTGTCCACGGGCGGCTAAGGCATATGCACTGCTTAACCCCGCCACCCCAGCCCCAATTACCGCGACAGACAGCGGTTTTGTAATGGCGGAAAAATTGGGTAATTCAAAGCCTTTAACGTTATTGGCTTTTCGACGCTGACGACGTCGGGATTCAAACGTATCAGTAAAGGGTAGGGTGACAAAAAATGGTTTAATTTTTTTGTTATAGCGAAAATAAATTTCGCAAAAACTGGCGGATGTTAACTTAGGTTGAAAGCTTGCGGTGAGCATTTCTCGCTTTTTGCCAAAGCCTTTACGTTTGGCTAAAGTAAAACCGTGACATTTTAGCCCCTGTTTGACTGCGCTTGCCACGCTAAATGTCGCCAAAGTCGTGTGAGGTTTGGATAATCTTGCAATTTGAGCAAATAAACTCTCTGACCAAAGTTCTTGGTTACAGCTCGGCGCAAACCCATCAAGCAGCCACGCATCGACTCTGCCTTGCCCAGTCACTTGTGACAAACTACTCGTCGCATCGCCAAGCCATAAATCAATCGTCAATCGTTCATCAAACCAGTTCAAACGATGGCAGCCAGCCAGTGGCGGTGGATAGTTGTCAATGAGCTGTTGTGATAACCCAGCAAGCTCTGTCCACACGCTTAATGCTTGTTCAAGGTCAGTTTTGCGGAGGGGAAATTTTTCGGTGGTAATGATATGTAAATGGCTGTGATTGTCAGGCCTAATTTGTTGCCACAGTTGCCAAATAGCCAAGATATTAAGCCCTGTCCCAAAACCAATTTCACCGATGATAAATCGTTCAAAGTTCTTCAAATTAGCAAGGCGAGAGGCTAAGTCGTTGCCATCAATAAAAACATAGCGAGATTCTGCCAAGCCGTCCGTTTTGGAAAAATAAACATCGCCAAAGTCGCTAGAGCGGGGGACAGTCACGCCGTTATCATCTAGCTGCCAGTGCAGTTTGGCGGTTTGAATGGTTGATGGTGGGGTGCTACTTTTGCTTGAGCTTGTGACAGGAGGTTGGCTAGATTGTGGCATCAGTGACCCATAATAAATAACTAAAAGTTAGTGCTGAGTAAAATATTACTAATACAAGGCTTGAAAACAGCGATTAGGGGGTATAGCATAACTGATTTTTTATCGTTGCAACATGGCATGCAGCTTTTTTTGGGTGTGGTAACAACATGAATCAATCAAGTAACGGGCGTTATAACCTAATCACCGCATTGGCAATGATTGTGGGGATTGTGATTGGCTCAGGGATATTTTTTAAGGCAGACAATGTTTTAAAGTATACCGACGGCAATGTAGCGTTGGGGGTAGGGGTTTTTGTATTGGCGGCGGTGGCGATTATTTTCGGTTCGCTATCGATTGCTGAACTGGCAAAACGTACCGATGCGCATGGCGGCTTGATTGGCTATGCCGATGAATTTGTCAGTCCACATTTTTCTACGATGATTGGCTGGTTTCAATTGTTTTTGTATTACCCGACGCTTGGCGTGGTGGTGACGTGGGTGGTGGGTATTTACACCGCCTTGTTATTTGGGGTAAAAGAGGCATCGCTTGAATTACAAATGGGCATTGGGCTTACGTGGTTTGTCATTTGTTATCTGTTTAATGTGATGGCAGCGGTGTTTGCAGGGCGTTTTCAAGTCTTTGCCACTGTCGTTAAATTAATTCCGTTATTTGTGCTAGGGGTGATGGCGTTTGTATATGGCGACCCTGTGAGCGCCTTAACCCATCCAAGTGAATCCGCACGTCAAGCGACCCAGTCTTTGGCATGGCTCGGCGCCATCGGTCCGATTGCGTTTTCGTTTGATGGTTGGGTGGTCTCTACCAGTATTTCAGGGGAAATCAAAAATGCCAAACGTAATTTACCGATTGCCTTAGTTGTCGCGCCTATATTGATTTTATTGGGCTATTTGCTGTACTTTGTTGGACTCACCGCGTATCTAGGCGCCGCAAAAGTGATGGCATTGGGTGATGAAAGCGTCTACGTGGTCGCAACCCAGTTATTTGGCGAAACCGCTGCCAAAGCCTTTTTGATATTTGTGGTGATTTCGGTGATGGGTACAGTCAATGGCTTGGTATTAGGGCTGATTCGTCTGCCGCATTCTTTAGCGCTCAAATCATTGATTCCGTTTAGCGCGCAATTGCGTCACGTCTCGCCCAACTATCAGCTATCGGTTGGTTCAGCGCTGCTAGGTTTTGCCTTATCGATGTTTTGGGCGGCTGTGCATTATGCGGTTATGAAAAGTCAGCTGCTAGGCGATATGGATATTTCAGAAATCGCGATTGTGGTGAGTTACTTGCTGTATTTGGTATTTTACTTTGCAGTGTTTCGCTTATGGCAACAAGGTGATATCAAAAGTATGTTATTGGGTGTGATATCGCCGATTTTGGCGGCATTGGGCTCATTGATGGTAGTGTTCGGCGGTATGCAAAATCCGCTGTTTTTGCCTGTGTGCTTACCGATTTGTGCGCTTGTGCTACTGCTTGCCTACTTTTACAGTCGCTATCTACACAGTCGATAACTGCCTTACGCCAAGTGCCTTATATCAAGTGCATTGCGTCAATTTTTTGGATAACGCTAAGAACTGCGCCACGCCTTGTCCGACGGCTCGGCCTGTGGCAAAACAAGCCGTCAGCAGATAGCCACCCGTTGGCGCATCCCAATCGAGCATCTCGCCACAGCAAAATACATAAGGATTGGATTTTAGCGCAAAATCCTCGGTTAATGCTGTGCGTTTTACGCCGCCGCCACAACTAATCGCTTCTTCAATCGGTCGAAAACTATCAAATTCTACCGTTAACTGTTTGATTGCTTTTGTCATTTTATCGGCATCATGCCAGTGCGTTTTTGCGACGATTTCTCTGAGTAAGGCGATTTTCACAGGATCAAGTCCTGCCTTTCGCCAAAGGTTAGCTAGCGATTGTTTTTTGGGGTTTTTTAAACTACTCAATAATTTTTCGTCAGACACATCAGGTAGCAAATCAAGTTGTAGTGATATTTTACCCGTATGATTTAATTGCTCACGCATGGCACGATTGAGCCGATATATCAGCCCGCTTTCCATGCCATACTGGGTGAGAATAATATCACCAAAACCCTGCTCAATTTTGCCATCGGGCAATGTCACCTGGGCTTTCACGCGTTTTAACGCTTTGCCAAAATCGCGTTGCAAATGCGCTGACCAAGGCTGCGACAATGGGCGACAGATACCGACATTGCTGGCATAAAACGGCGTCAATTCTGTATCGCTGAGCCATGCCTGCCATTTGCCATCACTACCGAGCCGCGACCATGACATCGCGCCCGTTGCCAACACAATCGCATCAAAGCTTTGGGTGACAGTCAGGTCACCGCTTTCACGCGCCACCGAAAAAGTCGCTTGCTTGCCGTCAATGTCGTCACAGCTATGCCGATAAAAAAACGCTACGCCGTCCTGCTGCAGCGCTTGCAACCACGCCCGCAGCAGTGGCGAGGCTTTCATCATGGTAGGAAAGATACGACCTGTCGAGCCAACAAAAGATTCAATCCCTAAGCGGGTCATAAAATCACGGATATGCGCTGCATTAAAATCTTGAATATGCGGCGTAAGCCAATCGTCGGGCTGATAGCGCGTGACAAAGGTATCAACGGGCTCAGCGTGCGAGATATTGAGTCCAGATTTACCGGCCATCAATAGTTTGCGGGCAGGGGATGGTTTTTGTTCAAATACGTGGATTGTGACATCAAACTGGCGCAGATAATCTGCCACCATTAGGCCAGCAGGACCCGCGCCAATGATGGCAACGATGGGCTTTTTTGGCAAGTCGGCTTGGTTATTTGGCATCATGGCAAGGTAATATCAGGCTTATAATAGTAGGCTTATAAAGTCGATTACCAACGACCTTTACGCCCTGCGACCAGCCAGCCCAGTGCGATGCCAAGTATGCCACTGAGCAATGCAGTGACCGCACCATAGATAAAAATCTGTCCACTGCGCTCATTGACAAGCACTTTGACCTGCGTATTTAAACTATCAACTTGGTTTTGTAATTCAGCATTTTTTGCCAAGAGTTGTTGGTTGGCGTTGGACAACTGGCTGTCAGTGGGCTGGTTGAGCTGGGCAAGGGTAGGTTGTTTGGGGTTTTGCATCGGTGAGGTGCTACTGGCAACGCTCGAGGCAATCTCTGGCTGTTTGGCGAGTGGTTGTCCTGTTTTTGGGTCAGTGACGACAACTTGCGGTGCTGCATGAGTCAGGCTCGTCACCTGTAATACCGTCAATAACACTGCGCCGCTTGCCAACCTGCCCACCAATTTTTTCATGCTTACCACCTATCACCACCCAGACTTTGCCAATTATGTACTGCAAACAACTGTTAAACCCAACATTAACTCACTGATTTAGGAAAAACTTGGATAAAGGGTTTGATATCCACATGACTATACACACCATTTAATAAGTAAGTCTCTTCACTTGCCCAAGCTTGCACGGCTTCATCGCTGTCAAAATCCACGACCAATACACTGCCACTCATTTCAGGCTCTCCATGTGCAATTGGCGTAGGACCTGCGATGATTAGACGGCGCTGTTCATCTAACCGCGTAAGACGCTCAAGATGGGCAGAACGGAATTGTTTGCGTAGCTCAAGGCTATCAGGTACGTCATGACCGATAATAATATAAAGTGCCATCCATATTCTCCTTTAGTTTTTTCCTTTATCATTGATTTGTTGCTGTATATCTGGATTTAGGTGGTTTTTTAAAAACACAAATTGCCCGATTAAAAATACCAACATCACCGGTATCCATCCCCAGCTTTTAAAATTAATCCAAGTATCGTTGTTGGTAAAAAACGCAAAATAATATTGCAAACCTGCCATCAGCAAGAAATACCCTGCCCAAGCGAGGGTGAGTCTATTCCAGCCCGACTGCGTCAATCGAAACACATTTTTCATTGCCAGTTCTAATAGCGGTTTACCTATCGCGACGCTGATAATGAGGGCAACCGCAAATACGCTATTGATGACGGTTGATTTCCATTTTAAAAATGCTTCGTCATGGAAAATTAAGCTTAATCCACAAAATCCCACGGTTAAAATCAGCGTTACCCACTGCTGTTTATTGAGCTTGCCTTTCTGCCTGGCAAAATGCACGACATATACCACCAGTGTCGTAATCAATAACGCCGCCGCACCTGCCAATACCCCTTGCTGTTTGGAAAAGTAAAAAAATGCCAGTAAAGGTAGCAAATCCAATAAACCGCTCATAGTCATCTCTAACAAAAATCTTAGCCGCTAGTTTACACGGATATGCTAAAATCGAAAAGTAACTTTGCGATTTTCCTTGCTTCATCAATCTGTGCCCTTGTGAGCGAGCCAGCGCAGAGTTAACCCCTTTTTGTCCTATTGTTGGCAACCAGCTTTTGTAATTAAGGCGTATTTGTGAATTCTTTAAATCTCGATATCTTGTCTAGCAGTCCTATTTATACACAACTTCCGATTGATATGCACTGCCACAGTACCCGCTCAGATGGCACTTTTAGCCCAAGCGAAGTGGTGCAAAAAGCGCATGAAAAAGGGGTGAAAGTACTATCCTTAAGCGACCATGATACGGTCCTTGGTATCCTTGAGGCGCGCCAAACTGCTGATAGTCTTGGTATGACGCTGATTCATGGCGTTGAAATCAGCTGTCGTCATCGTGTCATGGGCGGCTACTCCAAAAAACCTGCCCAAAATGAAAAAGTGATTCATGTACTGGGGTACGGCTTTAGTGATATCGAAACAATGCATAGCAAATTGGCTGCTATCCAAGCCAATCGAGAAACGCGCGGTTATGCGATGTGTGAGCGTGTGGCAAGTACCTTTAAACGCCCGATGGATGAGATTTGGCAGGCGGTGTTAGTGCAAGCCAAAGGTAATCCGCAAGCGGTCGGTCGTACCCATATCGCCAAAGTGATGGCGGATCAAGGATTGGTGAGTGATGTACAAAAAGCCTTTACTGGGTATTTGGCTGACCATAAACCTTGCTATGTGGCACTCGATGGCTTATCGCTTAAAGATTGCATCAATTTGATTCATGACTGTGGTGGCAAAGCGTCTTTGGCTCATGCGACCCGTTATAATTTAACCGCCAACAAAGTGCGTAAACTGATTGCAGATTTTGCCAGTAGCGGTGGCGATGCAGTGGAATTGCCCGCGAGTAATGAACCGACTTCAACCCGCCATATGGTCGATAGAGTGATTAAAGAGCATGAGTTAAAGGTGTCCATCGGTAGTGATTTTCATGGCAGCACCATGCCTTGGCGTGTGCTTGGCGGTGTACCAAAACTCCATGAAGGGCAAGTGGGGATTTGGGAAGTATGTTAATAGTCATACGATGACCCTAAAAATACATCAAGTCTTATTAGCCATTGTACTCATCGTTATTGGGGCAAGCTTACAATATTACACCGATGGTTTGCCAATCGGTACACTGGCTTTCGTTGTTGGGTTAGTATGGTTCTTATTCGGTTTGGCTAAGCATCAAACGAGTTATCTGGCATTGCCTTTTAATCAATTAGAACAAGCCACTGTACCAGAACAATTACCTTCTCTCGCCATTCCTTTAGTCACCAAAAACGGCTCTGCAGCGTTTTTAGTCATGATGGTATTTGTGCTACCTAGTTTGTGGCTAGGGGTTTATCTATTAGTAAAAGTCATTAATCATTGGGCATGGTTTACATTATTTATCAGCTTATTGGTATTGGGTTTTTCATGGTTAAGTACCTTGGCTATGGTCAGCGAAATGCAAAGAGATACCACTCCAACCCAACACGGCTCGCTGACTATTACGCCACAGGTTTTTCACATTAATTTTAAAGGGAGAAATTATCATTTAAATTGGTTTGAGTTGCGCGATATCGTGGCAAGCGATGGTGCAGGTAATTCAAAACAAGTTATCCTAGTCATGTCTATTGCAGGCGACTTACAGGAATTGGTAATTCAGCAACATGAATGTAGTGTCGAAATACGTAAACTCACGACCTTTTTACAGCATTATCGAATAAAGGCACAAGGACGCCAAGTGCCTACTATTAGTTAGTTTGTCACTTTGGTTGTTTATCAAACGCGGTCAGTGGCTTAAAGTCAATCGACTTCGCCATCGGCAACTCCTCAATCGCACGCAGTCGCCAGCTATTGGCTGGGTCATGCACCACAATATAGTATTTGCCTTTAGACGGGTCTAGCTGCACATTGCCCGCATAACTGCCATCACTTAACCGTTTGATAATAATGTCGCGGTCTTTTTGCTTTTGAGTGGCATGGGAAATCTCCACTGCCAATTGCTCAGGTGCTTTAAACTTATCACTGACGGGCGCCTCAAGTTTAAAATTCACTGCTTGATGGCTAATTATCATTTGACCGGTTAGCCCCAAATCATGCGCCAGTTTGTCTTTGGACACATCCGCGTATAAGGTCTTACCATCCATGTACCAGTCATCACGCACAGTAGAGTCTTGGATTCTCACCGAGTAAAACACGAACCAGATACAGGCGACTACCACAAATAGCGGCAGACCAATGACAAAAATCCAAACCATATAATTTTTATACCAAAGTTTGGATATCGACTGATTAGAAGTTGATGAAGCAGGAGAATTTGTCGGTGTTGCCATAGACCACTCAGCAGATAACAATCAAAAAGCTAGTATAGCAGAAAAACCCATGCCCCAATAACGTGCGCCAATAATTTGGCACAAAAAAAGCCGATTATCAAAATCAGCTTTTTTGGGTAATCAAACTTATTTATCGGTGGTAAACACGTTATCTTTTACCGCTTTATATTTACCGCCATCATCCACGCTCACCACTTGCATTTGGATAGGGATATTGCTTTGGGTAATCACTTTTGGATCGCCCAGCACACTGACAGGGAAGTCATAACTTTCGCCTGCTTCTAATGGGATGGTTTTAAAGCGGCTATCAAGTTTTAAGCCGGGTTGTGGTGTCAATGTCACCGCATAATCATGGTCTCGCTGGGTTTTGTTAGTGATTTTGATGATGTAGTTATTTTCTACCAAACCTTGCGCATTGATTGACGACAACTGATTACGGTCACGGCGAATATCAATCTGTAGCGGTACACGGCTGGTTAAAAAATAAACCCCCGTCCCAATCAACAACGTAATCACCGCCAAATAAGCAAAAAACCGTGGACGTAAAATTTTACTTGGCTCATTCTCTACCAATTGGCGTTCGGTACTATAACGAATCAAACCACGTGGTTTATTGACTTTATCCATGATGTCATTACACGCATCGATACAGGCCGCACACTGGATACATTCAACTTGCAAACCATCACGAATATCGATACCCGTCGGACACACTTGCACACACATCAGACAGTTGATACAGTCACCTAAATTCTCATCTTCACCGCCTCTTTTACGTGCGCCACGTGGCTCACCACGTTTATAGTCATAGGTTACAATTAACGTATCTTTATCGAACATTACGCTTTGGAAGCGGCCATAGGGGCAAATATGGGTACAAAAGTGCTCACGCATATAGCCTGCATTGGCAAACGTCGCAAAGGTAAAAATAAGCACCGAAACCCAAGTTAGCGGTGTCCAATCTGGCACAGGAATAACGCCAAACCATTGCCAACTATGATAAAGATAATCTGTCCCAACGGCATAACTACTAAACGTCAATGCAGTGACCAACGCCATGATAAACCAAATCAGATACACCAAGCCGCGTTTCATGATTTTTTCGCCATTCCAAGGCGCTTTATCTAACTTAAACTGCTTATTACGATCACCGATGATAAGCTTCTCAGTGTATTGGTACATATGCGTCCAAATCGTCTGTGGACACGCATAGCCACACCATACACGACCGGCATAAACGGTTACCATAAACAATAAAAAGGCAGCAACCATAAAGAAAAACGCAAAAATAAAAACGTCTTGGGGTAAAAAAGTTAGCCCAAATAGCACAATCTTAGAACCAGAGAAATCAAACCATATTGCTTGGTGTCCGCCATAGCGAATCCATGGCAACACCAAAAACAACAACAATAAAAAATACATACTGACAACGCGGATGTTTTGATAAAAACCCGTCACAAAACGGGGATGTACGCGTTTTTTAGTGGCATCTACTTGGTGGACAGGGAGTCTAAAATCATTACCAGCAGGAGAAGGAGGTTGTACAGACATTGTTTGCCCTCACATATTTTCTGACATGAACATAAAAAAATGAAAGACGACAACCGCAAAACCACCGAACATCGCCTAACGAAAAATTGCTTAAACAATATATTCAATTATATATCAAATGGCAGTAAATACCCACAAAATAAAGGGAGTTATCAACAACTGCAAAATAAATCAAAAAACTTTTCCCATTAGTATTGACAGGGGGAAAGAAAAGCGTATAATACGCAC
>NZ_DALYMP010000014.1:0-38409 GCF_031975715.1 Moraxella sp. CTOTU46711
TGACAAAAAAAAATAACCTTTTACATTTTTAACACTTTGCATCAAACAAACGTGTCTTCATATAGTAAAAGGTTATTTTAAGCGTGTTTGGTACAATCATACCAAATCAAATAGACCTATCTTATTACTTTAGTGTTTAAACTTTTCGGCTAATAAAGGCGATAATAAATAAAATAACCGCTACTGCCAAGAACACATATGCCAAGTTTGCAGATAAACCTGCCACACCACCAAAACCTAAGAAACTAGCAATCAGTGCGATTACAGCAAAAATAATAGCCCAACGAAACATGATAACTCTCCTTTTTTTATTGTTTTCAATGTCCTGCTTCTATACTTTGAAACTTTTAGACATTTTGCATTTTAGTTGTTAAAGCATGTTGACCTATGCTTTATCACATGACTGCATATTAAAATGATTCTATCAGGTTGTAACGAGCAATTTTGTAAGGTTTGTGGCATTCTCATAGCCGTTGTATAAAAAAGTGCAAAAAAAAGCCCTACAAGGTTGATGACGTTGACGCTTCTAGTAAGCTTTAGTAAGTTTTGCAACGCTTTGTTAATACATTCCGGTAACTGGTCTTTTAGTCATACCATAAAATTTATCCTAAAATGAAATTTGACGGCGTTTCATTGACAATTTCACTGATTGTTAACGCTACCGAATAACTTCCTTAATGCCAACAGGGTTTATTTACGCATTCTCAACATTTTGTCCCCAATCCTTACATTCTTGTGCCGGATGATTGTTCTATAATGACACCTAGGCGTTTAGTACTCCCCTAAAGTATTTTCTTGAGAACCATTTTCTTGATAAATGATAATACGGTCATATTTGGGGATTATACTAACTACCTACTATAACTATAGAAAACAAGCTAGCCATTAACCTAGCAATCAACAATGAGGAAAAAATTATGAAAAAATTAGCCACAACGCTTACTGCATTAGTGATAGCAACCGGTCTTACGGTCAGCGCCCAAGCAGCGACTAAAGTAACGACTACGACCAAATCAACTACCACACACAAAAACGTAGCAACGGCAAAAGCAAAACCGCAAAAAGCTACTCAAAAATCCACAAAAGCATCAAAAAATACTCACAGCACCAAAGCTTCAGCCAAGGCTAAAAAAGGCAGCAAAGCAAATCCAAGAACCAGTGAAGTAAACATTGATATCCCAGCTGACCTAAAAATCGACGAAAGCAATAACAAATCTGTTGCGCCAACCGCACCTATGAATACTCAACCAAATCCTGCGGTTGTAGTACCTGTAGCAAAAGTTACCCAAACAGGTCCTGCGGTTCAATCAGTCAGCGTGCAACCTGTTGATGACAATACAGCGATTGCCTCAACAACAACGACCGTACCCGTTGATGTACAGACCGTGCCTGTTGTAGTAAACCCATAATCGCTAATTGTTGAATAATTTTTATAAAAAAAGATGCCTGCGTGGCATCTTTTTTTTGTGGATTATTAGTTAATTAGTCTATTGATTATTTGGACAATAAAAAAGACACGCTTGATACCCTTTTTTATTGTTCCTTTTTTATTGTTATATAGCTCAAAATCTTTAGCAGCTTTTAGCGATGATAAGCGTATTTGGGATCCGCTGCTGCAGTGAATAACACATCCGTTGATGAGTTGAGTGCTGTCTCAACCGAGTCTTGTACTACCCCAATAATAAAGCCAATCGCAACTACCTGCATGGCAATGGTGTCAGGAATATTAAAGAAACTACAGGCCAACGGTATCAATAGCAATGAACCCCCTGCAACGCCTGATGCCCCCGCCGCAGCTAAGGTAGATACCACCGCTAACAACAGCGCAGACCCGAAGTCCACATGAATACCTAACGTATGTGCCGCTGCCAATGTCATGACATTGATGGTAATCGCTGCCCCTGCCATATTAATGGTGGCACCTAGTGGAATAGTGATTGAATAGGTATCTTCATGTAAACCCAATTTATGCGCAAGGTTTAGATTCACAGGAATATTGGCAGCTGAACTACGAGTAAAGAAGGCGGTGATGCCACTTTCTTTAAGACAGGTAAATACCAGTGGATAAGGATTTTTGCGGGTTTTGACAAATACAATCAATGGGTTTACAACTAAAGCGATAAATGCCATAGAGCCGACCAACACTGCTAACAAACGGGCATAACTTAATAACACCGACAGACCGGTTTCAGCAATGGTTTGTGTCACCAAGCCAAACACACCCAATGGCGCAAACCAAATCACCCATTTGACCACGCTTGAGACCGCTTCCGCCAAATCGCTAATCATTTGCTTGGTATTATCTGAGGCATGGCGCAAGGCAAGACCCAAAATCGCCGCCCACGATAACACGCCCATGTAGTTAGCATTGACGATCGATTTGACGGGATTTTCCACCATGTTAGTCAATAGTGCTTTTATCACTTCTGCTAAGGATGACGGTGGCGTCTGACTGACTTCACCGGCTTTTAAAATCAATTCGGTTGGAAATAAAAAGCTTGCTACTACCGCCGTCAAAGCTGCCAAGAACGTACCTGCCATATACAGCACCATGGTTGAGCGGACATTGACCTGAGTGCCTGATTTATGCTGACTGATAGCGGCAATGATTAAGATAAACACCAACAACGGTGCAATCGCTTTTAACGCACCGACAAACAACGCACCCAAAATTGAGATGGTTTGCGCCACACTCATGGATAAACCGCCGATGATAGTCGGATTGGCTAATGAACCGACTAAGATACCCAGTATCAGCCCTATCACAATCAAAGGCACCAACCCCACGCGCTGATACGCTTGGATAAGCTTTAACATAATAACCTCTTAATATTTCACCGCAAAAATGGCTGATATATTAACATTTTTTAACAATTTGCATAAATTATTTTTAAAATCGTCAACTTGACAATTTAAAGCTACCAACTTACTGAGTATAACTGTTAGCGTATTTGAAAAACTTGGATGGTAGGTTGGCTGTTGGTTGCTAGGGCTTGTAATTGTGCTTGATAAGCGCGGTATTTGTGACGACCACTTTCAACGTGTTCGGGGGCGGCGTCGATGACTTCTAGCAGGCGGCTAGCTTGGGTATCTACAATTGCTTCGTTGGTGAGATTGATGACGACGCCATCAAATTGGGTGACAAGTTCAATATTATCGGTAAGTACCACACTGGCAGGGAGTTTTTGGTGATAAAAGGCATCAAGTTGCTGGATAATTTGGTGGGGAATAAACGCCACATCACTCAATGACCATAATCGGTCATCAAGTGAGGGTAATAGCTCGGACGCTGCCACTACGATAATGCTATCCTCGCTTTTGGCTAGCACGGTTAAAATCAGCTGGCAGACGAACGCCAGCTGTTTTTTTTGCGGGGATAAAATATAAAAACTAATTTGCGAGGCCATCATTAGGGGTCAGCGTCCTATCGCCTAGACTGCATCTTGGGCAGCTTGGCGATAAAGATAATGCATCAATAGCGGTACTGGACGACCGGTTGCGGTTGGCTCTTTGCCCGACTGCCATGCCGTCCCTGCGATATCCAAGTGCGCCCAAGGAATATCTTCCACAAATTTCGATAAAAAACACGCCGCTGTGACTGACCCTGCCGGCATACCGCCAATGTTTTGCATATCTGCCATGTTGGATTTAAGCTGCTCTTGGTAGTCATCATCCAGTGGCATGTGCCAAACACGGTCATACGCTGATTCACTAGCTTGTTCAAGCTCAAAAATCACATCTTCATTGTTACTGTATAGACCTGAGCGCACATAACCCAGCGCCACGATACACGCCCCAGTCAAGGTTGCCATGTCGATAATCACTTTTGGCTGATAACGCTGTACATACACCAAGGTGTCGCAAAGTACCAAACGACCTTCCGCATCAGTATTGAGGATTTCCACGGTTTTACCATTCATCGCGGTGACGATATCACCAGGGCGAGTCGCTGTTCCTGAAGGCATATTCTCTGCACAAGCGAGTGCGCCAACGACTTGTAGCGGTAGACGCGCTTCACATAGCGCTTTAATCATGCCCATGACTGCAGCCGCACCGCCCATGTCATATTTCATCTCCCCCATACCCAGACCAGGTTTGAGTGAGATACCACCACTGTCAAAGGTGATGCCTTTGCCTACAAGTACAATCGGTTGCTCTAGGCTTGATTTTTTGCCTTTGGTTTTGCTGGTTTTGTCTTTTTTGGCGGCTTTGCCATTGTACTCAAGTAATACTAGCTTAGCTTCATGCGCGGAGCCGCGAGCCACTGCCAAAAAGCAGTTCATCCCTAATTGCTGCATGTCTTTTTCACCCAATACTTTGACCGTCAATAGCTCTGGGTATTGATTTGCCAAGTTTTGTGCTTGCCCTGCAAGATAGGCAGGGAAACACACATTCGGTGGCTGATTTGCCAAATCTTTGGTGAGTGCTTGACCTTGGGCAGTCGCCTGTTGCAACTGTAGCAGGGTGTCAAACGCGGCTTGGTTGTCTGCGCTGACCAATAAGGTCACGTCTTTTAGCGTCGGTTTATCCGCTTTTTGCGATTTATAAATATCA
Organism: Moraxella sp. CTOTU46711; assembly: GCF_031975715.1. Taxonomy (NCBI): domain Bacteria; kingdom Pseudomonadati; phylum Pseudomonadota; class Gammaproteobacteria; order Moraxellales; family Moraxellaceae; genus Moraxella; species Moraxella sp. CTOTU46711. The sequence continues at coordinate 4,555 of NZ_DALYMP010000014.1, forward strand.
AAGGTATAGCTTTGATTGAAGAGGGCTAATGCCAACTGACCAAAACTCACTTCATCAATACTATCGCCTAAACTAATCACGGCAGATTTGGTAAGACGGCTCAAACTTGCATAAATCGCTTTGGCAATTTTTTGCAGGCTACCGCCGTTTAATTTGTCTTGACTGCCCACGCCAACCAATAACAGACCCGTATTGGTTTCTGTGCCATAACTGATTGCGGTGTCGGCAAGCTTACCCTTAAAACGACTCGCTTCAATCAAGCGACTGACAGCGGTTTGTAGCTCACTCGTTAGTTGCCCCATAGTTTGGCTATTGTCACCTACCAATACCACGTGATAGCTATTCTTGACCGTTTTTTTAAGCGCGGTCGCTAGTGTCAATGTCAAACTCATTTAAGCTCCTTAATTATTGTCATCAAGAAATAACTATTATCATAGCATACCTATTATCGTATTTGGGTTATCACATTGGGCGATGGGATAGAAGGCGTTATTGCGTAGGGTAAAATGCGGTTGTAAAAAGTCTTTGTAAAAATTGGCTTTGATAAAGCGGCTGTAAAAAGTGGTGGTGAAAAGTCATTGTGAAATGTTACCTTACAGTATTCATATTCATAATCTCTCGGCAACGCGCTAAAATAGCCGATTAACAGATGCGCTCAATGGTATGATGTCGTACAATATTGGCATTTACTTCCCTACCTGTTTGAATTGATTAATTTTTGAGTAATATTAGGTGGTTACTTGTGATATTACGACGCTATATGACGCAACAAGTCGCCGCTAATACTGCGATTGTGCTGTTATTTCTGATGGCGCTGATGCTCGGCGGTCGCTTAATCCGCTATTTTGGTATCGCCGCAGAAGGCAGGCTGGATGTGGGTTTGCTATTTGCTATTATTGGCTATAACATTCCAACCTTTCTTGAGCTAATTTTACCGCTGTCATTTTTTATCGCACTGATGCTCGTGCTCGGTCGTATGTACGTGGATCAGGAGATGAGCGTCCTGTTTGCCAGTGGCATCAGTCGTGGCCGTTTGACACGTTTGATGATTCCGCTGATTACTGGGTTATTTGTATTTCAAATGGGAATTAGTCTTTTGGCAAAACCATGGGGACTGTCTAACAGTGAGCAGATTTGGCAAACCCAGTCGCTCGGTAGTCTGCTTGATTTAGTGCGTCCAAAAACCTTTATCAGCAGTGGTAACTATCACCTGTATGTCGATGAGTTTGATAAAGAAAAACGTGAACTCAAAAATCTATACGTGGTGCAGCAGCAAACCGATAAAAGCGGCAAAATCGCCAAAAACGATGTTATCATTACCGCCACGCGCGCCTATCAAGTACCCAGTAAAGACACGGATAGCTCAATGCAGCTAGATTTGTTTCAGGGTCGTCGCTATGAGCTTGGCACCAATCAGGCCAACTATAACCAAGCCAGTTTTGAAAAATATCGCATTACCCTAGAAAAACCTGCCAGCGAAAAAATTACCGAAACCAATGTCGAAACTCAAACTACTGCCAAACTTCTCGCCAATACCCAAAAACCCGAAGTCAAAGCCGAGCTGGGCTATCGCTTTACCATGCCGTGGCTGATTATCATTGCGGCGATGCTTGCTACCCCGCTTGCACAGGTACGCCCCCGTCAAGGACGCTGGCTTCGTTTGTTACCTTCAGTGCTCATATTTGCTAGCTGTGCGATTAGTATCATTTCGCTACGCACTGCCATTGGTAAAGAACGCATTAGTGAGTACGCGTATATTTGGCTAATCGTTGGTTTTATCGCATTTACATTGTTGTTAAATTGGCAAAGCCGCGTGGTACATCGTGTCCGCTATCGTCGCCAAAGTCGTCAGTTGTCCCCAGGCGGTCAGCCATGATTTTATCTCATTACGTTAAAAAACAAGCGCTTTTTGCCATGACAGGGGCTATCATTGGTCTTTGGCTACTTAAAGTCGTCTTTGATTATTTGGCAGAGTTGCAGGATCTCAATGATCATTACAATTATTTAGATGCCTTGCGTTTTATTGCCTATAATGCACCCAGTGATTTACTCGACTATATGCCTTTTGGGACGCTGTTAGGCGCAGTGGTAGGTCTAGGCTTGCTTGCCAACACCAGTGAGTTGACGGTGATTCAAGCAGCAGGTATCAGCCGCTTTAAAATAGTCGGTTGGGTGATGCAACCAGCGATTCTTTTTGTCATTATCGGTCTATTACTTGGGCAGTATGTGGTGCCAACTAGCAATCAGTTAGCGCACCAAGTCAAACATGACAAGCCTTTGCTATCAAGTGCCATTAACGGTTATTGGGACAAACAAGCCAACCGCATCATCAATATTGACTATGCCAATACCAAAGGCGAGCTCAAAAACATTAAAGTTTGGCAGCTAGACGACACTGCCCATATCCAGCAAGTGCTGCAAGCCGATACCGGCAGCTTTGTCAGTCAAAATACCGCCGATAAGACATCGGGCTGGCAGCTGCAACAAATCAAACAATTAACCATTGCCGCCGATGGGCACAGTCAGTTGACTACCATCCCGACTATGACGGTGCAGTTACCTATTGAGCCGTCAGCGATTTATCTGTTAACACGCAGCCCTGATAACATGTCAGTGACCGAATTATGGCAGCACCAACAGCTCTTAGCCAAAGACAAACGCCGCTCGCTTGAGCATGAAGTTGCCTTTTGGAAAAAACTATTGTCGCCTTTTGCCATGCTATCGTTAGTGTTGGTTGCTTGTTCATTTGTATTTGGCTCCTTGCGTAACCAAAGCTTGGGCTATCGCATTGTGATTGCTCTGCTCTTTGGCTTGGTATTTAGTTATCTGCAAGATTTGGTCGGGTTTGTCAGTCTAAGCACGGGATTTTCACCGTTTTTTATGGTGCTGTTACCGATTATTGCCAGTGCTGCGCTTGGCGTGTATTTAATTAGAAATAAAAACTGATATGTCTGCTAATTTATTGACTGACCCGCGTGTCGAAGCCCATCCGTTTGGTAACTTCTTTTTTGCTAATACCAAAGTCTTGATGATGGGTACCATGCCGCCCACACCTGATAAATGGTGCATGGCATTTCATTACCCCAATTTTTATAATGATATGTGGCGTATCATGGGCAAGGTGTTTTTTGATGATATCGATTATTTTCGAGTTGGTGACGAAAAACGCTTTGATGCCGAAAAAATCAAAGCATTCTTACAGGCTTATAAAATCGGTGAATGTCCCTCAGTGACTCATGTCATCCGCGAAAAAGGCAATGCGGCTGATGAACATCTGACCGTGGTTGCTACGGTTGATTTGGGTAAAGTTTTGGCACAGCTTGAGCAGGTCAAGTGGATTTACACCACCGGTGGCAAAGCCACAGAAGTGCTGATAGCGCTGGTGAACCAAAGTATCAGTGACCCCGCGTCACCCTATTTTGATCCGAGCCAAACACCCTATAAACTACCAAAAACCAATCAGTTTCTTGAAGTTAACGCTTTTGGGCGAGCATTTGGTATTTATCGGTTGCCATCGACCTCGCGCGCTTACCCGCAAAGCTTGGAGAAAAAAGTAGCCGCTTATCGCGCGTTTTTTACTTTGGCGGGGATATTGCCCGCAAGCGGCAGTTAGCATAATCGACAGCTAGTACAATCGGCAGCTAGCAAATGATAAGCAAGTTGCCATGACACAATTGATATAGTCACTGTGATTACCCTACTTTATACTCTTGCCTAAGACTGATAATCAATGCTGACAGTTAACGCTTACAATCATCATTTCAAAACACACCGTATAAAATCAAGGCATGGGAGCCGATGCATGTCCAACACCGCACCATCAATCTTGCTTGTCATCGCAGTTATCAGCATGATTGGTTGTGAGCAATCTGATTCTCAGCAGCCAGCACCCCCGACCGCTGCCGCCGTGACCGCGCCCCAAGAATTTGATGATAAACCATTGCCTCAAGTATTAGACACACAGGCAATCAATAAAAACATGCTTACCGTCAGTCAACTGGCGCAAGGCTATGTGATGCCTGACTCAAGTACCATCAATGACTATCAAGAAGCGTATTTTACTGTTATCAAGCAGCCAAGCATCGATGCGGCTGCAGCGAGTGACCCAAACGCCCTCAATCAATTTGACTATATACCCATCTCGCCTGATATGATTTTTGTCAAAGCTATGCTGAGTCATTTTGATGAAACCATCGCGCTTGCCAGTATTGAGCAGCGATACGGCAAAAACCCTGAACTGCTAGGTTTAGCCCGAGATATTATCAGCTCACGCCAAAATGAATCACAAATATTACAGAATTGGCTTGCCATGCAACTGATTCAAAACACCGCGGACCCTAATCAGCCGATGGCAGATAGTGTGGCAGCCCAGCAAGAAATCGATAGCATTATCAATGATATGCAGCAAGAAATGGTGGACACGGTCATGACTAAAAATGCCGATCAAGCGTTCGCCCAAACCGTGCTCATTCATCATAAAGGCGCGATTGCGTTCTCACAAGTAGTTGCCAAATATGGTAACGATGACAAAGTGCGTAGCCTTACCAATACCCTAATCGATACCCAACAAGCCGAAATTCAACTTCTACAAAATTGGCTTCGTAACCACGGTTATGCCCAATAATCGTTTACTATAGCAAATAAAAAGGGCGGATTATCACACTATGACCCGCCCTTTTTTAAGATTAAATTCACCTAATTGATGTTGGCTAACTTGATGCTTGCTAGCTGTCATCCACATCATGAACCATTCGCGTGAGCGTGATTTGCCGCTGTAACTGCCGAAGCGGTCTTAGCTCGTCAAGCAGCGATAGTATCAAGCCAATCGCTTGTGGACTGGCATCAAAATCACGGCGTAGGCGTGAGGCAAGGCGCACCGTTGTCAATTGTGCGCTATTAAAATAGGGCTGGCTGTCGATGGCAGGCGTTTCAGCATAAATAATATCTTCATCCATTAGCGCTAATATCCAGCTTTTATCCCAACTACTCGCCATAATCAAATCATCTAAGGTTAACCGTAATGATAAATCCGTATTGGTGGTTTGAGCCATGTTGCACTCCTGTTGTGTCTCTATAGTTATATTTGGTGCTTGTTTGTCATTTTTTTTATTATACTGCCTATTTTATTGCTTCGTTATCAATACAGCTTAATTATCAATAGATTAGCGTGTTGGCACAAATGAGGCAAATGCCGATTTGAACGCTTCAAACGCTTGGATATCTGCGTCTGTATCGATTTTTGGCAACACGATATTTAAGCTTAAATATAAATCACCGGCTTCTTTAGCTGGGATACCTTTACCTTTAAGGCGCAGATTGGTACCAGTACGGCTATTTTTCGGTACATTGACATTGACCTTGCCAGCAGGCGTGTTGACCGTGATTTGACCGCCCATAGCTGTTTCCCAAGGCGCAACGTCTACCGTTTGAAAAACGTCTTTGCCTTCTACACGGATATTGTCTGGGTGATTAAATTTAATTTTTAGGTACAAATCGCCATTATCACCGCCATACGGGCTTGGATTGCCTTGTTTTGCCAAGCGAATTTGTTGTCCTTCGGCAATACCTTTGGGGATTTTGACTTCAATGGTTTTGGTTTGATAATCCAGCCCTGTCGCGGTTTGTACGGGTAAATTTAGGCTGATTTTACGCGTATCGCCTTCATAAGTGGCTTTTAAATCAATTGATAACTCGGCGTGCTGATCGTCGCCTTTGGTTGAGCGTTGCGACTGTCTGCCACCAAATCCGTCTGCAAACCCGCCTGCCCCGCCCCCGAATGTCGAGAAAATATCATCAAATCTAAAGCCACCCGCGCCTTGCGACTGACGACCGCCAGCCCCACCGCCAAACTGGCGAAGAATTTCATCCAAATCTGCTTGGCTCATATTGGCATTAAAGCCCTGACCGCCGCCCATGCCGCCAAAGCCTTGACCCATATAAGGATTGTCGAGCATCAGGTCGTATTGGGCGCGTTTTTCAGCGTCCTTGAGCGTTTCATAGGCGTTATTGATTTCACCCATTTTGGCGTCGGCATCGGGTGAATCGTTGATATCAGGGTGATATTGTCGCACCAGTTTGCGATAGGCTTTTTTAATATCTGCTTCACTGGCTTTTTTATCGACGCCTAAAATGTCATAATAGTTTTTTTCTGCCATTATTATTGTCCTTACAATTTTGCGAATAGTGCTATTCGCGCAGCAATGTGATGATATTAATATAATGGCTATTTTGGCATTTTTCAAAACTTCTTTGGTAATTGACGATAGATTAGCGCCAAGTGATATCAGCGCTTAATCGCAGTTTTGGGCTTTTTTGACAACAGGATAACAGATGACAAAGGTTGCATTGTTAGATTATGGCATGGGTAATTTACATTCGGCGGGTAAAGCCTTGACGGCAGTGGGCGCTGATGTGTCAATCACGCGTGACCCGGCGGTGATTGCGGCAGCAGACAAAATTGTCTTTCCTGGCGTAGGGGCAATGCGCGACTGTATGGCAGAGATGCAGGCAGCAGGTATTGCTGATGCCGTCAAAACGGCTGTATTTAATAAGCCTGTAATGGCGATTTGTGTCGGGATGCAGGCGTTGTTTGAGCGCTCAGAAGAAAATGACGGGGTAGACTGTCTAGGGGTATTGGGCGGTGACGTCAAACGCTTTGATGATCATTGGCTAGATGACAAAAACGAACGCATTAAAGTGCCGCATATGGGTTGGAATACTATCACCCATATGGATTTGGCGCATCCGCTATGGCAAGGGATCGAAGATAATACCCATTTTTATTTTGTGCATAGTTTTTATTGTGTGCCGTCTAACATCTCAATTGTGGCGGCAACCTGTGATTATGGCGTCGAGTTTTGTGCCAGTGTGATTAAAGATAATTTGTTTGCGACCCAGTTCCACCCCGAAAAAAGCCATACCGCAGGGTTGCAGCTATTGAAGAATTTTGTGGAGTGGAAAGTTTAGTTGTTAAAAACAACAGTAAAAGGGCGCGATGTGCGCCTTTTATTATTGCTTGGCATAAACCGCTCGCACCACTTCCCCAATCGTGGCAATGCCTTTTCTCAAGGTATCATCATCTTGCGCGATGCTTAAGCGAATGCACTCATGGGCGTGTTTAAAGTTTTCAGTATCGACGCCAACAAAGAAATGCTCACTAGGGATAATCAACGTGCCTTTTTCTTTTAAGCGTTGATATAGCTCAACTGTCGTGATTGGCAAGCCTTCAAACCAGACCCATAAGAAAATCGCGCCCTCAGGCTTGTGGATTTTCATCGCATCATTTGGCAAGTCGCCCAACTCTTGTTTTAGCAGCTGCACGGCTAATTTGGCTTGTCCTTGATAAAACGGACGAATATGATTGTCTGACAAATCTTTTAGACGGTCATCTTGCAGCAGTGGCGTAGCAATCGCCGCGCCAAAACGGGTCGGCGCTAGATTGACAATGGCGTTTAGGCTGCTAATCGCTTTGACCACCTGCGGATTGGCAACCACAATCCCTGTACGCACCCCAGGCAAACCGATTTTTGATAGGCTAAAGCACAAAATAATTTGCTCATTCCAATTGAGCGTGGCTTGGCTATAGATGATATTGGGAAACGGCATCCCATACGCATTGTCGATAATCAATGGTATATCAAAGCGCTTGGCAATCGCTTCAAGGCGTGCCATTTCGTCATCGGTCAGCACGTTGCCTGTTGGATTGGTGGGGCGTGAGCAGCAAATTGCCCCAATTTCGCCGTTGTGCAATTCAGCCAAATTTTCTAGGGTGTCAAAATCGACTCGGTATTTAAAAAAACCGTCTTCACCTTGATGTTGCACAAATTCAATGCTGGGTGGCACTGCGATAAAATGCTGCTCATCCACATGGGCATCGGCATAACCCACATATTCTGGGGCAAGTGGTAATAGAATTTTTTTATCAATGCTGCCTTGTGTAGTATCGTCAAACTGCCCCCCAAACAAATTAAATAAATAAAAAAATGCGTTTTGTGAGCCATTGGTCAGGGCGATATTGTCTGTGGTAAGTCCCCAATCATAATGGCGATTAAAAAAATCTACCAATGCTGCAATAAACTTGGAATCGCCCTGCGGCGTTGAGTAGTTTCCGATATTTTCGATGGCCATTGAGCCCATATCACCTTCGGCTAGGGTTTTAAATACCGACCAATAGGTTTGATTAACTGTATCAATCCGTGCTGGATTGCCACCGCCGAGCATATTAATCGGTTGCTCGCTGTTAAGCGCGTTGCCCAAATCATCCATTAACTGCAAAATACCGCTGTTTTTGGTAAACTTTTCACCAAACTTTGAAAACTGCATGATTGCCCCTTTAATTTTGCCAAGCTATCTGCGTATTATAACAGGATGCAAGTGCCGTTGCCCGTTTTGACTCAGCTGTACAGCCACTATCAGGATACCCCAGCATGAAACCGCATTTACCCAAACTCAAAGGCTATAGCCACACTTGGCAAACCACCTTGATGGTGATGTTGATGGTACTGGTGAGCGTGGCATTGTCGCTGTGGTTTTTTTGGCGCAGTCTGTATTTACCAGAGCTACAAAACCATGCGACTTATCTTGCCAATCAGTTGTTGATGATTGATAAAGCGGATAAAGATTTTAAAAACAATCCCGAGCTTAAAAATTGGATTATTGATGCCTCGCATATTAACGTGATTACTGACCCACAACAAATACCTTCTTTTCAAGAAAAAACCTTGGTAGATTATTTTACCCAGCGGATGGCAACACAGATGGAAACCGTGATGCAGCGTCCTGTATCGGTCAATTTTAAATTCAAACCCGTACCGATTTTGTATATTCAAGACAGCGCACATCCGGATGTTTGGCTGCAAGAGCCCGTCAAGTTTTATGCCAAATATAGCCCAACGTCGATTTATTTTTTCTTATTGGGGATTCCGCTTGCCACGTTGCTGACTATTTTGTTTTTGGTCAGACAATTAAATCGCCCGCTCAAACGCCTACAAAAAGTGGCGATTGATTACATCACCCTTGGACATGCCAACAATTTGGTGACCAATGAAGGCTCAACTGAGATTCGTCAGGTGAATTTGGCATTTAACCGACTGTTTCATAACCTGACCCAAACCCAAAAAGAACGCAATATTATGCTCGCTGGTATTTCCCATGATTTGCGCACGCCTCTGACGCGGATGCGACTCACAGCTGAGATGCTACCTGATGAGTTTTTGAGGGAAGGGCTAGTGTATGACATTGAGGACATGGACGCGATTTTGGAGCAGTTTATTTCATTTATGAAAGATGGCTCAGATGAAGCGGTAAGATTGACCAACCTGCGCCCAATCATTAACGAGATTGTGGTGCAGTTTGCCCCCACCCCATTTATTATCGATATCCAAGATGAACTGCCTAGTGTGCCATTGCGACCCTTATCCATTAAGCGTCTGATCGTTAATTTGGTCAATAATGCTTGTCGCTATGGTCAGCCGCCCATTCATATTGAGATTAGTATTGATGATGATCTACAGCCTACTGAGCAAGTAGTCACTGATGAAAATCTAACGCCAGAGATAACCTCTAGACAAAAATACTTAACCATCAAAGTAAGCGATGAAGGGGAAGGCGTTGCCGAAGATCAGCTTGAGCGGATTATGCAGCCGTTTGAGCGGGGCGAAACGGCACGTACCACGCAAGGAAGTGGACTTGGGCTTGCGATTGTAAGCCGCATTACTCACCTGCACAATGGTAGCGTCATCGCTCGTAATCAGCCCAATGGCGGCGGTTTAGTAGTGGTGGTGAACATTCCGATTATAGAATAAAGCTGACAGAAGACTAATTGGTTGATTAATAGATTAGGCTAACCATGATTCCTTAGTAACTTTGGTATTGATAGCTTTGTTTTTGATAGCTTTGGTTTGGTTAGCCATTTTTACTTTTTAGCACCAATCATGGGGGGTAATTCACTTGACACATTGGTGGCTGTGACAGGGTGAACCAAAGCTGCGCGCGCCTGTGACACGGACTGGCTTTCAGTAGGTTTGCGCAAAAAACTATAATAACCAAAAACAGACATGTTGAGTACCACTAAGGCTAAAAACAGGTAACGCATGCCATCCTCGCTTGTGATTATTCTGCTCATCGGTTAATTGATATGCGCAAATTTTGCTAAACCATTGCATCACTCACTAAAATTTAGCCCAGTCTGAGCAAATTTGCAAGCGTTACTGGTAACGAGCTTATGACCCTTGCTCATCCGTGTATTTTTTCTCGCTACTTTTTTGGGTAATTTCATCCGCTTCAATACTTGAAGCTAGCTGGCTTTTTGGCCACTTCATGATAAATCGCGCCCCACCCAAGGTCGGGCTTTCATCCACTGACATGCGACCATTAAACCAAAACGCAATTCGAGACACGATTGATAAGCCAAGACCATAACCACCCGAGGCACGGGTACGACTATCATCCAGACGCGCAAATGGGATAAAGACTTTTTCACGGTCTTTTTCTGGAATACCCTGTCCATCATCTTCCACACTGATAAAGGCTTCATTTTTTTCTAAGCCTGCTGAGATGATAATGGTGCTTTCGGCATAACGGGTGGCATTACCTGCCAAGTTTTGCAACACGCGGTGTAAATAGCGTCTATCGGCTTGTGCAAACGCACCTTTTTGCACCTTACCTACTTTGACGGTGACAGGTTTACCAAGCGCATTGGTCTCACGGACAATCTGCGAAACGAGTTCTTGCAAATCGACATCTTCCCAGTCCATTTTGGGCGAGCCTTCTTCAAGCTTGGCATAGGTCAAAATCTCATCAATCAAGCCATTAAGCGATTCGATATCCTGATCGATATAATCACGCTGACTCATCCGATCGTCATAATCATCCGTATCAGCCAGCATATCCACGGCAAAGCGAATACGTGCTACTGGGGTGCGCAGCTCATGAGATACGGCACGGGTCAACTCGCGCTGTGATTCAATCAAACGGCGGATGTGCTCAGTCATACTATTAAAGGTTGCGGCTAGATGGGCAATTTCATCTTCGCCCACGACTTTTACTTTAGTATTGAGCTTACCCTCGCGCACTTTGGTGATACCGCTTTGAATCAGCTGCAATTTACGCTCTAATGGGAAAATCAGCGCATACACCCCTAGACTAATCAAGAACATACTAATGAGCGTGATACTAATAATCAGATTAAGCGGAAACCAGTTAAATAGCGGAATGGGTCCCAAATCCACCACGGTATCTTGGATTTCAGTCGGTGCTAATACCCGAATCGATGAATTCTCTACACTGGTATTGTCACGGAACATAATCACGATGTCTTTGCGATACAGGCGCGCTTTTTGGTCGGTATCAAGCTGCAGTTTATTAATGGATTGCAAGGTGAGCTTAAAAGGGAAAAATTTTTGAATTTGTTGCAAGCGTTGCTGTTTTTCTGCCAAAGTACGATAGTAAGACAAATCATCGAGTAGCAATACGCCTACCCCTTTGATTTGTTGCTCACTGAGTTTATTAAAACTCACATGCAAAACGTTGTTTTCACCCGAGACTTTATGATAAATCTCAGCCGTATTGGTATCACTATTAAAACGTACTACGGCTTGTTGTTTATTAAGTCGATTGATCTCGCTGGTTCTAAAATCTGCTTTTGAGGTCGGTTCGATATTAAACTTGGTATCAAATAAAGTACTGACATCAGAGAGCCAAAAATTACGCTCTTGGGCAGTGACTTGGCGCGACAAGCCTGAATCAATGAGATAAAATGCCGCTGATGCCATATCCTCGCGATAAGTCTGTACCCGCTCTGCATTGATAGTGGTGATAAGCAGTTGCGCAAAAAATGCAACCAACAAACAGATAAATAACAGACCTGCATAAATTCGCAGAAAAATGGACTGGTTTAAGGAGGATAATAGCGGCATAAAAATCTAGGGTTAAGGTCAATAGATAATAGCCGTATTATTACCTAGCAAAATTAATATTACAATGTAAAATTCATGAAGCGACTGTCTAGTAACGTAGTAAATTGTTGTCCTAAACCTTTCAATCTATAAGTAGCAAAATACACAGCGACAAAAAAAGCCAGCTTGATGCTGACTTTTTTATCGATACTGTGTTTATCAATACTATGTTAATTTTCTTTGACAAACAGATAACCTTTACTGCGAACTGTTTTGATACGTTTTGGGTTTTCTGGATCGTCACCAATTTTTGGACGGATACGAGAAATACGTACATCAATCGAGCGGTCTTGACCGTCATACTCAATACCACGCAGACGTTCAAAAATGTCTTCACGCGATAAGATACGACCCGCATTGGATGCTAATAACCACAGCAAATCATATTCCGCACTGGTAAAGTCAACAAGCTCATCGTTCAAAGTAACCGAACGACCGCCGTTATCAATAACCAAATCGCCAAATTCAAGACGCTGCGGCACTTCATCGGTTGGCGCGGTATCAGAGCGGCGCAATAGCGCACGAATACGTGCTAATAACACACGCGGTTGAACCGGTTTTGCTACATAGTCATCCGCACCCATTTCTAGACCTAATACTTGGTCCATATCTTCGGTACGCGCGGTTAACATTAAGATAGGGTTATGAAAATGAGGACGCACTTCACGGCATACCGTCAAACCGTCACTACCTGGCAACATCACATCAAGCACCACCATGTCAGGCTGCTCAGCCACAATACGACGAATGGCACGGTTACCGTCAGTTTCAATTGCCACATCTAGACCATTTTTACGCAAATAATCTTGGGTCAAGGTTGCAAGACGCTCATCATCCTCTACAATCAATACGCGGGGTATCAACTCTTCTTCTGACATAATTTCCTCCAAAAAATTTTATACATACTCTTAATACTTATATCAGAATATATCTTTATTTATCTATCAGCAATAGGTAATGAAAGTTTACGTATTACCTGTACTACTACAATATAATTGAATTAATTTAGCGAAAAAATAGCCAATTTAATATTGTTAAAACGTAACTAAACATAAAAAAGTATAAATACCACATATATAAATCTGCGAAAGCATACGATATAAGGTTGTCTATTTAATAACTGATAAAATTTTCTTGCTAGCTTTGGTTTAAAAGATAATTAGCAGATTTTTAACCACTCTTGTTTTAAGCACTTATATCTTTAACCATTCATAAAAAAACAGTGGTCATAGCCACTGTCTTTAAACACGTTCGCATCAAAATTAGGCACGGTTTTTGAATTTTTGTAAGGTTTGCAATTGTGCCAAAGATTCTGCCAATGCTGCCAAAGCCGCAGAAGTGTCAATATCTGCTTTTTGATTTTGCAAGGTTTGTTCTGCATGACGACGTGCTTCCAAAATTTTGGCTTCATCTAAGTCATTCGCACGTACTGCTGTGTCTGCCAATACCGTCACTAAATGCGGTTGTACTTCTAAAACGCCACCTGATACATACACCATTTCATCATTGCCATTGCTAGTTTTGATCTGCATGGTACCTGGTTTTAATAACGTAATAAAAGGAATATGTCCTGGCAAAATACCGACTTCACCTTCTACACCAGTAGCAATTAACATGCTAATCTCACCAGAGTAGATAGTTTCTTTCGCACTGACGACATTACATTGTAAAGTTGCCACAGTTCTCTCCTATGGTATTGCAAAATTAGGTTGATAAAACCCTGTTAATATAGTTTAAATTAACAGGGTTTGATTGAGAAATTAGCCGCGTAGTTTTTCTGCTGCAGCAACCACTTCTTCAATACCACCTTTCATGTAGAATGCTTGTTCTGGCAAGTCATCATACTCACCATTCAAGATTGCTTTAAAGCTTTGAATGGTTTCACGGATTGGTACATATTTACCAGGTGAGCCGGTGAATACCTCTGCAACGTGGAAAGGTTGTGACAAGAAACGTTGGATTTTACGTGCACGGTACACCACTAATTTATCATCTTCTGATAATTCGTCCATACCCAAAATCGCAATAATGTCTTTCAACTCTTTAAAGCGTTGTAACACTTCTTGAACGCCACGAGCAACAGCATAGTGCTCTTCACCAATGACCAATGGGTCTAACTGACGCGACGTTGAGTCGAGTGGGTCAACCGCTGGGTAAATACCTTGTGAGGCAATATCACGGCTCAATACCACTGTTGCATCTAAGTGAGCAAAGGTTGTCGCGGGTGATGGGTCAGTCAAGTCATCGGCAGGAACGTATACCGCTTGAACAGAAGTAATAGAACCTGATTGGGTTGAAGTAATACGTTCTTGTAGTACACCCATCTCTTCTGCAAGCGTTGGCTGATACCCTACCGCAGATGGCATACGACCTAACAATGCTGATACTTCGGTACCCGCTAGCGTATAGCGATAAATATTGTCAACGAACAATAATACGTCACGACCTTTACCGTTTTCATCTTTTTCGTCACGGAAGTATTCCGCCATAGTCAAACCTGTCAGGGCAACACGTAAACGGTTTCCTGGTGGCTCATTCATCTGACCATACACCATCGCAACTTTATCAAGTACGTTTGAGTCTTTCATCTCGTGGTAGAAGTCATTACCTTCACGAGTACGCTCACCTACACCAGCAAATACCGATAAACCTGAGTGTGCTTTTGCGATGTTATTGATAAGTTCCATCATGTTAACGGTTTTACCAACACCTGCGCCACCGAACAGACCAACTTTACCACCTTTAGCAAATGGGCACAGTAAGTCAATTACTTTAATACCGGTTTCTAAAAGTTCAGTAGAATTTGATTGTTCATCATAGCTTGGCGCTTCACGGTGAATCGCCCAAGTGTTGCTATGCTCTACCGGACCTGCTTCGTCGATTGGGCGTCCTAAAACGTCCATGATACGACCTAGGGTACCTTTACCCACAGGTACAGAGATTGGTGCGCCAGTATTGCTAACTGGTAGACCACGTTTTAGACCTTCAGTAGAACCCATGGCAATAGTACGTACGATACCATCACCCAATTGTTGTTGTACTTCTAATGTAGTTTCTGTGCCTTCAACTTTTAAGGCATCATAAATTCTTGGTACGCTTTGACGGTCAAATTCAACGTCAATAACCGCGCCAATAATCTGTACAATACGACCGCTACTCATTACGCTCTCCTTGAATGTAGGTCAATTATGAAACAGCAGCAGCACCGCCAACGATTTCCGAAATTTCTCGGGTAATCGCCGCTTGACGCAGCTTGTTGTAAACCAATTGTAATTCGTTAATTAAGTTACCTGCGTTATCCGTTGCTGCTTTCATAGCAACCATACGTGCAGACTGTTCAGAAGCAATATTTTCTACCACACCTTGATAGACGATTGATTCAACATAACGTCCCATCAAACCATCCAGCAGCTCTTTGGTAGTTGGTTCATAGATGTAGTCCCAGCTGTGTTCACGATTTGCCATCGTTTCATCAACCAAAGACTCAGCCGCAATCGGTACTAAGCGTTGCACACTAGGATTTTGGGTCATGGCATTAACGAATTCGTTATATACCATGTAAATCTCATCAATTTCGCCACGATTATACGCATCCAGCATTACTTGAACTGGCACACTAAGTTGCTCAAAGCTTGGGTTGTCACCGTAGTGAGTTTCCGCAGCAATCACCGTACCACCAAATGTTTTAAAGAAGCTTACGCCTTTTTGACCAATCACCGCAAAACGCGTTTCAACCGATTGGCTTTTTTGTTGTTTAACGTGCTGCATCAATTTTTTGAATAAGTTGATATTCAAACCACCTGCAAGACCACGGTCAGAACTGACTACAATATAGCCAACACGATTAACCGCACGAGGTACTAGGTAAGGATGTTTGTAGTCTGGTGAAGCTTTAACTAGATGAGAAACCACTCGACGCATGCTATCAGCATAAGGACGACCTAGTTGCATACGTTCTTGGGCACGTCGCATCTTACTCGCTGCAACCATTTGCATGGCGCGAGTAATTTTCTGGGTACTTTTAATACTAGCAACTTTTGCTCGAATTTCTTTTAAACTTGCCATAAATAATCCATACAGCCATGTTTAGTTTCAGTCCACGCCCATTGATATAACATGGACGAAATTTGGAAAAATGAACAAAGTAATCATAACCCCTTTGTTCATTTGTTCTATGACAATGCAGTTCTAAAATTTCAGTAAATCTTAGAATGAATGATTTTGCTTATAGTTTTCAATCGCTGATTTGAATTGGTTTGCGATATCATCATTATAGTTGGCAGTGTTATCAATGTCTGCCATAAAATCACCATGTTGGTCACGTAGGTAACGTAACAAACCTGCTTCAAATGCCCCCACTTTGTTCACTGGGACATCAGCTAGATAACCTTCGTTAGAAGCATAAATTACCGCAGCTTGTTCAGCGATGCTCATTGGTGCGTATTGATTTTGTTTCATCAATTCAGTCACACGTTGACCATGGTCAAGCTGTTTACGGGTCGCGTCATCTAAGTCAGAAGCAAATTGTGCAAACGCTGCCAATTCACGATACTGTGCTAATGCAGTACGGATACCACCTGACAATTTTTTGATGATTTTAGTCTGCGCTGCACCACCAACACGAGAAACTGAAATACCCGCATTCACCGCTGGACGGATACCTGAGTTAAACAAGCTTGACTCTAGGAAGATCTGACCATCCGTGATTGAAATCACGTTGGTTGGTACGAATGCTGATACGTCACCTGCTTGGGTTTCAATAATTGGCAAGGCAGTTAATGAACCTGTTTTACCTGTTACAGCACCGTTGGTGAATTTTTCTACATACTCAGCGTTCACGCGTGAAGCGCGCTCTAATAGACGTGAGTGAAGGTAGAATACGTCACCTGGGTAAGCCTCACGTCCTGGTGGACGACGTAATAGCAATGAAATTTGACGATAGGCTACGGCTTGTTTTGATAAGTCATCATAAATGATAAGCGCATCTTCACCGCGGTCACGGAAGTATTCACCCATAGTACAACCAGAGTATGGCGCGATGTACTGCAGCGCTGCAGGTTCAGAAGCAGATGCAACCACAACCGTTGTATAAGCTAGTGCGCCTGTTTCTTCTAGTTTACGTACCACGTTTGCGATGGTTGAACGTTTTTGACCAACGGCTACGTACACACATTTAATGCCCGAGTGTTTCTGCGCGATGATCGCATCGATTGCCATGGCTGTTTTACCAGTTTGGCGGTCACCAATGATAAGCTCACGTTGACCACGTCCGATTGGAATCATGGTATCAACAGCTTTATAACCTGTCATTACTGGCTCATCAACTGACTGACGGTCGATAACGCCTGGGGCGATTTTTTCAACTTTATCCGTTAACTTGGCGTTAATTGGGCCTTTACCATCGATAGGATTACCCAGTGCATCTACCACACGACCTAAAAGCTCGGGTCCAACTGGTACTTCTAAAATACGACCAGTACAGTAAGCTTTTTGTCCTTCTTGGAGATTCAAGTATTCACCTAGAACAACCGCGCCGACTGAGTCTTGTTCAAGGTTTAGCGCCATACCATATACGCCACCTTCAAACTCAATCATTTCGCCGTACATGGCATCTTCAAGACCATGAATCTGTACGATACCGTCAGATACCATGACAATAGTGCCTTCGTTCTTTGCTGTGGCACCCGCAGTCAGGTCTTGAATTCGCTGCTTAATCAGATTACTGATTTCCGCTGGATTCAATTGTTGCATTGCACTGTTCCTTAATTTTTACTGACTAGAATCAATTTTGTTGAAATTTATGCAGTCAGCTGTGTTTTTAACTGTTTTAATTTGCCACGTACAGAGTCATCGATTACTTTGTCACCGACCTTGATCGTCACACCTGCAATTAGGGCAGGGTCTACATTGACATGTAGTACGACCTTCGCGCCTAGGGAGGTGGCAAGTCGGTGTTCAATGAGTTGCTCTTGCACTTGCGTTAATGGATATGCCGATGTGACATATGCATGAACTTCTTTTGCATCAGCGGCTTTTAATAAACCAAAACGCTCATTGATACTGGGTAATAATGCCAAACGATCTTGCTCTGCAAGTTGCGTCAAAAAATTAACAAAAGCATTGGAATCTGCTTGTGCCCCACCCTCAATAGCAGTGCTTAAAGTTTTAAACACGGTATTGCTATCTTCAGATGAACTTTGGTTATAAAGGTCTTTTAAAGTAGCGACTTTAGCTTGTGCAGCAACTGCTGGATTATTAATATAATCGGCAAATGCTTTATCACTAACGATGGCATTCATCACGTTTAAGTAATCTTGCCACTCATTGACAGCGTGATGCTCTTTAGCATAATCAAATGCTGCTTTTGCATAGGGTCTTGCTAAGGTTGATAAATCAGCCATCATATCCTCACTGTACGGTTGCTACTTATAACTTGGCTGCCAATTGGTTTAACATATTGGCATGAGTTTCTGGATTGACCTTTTCTTGTAAGATTTTTTCGGCACCGAGTACGGCAAGTTCTGCAACCTGCGCGCGTAAACCTTCACGGGCTTTATTAATTTCTTGATCAATTGCTTCACGCGCTTGCTGACGAATACGTTCGCCTTCCACTTGTGCTTGCACTCTGGCATCTTCAATCATTTGATTGGCGCTTTTGTTCGCTTGGTCAATGAGTGAAGCGGCTTTTGCTTTTGCTGCGATAAGCTCTTGCTCTGCAGCTTGTGATGCAGTTGCTAAGTCTGCTTTGGCTTTTTCGGCAGCATTTAGGCCATCTGCGATTTTACGTTGGCGATCCGAAATAGCAGCAACCAAAGGCGGCCACACAAACTTCATGCAAAACATCACGAAGATGGCGAATGCAATCGATTGTCCAATTAGGGTTGCATTGATATTCACTTAGAATCCCTCGTTAATTAAGTTTCTTCAATCCTTGTCCACATAAGATGATGTGGACATTGTACTGATAGTGTACCTATTAACCTGCTAAAGGATTTGCGAATAACAATAACATTGCAATACCAACACCGATCATCGGTACGGCGTCAAGAAGACCTGCCACGATGAACATACGAGTTTGCAATTGTGAACCTAGTTCTGGTTGACGAGCGACGCCCTCTAAGAATTTGCCACCTAAGATTGCAAAGCCAATACCTGTGCCTAGTGCACCTAAACCGATTAGCAAAGCAACGGCAAGAACGGTCATACCTTCTAGAGTCATTGATGTATCCTCATTACTGTTTTGAAATTAATGTTCAGTTTGTGATGCAAGGCTAAGATAGACAATGGTTAGCATCATGAAAACGAACGCTTGCAAAGTGATTACTAAAATGTGGAAGATTGCCCACGGTACTGATAACACCCATTGAATCCAAAATGGCATAAGGGCGATTAACACAAAAATTAATTCACCTGCATACATGTTACCAAAAAGTCGTAAGCCAAGTGAGATAGGTTTTGCGATTAGAGTTACAAACTCTAGGATAAAGTTCACTGGAATCAATAAGATTTTAGCGATTGGGTTTTTTGCGCTAAATGGATGAAGGGTTAATTCACCAATAAAACCGCCAAAACCTTTTTCTTTAATACTATAAAAAATGATCAGTGCAAATACTGAGAACGACATACCAAGCGTCACATTTGGGTCGGTACTTGGTACGACTTTCATGTAAACATGGTGTGGGTTATGTCCTAGCAGACCACCAATTTTTTGTGCAATGACAGGCAAATAATCAACTGGCAGAAGATCCATGAAGTTCATCAAGAAAATCCACACAAAAATAGTCAGTGCTAATGGCGCAATAACCTTTGATGTGCCATGATAAGTATCACGAACGTTACTATCAACAAACTCCACAATCATTTCAATAAAAGCTTGCATTTTGCCGGGTACACCCGAGGTTGCTTTTTTTGCCACCATATAAAAAATGGCACAAAAAAGCACCCCTAAACCAATCGACCACAGCATTGAGTCTAAATGAATCGCATTGAAACCCATTTCAGAAGCTTGCTGTTTGGTTTCGGCAACTATCCAACCTTCTGTTGGGTGATTACCGAAAGTCCAGTTTGTCAAGTGGTGATTGATATACTCATTTGAAGTAATTTCTGCGTTTGCTTCTGCCATAATCTTAACTTCTTTTTTATATTGAGCTGATAATAGAGGGAGTTAGCGTCAGATATTTTGTCTAATCACAAAAATTTGTAACTTAACACTATAATCGTATCTAACTGAGCTGATGATACTCAATGAGAAGTGCAAACATGACGTCAAAGGCACATCGAGGCGTTTAAGCAATCTGCTTAACTAAGGTGATGAACCGTGAATAAACGGATTGTTTATCAACGTAATAATATAGGCTATCGACCTACTGTGTTTTGCTTGACTCAAATAAGTGGGTCATCAGTAAAACATATATGCAATTGCTTGAAAACTAATTCTTTTTAGCCAATTAGCGCTGCGCAATCGCACCTTTAAAAAATTTTCACTATATTAATTCAACTGTTACCTTTTTGTAAAGGATTAAATGGATTTATTTGTGATTTAGTTTAGGTTATTTCTGTTATTACCAAATAATTGTAAATAGCCTTTTTTTACCAAGGATTTCGGTAAGTGATAATGAGGTAACTCATTTGCAAAATTATATAGCCCGCGAATACCGCAATGGCGTTTAGCGGTTTTAACAGCAGAAAAATCAGTGCAAACCCAACAATGGTCAACACCCATTTTGCCATATGGGCTTGGTAAAAATGATGAACAATTTGACGACGCTGCTGATAGCCCGATTTGCTCAGGGAAATTTTAGCAAAGATGATTTGACTCACCCACCCTAGCACACTACCTGCTAGCAGATTTTTACTCACCGCATACTGGCTATTGCCTTGCCAAACATCTAATACAATACCGATGGCAACCAGCCCAAGTATCAGCCACGACTGCTTGTTGATGGATTGTTGGATAGACTGTGGGTTAAATGGCTTGGCAGGTTTTGACATAGCAAAATAAGGGCTAGCTGATTGTGGGCAGGAATGATGAAAGTAGTATAGCAGAATCTTGATTAAAAATTTGGCTAAAGGTTGTTTTATCTATGCTGACGTTAATCGACAGTCATTATGAATAGTGTGTTATTAGGCTTGTTATATTGTCGGGTAGTTTTATAGCCGAATCGCTAATTTATCAGACAAATTATGCGGTTTTCATGCTAAAGTAATTTGATAGTTATTGATGATTTTATTTGATATGACCCAACGTTTTATTCAATCAACTGGAAGTTCTATTCAATCAGCCAATAGTTACGACGCAAATTGTCGCCACCTATCTATGTCCATGTGTATGCCACAAATGACGGCGGAGCAGATTGAAGCACAGATTGCTCAGATAAAACAAGATTGCCAAGCGCAAGGTTTACGTTTTACTGCGCTACGAGAGCAAGTGTATCGTTTGATTCTACTTGCCGCGCAGCCTATTGGGGCGTATGAATTATTGGATTTACTGCAAGCAGCGAGCGAAAAAGTCGTCGCACCGCCAACTGTATACCGTAGTTTGGAGTTTTTGCTTAGGCATGGCTTGGTTCATCAGTTAAATTCCAGCAAGGCATTTTTTGCTTGTTCTCAGCCCGCCGATCGCCATGTTGCCGCTTTTTTGGTCTGTCGATGCTGTGGCGAGGTGCAAGAGTTTAGCCACCCATCTATCCAAACCATGCTAACTGAGGTTGAGCAATCGACCAATTTTGCCACTCAGTCAAGTATTATTGAGCTTTCAGGTGTTTGTCAGCGCTGCCAATAGTCACCTTTTTTTATCGAATGCTTAGAATCAGGCTCTGCCAACAATTATTTTGTTATTGTGTTTGTCAATTATGAGCATTTGTGATATAAAACATGCCTTATTTGATTGACTTAAGTCAATTAACCGTTGTTTGATAAAGTTGTACTGCCACGATTACCGTCATTATTCTAAGGATAACTGAGTGACGTTACTGCCAAGTTCGATATCACAACACCATGCCGATTATTTTTCAATCATTGAATTAAGTGATCTGCATCTCTTTGATGACCCTAATAAGTTAATGAATGGCGTTAATACCGCAGACACATTTGAGTCGGTATTATCATTGGTCCGACAACAGCGCGATAATGTTGATTTGTTGGTACTGACGGGCGATTTATGTCATGAACCTACCCCACAAAATTATGACCGTTTATTTGCAACCTTAGACGACGTCAACATTCCATTTATAGCCATCCCAGGCAATCATGATGTGACCCTAGAGCTTGATAATCATCTACCTTTTGCCCAGCGCCGTCATTTGCCTGTCAAAGCAGATACTCGCCTGCAAAACTGCTATAGTATTGCCACCGATTATTGGGACTTATTGTTATTAGACTCCTCTTGTGAGGGGCACAGTCATGGCAAAATTGACGAGCAGTCATTGCGGTGGCTGGCGCAACAGTTAGCGAACGCCAATCGCCCTTGTGCAATTTTTTGTCATCATCCGATGGTATTAATCGATTCCACATGGCTTGATGAATACACCCTAATCAATGCGGACCGTTTTTGGGAAGTTGTAATGCCGTATCTAGACCGCATTAAAGCTATATTCGTCGGTCATATTCACCAAGAAATGCATAAGATTAATTATGGGACATCTGTGTTCGGCTGCCCATCGACTAGCGTACAGTTTAAACCCTTGTGTAAAGACTATACCATTGACGAAATTACCCCTGGTTTACGTTGGATAAATTTATATAACAATGGGTTACTTGCAACTGGTATCAAAAGAACAGATACTATCTGACTAATTTTTCATGGTTGTTGAACTTATGTTTATAAACTTAATGTCGTGAAAGTTTGGTTAGCTTGTTTATTAAGGTTTTAGCGTTTATTTTAGTTTGATTTCATATACTGGCGAATTGCAGTGTTTAAAGTGTTAATAACATGATGTCATTGGCTTAAGTGCTGAACTCGTAATGAAATTGTAAACTTAAAATTGTATCACTATCGGTTTTTAAAGGAATTAGCTATGGCATCTGCCCAAAATGAACGTGAATTAAGCTTTACCCCATATCAGCCAGCGGCTGAAGAAGAATATATGAATGACGCACAACTTGCGCATTTTAGAAAAATTTTATTAGATTGGAAAGAGCAGTTAATTAGTGAAGCTGAATCAACCAAATCTTATATTCAAGATGAATCAACGGCGATGCCTGATATTAATGACCGCGCCACCCAAGAAGAAGAGTTTGCGTTGGCTCTGCGCACGCGTGACCGTGAGCGTAAACTGATTCGCAAGATTGATAAATCGATTGCTGAGATTGATAGTGGCGACTACGGTTTTTGTGAGACTTGTGGTGTAGAGATTGGTTTGCGTCGTTTAGAAGCCCGTCCAACCGCAACCCAATGTATCGATTGCAAAACCCTATCAGAGATTAAAGAAAAACAAGCATGGGGTCATGCTTAATTTATCAACATTTCCTGTTATTGGTCGCTTTGCTCCCTCTCCGACGGGAGCTTTGCATTTGGGGTCACTGGTGACTGCGATTGCCAGTTACTGTATCGCTAAGCAAGCGCAAGGCAAGTGGCTAGTACGCATTGAAGATACCGATACTGAGCGCTGTCATCCAAAATTTAGCGATTTGATTTTAGCAGATTTGGATCGATTAGGCTTGCACTGGGATGGTAACGTTCGTTACCAGTCGCAACACCTAGACACGTATCACGCGTTATTGGATGAGCAACTAAAAGCAGTAAGTTATGGCTGTGATTGCAGTCGTAAATCACTGCAAACTTATCAACTCGCCCACCCCAATACCCAATACCCTTATCCTAGAATCTGTGTCCATAAGCGGCTATCGCGCGATCATGCCATTCGCTTAGTAATGCCAGATAACCCAATGCTTTTTTTCGATCAGCTGCAAGGGGTGATTTTGGGCAATCCGCAACGAGAACAGGGTGATATTGTGGTCAGAAGGCGGCGCATTGGGCGGTCTTTCTCAAATACGCCAACCGCCAACAAAGGCATGATTAATTATATGCTCGCGGTGGTAATTGATGATGCGCTACAGAGTGTCAATCAAATCGTGCGGGGTCTAGATATATTGCCATTGACGATACCGCAACTGGTCATTGCAGAGTATTTAAATTTTCCCCCTAACCAACACTACTATCACTTACCCATTTTGGTGAATGCTCAAGGGCAAAAACTGTCTAAACAAACGCTCGCAGAGCCGATTGAATCCTACCCTGCCCCACAACTTATTAAGACCGCACTACAATTATTACAACAGCCGCCGATTGATATGGATAAACCAACCACGATGCTCGAGCAGGCAGTTTGCCAATGGAATCATACGCCGCTGCAAGGCAAACAGCGTATTGAAGTCGATAGCTTACAAAATCTTTTGGCAACCCATTAATAATAACGACATTGATTGGCAGGAATTGTTGGGCTTTCTTTGATAATTCGCATCAACAATCCGACGATAATCAGATTAACCACCATAGAAGAACCCCCATAGCTAAAAAATGGCATGGTTAATCCTTTGGTAGGTAGCATCCCCATGGTCATGCCGGCATTGACGAAAATTTGCCCAAAGAACAAAATCCCAACCCCAAACGCAAAATAGCTTAAGCGAGTTTGGTGCCGTGCTAGCGCTTGGTAGCTAATGCGCATAACCGTAGTGACCAAAATAATTTGTAACACCAGTAAAAACGACACACCCACTAAGCCTAACTCTTCACCGGTAATCGCTAGTAAAAAGTCGGTATGCGCCTCCGGTAAATGGGAGAGTTTTTGGATACTCTCCCCATAACCGACACCAAACCATTCACCGCGGGCAAAGGCTACAATACTGCGACCTAACTGATAGTCACTATTTTTTAAGTCATCAAACGGATCTAAAAACGAGGTTACCCGTTTTAGTCGGTAACTTGCCCCCATAATCGCCATGGTGCCTGCCAAAAACATGGCACCCATGATGATAAAAAACTGGCGCATGGGTAACCCGCCGACAAAAATCATCGCCGCAATACAGGTCGCAATAATCACCACTGAGCCGAAGTCAGGCTGCAACATGATAAATAAGATCAGCCCCATGGCTATCAGTGTTAGACGCAAAAAGCCTTTCCAATGGTTGCGAATTTCTTCTGATCGGCGCACCAGATAATCTGAGGTGTACAAAATCATCAACAATTTTGCCAATTCGGAGGGCTGAAAATTGATACCACCCAATTCAATCCAGCGTTTACTACCGTTAATCACTGACCCACCGATTAGGGTATAAATAATCAGCAACAGACAAGCCAGCAGCGCATACATAATAAAATCTAAGCGAAACGTCTTGCGAAGTGGGATAAAATACACCAGTAAACCAAGAACTGCACCGATTCCCATGTACGCTAATTGGTGATAAAAAAAGTAAAAATCACCCAGTTTTTTGGTTTGTGCAAAAGGTATTGACGCGGACGCCACCATCAAAAGACTAAATACCATAATGGTTGCTACTGTAGTTAATAGCACCGAATTGATGGGCGGAATCCACTGGCGGCTTTTCTTAGTAGAAACGCTGTTAGCTGAGAGGGATGAAGAAAATGATGAAGAAGTCGAATGGGGCGCGGGCATAACACAACCTAAATATTAAAAATACACTAGCGAATGATTATTGTGGTTTGACTAAGCGTTGAAAAGCTTGTCCACGTTCCACATAGCCACTAAACTGATCAAAACTTGCACAAGCGGGTGATAGCAATAATACGCCTAAAGCAGGGAATGTTGGCTGGTCTTGCCAAGCCTGATTGACCGCTTGTTCCAGGGTTTGGCATTGGGTTAACACAATCCCTGCAGGATTGTGATTATCTAGACCCGCCGATGCTAAATCAGCCGCGATTTTATCGGCATCTTCACCGATAAAGTATACCACTTGCGCATAATCCATCAGGGGTTTTGCCAGTTCAGCAAAGTTTTGACCTTTACCTTGCCCGCCCAAAATCACAGCGAGTTTTTTGCCTTTGGGTGCATATACTTTACCTAGTCCCAAAATTGCGGCGATGGTCGAGCCAATATTGGTGCCTTTAGAGTCGTCAAAACAATCAAGCTGATGGGTGGTTGTGATAAATTCACAGCGATGTGGCAGCCCGACAAAGTTTTTTAATGTTGTTAACATACTCTCTAGCGGCAGACCTGCTAGTTCACCAATTGCTAAGGCTGACAGCGCATTCATCAAGTTATGTTCACCTTTGATCGGCACGTCTTTTTCATTGAGCAACCGCTCGCGACCCCGTGCTAGCCAGATTTCACCATCGCTATCTTTTATCAATCCGTACTGATTGATATCCGGTGCGTTACTACCAAAGCTAATGGTGGGCATATCATCGGCTACCAACGGGCGACTAAGCAAGTCCTCGCGGTTGACCACAATGGATTGCACGCCTTGGAAGATTCGGTGTTTGGCTTGGTGATAGCCGAGCATATTGCCATGGCGATCTAGATGGTCAGGCGACATGTTAAGCACGGTGGCTACTTTGGCGGTCAAATTGGTGGTGGTCTGTAGTTGAAAACTGGATAACTCAAGCACCGCCATCTGTATGGGCTCAAGTAGCAAATCAAGCGCGGGCGTTCCCAAGTTACCACCGACACCGACTTTAAACCCCGCATTTTTGACCATCTCGCCAACCAGGGTGGTGACAGTGCTTTTGGCATTAGAGCCGGTAATTGCAATAATCGGAATATGTCGCTGTTTAGCTACTTCATGAAACAATTGAATATCACTGACAATCGCAATTTTTTTCGCACGTGCGCCATCAAACACCGGCAAATAAGGGTCAATACCAGGACTGATGATAATGCGATCTGCCACTGCCAACAGCTCGCCATCTATTGCCCCAAACTTGGTCACTATATCGGTTGGCAAATGCTCGGCAAGTTTGGGAAGACCGGCATCGGTGACAGCTACGGGGTAGCCAAGCGCGTGTAAATAGTTGACTGCCGACAAGCCTGATTTGCCAAGTCCAACCACCACTTGTAATCCATTGCCACGTTGAATCATGCTCGATGATGATGGCATGCTTTGGTTGGTTGAAGCAGGTGAAACGGCTGATTGAGTGGCAGAGAGTTGGCTCACGAGAATTCCTTGTAACACTTAGACTTGTAACACTTAAATAAGGGTACCGCTAACTAAGGCAGTAACAATACTTGCCGCATAAGCTAAAAACGTTTTCTATCATACCATTTTATGACAAAAAGTTTTGCGATTAAATGTGAGTTTTCATGTTTTGTAATGACCGCAATAAAAGACGATTTAAATGCCATGATTTTTGTGATGAGGTTATACTTTTTATCTGTCTTACCCAACAGATTTAACGATTTTAGGCAGTAAAATGCACTTTTTTGGTGCAATTATTTTGTTTTTATCGCCAATTATTAAAATAATTCTAAAAATTATCTACAAAATCGTTAATGGCACTCAAATAACCTTTTTGGTGCAATAACTGATTTACATTAGAGGAATTTTTATTTTTTCGTTATAATAAAATTACGCTTTCTATGTGATGGTCGCATTGAAACCACAAAAAAGTTTTTGCTTTATTTTCAATAAGTTGTATTTTTTACCCCCTTAAAAATAGGACATTTCTGAAAGTTGGCATAGCTTTTGAATTATCGAAACTACCATTTTCAACATGCTTTACGAATGCTGTTTAGGGTAACCGCTATTAAGCCACTACAGCAGATAGTAACTAACCCAACCATAAGCGGCACTTAAAAGGAAATTATTATGAAATTAATTACGGCTATCTTAAAACCGTTCAAACTAGACGATGTGCGTGAGTCACTCTCTGAGATTGGCGTTCAAGGTATCACTGTTACCGAAGTAAAAGGTTTTGGTCGTCAAAAAGGTCATACTGAATTGTATCGTGGTGCTGAGTATGTGGTTGATTTCCTGCCGAAAGTTAAATTAGAAATTGCGGTGACTGACGAAATGGTTGACGCAGCAATTGAAGCTATCACTCGCGTGGCTAGCACGGGCAAAATCGGTGATGGCAAAATCTTTGTATCACCATTAGAACAAGTGATTCGTATCCGTACGGGTGAAACGGGCGCTAATGCTATCTAACACTATCATGACTGTCGTTGCCGCAGGGCTTGTTAACTTTTAAAGTCGACCATCCTTTAAAACATTAACGCAGACCTATCAAGCAGCTTAACGACTATCTCAAATAATTTTAAGGGGGTTACGATGAATGCCGTCATTACAAGGGCAGCTTTTGCCAAATTTTCACAGCCACTAGTATCTACTAAATCAATTTTATCGTTATTGTTGTTATCTCCATTGGTAGCTCATGCTGCTGATACGCCTACGCTAAATTCAGGCGACACCGCTTGGGTTTTAATTTCGACTGCATTAGTGCTCCTAATGACTATTCCAGGTTTGGCATTGTTTTACTCAGGCATGGTGCGCAAAAAGAATATTTTAGGGACGATGGCACACAGTTATGGTGCCACCGCATTAGTATCTATTGTTTGGATTGTGTTGGGTTATTCGCTGGCGTTTGGTAGCAGCGATTTTAATCAATTTGTTGGCGGTTTTGATAATGCATTGTTATCTAATATAGGGCTTGGTGATTTAACGGGTACCGTACCCACCCTGTTATTTGTCACTTTTCAAATGACCTTTGCCATTATCACTGTAGCAATCTTAGCAGGTTCAATTGCTGAACGTATCAAATTTAGTAGCTTCATGGTGTTTACTGCCTTTTGGGTATTATTGGTGTATGCACCGATTTGCCACTGGGTTTGGGGCGGTGGCTGGTTGATGGCAGATGGTGCGCTAGACTTTGCAGGCGGTACGGTCGTGCACATTAATGCCGGTGTGGCAGGCATTGTGTTAGCGGCTGTTTTAGGTAAACGTAATGGCTATAACCGTGACCCAATGGCACCTTCAAACTTGGCTTTGACGTTAATTGGTACGGGTTTAATTTGGGTAGGTTGGTTTGGCTTCAATGGCGGTAGTGCGTTGGCGGCAAATGCGTTGGCAGGTAATGCGTTACTCGTCACGCAAGTAGCGGCAGCGGCAGGGGCATTGACTTGGTTTGCTATCGAAAAATTAGTCCGTGGTAAAGCCTCTGTACTGGGCGGTGCATCAGGCGCAGTGGCGGGTTTAGTCGGTATCACCCCAGCGGCAGGTTTTGTGACGGTAGCAGGCGCATTAGCGATTGGCATCATCACCTCATTGGTTTGCTTTTATGCAGTCAACTATCTCAAACGTCTGTTAAAAATTGATGATAGCTTGGATGCGTTTGGATTGCATGGCGTTGGTGGCATCGTCGGTGCCATATTGACAGGTGTCTTTGTGAGTCCTGCTATCACTGGCAAACCACTGGCTTTATCGACTATGGGTCAAGTTTGGGTGCAATTGGAAGGCGTGTTTGCGGTTATCATCTACTGCGCGATTGTGACTTTCATTATTGCTAAAGTGATTCAATTAACCATGGGCTTACGTGTCACTGATGAAGATGAATACACCGGTCTTGATTTGGCTGTACATGGCGAACGTATCGAATAGACAAAGAATGGTAAACATAGGCTGATTCAATCAGCCTATTTTTTTATATAATCATACCAAAAGACTCTAGAAAACTTGCGATTGGACAAATAAAAAAGCTAGATAGTCATATCTAGCTTTTCTGATATTTCAAATCAGTAGCAATTATTTAATTTTTTTCCAAGTTTGGCTGCCTTTGACTGGAACAGATAAAGTCAAGGTTGAACCACTTACTGAAATATTTGCGCCTAACCCAAAGCCCCAACGTGGGTCTTTTGCTTTACCCGCATATTTGCCATTACCCGCTGCTTTAACGCCTGTTAACACAGTTTTACCAACAAAAGATTTTGCTTTTTCAGTATTACCTGCAACGATTTTACCGGTGAAAGTACTACCTGTTTGTGAGATTTGAACTTGGGCTTTTGGTTGGTTGTCTTCATAAGTTTGCCAAGTACCCACGATTGGATCGGCAGCCATAGCAGCAACACTTAAAGTAGAAAGAGCAACACCAACGCTGATTGATTTAAGAGAAATTTTCATAACAGTTCCTTCTGTAGCGCACTGCAAAAAAGTAAGGGAAGTGAGATGCAGTGCCATTAACAATCATTATAGCCAAAATGGTTTTGAGGTAAAGATATTTTTTAATACACAAAAGTTACTAATAGTTTTCTACATCCTTACAAGGCAAAATTTCTCATTTTTTTTATTTTAAATTATTGATTTTTAAATAATTATTTTTAAAAAAAGTTTCAAAAGCGCAAACTGACTAATCAGTCATTTGTGTATAATTACCATTTTAGGACTTAAATAGGCTGATTATCCATTCAAAAATGGTCAAGACTAAATTAACTAAGACTAATAAAATTTGTTGGTTATCGGGCTCTGATTTTGGGGTGTTTTTATTTTTTGTAGCTAGTGAATAGTCATCAATAGGCAGCGTCATTGCCGTTTTTTGTACCTTCCCTGACAGCCCTGGCATGGCGTCCACGCCTATTCTTACCGCAAGTTCATCCAGACTAATGATTTCCACTCGCTGACTATCATCATTAGGTACAAAATAGACCCCTGCTTGTTGTAGACTTGGAATATAAATCGCTTTATATAGATGACTGGGTACTAATATATTGTTATTGATTTTCTTAACCCGATTACTGATAAAAGCCACCCCTGTCACCACGTAGATACGGTTGTGTTTAATCGCTAAATAACGGGTACGGGACTCAATGTCTCGCCAAGTGCTACGATTATTGATAGGATTTTGCGGTACAATGTTGGCAAGGCTAAAACTGTCATATTGTGATTCAAGCGTACTCATATCTGCATTCGGCGCTAGATGCCCACGGTCATAAGGTACGTTACGATAATCAGCTAAATAGCCTTTAACCCGATTAGGCAGCTGACTTTCCTCGTGAAAATTATCAACCCTAGATAGTTCACTCGCTTTTTCAATACGCGCTCGCGTCAAATACTCCGCTGACCACAAAGCGGTTTTACTGAGTGACGAATAGCCCACAGCAAAGCCATTTAGACATAGATAATAAATCTCAAGTGGTTGATTGGAGAGTGGCTGCGGACTTTGTTGGTTAGCATAGGTATTGCCGCATTGATTGAGATGCTGTTTACGATAATCTAAAGAGCTGCTTGAATGTGCCCATAAGGGCAATACGGATAAACCCATCGCTACTAGTGTCTGTAACAGTGATTTGTGGGAAAAACGCTGATAACAACTCATACGCTATAACTTACCAACTCTAGCCATCGATGAAAATTGATTAATTATACATGACATTTGGCATTATTTTGGGTAAAATAGGCGTCCGTTTTGCGATTCCCTATATTTTGGAGTTGCAACTCGATTGGAAACGTGGCTGAGTGGTCGAAAGCGCACGCCTGGAAAGTGTGTATACGTTAATAGCGTATCGAGGGTTCGAATCCCTCCGTTTCCGCCAAATAAATAAAAAGCTAGCTTATTATTAAGCTAGCTTTTTTGTTGCTAGGTTGATGAGTTATGCTAAATCACGCACATTAGGCTCACGATCCCATTCACGCGATTTGGCCTTCTCAATAAAGGTATCTATTTCCTTTAAAGCCACCACACTGGCATCTTTCTCAATGTGCTGAGGAATTAGGATAAATTCATCCGTCGCACCGCAATAAGCAATCGCTTTTAGATGGGCATACGCGTCTTTAAACCATGCAATCGCTTCACTCACTTTGGCTAGTTTTTTCGCTTGCTCTGGCATAATGATACTAACGATTGCATCAAACAAGACAGAAGGCGAACCCGCCAATTGACCGTCAGCTGCAATGGTTTCACCATTGTTTAACGTAATGCTAATTTTTGGCGCTATAATAAAGGGGGTTGCCTTGGCTGCGGTAATCGCCGCTTTATATTTTTCAAGCATTTCTGCATTTGAATCATCTGCGACTAAAATAGCGACTTTACGACCTTCAAGCGTTGGTTTAGCTTTGCCAATCAACTGTAAAGCTGGTGATAATGGCAAATCTTGCACCGGAACCGTCGGTTCAATCGGTTTTGGCATTGGTTTCATCCCTAAACCATCGGCCACGCGTTTACCCAATGTTTCATCAACCGTTAATAGCTGCGCAACCATGCGTTCACGGATATAGGGTGTCTCAACTTTTGAAAGCTCAAACACAATCGCTGAAGCAATATGCGCCTGCTCAATGGGGGTTTGACTACGATAGAACATACGTGGTTGACTATAAAAGTCTGCAAAGCTTTCTGCACGGATACGACCTTTAACCGCATCGTTATTTTGAGTTAAATCCTCTGCAAATGATTTAAACCCAATTGACGGATTTTCACGCGGTTTTTCTGGCTCTAAACTTTGTGGTTCATAAGCAACGCGACCTTTGGGAATTTGCATCTGCATATGACCATCACGCTGCATATTATGGAATGGACATTTTGGTGCATTAATTGGCAACTGCGCAAAATTTGGTGAGCCCAAACGTGACAACTGGGTATCAAGGTAACTAAATAAACGACCTTGTAGCAATGGATCATTACTAAAGTCGATACCTGATACGATGTTTGCTGGACAGAAAGCCACTTGCTCTGTCTCAGCAAAGAAGTTATCGGGATAACGGTTTAATACCATTTTACCCACGATTTCAACAGGGACTAATTCTTCTGGAATTAATTTGGTTGCATCTAAATGATCAAATGGGAATTTTTCTGCTTGTTCTTGGGTAAAGATCTGCACACCAAAGTCCCAAACAACTTCGTCACCATTTTCAAACAAGGTTTCGAATAAATCACGACGATGATAGTCTGGATCAGCACCGGCAACTTTCACAGCTTCATCCCACACATGTGATTGAAGCTGCAAACGTGGACGCCAGTGATAACGGAAGAAAACACTTTCGCCTTGGGCATTAATAAAGCGATAGCTATGGATACCAAAGCCCTCAATCATGCGTAAACTGCGAGGAATAGCGCGATCACTCATCGCCCATAGGTAGTTATGTAATGTTTCAGGGTTTAACGAGATAAAATCATAAAAGGTATCATGCGCTGATGCCGCTTGTGGGAAACCACGATCAGGCTCCATTTTTACAGCATGAATAATATCGGGAAATTTAATCGCATCTTGGATAAAGAACACGGGGGTGTTGTTACCCACTAAATCCCAGTTACCTTCCTGTGTATAGATTTTGACGGCAAAACCGCGAATATCACGCGGCGTATCAATCGATCCCGCACCACCGGCTACCGTTGAAAAACGAGCAAATAATGGGGTTTGTTTGCCCACCTCTGTTAATACCTTAGCTGTGGTAAATTGCTCTAAGGATTTGGTTAATTCAAAATAACCATGTGCTGCACTGCCGCGCGCATGTACAACACGCTCAGGAATACGTTCATGGTCAAAATGGGTAATTTTCTCGCGTAAAATAAAATCTTCTAGCAATGCAGGTCCACGACGACCCGCTTTTAGCGAATTCTGATTGTCAGCAATAACAATCCCCTGCTGCGTGGTTAAATTAGTTGAATTATTATCAGCCTGCTGATGAGTTTCGCCTGCATTTCCTTGCTGAGTATTCATATTTGGCTCTGACTTGACGGGCTTTTGTGTCATTTTTGTATCCTAGATCTTTAATTTTATTCGTGACTTTTTAGAAAATATCTAATGTTCACCTAAGGTTAAAAAAGGATCGACATTGATATAATCAGTATATAGAATTTAAAAATCTACAGTGTGAAAATACGTAAAGCTATGTAACAAGTAGGTTATTAATGCAGCATATAAAAAGAATAAAACTAACATCATAATACTACATGTTATTTTGACAAAAAAAACACCCACTTACTTATGTAAGGTGGGTGTTTTGGAATAGGGAGCTGACG
>NZ_DALYMP010000015.1:0-18588 GCF_031975715.1 Moraxella sp. CTOTU46711
AATCCTTGCTTTTCCTCAGCCGTTGCAGGGCGAATTTGGCTCCGCTCTTCGACAAATACCACGTTGTCATCGACTTTGTCACTGTTGATAAAGTGCTTAAAGCGTTTTAAACGTTCTGGGTCAGACAAAGTGGTTTTCCATTCGCATTGGTACGCGTCAATATCCGCTTGCATTTGGGCTTCGAGTTCTTCGGCAATACCTAAACTATCATTGATGACCACCTGTTGAATGTACTCAAGCCCGCCTTCCATTTTCTCACGCCATACCGATGTGCGTTGTAAGCGGTCGCCTGTTTTTATGTAGAACATTAAGAAACGGTCTATATATTTAACCAGCGTGGCTGTGTCCAAATCACTGGCAAATAGTTCAGCATGTCTAGGACGCATGCCGCCATTGCCACAGACGTATAGGTTCCAGCCGTTTTCGGTGGCGATAATACCGATATCCTTGCCTTGGGCTTCAGCGCATTCACGGGTACACCCCGATACCCCAAATTTGATTTTATGCGGTGAGCGTAAGCCTTTATAGCGGTTTTCCAGTTCGATGGCCAAGCCGACGCTATCATCCACCCCATAGCGACACCATGTGCTACCGACGCAAGATTTGACGGTACGCAAAGACTTGCCATAGGCATGCCCTGTTTCAAAACCTGCATTAATCAAGCGTTCCCAAATATCGGGCAATTGGTCACTACGTGCACCAAATAAATCCACACGTTGCCCACCAGTGATTTTGGTGTAAAGTCCAAAATCCCGAGCCACTTCGCCCAGTACGATGAGTTTTTCGGCGGTAATTTCACCGCCCGCAATACGCGGTACCACTGAGTAAGTACCATCTTTTTGGATATTCCCCAAGAAAGCGTCATTGGTGTCTTGCAGCGCAACCAGGGGTTTATCAAGAATATAGTCATTCCAGCAAGACGCCAAAATAGAGCCAACCGTTGGTTTACAGATTTCACAGCCATCACCGTGTCCGTGTTTTTCAATCATCTCTTCAAAGGTGTGGATATTGCTGACACGCACCAAGTGATACAACTCTTGGCGAGAGTAAGCAAAATGCTCGCAGATATGATTTTTGACTTCGATACCGCGCTTTTTAAGTTCTGACACTAAGGTATCTTTGACGATTTGAGCACAGCCGCCACAGCCTGTGCTGGCTTTGGTACAGACTTTAATGTCTTCATACGTGAGGGCTCCATTATCAATCGCCGAGCAGATTTGACCTTTGCTGACGTTATAACATGAGCATAGGGTAGCGGTATCGGGCAGATTATCCACCCCCATCACAGGTTTTTCCACGTTTGGCAAAATCAAGCTTTCTGGGTGTAACGGTAAATCAATACCATTTAAAAACAGTTGCAATAAATTGCTATAGTCTTCGGTATCCCCGACTAGAACCGCACCGAGCAGGCGTTTGCTGTCTGGGGTAGTGACCAATTTTTTGTACACGCCTGTTTTGGGGTTTTGATAGACATAGCTTTGGCTGTCTTTGATTTTACCATGAGCATCGCCGATACTGCCGACATCCACGCCCATCAGTTTGAGTTTGGTACTCATATCGGCACCGTCAAATAGGCTGTCATGCTCGCCTGCCAGTTGTGACGCACACACGCTTGCCATAGTGTAGCCTGGGGCGACCAGCCCATAAATTTTATTGTCCCATAACGCACATTCACCAATGGCATACACGTCTGGCACACTGGTTTGGCAAGTATCGTTGATAACGATACCACCACGCTCACCTAGCTTGAGTCCAGAGCTGCGAGCAAGACTATCTTGAGGACGAATCCCTGCGCTAAACAAAATCAAGTCGGTATCAAGTAGCGTACCATCGGCAAACTGCATGGTTAAAAAACTGGCGTCATCGTCATGGTTATCGATGATTTGTTGGGTGTTTTTGCCTGTCAAAACGGTAACGCCCAAGTCTTCGATTTTCTTTTTCAGCAGCTCACCACCTGCAGCGTCAAGCTGGACGCCCATCAATTGTGGGGCAAACTCAACCACATAAGTGGTTAACCCCAAAGTAACCAAGGCTTTTGCGGCTTCTAGTCCGAGCAGACCACCACCCACAACCACGCCACGCTGTACTCGAGAATTGGCAGCGGTGGCGATGATGGCGTCTAAGTCATCAATGGTGCGATACACATGGCAGTGGGCATGGTCATTGCCCTGTACGGGGGGTACGAACGGATACGAGCCTGTTGCTAACACCAATTTTTCAAATTCTAAGGTATTGCCCTTGCTGGTGATAAGGGTTTTGGTTTGCGCATCAAAACTTGCGACGCCTTCACCCAAATGCAAAGTAATGCCTGCTTGCTCATAGTTTGTCAGATCCACTAAATTAAGCTGACTGGCGTCTTTGTGTTCAAAGTAACTGGACAAATACACACGATCATACGCAGGGCGACTCTCAGCACTAAACACATGGATTTGGTAAGTTTGGTGTAGGCGTTTTTCAATCGCTTTTTCGATAAAGTGGTGCCCGACCATGCCATTACCGATGACGATAAGATTTTTCATGTATTTATCCTTTCTAACGAAACATTGGCTTTTTGACTAGGATAATGATTGGCTTTTGGCGAGTATTATCCCAAGTTTTTCTATACTGTTATATAAGCAAACTTTATGCCAATATTTAAATTTATTATAAATTTCAATGGGTTAAAAAATGTAGGTTAATTGTCTGTTAAGAAAAATAAATCACATTATTAGTGATTTAACGCAACCAGTAGCCAAGTGATGAGCAACAGCACCGTTAATATGCCACTGACCAGTTGCCAAAATAGCACAGGATGTTTGTCAATCAGCGGCTGTTTGGCTTTATCATCGGCATGGCTTTTGGGGTCAAGGTCGGTGAGAAAATCGCCAATGCTCTGATAGCGGCGGTTGCTATCTGCTTGCAGCGCACGAATCAGCACGTCATTGACCCAAAATGGTAAATCCGTGCGTAATTGTCGCACGTTCTTGAACGCCAGTTTTTGGGTGGTTTGTGCGGTCATCGCAGTGGTCAAGGTATCGACATCAAACGGCTGTAGCCCTGTCAGCATCTCATAAGTCACCACACCCAGCGAGAAAATATCGGAATACACCCCTTTTGGTGCATCGCTAAAATATTCGGGGGCAATATAATGCAAATCGCCCACAGGCGGTGTATGCCCAGTTCTTAAGAGCAACGAGCCAACCGAACCAAAGTCAATGAGTTTGATATGACCCGATGGCAGCAGCATGATATTTTCGGGCTTGATATCTTGATGGAGTAGATAATTACGGTGCATGGCTCGCAGCGCCATGCCGATTTGATTGACAATAGCAAAGGTTTGGGCAACCGATAACGGCGGCTGGGTGTCGATAAATTCACGCAAGCTCATGCCTTGCAAAAATTCGGTGACATGGTACAGATACTGGCTATTCATCGGCTTGGGGTAAAATTTTAGTAAGCTTGGGTGATTGAGACTTAACCCTATTTTTTCTTCTTTTAAAAACAGCCGTAAAAATCCGCTATCGTCTTCATAGTAGGCAGATGGCACTTTGATAATACGCTGATTATCGCCTGTGTCAGCGGTGTTATCGGTTGCCAAATACACGCTACTGCGTGGCGTGTTTTGCACCACTTGGTCAATGGTAAAATGATCAAGCTTGTCACTGACCGTCAGCACAGGCGGAATGCGTAAACGGGTAACCGCATGACGACTGTCTGTATGTTTGGCAAGGTCAGCTTTGTCAAAATCTGCATTCGCCAAAATTCTCGCAACTTTTGGCAAGACGGCTATCATCACGCAACTGACATTGTCGTTACTGCCATTTTCCAATGCCACTTGGCACAAGTTCTCTGGCAAATCTTCTAAATCTAGGGTGGTGGAATTATCCAGCGCCAACAATTTGCCCAATGCCGATTGGGTGAGTAACAACAATTCATCATCACCGATAAATTCATACACACCATCAGTCATTATCAAAAATACATCTTCGGGCAACACATCAATTTGGGCAAGTTGTAATTCTACTTGGGCATCTGCGCCAAGTGCAGCGGCTAACGCGCCTTTGTCTCGCCCTCGTTTGTGTCTGTGGTCTTGGGTGAGTACGCGCAGTTTGTTGTGTCGTAGCCGATAGATACGGCTGTCACCTGTGTGGAATAACACTGCCGCGTGCTCGGATAATAGAGCCTCGGTAAACAGCAGCCCAGATAAGGTTGAGAGTAATTTGGGCAAATACCGCTGCGAGGCTGAATCAAAGCTGTCATGTTGATCACTAAAATACAAAAAATCATTGATAATATGCACGCTTTTGGTGAGCACTTGGGCCAGCGTTTCGGCACTGTTGTTATTCAATGAATCGCTAGTAACAGGGCTAGCAACAGGGGTTGTCACCATGTCAGCTTGGTGCATGGTTAATTGGTCGATCAGCGTATCAATCACCCATTGACTGGCGAGCTTTGGCTGTCCGCAGCTGCTGACGCCGTCAGCTAAAGCGGTGACTTGCCATGCAAGATGAGTGGCGCTGCTATCCCTTGTTGGCACCAGCGTTTGCACCGTCAAGGTGTCTTGATTTTCCGCTTTGCGCCCTGCATGACTAGCCGCACGGGTCAGCAGTTGCGGCAAGGATTGAAAACTGGGGGGATTTTGCTGAATGGCTTTTGACATGGGTTTTTCCTTACTAGCACGGTTGCTACGCATTGTGCAAAAATGAAAAAAGGGCATACACCCTTTTTTGCCTTACTAACTAGACTTCCTTGTCTACTGGTTGACCGTTTTTTTGGTTGGATTTAGTGAGCGATTACGCTATCGCAATTCGCTCAATCGTGCCATCTTCGTGCACCTCGACCATATGTCCTTGTGGCTCGCTCAAGAAGGTCGCACCAATAAAGGCAATCCCTGCAAAAATCGCGAGGGTAATAAAGAATCCTGTTGGAGATACCATAGAGAAAATAGTCAAAAACAACACCCCACCTACGTTACCATACGCACCCGCCATACCAGCAATTTGCCCTGTCATACGGCGTTGAATGAGCGGAACCACTGAGTACACTGCACCGCATGCTGCTTGCACAAATACAGAAGTAAGCAGCACGATTGCCACTGCACCCGCCAATGGTAACTTAGTCATTTGCGTCATTAGCAGATAACCCACCGTTTGCCCTGCCAATGCAATCATCAATACTTTACGACGACCGACCGCATCGGACATAAAACCACCGCCAGGACGAGCAAATAAATTCATCACCGCAAAACAGCCTGCAGTCAACCCTGCTAAAGTATGCGATACACCATAGTTGGTAATAAAAAATTGCGGCAACATCGACACTACTGCCAACTCAGAGCCAAAACATGCCAAATACGCCATGTCCAAAATCGCCACTTGTTTAAACTGATAACCATATTCTGGATTTACCGCAGGGCGAGATGTATCAAATAAATGCTTATTGACTGACCAGATTTTGATATATTGATAGACTACAAGCACCGCCACCACCGCATATGCCAGCATGGTTTGATTAGCGGTTAATAATTTTAATCCGCTAGGTGACAAACGCCACGCCAACAAAAACAAAATCGCATAAACCGGTAAAATCATCACCGCGTAAAAGTAAAAGTCTGCCTTGTTTGATACTTCTAAGCCGCCTGATTTTTTTGGTTTAAAATAAGTCGCGCCTTTGGGTGTATCACTGACACCACGATAAAAAATGACCGAATAAACAATCGCAATCACGCCTGTGGTCGCAATCGCATACCGCCAACCATCTGCACCGCCATACAATAAGGCAAGAATCGGCATCGACATCGACGCTACTGCCGCCCCAAAATTGCCCCAACCGCCGTACACCCCTTCTGCCGAGCCGACTTCATTAACAGGAAACCATTCTGAAATCAAACGAATCCCAACCACAAATCCTGCACCGACAAAGCCTAGCAAGAACCGCCCAATCGCCAGCATTTGGAAACTTTGGGCAAATGCAAACACAAAACACAAAAAACCGCTAATCAACAACACAGCACTATATGAACGCTTGGGGCCGTATCTATCGACCATCGCGCCGATTAGCAAACGGGCAGGAATGGTCAAAGCCACATTGAGCATCAAGATCGCTTTGACTTGTCCATCGCTCAAATGAAAATATTGTTTGATAGTTGGCATCAATGCCACATGAGCAAACCAAATTAAAAAGGTGACGAAAAAAGCAAACCAGGTGTAATGTAACACCTTGATACGGGGTAATTTCATAGCAAACAGCGGTAAACGTTGGGGCATCTGCTTCTCCTTTAAGTAAGCCTGTATGGTTCACGGTAACAAGGCAAAAGCAATATTTATGCCATTATCATAAACTTTTGTTTTTACAATAATTTTTTTGAATGACCCATCAATTAGCTATTTTGCTGTGATAAAACTTTCACCGATTAGCATAAATGATAAAAATTTGATGCTGTACTGCACTATTTTGGTAAGTAATCGATAAGGTAAAAGAATAATGCAAATGAATAGCGAAACAATTGGCTAAAAACCGTCAAACAGGCATCTATAGTTAAAGAGGTTAAATTCAAAGAGTGGTCAACATCCATCACACTGTCCGACAAATAATAGCCAAAATTTAAAACACCATAAAAAACAGTAAAAAACAACGGTTTAAAACGGTTGGCATAGATTTTGAATTATTAAATTTTAAAGTGCTAGATTCTAAAGTGCTAAATTTTAAAGTATTAGATATACAGTCGGATAAGCAAGGTCGGCCAAACAATGCAACACACACACATTCTTATCATAGGGGCAGGGATGGCAGGGACACGCTTTGCTATGCAGTATGCCAAAAGCAGACTGAATGCCCACAGCGCACT
Organism: Moraxella sp. CTOTU46711; assembly: GCF_031975715.1. Taxonomy (NCBI): domain Bacteria; kingdom Pseudomonadati; phylum Pseudomonadota; class Gammaproteobacteria; order Moraxellales; family Moraxellaceae; genus Moraxella; species Moraxella sp. CTOTU46711. The sequence continues at coordinate 6,827 of NZ_DALYMP010000015.1, forward strand.
GGGGATTGATAGCCAAGGCGAACAAAGTCAAGATGAGTTTACTATCACGCTTATCAACAGTGAGCCGTATGCAGGCTATAACCGTATTATGCTATCGCCTGTATTGGCAGGGGAAAAACGCTTCGCTGAGATTTATCTATTTTCTCAAGAGGAGTACGCTAACCATAACATCACTGTAAAGACAGGTTGCACTGTTAGCGATATCAATCTTGCTGCTCATCAGGTCATCACCGACAGCGGCGAAACGATCGGCTATAACAAATTGGTATTTGCCACAGGTTCAACGCCATTTATTTTGCCATTGCCCAACCATACCGCAAAAGGCGTCATGGGTTTTCGTACCAAAGCCGATGTGGATGCTATGCTAGATATCGCAAAAAACAATCATAATGGCAAAAAATCTCCAAAATGCCTGGTTATCGGCGGTGGGTTACTCGGTCTTGAGGCTGCCAATGCTTTGGTACAACAGGGAGCGAAAGTCACTGTGGTACATGGGGCAGGCTATTTACTCAATCGTCAACTGGATAAAACCGCTGCCGATTTACTGCAAACTTACTTTGAAAACAAAGGTATTGAGTTTGTGCTCAACGCCAACTCCCAAGCGATTTGCGTGGATAAGGATAACCAGGTTACTGGACTGACTTACACGGATAATGTCGACACATCCATCCCTGCCAAAACCATTGACGGCGATTGCATTATCATGACCGTCGGCGTGCGACCCAATATTGCCCTTGCGCAACAGGTCGGTATCACTTGCGAGCGGGGGATTTTGGTTGATAACCAAATGCGAACCTATACCCCAGACGTGTATGCGATTGGCGAGTGTGTACAGTTTGACAACCAGCTATTTGGGCTCGTCGCACCTGTGTATGAGCAAGCCAATATTCTGCTACATACCTTAAACAAGCAGCCAGGCAGCACCTCGCCCGTGTTTAGCATACAACCAACGGCAACCAAACTAAAGGTCTCGGGTGTGGCGCTATTTTCGGCAGGTGATATCGATGTGAGTCACGACTGCGAGCAATTGATTTATCAAGACCCTAGCCATAGCATCTACCAAAAAATCACCGTAAAAGACAACCGTATTTTATCTGCAGTGCTATATGGTGATGTACAAGAGGGCGGTTGGTTTTTTGAACTGATTCAAAATCAACAAGATATTTCAGCCATCAAAGATAAATTACTGTTTGGCAAAGCGTTTTGTGAAGAGTTGCTGGCGAGCTGATCTGACTGGTAGAAATTAAAAATAGTAAAAGGTTAACGTGTGACAACAACTATACAACATTTAGCACCACAAAAATCTCCCCTGACCCAAGTCAATACCACCTGTGCCTATTGCGGTGTTGGCTGTGGCGTGTTGGCGACGATTGATGAGAATACCCAACACGTCAGCATTGACGGTGATCCCACCCATCCTGCCAACTTTGGCAAATTATGCTCCAAAGGCAAAGCGTTGGGCGATACGCTTGATCGTGACCGCCGTTTGGCCCATCCGATGATTCATGGCGAGCCAGTCGATTGGGATACCGCCACGGATTTTGTTGCTAAATCATTGCAACAGACCATTGATGAATATGGCGCTGACAGCGTTATGCTATATGTATCGGGGCAACTGCTCACCGAAGATTATTACGTGGCAAACAAATTTACTAAAGGTTTTTTGGGTACCAATAATTTGGACTCCAATTCTCGACTGTGTATGTCATCAGCGGTGGCTGGCTACAAGCGAGCATTTGGCTCGGACACTGTGCCTTGTAATTATGAAGACATCGAAAACAGCGACCTATTTATCATTATCGGTTCGAATATGGCGTGGTGTCATCCGATTTTATTTGGTCGGTTAAAATCCAGCAAACAAGCCAATCCCAACAAAAAAATCGTGGTGATTGACCCACGAGCCACTGACAGCACCGCGATTGCTGACTTGCATTTGCCGATTCGCTCTGGCACAGATACCCATTTATTTGTCGGACTACTCAATTACTTGCACCAAAACGGCTATGCCAATCACGATTATCTCAGGCATTGTGACAATCTTGCTGATGCGCTTGCAGCCAGTGACAGGTGGACGATTAAAAAAGTTGCCAAAATCTGCGGTGTCAACGAAAGTGATTTAACCAAGTTTTACCAATTGTTTGCCACTACCAAGAAAACCGTGAGTTTTTACTCAATGGGTGTCAATCAAGCCAGTAATGGCACTGATAAGGTCAATAGCATTATCAATTGCCACCTTTATACAGGCAAACTGGGTTATGAAGGGGCAGGGGCGTTCTCAATTACAGGACAGCCCAATGCCATGGGTGGTCGAGAGGTCGGGGCGTTAGCCAATCTGCTAGCCAGTCATTTTGAACTCAAAAACAGCGACCATCGTCAAACGGTAGCCAACTTTTGGCAAGCACCGACTAGCATTAGTGGTAAAGATGGTGTCAAGGCAACCCAATGTGCCGATGCTATTTTGGAGGGGCAAATTAAAGCGATTTGGATTATGGCGACCAATCCTGTAGTCAGTCTGCCAGAAGCAGACAAATTTGCCATGGCGTTACAGCAATGCCCACTGGTCATCGTGTCTGACTGCTCAAAAGACAGCGACACGCTCGACTTTGCTCATGTGTCTTTGCCCGCGCAAGGCTGGAGTGAAAAATCAGGCACGGTCACCAACAGCGAACGCCGTATCTCTCGTCAACGCCGCTTAGTCACCCCATTTGCTGATGCCAAGCCCGACTGGTGGATAGTCAGCCAAGTAGCACAGAAAATGGGTTTTGTGGGTTTTGATTACACTCACGAATCGCAAGTGTTTGCTGAACACGCTCGGCTTAGTGGCGAGAACAATGGCGGTGAAAAAAATACAGATAGTCGAAGTTTTAATATCAGCCATTTAGCCAATATTAGCCAAAACGAGTATGATAACTTGGCACCGTTTCAATGGGGTCAACCGCATTATTTTGGACTACAAAAACAAGACGCACACACCACTATCGGCACAACTTATACCGATACCCAAAAACTGCATTTTGTCACCGTTAATCCTGCGGTACCCAAGTCATTGCCTGATGAGCAATATCCACTGGTGCTTAACACAGGTCGCTCGCGTGACCAATGGCATACCATGACCCGTACAGGGATTGCCCCACAGCTTAATCAGCATTTACCGCACCCACTGGTTGCGATTCACCCGAGTGACGCCAAACCTTTGGGTGTACAAAATAACGATTTTGTGCAAATTAACAGTCCCAATAGTACTATCTTAGTGCGGGCGGATGTGACTGAAAAACAACGCCAAGGCGATGTATTTATACCCATGCACTGGAATCAGCACTTTGCCGCCAATGCGCGTGTCGGTAAGCTTATCAGCAATCATCATGACCCCTTTTCACAGCAACCGCAGCTCAAGCACCAACCTGTCAGGCTGCAAAAACGGACCATGCAAGCATTTGGATGGTTATTGATTGATAAACATTGTGATGAAAACCTGCTAACTTGGCTCGAATCGCCAGATATGACTTATTGGGTGCGTAATCGCCAGTCAAACAGTAGCCAGTATTTTTTTGCCATTGATAGTCAGTCTGCGGTCATGACCACTTGGTTTGATAAACAATATTGGCAACAGCAGTTAAGTGTATGGCTCAATCAACCAGCGCAAGCCTACAACTTTGATATTATTCATTATCAACATATTGATACCGATAACACCAGCCAAGATTTACGACTTGCGATATTGCAAAACGGGCAAGTCCATGCGCTAGTATTTTTGAGCACCCACGAGCACAAGCTACCTACCAATAACTGGCTAGATAGCCAATTTGGCACAACGCTCGATAGCCATACGCGTAAATGGCTACTAATGGGCAAACCTGCCACGGGTTTTATTGATACAGGGCGGATTGTTTGCTCTTGTATGTCAGTGGGTGAAAATACCATTGTTGAGACAATAAAAAAATATCACTGTAAAACCGTCGTTGAGGTTGGCAAACATTGCCAAGCAGGCACCAATTGTGGCTCCTGTCTAGGAGAGATTAGCAAAATTTTAGCGGGGTGAAATTGTTACAAATTGTTGAAAGGATTATTGGGCGAACTTTAAGCCACTTTATAACTTCGCTTGATGTTGCCTGATTTTACTTGGTTACTTATTGATAACTAGCGTTAGACATTCGAAAAAAAGGGAAATAATTGGAAAAATTAATTGATAATGATTATCATTTATATTATTATTCTTGCTGCTTTGTAACGCTTCTCTTTTTTTATATATCTGAGTGATTTTATGAATACTGCCAATGCTAGTTTACCGCCGTGTGGTGCTTTGCGCTATTTAAGTCTGTGTGTATTAACCACGCTTTATTCACCGTTGGCAACAGCGAGTGAGCCAGAACCCGTCACTACCTTGCAGACCATTACTTTTAATGCCCGTCAATATATCCCAGCAAAACAGACTGAGAATGTCCGCCATGAGACCTCAGTCAAGGTACAGCAAGCTGATTTACTCAATCAATATTTACCGACGGTTGCTGGGGTGAATGTCGGTGGCACTTCGGGGATGGATCAGCATATTTATATTCGCGGTTTGGGCTCAGACAATGCAGGTAGTGCCTTAAAAATCACCGTGGATGGGGTGCGCCAACCGGAAACGCGCGGCTTTCACCATGCCGGGATTAGTGGACTTGACCCAGATTTGTATAAAACAACTGAAGTGTCAGTGGGTAATAACTCGGTGACTTTGGGCAATAATGCCATCGGTGGCGGTGTGGCGTTTACCACGGTGGATGCACAAGACTTGCTACTACCTGATCAAAAAATGGGGGCAAAGGTTAAACTTGGCTATGCCAGTAACGATCAGCAATTTCAACGAAGTCTAACGACCTATGCCAAACCCAATGAGCAGTTGGACATGATTGTGTCTTATAGTGAGCGTGACAGCGATGGCGGCGAAGATGGCAAAAGCAACCACATCCAAGGTGATGATATTACTATCAAAAGTATACTAGCCAAAGTCAATGTGATGCCGGCAGAAGGTCACAAAATTACTGCCAGTTACCAAAGCTATGACAATGACGGCAACTATCCGTTTCGCCCCAATATCGGCTACCAAGCCAATTTACCCGCTAATATTCATCCTGGCTATACCAATAATGAAACCTATGCACTCGGCTATGAGTATAAACCGCATAGCAATTTTGAGCTAAACAGCAAAATTTATCATTTGACTAATGAAGCGCTGTCGCAAGGACTGCGTGGAACGACCCCCATGCGTATAGCCACGTCAGGCAAAACCGATGGCATGACGGCAAGTATCAAACAGCAACTGACGCAGCATCACGGTGACCATGCTTTGACACATACGCTCAACTATGGGGTAGAAGGCTATAAAAAATCAGCGAACTTAGAGAGTAGTGATATCACAGAAGACGCTACCAGCGTAGGGGTGTACTTACAAGACCGAATCGAATTGGGACGATTTGCGCTGACGCCTGGCGTGCGCTTTGACCATTATAAGCCGTCAGAGCGTTTAAGCAGTGACGACTATAATCAGCTGTCGGGCGCATTGGCAGGGGAATTTAAACTGACGCCAAACCACAGCTTATTTGCCAGTTATACCCAATTGTTTAATGGACCACCCTTGCCAGAAACCATTCACCAATCTGGGCAAACCTTCGTCAATAAAGACATCGAAGCAGAAACAGGCGCCAACGCAGAGCTGGGTATCAGTAGCCGTTTTCAAGGGGTGTTTGACAGTCAAGACAGTATGTCGCTGACAGCCAAAGTCTTTGATACCCAGTATGACAATAAAATCGACCGCTTAACAGGCATTGACTGTACCACAGGCAACTCAGTGACAGACGGGCAATGTGCTAGCTACATCAATGCCGGCGAAACTACCGTTAAAGGCTACGAGCTGAGCGCAAAATATCGGCTAAATAATATGCGCTTGAATGCAGGCTATGCCCATGCCAAAAGCGACACCGAGCAAGGCTACCAACTCAACAAAGACTCAGGCGATCAGTTAAACCTTGGCTTTAATTATGACATCAATGACAGATTTAGCCTTGGAAGTGCCATCCGCCATGTCAAAGGTTTAACGCGTCGCACCAGCGCTACTGCCGTCGCTGAGTTACCAAGTTTTACCACGTATGATGTATTTGGTAGCTATCGCCCAAGCGCGTTACCGCAATTAACCGTGGATACTGGCGTGTATAACCTTACAGACGCCTACTACTATGAGCACGTATCCAATACCGGTGATAAAGCCATGGGGCGCAATGTCAAAGTAGCGCTAAGTTATCAGTTTTAAACTCAATGGGTGATAACTATCAGCATGATGGATTGCCCATTGCGGTTTAATATTTTCACAAAATATTGCAGAGACACTTTGCTTATGTCTAAAATCCAATTTTTTACCCGTCCTACTACCACAAGGTTTGGCGGGGTATCAAGACAATTGCCTAGGGTATTCATCGGTGTATTTTCTACATTCACTACCATGGCTTATGCCCAGACGGATACGACTGCCAGTGCAGTGGATACGGCGGCTTTAACGGATAATGGCAATGACCCACAGCCTGCCGTTACCACGCTTGACACCATTATTATTCGGGCAGAAGATGCCAGTCCGCCGTATGCTGCTACCCAAGCGACCACTATTTTAAAATCGGATGAAAAATTGTTTGATAGCGCAAAATCAGTGAGCGTTGTCACGCAAAATCAGCTGCAACAAAAACAAGCGACTACGTTAGCCGATGCGCTTAAAGGCGTAGCAGGGGTAACGACAGGGCAGTATGGTCGTCGTGGTTGGGATGATATTGCGATTCGCGGACAATTAGCGAGCTCACAAATCCTGGTCGATGGGATGCGCACAGCGACTTCTAGCAATTTTTTAAATAGTATGGATATCTCTGGGCTAGAATCAATCGAGGTGGTCAAAGGCCCGGATAGCGTCGGCTTTGGGCAGATGATGCCGGGCGGTGTGGTTAATTTAACGACCAAAAAACCCAAAGACGAAACATTCAAAAATCTCACACTCTCCGCAGGCAGCAACGATTTTTATCAAGCAGCCTTTGATATCAACTATGCCCCCAATGGCTCAACCGATGGGGCGTTTCGTCTCAATGGGCGTGTTTCTGACCAAAATGACCCCACCGATTATGTGTATTTCAAAAATTACTATCTAGCGCCTTCTTATCGTTTTGCTCTCGGCGATAACACAGATGTCACTTTGTTGGCAAGTTACCAACAACATGAGTACGTCCGCCAACAAGGGCTACCGCTACAAAATAACGCCTACAAAACATACCCATCAAGTTTATTTTTTGGTGAGCCAGCATATACTGTCCAAGATGAGCAATATCGTCTCGGCTATCAGCTTAACCATGATTTTGACTTAGGTTGGCGTCTCAAGCAAAACTTTGCGCTGTCAAGACGCGTCGCCGATGCCGATGCGATTTTGGCAAGCGGTACATCGCCGATAACCACTACTGGCAATATCAAACGCCAGTCAAGCTTGCTCGATAAGCAAGACACTATCGTGTCAATGGACAATCGTTTTGACAAAACCTTTAGTCAGGGTAACGTCAGTCACGCGGTGTCAGTGGGGTTAGACGCCTTTCATGAGCGTAGTGATTATCAGCAACAAGTGTATGCTTACAGCCCCTTAAACTTAAATAACCCTGTGTATGGGGTGGGCGAAATCACCAATACCACGCCCACCACTGACAAGCACAGTGTAAATTATTTACAGTATCTGGGGCTATATGCCAAAGATACCATCAAAGTGAATTCTCACTGGATTATCGACTTGGCAGGTCGTCATGATTGGTCAGATGTCAAAAGCAACGATGTGAAAAAAGATACTACCGTCAAAAATTCTAACAATGCTTTCACCGGCTCAGCCTCATTGATGTATCAAGTCAATGACAAAATTGCGCCGTATATCAGCTATGCCACCGCATTTTTGGCGACCACGGACGCGGGCAAAGATGGTGATTTACTTGACCCAGAAAAAGGCGAACAATACGAAATTGGCGTCAAACTGCAAACGCCAGACGAGCGCACCCAAGCCTCGCTGAGCTATTATGATTTGACTCGCAAAAACGTCAGCGAAAGTTATAGTGATGGCACAGAGACTTATAATGTGGCGGTTGGCGAGCAACAAACCAAAGGTTTTGAGGCTGAACTGACTTCAGCAGTCAATGACAACTGGAACGTTAGCGCAGGCTATAGCTATATCCCCATCGCCAAAATCACCCAAGCTGCTAACAAATCCGATTATGTTGTCGGTCAGCGTATTAACCATATACCCAAACAAGCCTTCAATGTCAGCGCACAATACTATTTTGCGCCATCGCATTTGGGCTGGTATGTCGGAGCAGGCGCTCGTTATGAAGGGCAACATCATGCTCAGCGTGGCTCATCTAAGGTCGATTTACCAAGCTATACCTTATATGATGTTGAAGCAGGCTATAGTGCCAACCATTGGCAGTTGGGTCTGTCGGTCAAAAACTTAACCGATAAAGCCTACTATTCAGGTACAAGCCCGAATGCCGCTATGATTATGTTTGGTGAACCCCGTACTCTGCGAGCAAATTTAATCTATAAATTTTAGGCGGCGATGTGACAAAACTTTATTTTGACTAATATAAAGCTAACACAAAGCGAAGATAAAAAAGCAACTAGAGGTTTTAAAGCCATTTGATATCAAAGTTGCTTAATATTTTAAAGTGGCTTAATTAACGTGGTTTAATACAGTCGCTGGTTAAATTAAACCTAATTTTTAATATTTTTGTTGATAATGATTATCATTTATACTAACATTTAAAGTTAGTTTTTATATTTATCGTGTTATAGGAATGATTATGGATTTTGCAAATTACTGGCAATATACAGATGTAGTGACCAAGACGTTATTTTTTGTGTTAATTGTTTTATCGATGCTGTCTTGGATTACAGGCATTTTACGTATCTTAAATAGCCAAAAAATTGCCAAAACAGTGTCGCAAGATTTGACCCAGCAAATTTCCCAACAGCAATCTCAACTCACCACCTTATCCCTAGACAATCAAAAATTAGTTACTGAGCAGCAGCTACTGCAACAGCTCAATCGCTACCGTTTTGCCAGTGAGCAGGGCTTAAATATCCTTGGCACGACCGCTGCCATTGCCCCTTTTATTGGGCTATTTGGTACTGTGTGGGGGATTTTTCATGCCTTAGATAGTATTGCTAAATCAGGTCAAGCAGGACTCGGTCAAGTTGCAGGACCGGTTGGGGAGGCTTTGATTATGACTGGGCTTGGGCTTGCGGTAGCGATTCCTGCGGTCATTATGTACAATGTCATAGTACGAATCAATCGCAAAGCCATGCACCAAGCGAATGACACGGCGCATACCTTGCTTGCCAATGTGTTGATGAATTCTTCCACCCAAGTTACGCAAACTAGTTTAGCCGCTCAACCTCATTTGCAAACCAGCTCGCAGCCCAAGCAACAAACTAACGCCACTGAATTAATGCTGAAAAACGCCTAACCTTGACCCATCGCTAAACAGATAAATATATAAACAGGGAATAACTTATGGCATTTCAACTCGGTGATGATGCTTCGACAGGCATGAATGAAATCAATCTGATTCCGCTGATTGATATCATGCTAGTCTTGATGATTATTTTTTTGGTGACGGCAACGGTAATCAATCCCAGTGTACCGCTAAATTTGCCCAAAACCTCGGCACAAGTCAATGAAGCCCCGCCCAAAGTGATACAAGTAAGCATTGATAAAGATGGCAAAATTTTTTGGGATGATGCCAGTATCAGTTTGGCGCAATTAAACACACGCTTTGCTGAACAAGGCAAATTAAGCGAGACCCCAAGCATTCAGCTACGCGTCGATAAAGACAGTCGATATGATACCGTCGCACAAATCCTAGCAACAGCGAGCGAAAACAAGCTAACCAAGATTGCGTTTGTCAGTGAATAACCTTTTTGAGAAAATTTTTATTGATAATAAGAATAATTATCATTATTATATAAGAAAATTTATCAACGAGGTGCGTATGTTTGTGTGTATCTGTAATGCCGTCAAAGAAAGTCAAATCAAAACAGCCATTGAACAAGGTCATGACAGCTTAGAGGCATTACAAGCTGAGCTTGATGTGGCTACTTGTTGTGGCGGCTGTCAGCCAATGATTGAAGGTTATCTTGAAGAGTACGCGCAGAGCATCAATAACTATACGCACCTATTTATTGAAGTTGCCTAATATATTAACGTTGCCTAGTTTATTAAGTTGCCTAATGAGCTGTTAGCGTACACACCCAAGCTTATTCATTAATCTCAATGAATGAGCGACTGACAAATATTGTAAATTATTTGCTGCGGTGAATTGTTTTTAACGTCACTTTAATTTAGTATTTCAGATAATACCCAACCTTTGTTTCTGTTCATTTTTCAAGGATATACCCATGAAAGGCAGCCAAGCTGTTATTGATTATCTAAATTTCTTAATTAGTGGTGAACTGGGGGCTCGTGACCAGTACTTTATTCATGCGCAAATGTATCATGAATGGCATTATCTAAAACTTCATACGCGTATGCATCATGAAATGGAAGAAGAAAGCGATCATGCGCGTGCCTTAATCAATCGGGTGTTGATGCTAGAAGGCACGCCCAACATGAAAGTTGCCGATATTAACATCGGTCATGATGTGCCAAGTATGCTAAAAGCCGATCTGCAGCTTGAGTATGCAGTTCGTCAACATCTCAAAGACGGCATTGCGCTTTGTGAGCAAGAGCAAGACTATGTAACTCGTGAGATTTTGGTCGCACAATTGGTAGATACTGAAGAAGACCATGCGCATTGGTTAGAGCAGCAGCTAAGACTGATTGATATGATGGGACTAGCCAATTATCTGCAATCTCAGCTCGGTGACATCTCTGAATAAGGCGACCAAGCAATAAGGCAACTAAGGTAAACATTATGCAAGTCGATAAAGAAATTCTAAGAGCGCTAAACCAAGTTTTGGGTCAAGCACTGATTGCTATTAACCAATATTTCTTACACGCGCGTATCGCCAAAAACTGGGGACTAAGTGAACTCAATGAAAAATTGTATCATCAGTCGATTCATGAGATGAAATGGGCAGATGACCTCATTGAGCGTATCTTAATGCTAGATGGTCTACCAAACTTGCAAGAACTTGGCAAAATTTTAATCGGTGAAAATGTCGCTGAAATTTTGCGTTGTGATTTGCAACTAGAGTATCAAAAAACTGATATCATCAAAAATGCGATTGCTTTATGTGAGCAGAAAAGCGATTTTGTCTCTCGCAAATTATTGGTCAAACTCAAAGATGGGAGTGAAGAGCACATTGATTGGTTAGAAACGCAGATGGAACTAATGACCTCGATGGGTATCGAAAATTATACGCAAAGTTTATTAGATTCATAAAGCGTATTAGCGTGTCGGAATAACTGTATGAACCATCAATATACCCAAGCTGCGTTGATTTCTGTCATCTCTATACTGATGGCATCGCTTATCATCATCTTAGTGGCAGTAATTTATTGAATATCGTTTTAGTTGTCGAGTTTGGCATATTGGCATAGCCAAAATGAGTGATTTCGGCTGGCAGTTTTCGTTCTGCTAGCCGTTTGGTGAGTTACTTTAAGGGGCTTTTTTGTCCAAGATATGTTTTAAAATATGGGTTTTACAAGGTGTGTTTTAAAAGCTTTCTAGTACAATTTTGCCTTTTGACTTGCCTGATTCAAGTAACTTATGTGCTTT
>NZ_DALYMP010000016.1:0-1252 GCF_031975715.1 Moraxella sp. CTOTU46711
TATTGTACGCTTAAAGTCGGGTGACCCGTTTATCTTTGGGCGTGGCGGTGAAGAAATGCAAACCGTGATTAGCGCTGGTGTAGCCTGTGAGTCGATTGCAGGCATTACAACAGCATTAGCAGTCTCTAATAGTGTTAACATTCCGCTCACTCATCGTGACCATGCCCAGTCGGTGAAGTTTGTTACTGGGTTTTTAAAGACTGATACGCCTAACGAGCAATTCGCTGAACTACTTACTGATAATCAAACGGTGGTATTTTATATGGGATTAAATACCTTACCGTCACTGACTCAAGGCTTGATGCAAGCAGGTAAATCAGCCGATACACCATTTGCGATTATTGCCAATGTTAGTCGTCCTAACGAGCAAGTTTTGGTGGCTACGCTAAGCACTATTCAAGCATTGCAAAATGACGCTAAACTGCCATCGCCTGCGGTGATGATTATGGGCGATGTGGTATCGCTGTATCATCAATTAAATGCGCCTACTTTAACGTATGCCGCATTGTAGCATTGTAGCATTGTAGGGATGATAAGACTGTACAGATTGTAGCCATATTGTAGCCAAAGTTCATCAGTTACTCAGTGGGTAGCGAGAAGAATAACTATGCTGACACAGGGGGGGGAGATGATTGCTTACCCTCTATTTTTGTCACCACCTAAAACATAAAAAAAGCATGCGGTTTTGATGCCTTTTTTATGTTTGTGAGAGTGTTGTGCGAGGTTTGGGCAAATTCAATCTGTCCTTACAGTTAATAAAGACTAAATCATTACCACGCCATTGGTCACGCTCACAGGGTAGGATTTTAACGCCACTTGCTCATCATCAATGCATTTACCTGTTGCCAAGTCAAAGCGTTGTTTGTACATGGGTGATGCGACATATCGTACCTTTTGTCCATCAATTTCACAGCTACCAAGTAGTCCACGAGAGATAACATTGGCTTGGCTAAAAGGGTCAAAGTTGTGCATGGCAAAAACGTCATCATTTTGGGTACGAAAGATAGCCACTTGCTCGCCGTTTACCAACGCACACACGCCTGTTTCGGGGATGATATCGTCAATTTTACAGATTTCGTTCATCGTAATTTTCCATTGTTTTGATTGAAAATGGCATGCTAAATTAGCGCCATTTTGCTATGGGTTAACCATTAAGCAAGCTCGATGTCCGCTTGGGCGGCAATAGCGTTGTAAGCCAATCCTTGCTTTTCCTCAGCCGTTGCAGGGCGAATTTGGCTCCGCTCTTCGACAA